>CAYZTM010000023.1:0-58460 GCA_964481425.1 uncultured Flavipsychrobacter sp.
TGCCGATGCTTTCTTAATTTTAAAACCAGTCAACCTTTTTTAGGACTAGTCAATTCTATAAATAGGCTACGCTATCTTTTTCTTCAGATTCTCGTCCAGTGCATCTAGGAACTCCTCGGTGTAGAGGTAATGTGTACCATGTTCCACTTTGTTGCCATGTATGCACACCGCAAGGTCTTTGGTCATCTTGCCGCTTTCTACGGTTTCGATACATACCTGTTCGAGGGCTTCGCAGAAGTTTACGAGTGCGGGGTTGTTGTCCAGCTTGCCGCGAAACATCAGGCCTCTTGTCCAGGCAAAGATGGAAGCTATGGGGTTGGTGGATGTGGGCCTGCCTTTCTGGTGCTCGCGGTAGTGTCGTGTCACTGTGCCGTGAGCGGCCTCGGCCTCCATAGTTTGGCCGTCGGGGGTGATGAGTGTTGAGGTCATCAGGCCGAGTGAGCCAAATCCCTGGGCTACGGTGTCGCTCTGCACATCGCCATCATAGTTCTTGCAGGCCCATACGAAGTTGCCATGCCACTTCAGGGCGCTGGCCACCATATCGTCTATCAGGCGATGTTCGTAGGTGATGCCTGCTTGCTCAAAGTCTGCTTTGAACTCTGTTTGGTATATATTCTCGAAGATGTCTTTGAAGCGGCCGTCGTATTTTTTCAGGATGGTGTTCTTGGTAGAGAGATATAAAGGCCAGCCTTTTTGCAGGGCGGTATTGAAGCAGGCGCGTGCAAAACCCATGATAGACTCATCGGTGTTGTACATGGCCAGCGCTACGCCATCGCCTTTGAAGTTGTACACTTCATGTTCTATTACTTCGCCATTTTCGCCTTCAAATTTTATGGTGAGCTTACCCTTACCTTTGGTCACGAAATCTGTAGCGCGGTACTGATCGCCGAAAGCATGACGGCCAATGCATATAGGCGCTGTCCAGTTCGGTACCAGGCGGGGGATGTTATTGATCACGATGGGCTCGCGGAACACGGTGCCGTCCAGTATATTACGGATGGTACCATTAGGGCTCTTCCACATTTGCTTCAGTTTGAATTCCTCTACCCTCGCTTCGTCGGGTGTGATGGTAGCGCATTTGATGCCTACGCCATATTGTTTGATGGCATTAGCAGCATCTACGGTCACCTGGTCGTTGGTAGCATCACGATGTTCTATACCGAGGTCGAAATATTTTATGTCAACATCTACATACGGAAGTATAAGTTTGTCTTTGATGAATTGCCAGATGATGCGTGTCATTTCATCACCATCCAGTTCTACAACAGGATTTGCAACTTTGATTTTTGCCATGAAAGAAAAAGTTTTTAATTATTTCGAATAAACCGTGAATACGAGGCACGAATATAAGCAGCCTTCTTGTACGGGCGCTAAAAATAAAGACTTTTAAATAATCAGGGTAACATTTCAAGGGCCGGCGGTGAACTTGGAATAATTTTTTTATATTAGTTAGAACAAGATAATACCATGAAAGCAATTTGGAACGACCATGTAATAGCCGAAAGCGACCGGACGATAGTGGTAGAGCATAATCATTATTTCCCCCGTGAGGCGGTAAATACCGAATACCTCCGGCCATCCGATACCCATACTATTTGTCCCTGGAAGGGTACAGCCTCCTATTATACCCTGGATGTTGGCGGTAAGGAAAATAAAGATGCCGCATGGTATTACCCCGAAACGAAAGAAGCAGCAAAGAATATTGAAGATCATATAGCATTCTGGAAGGGCGTTAAGGTAACACCCTGACTTATCCATAAACAAGACTTGCTTTGATAGCGGTAAGACACCTCAGCAAAAAGTATGGTACTACCCCTGCGGTGGATGATATTTCTTTCACTATAGCAGAGGGGGAGAAGTTCATATTGCTGGGTACCAGTGGCTGTGGTAAGACGACCACGCTGAAAATGCTTAACCGTCTGATAGAGCCTTCCGCAGGCAAGATCACGATAAACGGTCATGATACAGCTGCGGTGCCTGCGGAGACCTTACGCAAGGGTATAGGTTTTGTTTTGCAGCACAATAGTCTTTTCCCCCATTACACGGTAGCGGAGAATATCGCGGTGGTACCGAACCTGCTGGGCTGGGACAAGCAAAAAATAAAGGAGCGCTGTTGTGAGCTGCTGGAGAAGCTGCACCTGCCGCAGGAATATTATCATTATTATCCTGCTCAACTCAGCGGGGGGCAGCAACAGCGGGTCAACATTGCCCGCGCCCTGGCGGCCGATCCCCCGATACTGTTGATGGATGAGCCGTTCGGTGCACTGGACCCGGTAACGCGGCGCAGTGTCATCGACGAGTTAAGACAACTGGATGAGTACAGAAGTAAGACCATCGTGATGGTAACGCACGATGTGGATGAAGCTTTTGACATTGGCGACCGTATCTGCCTGCTCGATAGCGGCAGGATACAGCAACAGGGCCCTGCTGCTGATCTGCTCTTCCGGCCTGCAAACGATTTTGTACGTGCTTTTTTCTCCGGCCACTATTTGCAGTCGGCATTGAAGACGGTAAAACTGAAAGACATCTGGAACAAGCTTGGTGATGCCTTAGGGGATGCGCAAGACCTGCTATCGGAAGATAGTGTATGGGACGCGATGGAATATATGAGCGGCAACAATATAATGCAGCTAAACATTTTGGATAAAAACTCCGGTACTATAAAAAGTGTACGTAACAACGAACTGCTCAGGCTATTCAGCGAGTATACGGCAAAAGAGGTATGAACGGGAATCAAAGCCTATGGGATTTTGTGGTACAGCAGCGCGATAAGTTGCTGGAGCAGACGGTTGCGCATATTGGGCTAACGTTCATCTCGCTGTTGATGGCTGTACTGATAGGTTTGCCGTTAGGCATTTTTATTGCTCGGCGTAAGAGATTCTCAGGACCGGTACTGGGTTTCGTTGGCATCT
This sequence comes from uncultured Flavipsychrobacter sp., assembly GCA_964481425.1. Classification (GTDB taxonomy): domain Bacteria; phylum Bacteroidota; class Bacteroidia; order Chitinophagales; family Chitinophagaceae; genus MKUN01. The sequence continues at coordinate 2,913 of CAYZTM010000023.1, forward strand.
TGCAGACCATACCCGGTATCGCTTTGCTTGGTTTTATGATTCCCTTGCTGGGTATCGGTGCAAAGCCTGCTATTGCCGCATTGTTCCTGTACGCGCTGCTCCCCATAGTCCGCAATACTTATACAGGCATTACAGGTGTGGATGCCTCTGTTACGGAAGCGGCGCGAGGCATGGGCATGAATAGCAGGCAGTCTTTATTCAAAGTAGAGCTTCCCCTGGCTATGCCGGTAATACTGGCAGGTATCCGCACGGCAACGGTTATCAATGTAGGGGTGGCTACATTGGCCGCATATATAGCAGCGGGCGGATTGGGCGAGTTTATATTCGGCGGTATTTCGCTCAACAATACCAACATGATATTGGCAGGTGCCATACCAGCAGCTATGCTCGCCATCTTTTTTGATTTTCTTTTATCGCGGTTGCAGCATATCAACATAAAGAAGGTAAAGTTTGTAATGCTCCTGTTGCCGGTTTTGGGGTTATTACTATCCTCTTTTTACCTGCTGCCGGCAGCATATGAAGGCAGGATACGTGCGGGCTTCACGCCCGAGTTCATGGGGCGTAGCGATGGTTACCTGGGCTTGAAGCAAAAATATCATATGCATATCCGTACCGTGGTCATCAGCGATGCGGTAATGTACAAGGCAGCTTACGAAAAGAGGCTTGATGTCATTAGCGGTTACAGTACCGATGGCAGGCTGAAAGCGTACGACCTTGTGGGCCTGCAGGACGACAAAAACATATTTCCACCGTACTATGCTGCGCCTATAGTGCGCGAAGAGGTATTGCAACAATATCCTGAACTGGAAGGTACACTGGATATGCTGGCAGGAAGGATCAACGATTCGGTGATGACCGGGCTTAACTACCGCGCGGATTGCCTGCACCAATCGCCGGAAAAGGTTGCGAAAGACTTTTTGGTAGCACAAGGCCTGTGGAAGACACCGCGAAACGGGCATAAAGGGATAATAAGGATAGGCTCCAAGATATTCGATGAGCAATACATACTCAGCAACATGTACAGTATGCTGATAAAAGGCTATACTGACCTGGATGTGGAGACTAAAACAGGACTGGGGGGAACGAAGATATGTTTCGATGCGATGACGAATGGGCAGATAGATATGTACCCGGAATATACCGGGACGGGATTACTGGTGATGCTGCAGCCATCGGCAGATACAATTAATGAACTGATAACCGATAAAGATGCAGTGTATCGCTACGTTCGGGATAATTTTAAAAAGCGGTATGATATAAAATGGTTAAAACCAATTGGTTTTAATAACACCTATGCCCTGATGATGCGCAGGCAGCAAGCCAAAGCCCTGCAGCTCAAAACTATATCCGATTTAAAGACGTATATTGATAATGATTAGCTTATGGGAATATTAGAAAAATTTAAGGCAGTAAGACAGCAAACGGAAGATATCTGCAAGCCTTTGCAGACAGAAGATTATGTAGTTCAGCCGGTAGTGGATGTGAGCCCGCCCAAATGGCACCTGGGGCATACTACCTGGTTCTTCGAGACATTCATACTCAAGCCCAATGTCACGGGTTATGTGGAGTTTGATCCCGATTACAATTTTGTTTTCAATAGCTATTACGAGACCGTAGGCGCCCGCGTGGTGCGTACCGACAGGGGCAACCTAAGCAGGCCGGGTGTTGAAGATGTGTACAGGTATCGTAAACATGTGAACGGGGCAATGGAGCCCTTACTTTCAGGGGAGCCGTCCAAAGAGTTAACAGAACTCGTGACCCTTGGACTGAACCACGAACAGCAGCACCAGGAATTGCTTTGTACAGACATTAAATACATATTGGGGCATAATCCTTTGCTGCCTGCCTACGATAAAAATGCACCCATAGTATCGGCCGCGCAGGAAAAGGCGGAATGGATAGACATGCCCGCAGATATCTATGAGATAGGTCATGAAGGGGATAATTTTTGTTTTGATAACGAGTTGGGGCGTCACAAGGTGTACCTGCAGGATTTTAATATCTGCTCGGCCTTAGTGACCAATAAAGAGTTCATGGAGTTTATGCAGGACGGAGGTTATAAAGACTTCAGGCATTGGCATTCCGAAGGCTGGGACTGGGTAAAGAACAATAATGTACAGTCGCCCATGTATTGGCATTTGCTGGATGGTCGCTGGCATCATTATACGATGCAGGGTCTGAGGCCCGTTGAGGTAAATGAGCCGGTATGTCATGTGAGTTTTTATGAGGCTGCGGCCTTCGCATCATGGAAGGGGCTGAGGCTGCCGACAGAATTTGAATGGGAGGCCGCTTCCGAACATTTCGAGTGGGGTAGCCGCTGGGAGTGGACGGATAGTGCATACCTGCCTTACCCCGGTTTTAAAAAAGCGGAAGGCGCCATAGGAGAGTACAATGGTAAATTCATGATCAACCAGATGGTGCTCCGGGGGGCATCTGAAGTAACACCGCAGGGCCATAGCCGCAATACCTACAGGAACTTTTTTCACCCGCAGCTGCGCTGGCAATATACCGGCCTCAGGCTTGCAAAATAAAACCACACCATGAATAAGTTTTATCGCGATGTCATCAAAGGACTTAGTGCGGATACGAAATATTTAGACTCCAAGTACTTTTACGATAAAGAGGGCGACAAGCTGTTCACAGAAATAATGGCCTGCCCTGAATACTATCCGACACGCTGTGAGATGGAAATATTCGCTCAGCAGTCCGGGGCAATAAGCAAACTATTCCGGCAACACGGCGATGAACTGGAGTTGGTGGAACTTGGGGCGGGTGACGCTACCAAATCCATACACCTGCTGCGCAGCCTCGTGGAGGATAAAGTGAACTTTACTTATTACCCTATAGATATTTCATCCAATGTCATAAAACAACTCGAAGATAAATTGCCCGGGGCATTACCCGGCCTGAAAGTGAAAGGCCTGAACGGGGAATACTTCGAAATGCTGGAGCAGTTGGGCAATACATCGGGTAAAAGGAAGGTCGTATTGTTCCTGGGCTCCAATATCGGTAATATACCTCTCAATGCGGTGAATGCTTTTTGCAGGCAATTGCGTAGCCTGCTGAATACAGGGGACCTGCTTTTCATTGGTTTTGACCTGAAGAAAGATCCGCGTACCATCCTGGCAGCATATAACGATAAAGGAGGTATCACCAAACGCTTCAACCTTAACCTGCTGCGCAGGATGAACGATGAACTGGGGGCCGACTTCGACCTGTCTAAGTTTGAACATTATCCTGTGTACGACCCCGGGACAGGTACCTGTAAAAGCTACCTGGTAAGCCTTGCTGCCCAACGTGTATGCGTGGGGGATACCGAATGTTTCGACTTTGAAGAAGGGGAGCCTATACACACAGAGATATCGCAGAAATATACGGTGGCACAAACCGATGAGCTGGCGCAGGCATCAGGGTTCAGGCCGGTAAAGCATCTTTACGACGGCAGGCATTGGTTCCTCGATACGATCTGGGAATGTTGTTAGTATTCTGCCTCTGCTAATTCAGCAACAGGAGGTACACTGGTATTATTTGCCATTACGGGCACGGGTTTCTGCCCCAGTATCTTCAGCATCCTGCCATGTTCTATCAGTGCACCCACGAAGGTGGGCACTACATTGTAGGGCAGCCCGTATTCCAATATGGTTTCTCTTACTATTGGGGCTATTTTAGGATAATGTATATGACATATCTGGGGGAAGAGATGGTGCTCTATCTGGTAATTAAGACCGCCCATGAACCATGAAGTGATCCTGCTCTTGGGGCAAAAATCGGTAGTGTTCAGTACCTGGTGTACGGCCCAGGCATTTTCCATCTTGCGCTGTTCATTAGGTACGGCAAAATCTGAGGTCTCCATAACATGTGCCGGCTGGAAAATGGCAGCCAGTGAGAAACCTGCAACCAGGTGCATGGCCACAAAGCCTGCCACTACGGTATACCAGGGCATGCCGGAGAAGGCTATAGGCAGTACGATCATGTAGGCTACATAAACGACCTTGTAAATGGCTAATTCGGTTGCCGCTTTGCGCAAGGTAACTTTTTGGTTGCGCAGCAGGCCTTGTTTGTCATAGCGACCCAACTGCCGAAAATCCTTTACGGTTATCCAGAACAGGTTCATGATCGGGTACAGCAGCCAGGCATAGATATGTTGGTAGCGATGAAATTTATAGTAAGGTTTCTGCGGCGACATGCGTATCATCAGGCCGGCATCTATATCCTCGTCCAGCCCGTGCAGGTTGGTATAAGTATGGTGCAATATATTATGCTGTATGCGCCAGTTGAGCGCATAACCGCCCAGCAGGTTCAGCACATTGCCCAAGAGGGTATTGAGCGTTTTATTGGTAGAGTAAGAGCCGTGGTTCGAGTCATGCATCACTCCAGTGCCTATGCCTACAATGCCCAGGCCCATTACCAGCCACAGCCCCATGAAGAGCCATGTATTGAAAGAAGCCAGGCCTGTAACGATGAACAGGTAGGGCACAAAATACAGCGCCAGCATAGAAGCCGTTTTGATATACATGGCAGCATTGCCATGTTCGGCTATATCATGGGTCTTAAAATATTGCTCGACCCGGTACTTCAGGGTATCGTAGAAGCTGTCCTCGCCCTTTGGGGCGAACTTCACATAATTCTTTCTCGCGATTTGCTGCACAATAGCTCTTTTATTTGTTAAAAAAATATGTACCTGGTGAGATCAGGAGGAAACTTTCCGGCCTGCGGGAATTTTCAAGTATGGCAAAGTAATAAATAAAAACCGGTAATTATAACTTTTTTATTCGTAGCCGGTTAATTAGTCAAAGATACTAACCTTTCTTGACGTAGAACTATGACCGTCGTCAATATTAACAATATACATGCCCGGAGGTATATTATCCAGTTGCAGCGGCAATACCTGCATATCACTATACTGTTCTTTTCTTAATATACGCCCTTGTATATCCATCAGGCTTACTTTGACTTTTCCGTTCAGGGCATTTCCCGTATTGATGTACAGTACCCCTTTGGCAGGGCTGGGGTACACTTGTACATCTGTAAGGGTAGGTACATTGCCGGTGCTGAGCGCAATTATCGGCATGGTGTACAGGTAATGCACCACGCCTGTTGTGTCAAAACGTACATTGGCCAGTACGTAATAGTCATTGTAGCCTACCTCGCTCAGCGGTTTTAGTACACCGCTACCGGTATAAGGCAGGTCGTCGCTTTTGGAGAACCAATAGATACCTGTCGGGTCCGACTGCCAGAAACCATTCTCCTGTGTGCCGCAAAGCAGCGTAGCGCCTGCATCGCAAAGGCTCAGTGCATTATACATCAGTGTGCCTGTCCATGTCTGCGGGCTCCCCATATTCTTGTACACGCCCATGCTGGTGGCGGCATACACCGTGTCGTTGAAGAGTTTTATGTCATTGATCGTAGTGCCTATAGTGGTCACATATTGCCAGTTGCTGCCCTGGTCGGTTGAGTATTGCAGCCCGGCAAGATAGCTGGCATAGGCCACACCATTATGCACCAGGAAGGCATAACCATCAGGCTGCTGGTAGCCACTCGATATCCATGTCTTGCCCGTATCCGACGATTTAAGTACGTCATTGCCGAAGCCCATATTGTTAGGGTCCCATGCATATAGCGTATCTCCATCCACCGATATCCGCGCATCGGAGCTAATATGATACACAGGGTAGCTCATGTTGGTGCTGTCCCAGGTCACGCCGTCGTCGCTGCTCGTGAATAAGGCTGAATCACCCACGCCCACCAGCATGCCGTATGCTTTGATGAAGCGGTATATCTTATGCACACTGGGAGAGGCCTGGAATGCTGTGGAATAAGTATGAGTGTAATAAGGCTTGCCACCCAGCAGTATGTTGGGGCCGTAGCCCAGTATACCAGTGACATCATATAGTACGGGCAGGCTGTTGTATTGTTGCGTCCAGTAAGCTTGTGCATTGCCCCGGTTGCTGTATAGGCACAGCATCAGCAATACAGGCAAAAAAGCGCGGGATAAGTAGTTGTTCTTCATGTTTTATATTAATTGGAACAGGTGCAAAGTGTAATTTATTAAAATATTGGCATACCGAGGGGCTAAATTAGCTAAAAGCCTTTACTGAAATCGGTCCTGCTATAAGTGCCGGGTTCGGCATGGTCGCCTTCTGTGAAGTCGAAATTCACATATTGTATGCCCTGCGCCTCGGTGAGTGTATAAGTGGCTATGGCCATATACTGTGTGGCCCCGGTAGATCCCATTTGTTGGGTCAGCGTTTCACTTTGCGGGATGGAAACATACAGCGTATCCTGCGATGTTTTCAGCAACTGTAGTTGTATGTCGGGCCAGGTAGTGTTCAGTATCGTCACAAGGGTAGGGGCGCTTGTTTCTTCCTTGTTCAGTTCCCTGAGTTTCTTCATGTTTATGGCCCCGGTTGCCGAGTCGTAGGTATAGCTCCACACAGGTGTTATATCATAAGCCACACCCTGCTCTTCGGTACTGTCCGCATTACCGGTCTCCTGTTTGTTGTTATTGCCGCTACAGGCTGCCAGGAAGATCAATCCCGCTATGAAAAAGTATTTCTTCATGTATATCACTAAGTTAAGCAATCGGGCTGGACTAATGGCATAGTATTTTGGAATTATTGAGAAAAATAGAGCTTATGTTTTTCTCAGTATTTGCAGTCGTATTTTTGGTCATCGTGTTCATCTTTTACCTGATGTTCTTCCATAACAAAAAGCGTAACGGTAAGCCAACACGATAAGGGGGAATAGTTGAAAAAGAAAAAAGCCAGGGCGTAATTACCCTGACTTTTCGTAGCACGTACGGGAGTCGAACCCGTCATTCCTCCGTGAAAGGGAGGCGTCTTAGCCGATTGACCAACGCGCCATTTTTCCTTTGGGATTGCAAAGATACAATGTCTTTCTTTCCCCTCAAAATTTTACGCAAAAAATTACGAGGCCATCATCGCATTGATGATACCGAGAAAATCCTCAGCCTTTAGCGAGGCGCCGCCTATCAGGCCACCGTCCACATCGGGACAGGCAAAAAGCTCAGCTGCGTTCGAAGGCTTGGCACTGCCGCCATATAGTATGGTCATATTATTGGCCAGTACCGGGTTATATTGCCGGGCTACTACATTGCGTATATGCGCATGCATCTCCTGTGCCTGTGCTGCTGTGGCGGTGCGGCCCGTTCCTATGGCCCATATCGGTTCGTAGGCTATTACGATGCGTTGCATCAGCAGGTCGCCCAGGTGAAAGAGCGCCGATTTCAGTTGCTTTTCCACCCATTCGTTCTGTGCATTGGCATCGCGTATCTCCAGCGATTCGCCACAGCAAAAGATCACCATCATATCCGTAGCCAGTGCCTGTTCCACCTTGCGGGCCAGCAGTGCATCATCTTCATTGAAGTATTCCCTGCGCTCTGAGTGGCCTATGATCACATACTGTGCACCCACGCTTTGCAGCATAGCAGCCGATACCTCGCCTGTATAAGCACCCGATGCTTCCGAGGAGCAGTTCTGTGCGCCGAGGTATATATGTTCGTATTCGTCCAGTTGTGTGGCTGTTTGTCCCAGGTGTATGAAAGGGGGGCATAATACCACCTCTTTGCTTTCGTTCAGCATGGGCAGCCCGGCCAGTATCCCTTCCACAAGGCTTTTGCCTTCCTGCAGGTTAAGGTTCATCTTCCAGTTGCCGGCTACTATTTTCTTTCTCATTGCTTATTTAGCTTTTTGCGAACCAGTTTCTTTGTTCCGTTGTTTGTTCAAATATATGGCGCAGCATTTCTTCTTCTGCCACGCTTAGTTTCCTGCCCCGCCTGCCCATCATGCGGTTGGCGGTCTCTATGGCGCGGTCCAGCGCATAGGTAGTGATGCCCTCGGGCCCGCCCCAGCAAAAGCTGGGTATGAACTTCTCCTGGAAGCCCGCGCCGAATATATTGCAGCTCACGCCTGCCACTGTACCTGTGTTGAACATAGTATTGATACCGCACTTCGAATGGTCGCCCATCAGCAGGCCGCAGAAGGTGAGGCCCGTTGCTACCGACTTCTTATTATGTTCGTCCCATATCTTCACCTCGTCGTAATTGTTCTTCAGGTTAGAGCAGTTGGTGTCTGCCCCAAGGTTGCACCATTCGCCTATCACCGCATTGCCCAGGTAGCCATCGTGTGCCTTGTTGCTGTTGGCAAAGAATACCACATTGTTCAGTTCGCCGCCCACCTTGCAGCCCGGGCCTATGGTAGTGGCGCCGTATATCTTGGCCCCCATTTTCACCACGCTGCCCTCGCAGAGGGCCAGAGGGCCATGTACCAGGCTGCCTTCCAGCAGTTTGGCATTCTTGCCTATATAAACAGGGCCCTCTTTGGTATTGATCACGCTGCCGGCCCCTATCTCCGCACCTTCTTCCGCATAAAGATCATTTCCTAATACGGTCACCCCCTCAAATTGCATTCTGCTCCCTGCACCCCGCTCTTTCAGCAAGTCAAAATCACTGCGTAGCGCCATATCATTCTTGCTGAATATGTCCCATACATGCTCCAGCTTGTGCACCGGGCCTTTGTAGGCTATTTCGTCAAAGTTGTGGGGTAGCAGGTCGTCAATGTCAAGGTCGCTGTGGCTGGTGCGGGCCGCCAGCAGGCGTTCGCCCTGCAGCAGTTTCTGCCCCGGTTCCAGTTTCAGTATCGCTTCCGTCAGCTCGGCTGTGGCGAACAGGCCACCATCTATGAGCAGGTTATCATCGCTCACTGCGAGGGGGAATACCGCCTGGAGGTAGCCGCGGGTGAGGGTAGATGTACCTGCCTGCAGGTAATGCTCCCAGCGCTCACGCATCGTCAGTATGCCGCAGCGTATATCGGCTACAGGCCTGGTATGGGTGAAAGGCAGGAGTTGGTGGCGTGTATGGTCGCTGAAAAGGATGTAATTCATGTAGTTTGCTTGCGTTTTATCGCAGTACCACTATATTCTGTCCTGTTGCTATACAGTCAAAAATCCCGACAAAAGTCGGGATTTTTAATGCTTTATGCAAAATATTGTAAAAGAAGCTTATTTCTTCTTTGCGTAACGTTGTTTGAACTTCTCGATACGGCCCGCAGTATCTACGAACATCGACTTGCCGGTATAGAAGGGGTGCGACATGTGCGAAATTTCCACCTTTACCAGTGGGTATTCGTTACCGTCTTCCCATACTATGGTTTCCTTGGTAGGCGCAGTGCTGCGGCTCAGGAAAGCATACTCGTTCGACATGTCTTTGAACACCACTAAACGGTAGCTCTTGGGATGAATATCTTTTCTCATTGTGTTTTGCCTTTGTGCATGGATTTGGCCATGCTGTGAAATTTTAAGGACTGCAAAGGTAAGGAAAATAATACGATAATGTGCAAATGTGACATTATGGCGAAAAAAATAATAGGGGGCTGTTATTCACATCGTCCTTGGGTACTAAAGCTTTGGAGGTCAAAGATACGGTCCCGTTTTAATATACCTCAGAGGGCAAGGCAGTTTCCCGGGGACAAGCAGCCCCTTCGTACATTTGTAAAAATGAGTGGAGCACTGGCAAAAGGTATCCGGATAGAATTGCTCAGCATCATATGGATGCTGGTAGAGGCCACCGTGTCCATCGCGGCAGGTATAGCTGCTTGCAGTGCTTTGCTTACAGCCTTCGGTATCGACAGTGTGATAGAATTAATAACCGCCGGGGTGCTGCTTTGGCGTTTATCCAAGGAGGCTGTGAGCAACGATGCACCTGCCACAGCCAGGGCAGAGCGGTTTGCAAGATGGGTAGTGGCTTTGGCGCTTGGGCTGCTGTGCCTGTATGTTTTGGCCACTTCTCTTTACGGCCTGTATGCACACATACTGCCTGGGCACTCACCTACAGGCATCCTTATATCGCTTGCTGCCGTAGTAGGGATGCCCTGGCTTGCCGGGCAAAAGAAACGCATAGCGCAGGAAATAAACAGTAAGGCTCTTACGGGAGATGCAGCTTGTTCCATAGTATGTGCATACATGGCCGGTACAGTATTGCTGGGCCTTGTGCTCAACTACCTGTTCCATTGGTGGTGGGCAGAGCACATTGCAGGCCTGCTTTTCCTCTATTGGCTGGTAAAAGAAACGAAGGAAGCTTTTGATACACTCCGGAAAAAACAAGTATCCTGCGGATGTTGTTGAAAAGAAAAGCAATTACTTCAACCTCTTCTGCAGATCGGCCTCGGCGCCTTCCGGCGCTGTATATTTACCGATCACTTTGCCATCGGGCCCTACCAGCATCGACTGCGGGATGAACTCCACCCCATACACACTGGCAGCCTTGGAGCGCCAGCCGGCGAGGTCGCTGATATGGTCGGACCATACCAGGCCATCCTGCTGTATCGCCTTTAGCCAGGCGCCCTTCTGCTGGTCCAGCGATACACTTACTATGGTAAAGCCTTTCTTGGCCCCTTTGAATTTCTTATCCTTGTAGTGGTTGTATAGCTCTACCACGCGCGGGTTGGCCATGCGGCAGGGGTGGCACCAGGAGGCCCAGAAGTCCACCAGTACTATATGGCCTTTCATCAGTTCGCTCAGCTTCACGGTCTTGCCGCTGGTATCCTGCATTTCCAGTTCGGGGGCCTGCTGGCCTACCTTTATTTTCGTGTTCTCGTACTGGGCATGGGCGGTAAAAACGGCAGTGGCCAATATAAGGCTCGCTATAAGTTTCTTCATTGCAAATATTGTATTGTATGGGGTAAAGTTAATTAAGAATCATTAATAAAAGACAGGCCTCAGAGGTGTAAGCTAAGGCCATCGTAGGCCAGTTGCATACCTTCAGGCAGTTGGGCGTTCACCTCCTCGTGCAGGCCAAGCTGGTGGCTTATATGGGTGAAATAGGTATGCTTGGCCCTCACCTCGCGGGCTATCTCTACCGCCTCAGACAGGGTATAGTGCGATATATGCTCCTTATGCCTCAGGGCATTGAGCACAAATACCTTGCTGCCCCGCGCTTTGTCCAGCTCCTGTGGCGATATATAATTGGCATCGGTAATGTAAGTAAAGTCGCCGATGCGGAAGCCGAAGACCTCCATTTTATAGTGCAGGGTACGTATGGGGATCAGCTGCAGGCCCTTGATGGCAAAAGGGCTGCCGTCTATAGTATGCAGGTTGAGCTGCGGTATGCCGGGGTAGGGGTTATCGGCAAACACGTAGGAAAACTCGCGGCGTAGCACCTCCTGTGTGGGCAGCGAGGCATACACCTCCATAGCACGCTGCTGGTGGTAGTTATAGGCCCGCACATCGTCCAGGCCCGCAGTGTGGTCTTTGTGCCCGTGGGTGAATACTACGGCGTCGAGCCGGTTGATACCCGCCCTCAGCGCCTGGTAGCGGAAGTCGGGCCCGGTATCTATCACGATGCCGGCCTCCCTTGTCTCCACCCATACCGATGAGCGCAGGCGCTTATCGTGGCTGTCGGGCGATGTACATACGGGGCAGTGGCAACCTATGAAAGGTACGCCCTGTGATGTGCCTGTGCCAAGGAATGTGACTTTCACCCTACAGGTCTATTTGTGTTTGGGTGCTGTTGTTATCGCTGCTACTCTCATTGGTGCCCGTTATGGGTTGCTCCAGTAGCTGGCGGTACCATTTCTGCATCTCGGTGCTCAGTTCTTCTTCGTTCACCGTTATGGTAGGCAATATCTCCAGCAGCACATTGATGCGCCCCTCTATACCCAGGAATTTATTGATAACGGCCACGCGCCTGTCTTCCAGTATACAGTAGCCGGAGTTGAAATTACCTTTCTCATAGCGTATGATGTAACGCGCCTCTTCATAGAGTTGTTCCAGTTTTTTCAGCGTGTTTGGCGTATATTTGAAGCTCATTTGCAACGACATTTCGATGGCTAAAATTAGACAATTCAGCGCACTTATCCTGTTTGCCCTTGTTTTAATGGTGAAAGGCAATGTGGTAAAGGCACAGGAAACCTGGTATGTAGAGGATGAGCGCACCTTCTATGCGGGGGTGCTGGCAGGTGCTAATTTTACCCAGGTGGATGGCGATGACTTCCGCGGCTATCATAAAGTGGGTGTGAATGTAGGCGGTATCGCCTATGCCCGGCTTGCAGACCACCTTGCAGCAAGTATGGAAATTCTATTCTCTCAAAAAGGCGCAAAAGGTAATTTACCTACAGGGTTATTAGCTAATATTGATGGATCAAGCATTAAGCAATCGGTTACAATGAATAATTATCGCCTTAATTTGAATTACGCTGAAGTACCAATCCTGATTAATTATTTTGACAAGCGTAAAAGCCATTTTGGAGGTGGGTTTTCCTATTCTCAATTAGTCAGCAGTACGGAGAAATTTACTACTGACGTTCCTTTGAATCCACCTTACAATCAGTACGATTACCCTATGAAGAAAATGGACATAAATATGGTATTGTCTGGCAATTTACACCTCTGGCACGGCATATTTCTAAATTTACGGTTCCAATATTCCTTGCTAACGATTCGCTCCAAGGTAGATGCCAATCTGGGACGAAGTAATCAACAGTATAATAAATACTTCACCCTGCGACTGATGTACCTGTTTATATAGCTATAGTAAAGGCTGCTGTAATTCGCTTTAACATTTTGTTGTGATTACGGATCTCAGCGCTTTATGTATTATGAAAACACATTGTTTTAGCGTGTGGTATTTTTAATACTCCCCAACATTTGCCGCATACTCCTCAACTTTATTCTAAACTCCACAGTTTTTTTGCCATACTCCTCAATTATTTGCAGGCGCGCTGAACTATTACCAAATTTACATCGTGTTCAGGAGATGAGCACAAGAGTAAGAAGCCAACACAACGAAAGTTGTTCAAGCAATAAGAAGTAAGTGAAGATTTTTTTAAGGTGGTAAAGATGGAGTATAGGGGTATTCTCCAATAGTGTAAGTAAGAGGTACAGGTATGGCCATTTTGTGTTCACAAAATGGCCTTTTTCTTTTTATAATTCATTGCTTTCTGCTAATTTACTTCTCTTATGACGCGCAAGCGGGTATTTATCATCATCATACACGTGCTGGCATGGGCGGCTTTCCTCTCATTGCCTACAGCCTTTAAACCTGTACGGCCCGATGTGCCAGCAAACAATGTGCTGCAGGATATGATGCATGCCTACCGCTGGCTCAACGGCCTCTTCCTGATAGGCTTCTTCTACTATAACTATTACATCATCATCCTGCGGTATTACTTCGGCAAGCAGTACATATCCTTTGTACTCTCGCTGTTGATATGCTGTGGTATCTTTTACTTCATCAACTACCAGACAGCGCCCACCGCGCCCTATGGTACAAAGGCGGGCTTTGGTGTGTTTGGGCCGGGTTACAATGTGTACATGTTCATCATCACCTTCATCTTTTCCTTTGCGTTGAGCTTTTATAACCAGTGGCGCATAACGAGCGAAGAGAAGCTGAACACGGAGATATCGTTCCTGAAGGCGCAGATCAACCCGCACTTCCTGTTCAATACACTGAACAGTATCTATTCGCTGGCCATCACGAAGTCGGACTATACGGCGGAAGCCATCGTAAAGCTGTCGGGCATGATGCGTTATACCATCAGTGAGGCGCATCAGGACATGGTATCTCTGGATAAGGAGATGTCTTACATTACCAACTACGTGGAGCTGCAGCGCCTGCGCATGACCAATAAAGTGCGCATCAGTTACGAAGTGAAGACGGTGAACAGGGAGCAGGAGATAGCCCCTTTCATCCTGATACCTTTTATAGAGAATGCTTTCAAATACGGTGTGAGCACGGAAGAATATTCCGATATCATCATAGCCATAGATATTGGTGAGGACGACCTGTTGCTGCAGGTATCGAACAGTAAAGTGTTCGTGAAACCAGACAAGGATATGGGTGTGGGGCTGGGTATCACCAACACAAGGCACCGCCTGAAGCTGCTGTACGACCACAGGCATGCCATAACGGTGACAGATGATCCCAAAAATTTCAGCGTTTCTTTGTATCTTAACCTTCAATGATAACCGCAGTAGCTATAGATGATGAACCACTGGCACTTGATGTGATCAGGGCGTTTTGCGAACGTGCTGCCATAGTGAGCCTGCAGCGCACTTTTACGGATACCAAAGAGGCCATAAAATACCTGCAGAAGAGCCCTGTGGACCTGCTGTTCCTGGATATACGTATGCCGGCCATGACGGGTATAGAGCTTTATAAACAACTGCCTACCGATACCATGGCTATCTTCACTACGGCCTACAGCGAGTATGCGGTGGAGGGCTTTAACCTTAATGCTATAGATTACCTGCTGAAGCCTTTCGAGTATGAGCGCTTCAAGAAAGCGGTGGATAAAGCCAATGAATACCACGCAGCCCTCAGCATCAGGGACAGTGTATCGCAACAATACCTGTATATACGTGCCGATTACAGCATCATGAAGATAGCCTTTACCGATATACTATATATAGAGGGACTGGATAACTACCTAAAGATACACCTGGTGGAACAAAAGCCCATAGTAGCACGTATGAGCATGAAGGCTATGGCAGAGAAGCTGCCGGAAAATGAATTTGTCCGTGTGCACCGTTCCTATATCATTCCATTCAGCAGGGTAACTGCAGTACGTAATAAGATCATACACCTGGGCGATATAGAGGTGCCTGTAGGTTCTAACTACGTAGAGGTAGTGTCGGGACTGTTCGGTGGATAGGTATCTCTATTGTGAGGAATAGGTGCGCGGCACTTTAGGGTCTGTTATGATCATGTAATCTCCATACTTTTTGTAGTCATCCCAGTGTATATACGGGAAGTAATCATCGCTGGAGGTGGATATGATGAGCCTGCTTATCTTCTTGTTATAATTCTTAAGTTGCCCGGCTACGGCAAATCCTTCATCGCTGTGAAAGCGGCCATTCACCTGCATGATCTTGTGGTCTTTGTGCTTCTTATAATAGCTGCAAATGGAATAGGCCATTGTTGCGTCCCATAACGATTGTGCAGTTGGCAGGTCGAAACCACCCATAGGCATAGGCGGCGCTTTGGCCTTCGTGCTGTCTGTAGCGGGGGCCATGGTATGGCCCGACATCTCCATCAGCTTATTGTAATAGGCGCCGGTAGCTACTTTGTAGGGCAGGGGAGCGAAATATTCTTTCGATTGTTTGGGTAATTCTTTCAATGCGGCCTGCCCTTTGCGGCCTGCTATATTGGTATAGCGGCTTGGGGCATTGGCGCACACCAGGTCCAGCTTCTTATCCTTCACAAACTCCACCAGCGGGCGGTAGTCGTGGTAATTGCTCCATACACGGGCATCTTTCGTGAAGTGCTTTTCGCGAATGGCGCCGCTGAGGTATTCGTTCATCACAAGCTGCACATCGCGGTCGAACATCTCCATAGAGAGTGTGAGCTTATCGCCAAACTTATCGTACAACATGCGGAAAGTGGTCTGCTCAAGATAGTGGGTAACACTGTCGTTATGCTCCTCGCCGAAGAAGAGCACATCATAATTGCTCATGTCATTTACAATGTCCTTGAGCGTTACTTCCTTACCCTGCTTTACGGAGTAGATGCGGTAATTATTTTCGGAAAGCTGCTGTGCGTAGGTGCTGCTCACAAAGAGGCAGCACAATATCAGTAGTATGGATGGTCTCATGTTGTATTTATTTAAATAAAAAAGGGCAGGCAGGACAGGATAAATATACTATTCCTGCCATAAAAAGGGGAATAATATGAGCCCCAGCACAATGATAAGGGCATCGAGTGCCAGCAGGCTCAAGGCCAGCGACCACCAGCCCGGCTGGTAAACAGGGGCCAGCGCCTTCAGGGCCAGGTTGCTAAGCATCATGAGGATGGGGGTAACCAGGGGGAAGCCCAGTATGGCCATCAGGGCAGAATTTTGCTGTGCCCTTGCCGCAATGGCAGAAAGGAAGGTAAAGACCGTGGACAGGCTGATGCTGCCTACCGACGAAATGAGTACGAAGAGCAATCCCTGCTCGATGGGCCAGCCCAGCAATACGGAGAAGAGGAACAGGCTCACCAGGCTCATCAGCAGCATCAGCACGATGCTGTAGATCATTTTGGCCAATAGGAAGCCGGAAGGCTTTACCAGGGTGAAGTAATAACGGAAACGGTGCGGGTGCTCCTGCAAAAAGCTCTTGGCCACCGAGTTGACCGATACAAAAAGCTGTGTGAGCCAAAAGAGGGCATTCCAGGTCTTGGCCTCGGGCTGGCCACTCATCATGTACACCACGAATACGGTGGAGCCAACATACAGTAACACGCCAAAGAGGGTATGCTTTTGCCGCCACTCGATGAGCAGGTCTTTGCGGACCAGGGATATGACTGCGCTATTGGCCATAAAAGGAGGCGGTAAAGGTAATGTATAGGCTGCTAAATATTAGTTTACAGACATTTGAGAGAAATATTTTTTTGAGGATAAGTTTGTAATATTAGCCCCCCGCCCCTATCTTTGCACTCCCAAACCCGGTAAAACGGGTAAGTCTGCTGCCGGCAGACAAGTTCTTTAAACATATGCGGAAGTAGCTCAGTTGGTAGAGCATCACCTTGCCAAGGTGAGGGTCGCGGGTTCGAGTCTCGTCTTCCGCTCTAAGAGATTCCAGGCCAATAGGTTTGGAATTTTTTTTGGCCTCACCCCAACCCTCTCCACGGGGTGGAGAGGGAGTTGAATGAAGTGCAGAGAAACAGTGCGGGGGTGAAGAGTCTTGGGAATGCCCTGGTGGCGAAATTGGTAGACGCGCAGGACTTAAAATCCTGTTTGCAGCAATGCAAGTGCGGGTTCAAGTCCCGCCTGGGGCACAAAATGAGAGCGGAGAAAGAGAGCGTAGCGCGTTCGGTCTTTCTCCGCTTTCATTTTCTCTCTTTTTCTGCTCTATTTCCTGTTCTGAATGTTATGTAATCCGGGCTACGTTTTTTATGCGCAAGCGTGACGCTTGCCGTATTGTGGATCTAAGCGGTAAGCCTAGACCAGTGGTGTATGGATTGCCTACGATACACTTCGTCTTTTTATTGTCATTTTTGTTACAGCAAGCGGGATAAGCAGTATTTACTACGTCTTTATATCAACAGGTAATCCTTTTTTTATTGTAGATTTAACTACCCTTAAAATTTAGCTCTATCAGAGCTTTTGACACGACAAATATTTGAGCCTATATTATGCCTAAAAGACTGTTCGCTATCCTATTTGTTGCATTCATTTCCGGCGCTGCTACCCGCGCACAAATCATTAATACTATAGCCGGGAACGGTACACAAGGCTTCAGTGGCGACGGAGGCCCGGCCACCTCGGCAGAATTCAATACACCTACCGATGTTGCTGTAGGGTCAAACGGCGCTATTTATATCGCGGACAGATTAAACTACCGCGTTAGGAAAATAGATGGGGCAGGTATCGTCTCTACAGTTGCAGGAACAGGTGCTGCAGGCTACAACGGTGACGGTATAATTGCGACCTCGGCTGAAATAAATAATGTATGGTCGATAGCTGTTGATAACATTGGTAATCTTTACCTGGCCGATGCCGATAATAACCGAGTGCGTAAGGTAGATACTGCCGGAGTTATCTATACAGTAGCAGGTGACGGTACTGCAGGTTATTCAGGCGACGGAGGCCCTGCCACCACTGCCCAACTTTCAAGCCCAGTGTCAGTTACCCTTGATGACTCGGGCAATCTTTACATTGCCGACTATAATAATTACAGCATTCGGAAGGTAAATACTGCGGGGGTTATATCCACCTATGCAGGTACCGGAGTGGGAGGTTATACTGGGGATGGTGGCCCCGCAACATCAGCAACATTTGGCAGGTTGGGAGGTATGGCGTTCGACAAGTTTGGCAACCTGTTCATTGCAGATGATAACAGTAGGATCAGGGAGGTCAATTCATCTGGCATTATCAATACTGTAGCAGGAAACGGCACTAACAATTACAATGGCGAGGGATCCCCGCTACTACCGCTTCTATTGCCGGCGCGGTTGGTGTGGCTGTTGACACAAACAATAACTTCTTTATTGTAGATGCAGGACATTACAGGATTCGAAAGGTAGATAATACCGGACTGATCTCCACTATTGCGGGCGTTGGCACAAGCGGCTTTAGCGGGGATGGTGGCAACGCAACTGCTGCCCAACTCATTGCTGCGCAAATGAGGGTTTTGGCCAATGGGGACATCTATATTGCGGATGTGGGTAATAACCGTATCCGTGTCATTCTTAATGCACTCCATACAGGTAATTTCAAGAGCACAGATAATGATTTCGAGCTTTTCCCGAATGCAAATAATGGTTCATTTACGGTGACCGGTGAGGTAAGCCCCGTTACGAGACCGCTGCCCGTGCAGATAATGGATATAAGGGGAATGGTGGTGTGCAGTGATGTGATACAAACGCAGGCTGGCCGGATACATAAACATTTTGAGCTTGGAAATATTCCACCCGGCTACTACGTTTTCAAAATATTGACGGGGCAGGGCACAGCCAGCATTGGCTTTGAGAAGAGGTAGTCGCTGACTGGGGGTAATGTTTTTTTTTTGTTGATTCCTTTCTCCGTGTTTTGTAGGTGAAGAACACCAACAATGGAGAAAAAACAAAAACCGTATTATGCTAAAAAAACTGATCAGCACATTAATTACAATATGGGTGGCCTACGGCCCACTGCAGGCACAGATCATCAATACAATAGCAGGTGTAGGGACCGCCGGATTCAGCGGAGATGGGGGGCAGGCATTATCCGCAGAGTTAAATGCGCCGGCATGTGTTGTCCGGGACACGAATGGCAACTTGTATATCTCTGACGAAATCAATTTTCGTATACGCAAAATAGATGCATCGGGGGTTATAAGCACTATAGCGGGTACGGGCGTACAGGGATATAACGGGGACGGTATTGCCGCTACCTCGGCTGAAATAGGGTTGGTAATATCTCTCGCCATAGATAGGGCCGGGAACCTTTATCTCGCAGATAAGGACAATTCGAGGATACGAATGATAGACGCCTCCGGTATTATACACACCATCGCCGGTACCGGTACAGCGGGCTTTTCCGGGGATGGCGGCGCTGCGACCAGTGCGGAACTGTATGAGCCTATCGGGTTGGCTTTAGACAATGCCGGTAACATTTATGTGTCTGACCGAATGACACAGTGTATTCGTAAAATTGACACCTCCGGCATTATCAATACTGTGGCTGGCACACCAATGGTACAGGGATTTAGCGGTGATGGCGGGCCTGCGACTTCCGCATTGTTAGACAGGAATACCGGAATAGCAGCAGACAGATGGGGTAACATATTTGTCTGTGACAACGGCACCAGGCGGGTCCGTAAAATTGATACAGCGGGAATAATAAACACAGTGGCCGGAAATGGCAATGGTGCATATGATCATGACAGCGTATTAGCGGTTAACGCATCGCTTGCCGATGCTTGTGGTGTTGCCGTGGATACCTTCGGTAACTTGTATATAGTTGATGCCGGGCACTTCCGTATCCGGAAGGTCAATACCGGTGACTCAATCTTCACAATAGCCGGAACGGGTGTTATGGGCTGTGGCGGCGACGGCGGCCCGGCAACTGCTGCAGAACTATATTGCGCGCTTATCGAAGTTGAGGAGAACGGCGATATCTACATTGCAGATGCAGGTAACAACCGGGTGCGTAAAATAACTGCCACCACGGGTGTTGGCACAGTAATGCCGGTGGTTGAAAACCTGCAACTATTCCCCAATGCCAATGAGGGCATATTCTCGGTGACCGGCACCATAAGGACCGGCGAAAAGGCGCTACCGGTGCAGGTAATTGATAATAGTGGCAGAATAGTATATAGCGATATATTGCAAGTACGGTCGAACAAGATAAACAGGAGATTCGAACTGGGTGCGCTTATTCGTTCGGGCTACTACGTGCTTAAAATATTGACGGGGCAGGGTACAGTCAGCATGGGCTTTGAGAAGAGGTAGTTGATGGATGGACTGATTCCTTGATCGGGCTTTGTAATAAGTACTGCCGGGCACAGCCCTGGGTTTTACCTGTAGATTTAAGTTAAACAAACTTAAACCAGTTGGGGGTAGCAATGCCAGTGCGGTGCTTAGGCCTGCGGCTGTGCTGCGTTCCGGCGCTGCAAACGTTTCATACCTAAATATATCAACGACAAACCGAAGAACAAGGTAAGGGTAAAAAATATTGGCCCCATGATAAAAGTGTCGAATAGGTTGTGGAATTGCGCGCCATCAAGATATTCCAGGAACCAGGCAAATAAGACGAAGAACCCGTACAAAGCGAATAAGCTGCACAGTATGCCAAATATGATATGCACAAGCCTGTGACGCCAAAAAAGCGGTAGTATAAGCAGTGCATTGACAATAAAGCTGGCTGTGGATAGCTTGTGCTGCAGTGCATCGCTTATGATATCATAGCTTCCTATAAGCGCAAAATACAGGGCCGGAACAAGTGGCAGTAGTTTGGGCGATATGCGACCATAGAATAACATTATTCAAATTTAAGAAAATGAATAGGCGTAGACAAGCCTATTGTGGCCTGAGGATGCCGGACCACCTTTTATCTCAAAAGCAAAAAGATAAAAGCAGAAACCGCGATGGTGCCTGCTGTTAGCAGTGCTGTCGTACGCACTTGCTTTTTAGTATCCTCATATTTACTCAATCCCGGATACCAAGCTCTGCCTATTATAAAACCACTGATGAGCCCGCCGATATGTGCTGCATTGTCCACGTTGCCTTGCAAGCCATACATGAGGTTGAGCACTACGAAGAAGAGGATGCTGCGCAGCATGGTCTTGCGGTAGGTCTTTTTAAGATAGCCCGTGGTGAGCAAGGAGAGGAACACACCATACATACCGAATATGGCCCCTGATGCGCCTACGCCCACGCTATTGCCATGCATGATGATGCTCAGTAACCCTGCACCTATGCCCGTTAGCAGGTAGGATGCTGCGAAACGCAGCTTACCGATCATGGGCTCAAGGAACATGCCGATGTAGAGCAGGCCAAAGCTATTGGTGGCCAGGTGCAGAATGCCCGCATGCAGGAAAATATAAGTGATGAGCCGCCACCACTGGCCATGAATAGTAGCTGCGCGTAAGTTGCCGCCCCAAAGATAAAGCTGCTGTGCTGTTGGGTGCAGGAAGGATATGCCCACCAGCACCATGAGGAGGAGTACTGCTGTGTTAATATACATCAGCAATGGTGTAACGAGGTAGCTTTTCGAGGGTACTAAAGCGCCCAGCTTCTCGCGGTGCATGGGGTGCAGGTTGCGGTCTGCAATACGGGTCTCTTCAAGCAGTTTTTCGATGCTACTTTTCAGCTCCGTTATGTTCTGCAATACCAGCTCACGGTGATGATAATACTCATTTGCAGGTCTTGATGAAAGGTGAGCGCTGTCCTTGCCTGCCGTGATCGTAATATACTCACCAAGCTCGTTCCCATTGATACTAAGGCAGGTAATGCTGTCGGCAATACGGTTGGTGAGCGGCCATTGTCGTTGCAGCATGGCCTGCTGTACAATACCCAGGTATTGTTCGGACCTAAGGCCATGCATCGGCAACTCTTCTGTATGTGTCCACTTTTCTACCAGTTCCATGCGCCCTCCTTTGTATAAAGGTAAAGGAGTAGGTCAAACACTATGCCGCGCAATATGTGGTGACAATGTGACAGTTCTGGAGGTGGTATACGGGTAATATTGGTCGGCCTTTTGGTCGGTTCTTATTTTTTTAGCAGTTTATTATAATACATACAATGCCCCTCGCTGTCCATGATCTGTAACAGGTACAAACCTGGATTTAGTTGTGCGGGATATGCAGCTGTTCCTGCGCCAACTGTTTGCTTTTCGTTGATAAGTACGCGGCCTGCCATGTCCCTGCATACGATGGATATACCACTATTGACATAGGCATAAGGAAAGTGAATGGTAATATTGTCTTCAACAGGGTTAACAACATATATGCCGTTGTTTTGCCGCAGGTTTGTTACATAGGTAGGCAGTTCAGGGTCGGTGGGGCTTGTGCCGGTAGTGTTGCTTTGTACCAGCAGGTCGGCCATTACCGGGTATTTGTTGGACATCTGAAAAATGGCTTCGATCACATTGGACGGGGCAGATGTGTTCATGGTCTGTGAATTGTCGTTTACCGAGCGGCCAAGCCTGTGCCCGTCGTTCCCGATAGTACGGTATGAATTGGGTATGTATGATATGTAATTGGCATTGTGTGCTATCCAGGGCGATAAGAAGATATGGTCGTACCATGATTTGGCCCCCCCGCTGGTACCGCACGAGTTGGGAACGGTAGCGCTTTGCCTGGTAGAGGTGGTGAGGCTTGTGGAATAGGGTGTAGCATTATTGTCCCAGTTGGCCGGGTAGGTGTACAAATTGTCAAGACTGAAAGGAGGGTCGAAAAAGCGGAAGTTGGTATCCGCAGGGTTGGCTAAAGCCTGGTAACAGCTTTCATTAGTATAGCGTGTGTTGTAGTCACCCATGTTTACCATGTTGGGCAACAAAGAAAAGTGTTGTTGTATTTGTTGCATTTCGCCGGTTATCTGTGCCCCGCGCACCTGCTCGTTGGAGGAGCCTGATTG
Source organism: uncultured Flavipsychrobacter sp. (assembly GCA_964481425.1). GTDB lineage: Bacteria > Bacteroidota > Bacteroidia > Chitinophagales > Chitinophagaceae > MKUN01. The sequence continues at coordinate 25,462 of CAYZTM010000023.1, forward strand.
TGTATGGTTCAGGACTATATACAGAAAGGTGGTATCGTGTGTGGTAGCAAGTGCAGGGTCCTTATAGTATAGTTTGTAAGTGTTGAAATCGGTAATGTTAGCATAGTTGCAGGTAATGCCGATGAAGCCAAGTTTGTGCTTGTTGTAAAACAGTACTGACATATTATCAGCCTGCGAAGTGTTGGTGTAGTCGCAATAGGCAAAACGGTCGGGGTAGGCGACATTTAAGGCGAACTGTAACACAGAGTCTGCAAATCCTATCGGGGCGGTGCCATGAAAATCGTTTGGCCCAAGGCGTATGGAGCCCATCTTCACCAACCCCAGTATATCAGGGTTTGCAAAGCTTACTATCGTTTCCAGGTAGGCATGGTATTGGTTCACAGGGCCCTGGCAGGATGGGTTACCTCCATAGTCCAATACATTGTATGACATTAGCCTCAGTGTATCGGTCTGGGCATTGGTTTTAACTATGCCGGAAGATAACAGGGCTGCCAGCAGGGCTATTTTTACGATAGAATATTGTTTCATATGGCATAAATGAAAAAATGGCCGTGCAGGTTATTGCACGGCCATTTGATGAATTGATTTAGTGTTGGTTACCATTACCACTAGCTTGGTAGCAACCGATATCGGTGCCGGGAGCAGTAAGTTCGGTAGCGCCGAAATTGGTGCTAACCGGAACTGCAGATACAGGGCTGAAGCTGGTGTAACCTTTGCCTAATGCAGGTGAGCCTGTAGCCAGGTGGAAGTCATATCCACTGGTAAAAGATACGCCCATTACATCATAAGGAGAAGGCAATGTGAATTTTACAAACTTAGGATTGTTCTGGTGCAGCAGTGAAGAGCCATCATAAGGATCACCCAGGGCATAGCTTGGAGGGAGGAAAGTTGAAGGCGCAGGTATATCGGTTGACTGCGGTTTTGTGATGTAACCGAGCGGGTAGAACTGGTTCACGATGTCCAGTGAGTCGCCGTAGTTGAAGGTATTGCCATAGTGCATGTTAGCGGTGTCGGCAGAAGGATTGTTAACGATACGAAGACCATATTTGCAATTCACTACGAGGTTGTTATAAGCATAGCCTTTTGCACCTTCTTCGTAGTTGATGCAACCGCCACGGCCGCTTTCAGACCTGCGCCAGCCACAGTTGATGTAGGTGTTGTTGTACATGTTTACGTTGGTCTGGGGGCCATCGTTAGAACCTTTATCCGATGCTTTTGTGCCATTTGTAGCGCAGCCAACGAATAAGTTGTAGGCCATATCGCCAACAGAACCGTGTTTGGCATTGAATACGTCACCACCGGTAAAGCCTGACTTCTCGATGGTGTTACGCATGATGCTGAATTTGCCACCTGCTATACGTATAGCATCGTCCTGGCTGCCATATATCCATGAATCTTCAAGTACCAAAGTTCCGTTTGAGTTCTGGAACCAGATCACGTATGAGCCGTCACCTGTTGAGATGCCTGGCAGGGGTGCTGTAGCAAATATACCGCCGGCATATTCAATGTGTGTCCATTTTATTACCAGCAGTTTACATGATGTATCACAGTTGATGCCGGTCCATTTGCCTGCATAGGCAGGGTCTGAACTGGGGTCCTGGTTTGGAACGTCTGTTTTGGCAACGCCGTCAACAGTTATCCAATTCGGCTGATCTTTTGTGCCCAGAGAAAGCAGGGTGCCTTTTACTACGATAGTAGCTGCAGGCGCCATATTGATCCTTACGCCGGGTTGTATCAGCAGTGTGTCGCCCGCATTTACGGTAACGTCGCAGCTGATGGTGTAAGTTTTCCCAGTCTCCATGGTACCGTTGATGGCGCCGCAAAGCGGTTGCGAGTCACTAACCGGCTGACCTATCTGGAACGGTGGCGTAGAGATCGTTGCATTGTCTGACGATTTCTTTTTGCATGAAGTTACCAACAGTGCGCCGGTGGCAATTGTTAGTAAGGCGAAGTGTAGTTGTTTCATTTATTTTGTATTTAGATGTTATAATTAAGCGGTGTTAATCAATTTTATATCGTACTCCAATAAGATAATTCCTTCCATAGCTGTCCTGTTTTACCAGCAGGTTTTTCGATAAGGTTTGGTAGGGGAGCTGGTAGGTTTGGTCTTTACTTACAAACTGGTCCTTTGGATAGGGTAGCTCGATGACGACAGATGTGTTGAACAGGTTATTGACCTTGGCGTATACAGAGAAGTGTTTTGCTACGCGTTTTTCAAGTGAAAGGTCAAAGAATGATGTTCCTTTCTGCCAGTAGTCAAGATCAATGTAGTTGGATATGAAGGCAATGTGCCTGCCTGTGTATACCCATGTAAGGTGCGCGTCCATGCCCAGTTTGGGGTTTTTATAGATCAATGACAGGTTGGCGATGTGGGCAGCCTGACCCTGCAAAGGACGTTTTTGGGTCACATACAGCACGGTATCGCCTGTATTGTCCGGTTTCCTTATGCGCGATTTCTTTTCAGATTCAACGGAGGAGTTGGTATAAGTATAATTGGCTGAGATACCGAACGAATGGAAATATTTCACAGCCTGCACCTCTACGCCAAAATTGGTTACAGGTTTATCCAGGTTCTGAGGTTGCAATGCACCTTGTGAAGCGCCGCTGCCTATGTGTATGAAAGCATATTCTATGGCATTGTCTATCTTTTTGTAGAAAGCGCCTACGAGCAGTTCATCAAGCCCTTTCGGGAAGTACTCATACCTGAAATCAAAATTCTTTGCAGTGGAATGGCTGAGGTAATAGTTGCCTATCTCGGTAAGGTTCTCTCCTATGAAGGTATAGGGTACCAGTTCAAAGAATGAGGGCCTGGTTATAGAGCCATAATAAGAAAGGCGGAGATTCGTCTTGTCGTTCAGGCCATATTTAAAATGGATGCCCGGTAACAGATCGCTATAATTGAATGTGCCGTTCTGCCCGGTGAAGTTACTAGGGTCCATTTGTATGGTGTACTTCAGGTAGGTATGTTCCATGCGCACACCTGCCAGCAGTTGCAGTTTTTTAAGTATCATGGCCTTTGCCTGCAGGTATTCGGCGGATACATTTTCCGTAACTGTGTACGACAGGTCGTTGTATGGTTCCATACCATGCACGTTCTGCACTGCAACGCTGGCATCATCTACTGTTGTAAATGGCTGTTGAGCATTGGTAGGCTTTAAGCTATAAGCGTTGTAATAGTTATCTCGGTTCTTATTGCGGTACATACCACCCGCTTCTATATCTACAGTACGGTTAAATATTTCAGGTTTGTAAACAAGGTTAACGTATGCAGATAGGTCTTTGTCATTGGTGTTTTCCCAGCTATGGCTAATGCTGTTAAAGATCACCGGCTTCCATACTATCTCGTTGGTCTGCGTATTTAAGGTGTATTCCTGCGACAGGTGAAGCTGGGTCATATCCGGTACTTTGCCATTTGCCTTAGTATATGCAAGTGAATAGTTCAGGCTGAGCGGGTTGATCAAAGTATGTTCGCCGTGCAGGGTAAGGTTAGCAATGCTTTTCCTTCTGAAGGCCGACCTGTCATATAGGTCCACAGGGCCGGACCCGGCGCCTATACGGTTGATCTGTACCGTAGTATCTATAATGTTTCTGTACTCGAGTTCATCTGTTTGCAGATATAAGGCATATAAGGAAAGGTTGTTTTTATCGTTAAAGTTGTAATCTACTTTTCCGTGCAGGGCTGACCTGGTAGTTTGTGTTGAATATTTATACAGCTCCAGGTCGGTAATGGCAGGTACGTTGCCCGTAGTGCCAACTACACCGGGCTGCACCGATGGGAGGAAAAATATACTGCTGGAACTTTTATACGTATTCTGGTAGCTACCTGAGAAGATTACCCCAAGTTTTTTGTTCTTGAGAAAGCGGTTGCCAATAGATAAGCTTAATAAAGCATTGGGTTTGGCGCTTGCATTTTTATAATGTAGTGTTGAAGTTTGAAAATCGGTAGGGGTCGCTGCATAATCTATCCCGTTCTTCTGGTAGGGGTCATTGAAATCAATGCCCTTCCTGCTGAAGGAAGTGTAGGAATGGTCGAAGTTATTTTGGTTATAGCCGGTTGCGGCACTGGCATTTATGGTGAATTTATCCGGCGCATTCTTTAGTACCAGGTTTACGCCGCCGCCTATAGCATCTGCTTCCATATTGGGGGTCAATGATTTGATCACTTCCAGCCTTTCCACTATTTCTGATGGGAAAATGTCCATTGGTACGAACCGTCCCTTATCATCCGGGCTGGGTATTTTTACACCGTCTACAGTGGTGTAGTTATATCTTTTGTCCATACCCCTGATGACCGTATAGCGAGCCTCACCCTTGGCATCGCGCTGTACCTGCACGCCGGAAACGCGTTGCAATACATTGGCTACAGTAATATCCGGGAGCAGCTCAATAGTATGAGCTGACATGATGTTCTTTATTTCATCCGAATTTTTTTCCAGGCTGCGGGCCTGGTTCTCAGATCCGTTCTTGTAGTGACTTTTGATCTCTACCTCATGCAGCATCCTTGATTTGGAACTGAGAGAAACATTAGCCTTCATTTCCTGGTCTTGGGTCAGCGTAATGTCCGATTCATGTTTCTCATACGAGGCAAACAGTACTACCAGTTTATATTGGCCCGCGGGTATGTTTGTCAACTGGTAACTGCCATCCAAACCCGTAAGTACGGAGTATTGCGTATTATCGAGGGCAACAACCGCGCCTACTAATGGCTCACCGGTTTTTGCGTCTGATATAAGGCCTTTGATGGTTGCTGATCTTGACGATACAGAAAGGAATAGCAGGAAACAACTTGCTATCAGGAAACGAGTAAAGTGCGGCATTTGACTTTGTAGATTTGCTTACGGCGTACAAAATTTCGATTTGTTGCCGGCATTTGGTCACTTGCCGATAGGTTTAATAAAGCCTTAAACTAAGGATAATAAATTGTACATATTAACTTAATCGTTTGGTAACATTTATCAGGTAGCGTTATCTTTTTTTAACGAGTAATGTATAATAATTTAATCATAGTCGTTTTGATAATCATTAAAACCGGGCGTGTTCAAGTCGCTTGAATTTATTAACCAGAACTTATGCTGTAATTGCAGTTAAGGGTCAAAAGCTCCACTTCAATCTTAGGAATATTATCCGGCCATAATTGCCATAAAGGCTGTTGGTATCGCCAAAGAATAACTGCCCTGCAGCTAACAATTCAACTGTATTGGAAACTGATAATGTAATAAAGGGACCTATAAAATAAGACCCGTCAGAGGGGTCAATTATAGCTGATAGGTCAGTACGGATAAGAGGTGTGACCTGGTAGGCCGCTTCGGCAAATATAGAATGGCGTGCGGGAGAAAGAGACTTGGCAGATACCTGGCTGAGCAGCATGCTTGCTGCTGCGCTGTCGGCTTTAAGCAGGCCGGAACTGTTAAGCAAGTAGGCAGCATGGAGGTATAAGCTGTTGGGGAATGTATAATTGATACCTGCTGAAGCTGAGACAATAGTTTTGGACAAGTCGAAATTATTGTGCGGGGTGAACGCGGTTATTTCTCCATTAAAGCCTGCTTGTCCCAGTACGCCAGACCAGCCGGCCCCCAAGGCATAGTCGGTAAGTACCCAGCCTGCGAGTACCTGTATATCATAGCTGCCTATGGTATTGCGGTAGAGTCCCGCAGCTATCATGTCATCGGGTGTTTTACCCAGCCTGTAGGCTACCTCAGCCGAAGATGTGCTGTTAATATAATATTGTAAGCGTACAGCATCGGTCCCCGGCCGTTCTTCATAATCGAAATCGAAGTACGAATAGGCATTGAAGATGTCATTTGGGTTCCATACGGTATTGAGTCCCCAGTTGATCCGTTGCCTGCCCAGGGTAAGTTCCCATTTGCCTTGTGTAAGATCTACAGATGCACGGTCGATGTTGGAATGCAATAAATAGGATTGCCCATTAGCTATGGTTTTTGACAGGTTGACAAAACTGTTGTTGCCCTTCAGGTAGCCGCTGGCACTATATAGTGGTACAGATTCACCATAGAAAAGACGGTTCCGCAAGCCTACATGGAATTTTATTTTTTGTGTTGGAAACCAGCGCAGGTCTTCCCTGTTATGAATGATATTGTCCAGCGACCATTTTTTATTAATGTCTGTGAACTGTACACTTTGCAGGTCTTTAATATACCCGCCAAAGGACCAGTGAGCTACTTTTGCATTGGTACTGTCACTACCGGTTTGGGCAATGGCCCTTTGGCTGAAGCACTGGAAACAAAGGACAATTATCCCGGCCAGCGCTGATGACCATTTCAGATCAGGCAGTCTCATGCAATACCTTGTTTTTTGAATCGTTCATTACTTTGCCATCTTCCAGGGTCACAATTCGTTTAGCCTTATCCATTACCCTTTGATCGTGGGTAGAGAAGATGAAGGTCACGTCTTCTTTTTCATTCAGGTTGGCCATAAGGTCGAGTAAGGTCTCTGTCGACTTTGAGTCAAGGTTCGCCGTAGGTTCGTCAGCCAGGATGAATTTTGGTTTCGAGGCCATGGCCCGTGCTACGGCAACTCTTTGTTGTTGGCCGCCGGATAGGTATTTGGGGCGCACGTTTATTTTATCGCTTAGGCCCATAGCGTCCAGCAGGTAGTGCACCCGCTCATCAATTTGTTTTTTGCTATCGCCCTGCAGTTCCATGATGAATTGTATGTTCTCCCTCACAGTAAGCACAGGTATCAGGTTGTAAGACTGGAAGATGAAGCCTATGTTACGCAAACGGAAATCTACCAGTTGCGAAGCAGTCATTTTTGTAATGTCCTCATTTTCTATGACCACTTGTCCCGAAGAGGGGTGGTCGAGGCCACCCATCATATTGAGCAGGGTGGTCTTGCCACAACCCGATGGCCCTACAATGGCGGTGAACTCGCCTTTCTCAAAACTGAGGTTGATCCCGTTCAATGCATGTACGGGAACTACTGTTTCGTTGTAGATCTTTGTAAGCTCTTTTATTTCAATTACCGGCATAAAAAATATTTTTTACCATTTTCTAATTATTATTAATTGCCCCTTAATGCTTCGGCAGGTTTCAGGCGGATGGCGTGCCTTGCGGGGAACAGCCCGGCTATCAAGGCTATGATAACGACCATCACTGAAAGCGCCAGGTAAAAATCAGCGCCTAAGGATGGGTATACGATACTGGCGTAGCCAAAAGCATTGATGCCTTCGGCAATGAAAGAAAGGTTAATACCGGTATGCCCGAACCAGGATATAGTACCAACGCTGAGCGCGATACCAACGGCTGCCCCGGTAAGTGATAGGAAAATGGTCTCCAGTATGATCATCGCGAATACCTTAGATGGTTTCATGCCAATGGATAACAGCATGCCGATCTCGTGTGTACGGTCCAGCACGGCCATAAGCATTGTATTGACTATGCCGAATGCCAGGGCGATCAGTATGATACCTACAAAAATGATGGTCATTTGCGTTACGGTACTCGATAAGATCTGCAGCATAGGTGATAACTGCATCCATGGCTGCACCTGTAGTTCGGGGAACATCTTTTGTATTTCGGCTGTTACCATTTTGGTATCATCCGTGTTATGCAGCAATACGGTGACCAGGGATGCTGCCCCGGGTGTAAAACTAATGAGGGCCTGCAGGTCTTTTTTACGTACAAATACCATTTGTTTGTCAAAATCGCTGTTGTGGGTACGAAAGATACCTGCAACTTTAAAGGCGCCGTAAACAATATCTCCTGCAGTTGTCTGTAAGGTCAGCACGATACGCGAATGCAATTTTATATGCAGCTTATCGGCAAGTTGCTGCCCGATAACGATCAGGTTTGTACGATCGCTTTTGAAATAATCCCCTGTTGTCAATAGCGTGTTGAGGTTGCTGACCTTTTCTTGTGCTGCAGGGTCAATACCGTCTATCATGATACCTGCAGAACCTGAACTTGTTGATGCCATGCTGGTAAGCTGTATGGTAGAAGTAGCTGCTTGCACTCCAGGCAGCTTACTTAGCCTCGCAGTTATGCTGTCTGCCCCCGGCATGTTCAGTTGCATGTCGTGGTTTACCAGGAAACCTTTTTGGTTGAGCTGGATATGCCCCGTTTCTGTATGTATGGATGAATATATCTGCTGTTCGGTCATACCCTGCATGAAGGCATCGGAGAAGATGCCTCCCCAGAGCCCAAGGGCTACGGCAATGACAATGACCATGCTGCGTGTTTTGTTACGCCATACATTTCTCCAGGCTATTTGTGTCAGCATATGTTATTGTTTTAGCGTTTCAGCGAGTTTGAACTTATTGATATACCAAAGCGGGTACAGGGCCGATATGAGCGCAATACACAAAACGGTTATGCCCTGGTACAGGAATATATGCGGGTCTACTGAAGTTGGTAACACCGGCTCGATACCGAACTGCTGGTAGGTCTGTGCTGCAGCGCCGCTTAGCCGTATGGGGTTAAGGTGCAGGTAAAGTACCAGCGGGAATACTAATACAGCTCCTGCAAGGATACCCAAAAGGCCAATGAAGATAGTTTCCAGTATCACTACGCTGATGAGCTTTACCCGGTGCATACCTATTGCTATCATTACTGCAAATTCTTTTTTTCGTTCAAGGGTCATCATGAGGATGGTGCCGAATACGCCGAATGCCACCACGAGGTATAAGATGCCCAGCATGATCAGGCCACCGGCATTATCGCCCTCTATCTCCTGCAATAGCGTTTTGTTCATCACAGGCCATTGCATTACTTCCCAGTTACTGTCGAGCGAATGCTGTAGTGAGGCGCTTACTTTATCTATATCATTAGGACTTTTTAGCATCAGGCTTATGGAGGTCAACCTGTTGGGGGCTATCATCAGCGACCTTGCGTCAGGTAAAGAAAGATAGACGAGCATGTTATTCATTTGATCGAGCGGGTAGTGGAATATCCCTTGTATCCTGTACTGCCCTGCTGCTGTTGTACCGTGATACCCCTGTCCCAGTAATATCAATGTATCGCCCAGTTGCAGGTGCAGGTATTTTGCAAGGCCATCGCCTACTAATATGCCCTGTCCTTCGCCGCCGGACAGGTATTGCCCCTGCACGATCTTTTTGCCCAGGCCGTTCATCTTTTGTTCCTGCCCGGGGTCTATACCCATTACTTCAACACCCTTGGTGTGCTGTCCTGAGGACGCAAGTGCAAAGGATTCGAGACGAGGAACCGATATTGAAATTCCGGCTGTGTTGTTTATTGCTTTTTGTACCCGGCCGGTCGCCTCGAACGAATTATTGATGGATTGATCGTCCCAGTAGCCTTTAGCATGTATTTGTATGTAACCGGTAGAAAAGCTGACTGCATTGCCGATCATATTTCCATACACCCCCTTTTGGAATGAGCGTATGGCAATGGCCAAAATAACAGCCATGAGTACAGAAGCGAGTGTGATCAATGTTCTCCTCCGGTTGCGCCACAGGTTACGCCATGCCAGTTTGCTGAGTTGTTTCATGAGCCGGTTTTTACGATCGATGATTCATTTGGTTAACGTATCTTTTTCATGTTCTGCTGTGAGAAGAAATCTTCTTTTATTGGCGTATTGAATTTCATCTGCTCAAACTCCATGATGGTTTGTTTTCCCTTATCGTTTACCGGGGTCATTACCAGTTTCGATGGCATATCGCGGTCATCGAAATGACGGATGTCTGTTTGGATCTCGCGGTTCACCAGTTCTCCGTCCTCATTATAATACTCCGCCTTCAGCATATAGTATTTGTCCTTAGCTATCCAGGTTATTATTTTGTCCCATACCACTGCGGCCCCCGGTTTAGGGTTCAGTTGTATCTTATAACAATCGTAGCCATCTAATTTTTCCATGCCAAGTAATTTGTGTGTATAGTCATCTACTATCGAGTTGGCTTTTACCAGGTCGTTATTGGTGAAGTCCGATCCCATCCAGTTCTGGCCCATCATCGATGGCGGTATGCGAATGATGCGGCTGATACTCGGCATCCAGTTCCACATTTCGTTATGGCGTTTCAGAAATACCTGTCCTTTATCCTGTGCTGGCGATGTAATGAGGATCATGTAGTAATCATTACCCAGTGACCATAGTTTCATGCCTACAGTTCTTGTCCACGATGGGCGTACTATTTTCATACTGCCCACGCTCTGGCTGCTCCGTCCTGTTACCAGGTCATTTGCTTTCCGTACTATCTCGGTAGCATCGGGCTGCTGTCCATAACTGTTGAATGATGTAATGGTAAGTACCAGGGAGGTGAGCAGTGATGCACATATTGTTTTCATATCGGTATTTTTTTAGAATATTATCATGCAAATTTTTCAATGATCATTTCCATTACGGCTTCAAAGGGGTATTGGTCGGGTGCTACCAAAAGGTCTACCATCAGGCCATCGAGCACAGCGCCAAAGAGCATTGCTTCCGCCATTGGGTTGTGCGATCCTTTCTTCTCGAAATAGGCCATATAGATGCCCAGGTATTGCTCCATGAACTTTTGGGCCTGCGGCTGAATTTTAGCTGACATGTTGGGCTGCAGGATAAGAGTTGTGTACATGCGCCAGAAATCGGACTCCTGCAGTACCAGTTGTATCATTTTTCTTATCCCGGCAATAAATGATTCTTTCGAGTCGGGGTTACCTGCGTCAGGATCTTCGAGGAAGGCAGCAGCTTTTTCCATCCCAAATGTGATCAGCGCTTCAAGCAATTGCTCCTTACTCTCGTAATAGGTGTACAGCAGGCCTTTGGAAATACCCGCTTCTTTTGCGATCATGCTTATGGTTGCACCGTTGTAGCCATGGTTGGCTATCACCTTCAATGCAGCATTCAGTATCTGCATCTTCTTCTGCTCGCGTTGCTCCTGGAATTGTTCTTGTGTTTTAGGGGACATATTTTCTTTGACTGAACGGTTGGTCAAAGATATATGTAATTATTTCTTTCTGCAAATATTTTATATTTCAAGCTTTGTTAGCGGTTGTATTCCTGTAATTTGTCTGGTAAAATATTTGGCAGAGGGGGGCGTATTTATTACTTAAAGGCGGTCTATCTTGGTATCCAGCCATTTCAGGAAGCCTATATGCTCCATGGCATATTTCTCATAAGGGTTACTGTCTGCGAGTGCCAGGAACTCTGTTTTTGCCTGTTTCAAAAGCCCGGCCATACCAGCCTTGGGTATATCTGTAAGCTTGCGGATGAAGGACAAAACGATCTTCTCGAACTGGTAAAGCCTTTTTTGTTTCAGCAGGAACAGGTATGTGGTACGGAGTATATAAGGTAAAATGTCAAAAGCCTCCAGTTCATACTGTACGATGATGTTCAGCAGCAGGGCATTGGCATATATATCCGGCATAGAGCGGGCCTCCGTACTGTTAGTGATCAGGGACAGGAAACGTAAAGCCTCTTTGAAATCCCGTATCTTAAAGAAAACACAGGCTGCATTGAAGCGCAGGTATAGAATATCGCTTGGCGAAAGATGGTCGCGGTATAGTTGTATGTTTTGTTCTACTTCTTCTACCAGGCTGCGGGCTTTGTCATGCCGTTCGGTGATGTTGCACACTATCAGTTCCGGCAGGTAGGCGGCAGTAAAGACACGGGCCTGTAAGATCTCAGTCTTTACGTTAAGTGCCTTAAGCCTGGCGATATTTTCCATCACCTGGTCGTAGTCGCCCAGGCTAATAGAGGTAAAGAGCAGGTTCCTGATACCGGCTATATATTCGTCGGGGTTGTCGTCCACCAGGTAGGGGGCTTGCTCAAATACCTCGATGAACTTTTTTGAGTGCTCATTGCTGGTATAGAACTCTCCTTTCAGGTAATAATAAACAGATAATGTGCCATAGTAAAGAGCTCGTGCATTAGCCGAAAGGGCCTTGTTCTCCCCCGCATACAGTTCATTGTCGATGATACTGGTGTAGTCATTTTTTATCTCGCTCTCATTGCGCGATACCCAGCCTTTTTTCATCACCCGCAGGTACAGCTTATTGTTCAGGATGTCGTAAGCATAATAGTTGCCTAATTTGTTAAGTGAGCTGAGTTGCTGGTTGTGTAACTCTTCCAGCTCTTCCTCGGTGGTTTTATAAAAACGAGACGCTTTTATAAGTTTTAAGCGCCAGAGGCTGAGCTCAAGCAGTAAAAGATATTTCTCGTGTTGTTCGGCTGTTTTTTCGGCCCTTTGCAATAATTGTTCACATTGAGTATAGAGTCCTTTGTTGTATAGTATCTCTACATAATGTACCTGCTTTTTTAGTTGATTATCTACTGTGCTTTCAGCATAGTAGGCATCAAGGCTGCGCAACACCATCTCATAGAGATAATTTTTGATCACGGTCAGTTGCCTGGTGAAAGTCTCATTTTTGAATTGTTGCTTTATAGCAGGCTCATCATATTCCTTTTGTTTTTCTATGGCATCAAACAGGAGCAGGTACTTGTTTTTATCACCAATGATGTGTCTTGAGGCGTATAGTTTGAAATATCTCTTTTCCTGCCCGCTAAGCGACCGGATCAGTAGAAATAGATTATTAGAGACTGTTTTCATGTTGCTATTGACTCACTAAGTTATGTAATTGTTTTACATGGATGTGATCGGACTTCTATGTTTTGAAAAATAATGGTTTCTGTTTGGTGCGTAAAAATGGTTCTTTTGTAAGTCTTACACCATTTTGTAGAATAAAATATCTGTATATGAAAAGTTTCTTACAAAACAGAATGCTCCTCCTGGTCACCGCAATGTTGTTTACCGGTAATATGTATGCCCAAACCTGGGTTGCTGAAACCAGCGGTACAACGAACAAACTATGGCGGGTAAAATTTGTAGACGCGAACAATGGCTATGCTTGCGGCGATTCCGGTACGGTTGTCAAGACCACTAATGGTGGCACTACATGGAGCTCTGTAAATATTAGTACAATGTACCCCGTCCGCGATATATATTTTGTAAGTGCAACGGAAGGCTGGGCGGCCGTAGGCGATGTGGACAGCTCAGCGAACAGCGGAGAAATATGGCATACCACTAACGGAGGTACAACATGGACAGCACAGACACCCAGCACTACAGAAGCCCGCCTTGGCATATCAATGGTAGATGCGAATACAGGCTGGGCGGTAGGTTCAAAGAACGGCCCTATAAATATAGATGCCACTACCAATGGCGGTACTTTATGGAATAACCAGACAGATAACAATATTTTTGGCTGGCTGTATAAATGTGATGCGGTATCTACCGCTACAGCTTATGCCGTAGGCGTTACCTTTTTCCCCTCTGCAACGGGCTTCATCGTAAAGACAACAGACGGTGGTGCCAACTGGGCCCAAAATACTACGGGCACCATATCCAATCCCAATGATATCGATATGATCGACAGTGCCATGGGCTTTGTTACCGGCGATGGTGGTATGATACTGGCGACCATTAATGGCGGTACCAATTGGAACCCACGCACTTCCGGCACATCGGATACTCTTATGGGTGTCTCTTTCTCTACTGCGTCAAATGGCTGGATATGTGGTTTTTCCGGTACTATCATTCATACCACAGATTCCGGTATGACATGGGCAGCTGAAACCTCCGGCACCAGTGATAACCTGAACGGTGTGTTCGCTCTGGATACTACCACTGCGTGGGCAGTAGGCGATAACGGTACGATAAGGAAACGTACAACAGGTGCTGGCGTAAACAATGTTGCTTATGGCCGCGTTGATTGCCGTATATATCCCAATCCGTTCAATAATACTACCACTTTAAGTATCCCCAATAGCGTGCAACTGCAGGATGCCGTATTATACCTGTACGATGCAACGGGTAAAGTGGTAATGCAGCAGAATATATCCGCGCACAGTGCCACACTGCATCGCGGGCATATTGCTGCAGGTACTTATTCTTATGGTATCTTTAATGCCGGTAAGAATATTGCGATTGGCAACATAATAATTGAATAAGCACACAGCTCATATGAACATACCTGCGCGGCTAAAGGAATTGCTCCTTTTGTTGGCAGGTATGTTTTTTTTGTCTCTGGTAAGTGCACAACCGGCCTTCCAATGGGCCAAAGCATACAATGGCACTGCCAATAGCCTAGACTATGGCCGTGCCCTGAAGTTGGACCGATACGGCAACGCATATATCTGCGGAACGGTGAGTAACACCGGTACCGGTAAGGATATTGCGGTAATAAAGTACGATGGTGGCGGCGGCCAAACCTGGGCCGCAGTATACAACGGGGACGATAATGGCGATGACTGGGGATACGGGCTTGTGATTGACGACTCCGGCAATGCATATGCTACAGGTTCTGTGGCTACAGCTAATTCAGGAAAAGATATCATTACAGTAAAGTTTGATGCTTCGGGTAACTTTAAATGGGCGAAACAATACAACGGCCCGGGCAACCTGGATGACCAGGCCAATCACATTGCTGCCGACCCGCAGGGCAACATTATCATTACGGGAATAAGCAAAGGCGATACCACTGCTGATGACTATGTGACCATCAAGTACAACCCCGGTGGTACACAACTTTGGGTGAAAAGATATAATGGCCCTGCCAATGCCGTAGATGATGCCCGAACGATCACCGCGGATAAAGATGCTAATGTCTATGTCTCAGGTGGCAGTACGGGTATAGGTACCGGTTATGACTTTACGACGGTGAAATATGATAGTGCAGGCAATGAAAAATGGGTGGCCCGTTATGATGGCCCGCTGCACGATTATGATCTTGTGTACTACCAGGGCTCGGTAGTGGCAGACTCGCTTGATAATGTGTACATAACCGGCTACAGCACCGGCCTCGATTCTACCCTGGATGTTACCACCGTTAAGTACGACAGCTCAGGCAACCAGGTATGGGCAAAAAGGTTTTCAGCAGAGGCAAATGGTAATGACTATGCAGATGGTATTACTATAGATGATTCATTGAATGTTTACACCATTGGGGCCTCCTACCGCACCGGGAATAATTACGACTTTGTTACCATAAAGTATGACTCTTCAGGCGCGCAGAAATGGGTCGAATATTATAATGGTGCCGGGAATGATTGGGACGAAGCGTACGGTGTAGTTACGGATAGCCAGCATAATGTTTATATAGTAGGCCGTAGTCCCGGAGTAAGTACTTCTGCAGATTTTGTTATCGTAAAATATGATCCTTCCGGGGGAGAAATATGGGAGCAACGATACGATAACTCCGGGTACGACTGGCCGTTCAATATCCGCCTGGCAGGCGATGGCTGTATCTATGCAGGTGGTTCCTTTGGCAGTACGATATCTGATATGGGCGTACTAAAATACTGCCAGTGGCCTGCCGGTGTATCGGCTGTTTCACAGAGCTCCAATGCGCCTGCGCTGGTTCCCAATCCGGCCAGCGACCATGTTTCGATAACATATCCCGGCGGTATTGTTGCAGGTAGTACTATTTCAATATTCAATCTGTCGGGACAACTTTTGAAAAAGGTTGTGGTCGCCGATAAAACCGACCTTGTGACCATTCCTGTCAATGGATTACCGGAGGGCATTTATGTATGCAAACTCGTCGCTGTCAGCGCTTCTTTTACCAGGATGCTCATTATCCAAAATTAAAGGACATCTCCTTTTCTAGAAATTAGTTGGAGAATAAAGATTTACCTATTTTAGTAGCCGCAAGCGGGAATAGCTCAGTTGGTAGAGCATCAGCTTCCCAAGCTGAGGGTCGCGGGTTCGAGTCTCGTTTCCCGCTCGTTTTGAAAATGTTTATAACCTCTTTCTACTGAAAGAGGTTATTTAATGAAGGCGTATTCAGAAGGAGCTCAATCAATATTATCATATCGGTGATGATATCAGTGCAGTTCTGTTTTGTCCCGTTCATTTCACCGCGGAATAATATCGTTTTCCCACATTTGTTAATAAAAAATGAAAAATTAACCCCATTTCTCCCCTCTATCCCTTATCTTTAGCGCTCTCATTTTTTAAACGGCTAATTTTTATTAATTCAAAATGACCAGAAAATTAATTCTAGCACTACTCATTTTGTGTGGTGTAGCAGGGAGTCTTTATGCGCAGGTTGCAGAAAAAAGCTGCGGTACGGACCAGGTGTATTGGGAACAGTTGAAGCTGCATCCTGAAATTGCTATTATTGACCAACAACTGGAACATGAGATACAGGAAAAGTTGAAAAATATAGACCTGAAAGCATACGCAAAGGGAACAGCTACTGTATACGATATACCGGTGGTTGTGCACGTGATCCATGATTACGGTACTGAGAACCTTAGCGACGATGCGATATATGCAGCCGTACAGAAATGGACCGCTACTTATATGTGTCTGAGCCCTGATACGGCTGATGTGATACCGGAATTCAAATCAATAATTGGTAATGCTCAGATACGGTTTCACCTCGCAACAAAAGACCCCAACGGCAATCCCACAAAAGGTATCACTCGTCATTGGTCTTATGAATCAACGCAGGGTGGAGAAGAAGCGAAGCTGGACGATTGGCCCAGGGCCAATTATATTAATATATGGTTCGTCAGGATCTTTGACGCCTCCCATTCAGGCGCTGCAGCATACTCCGCATATCCGGCTACTGTTGCAGGCAATCCATATTCCGATGGTGTTATCTCTTTGTATGATTATATGGATAGTGACAACACCATACCTCATGAGATCGGTCATATGCTTAATCTGCAGCATGTATGGGGGAACAATAACAATGCAGGAGTACAATGCGGTGACGACCAGGTGGCCGACACTCCTCCGACCAAGGGTCACAATGGTGGCGGCTGTAGCCCCGCGGCATTATTTGATACTGCATGCAACAACGGCCAATATGTCAATTCGCAGAACATAATGGATTATACTTATTGTTCCAAAATGTTCACTGTGGGGCAGGTGAATCGCATGCGGGCATCGCTGACATCAAACACCGCCGAGAGGAATAATTTATATACTACTGCTAACCTTACGGCCACAGGTGCGCTGGACCCTATGCCGGACCTTGCGCCGACACCGGAATTTTCTGTAGAAAAAGGTAGTAAGACAGGGATACCTCCTGCAGAAAGGAGCTTTTTTCTTTGCGCTGACGACCCTACAACCAAATTTGTATTTAAGAACCAGAGCTGGAATGATACTGTTACAAGTGTTGAGTGGACTTTTTCGAATGGCGCCACTACACCATCCTCTACCAGCATGACGACTGTTATCAACCAGTTTACACAACCAGGGTGGGTGTCCGTGACCCTTAAGGCTACGGGCAACAATAGCGGCAGCAACACCGTGACCGTGGATAGTGCCGTATATGCTGCGGACAATACCCCAATAACAGGCCCCGGTTATTTTAATGCCTTCAATACGGCTGGTGCGCTGGACAGGTGGCCGCTGTTCAACTATTACAGGAATACATTCAAATGGGATTGGTTTGGCACTACCGGCCATAACGGTGCCGGTTGTATCAAATACCGGGCGCTGGATGACCGCACAGGTGCGGAAGCCTTTTCCGGAAGTGCAGCCGGTGATTTCGATGATATTTTTAGTCCTGGCTTTGATATGAGTATTTTGCCGTCTGATCCAATGAACCTGAACTTCTACACATCTGGAGCTTTTGCCAGCGGCAATTCTCCCAAGGATTCGTTGGAAATATTTGCCAGCAATACCTGCGGTGCATACTGGACAAAGATCGGTTCCATTACGGGCTCTAACCTGCTGAATAAAGGAAAGCTTACATCTGAATATACACCATCTTCTGATGCCGACTGGAAACCACAAACCATAAGCATTCCATCAACGTTCCGGGGTAATAAAGTATTCTTCAAATTCCGTTACCACCCCTACAATAATGGCAATACCTGCTATTTTGATGATTTCAGTATAAGCATGTTCCCTACAGAAGTAAAAGAAGCAATGGAGCATCCCAATGCCATAGCCATATACCCTAACCCTTCTAAGGGTGATTGTAGGATGATGTTCACTGCCGGGGAAGACGGGAAAGTGGTTTACGACGTTAAAGACATAACAGGCAAGGTTATTTATTCGAGCGGTGGCAATTATACGCCCAATTCATTAAGTACACAGGTCATACCTGGCAGCGTATTCCCTGCCTCGGGTTTGTATTTTGTTACCGTTACTATTGCGAATAAAACAGTGACCCAAAAGTTGCTGATCGAAAGAAATTAGACCAAAATATGACAAATATTCCCGTTGCTTTCTTAGGGAGAATGTTTACCTTTGGTTGCAAAGCTTGTATTTAAATATAGTGTTAATTAATCATAAAGAAATGATGAAAAAATATTTATTAGTATTTGCAGCGGTTATAGGCGCTATCGGCGTGACCAAGGCTCAGAATAAGACCTGTGGTACTGATGAAGTGATGCAAAAAGCCCGCCTGGCTCATCCGGAGATTATCCAATATGAGGCTGAAATGGACCGCCAGATAAAGGAGGGCCTCAAGCATATAGACTTAAGTCGTTATGCGGCGAAGGGGACTGGTGCAGGAGATACTGCCGGCGTTATTGAATCGGTACCCCCAGCTTCGCCTGCCGATTTGAACACGTATATTTATCATATACCTATTGTTGTTCATGTTATCCATGATTACGGGCAGGAGTATTTAAGCGATGATGCCATCATGCAGGCCTTCAGGTATTGGGATACTGTATATATGGCGCAAAATTCTGATACGGCAGATGTTATTGCTCCATTTAAGAAATATATAGGCAATCCGAGGATCGTTTTGCATTTTGCGAATAAAGATCCATACGGTAACCCAACAAAGGGTATCGTACATCACCAGTCTTATCTTTCTTCTAATGGTGGCGATCAGGCTAAATATGACCAATGGCCCAACAACGCCTATATCAATATCTGGTTTGTGCATAGTATGCCCTCGCATTCCAATGCTGCTGCCTATGCTTATTATCCTTCCGCAGTTCAGGCGCCATCTATGGCACCGTATGACGGCGTGATATCTCTTTATGATTATATGGGTGGTAAGACGATCAATCACGAGATAGGTCACGTATTGAATCTGAAGCATCCCTGGGGTGACACCAATAACCCTGATGTAGCTTGTGGTGATGATGACGTAGATGATACACCTCCCACGAAAGGGCATAGCCCTCAGGGCTGTAGTGCTGCGGCCCTTTACGACACAACCTGCGCCAGTGGCTATCAAAAAACCTATATCGTGCATGATACGCAGGAAGTGGTGATTGATTACCCTGATACAACTAATTCGCAGAACATAATGGATTACACCTATTGTGACCGGATGTTTACACTTGGCCAGGTACTGCGTATGCACCAGGCTCTGAACCTGGACGTGGCTAATAGGAACCATTTGTGGAGTAAGCAAAACCTGATTGCAACGGGCTTAATCGCCGATTCTACTCAGAACCCGAATACAAACATTATACCCTTGCAGGACTTGCCACCTATCCCGGATTTCTCAGTAGAGAAGGGGAAAGTGTCTGGTATTCCTCCTTCTGAGCGTACCTTCTTCGCTTGTACAAATAATAACGCGCTCCAATTTAGTTTTGTGAACAGGAGTTGGAATGATACGATCACCAAGGTAGAGATGAAATTCAGCAACGGAGCTTCTGTTGCAGATACCGTGCTTACAGGTGCCGCATTGACCAGTACTATCAATAATACATTCAGTCAACCGGGATGGGTAAATGTTACTATGAACGTATATGGCAATGGCGCGAATGTGGCTACACCTGTTACTAGTGTTAAACAGGCTGTTTATGCAGCTGATGGTGACAATCCGATAGTTGTAGATCCGGCTGCTGCGCAATACTATATGAATTTTAATCAGGGTGAGACGGATAACTGGCCTATATTTAACTACTATAACAATGAGTTTAAATGGCAGATAAACAATAACTATGGTTATTTAGACCATACCTGCATTCAATATACAGGCTTTGATGCCCGCACCTTCCCTGCTAATGCAGTAGGTTCTCCCGGTGGTGACTACGATGATTTCTTCAGCCCTGCATTCAATCTCACCGCAATGTCTTCTGGTAATTGTAACTTAAATTTCATGAGTGCGGGTACGTTCCGTACAGGCAACCCCGCAGATATGAAGGATTCTTTGATAGTTAGTTATTCAATTGATTGTGGCAGGAACTGGGTCCCGCTGAAGGCTTATACCAAGCACGATCTTGGCAATAACGGGTCATTAACGATTGCTTATGCTCCTCTTGGATACGGTGAGTGGGCATTGCATAGTATGGACATCCCTACAGTGGCTCGTACTAGTAAGACCTTTTTCCGGTTCCGTTACAAACCAGGTGTTGATGCGTATGATAACAGCACCGGTAACAACTTCTACCTGGATCAGATCAATATTGGTAATTTCCCCTTGGGTGTGAACACGCTTGTTAATGGTGATCATCGCATTGCACTCGCCCCCAACCCGACTAACGGAAATTCTTATGTTATCATAAAAAGTGATCGTGTAGATGACATAGCGGATGTGCTGGTTACAGATATTACCGGCAAGGAGGTGTATAAAACCCGTAAGCAGCTGAGCAGTGGTATGGAACAGGTGGAGATCCCTGCCAGCGTGCTAAAGGTTAAGGGTATGTATATGGTGCATGTACGCACTAGTGTAGATAACTATAGCGAAAAGCTTGTTACTTACTAAGTAAGTATTATAGATACTTTCACGGCGTCATCGTTTACGATGACGCCGTTTTGTTTGTGTTATTTTACGACTGTATTTTGTATCATGAGGGAATGTGATTTCTAAAGTGAGAATGTTAACTTTGTTTCAAAGCAGTAGACATGAATGACGGCAAAATAGTATTGCTGAGAAATGCGAATATATACCAGGGTAATAACCTGATACTGAATAACGTAAATTTCCAGGTAGATAAAGGGGAGTTTGTTTACATGATTGGTAAAACAGGCAGTGGCAAATCTAGCTTGCTAAAAACCCTGTATGGTGACCTGTATTTAAAAGAGGGCGAGGGCAATGTCGCAGGTTTCGACCTCAAACACCTGAAATGGCAGAACGTGCCCTTGTTGCGCCGAAACCTTGGAATTGTATTTCAGGATTTTAAATTACTGACAGACAGGAATGTCTATGATAACCTGGAATTTGTACTGAAAGCTACTGGCTGGAAAGACAAAGTGCTGATGCGGGAGAAAATTGAGAATGTATTGAGTAAGGTGGGGCTGAGGAATAAAAGTTTCAAAATGACCTATGAAATGTCGGGTGGGGAACAGCAACGTGTTGATATTGCCCGTGCTTTACTGAACAATCCCAAGCTGATACTGGCAGATGAACCTACAGGTAACCTTGATCCGGATACTACCGATGAGATAATGCAACTGCTCTTCAATATCTGTCGCGACTATCATACAGCCTTCATCATGGCCACCCACGATTATACGATCATTCAAAAATACCCCGCGCGTGTGGTGAAAGTGGAACATGCGGAACTGAAAGAAACCAGCCCTGCAGGCATGTGATCATTTGTGTAGTACCACTATTTTGTAAAGATGTTTGGCCAGGCTAAATAGTAACAGGAAAGGTAGCAGAAAGAGGAACAGCATGTTCAATCTTAATAACTTTTTGTATGCCTTCATCTCACCTTTTCTCATTTTCCATCGGTTCGCGCTGATCCCACCTTCTGAAAGGAAGGGCCTGAAAATTTGAGTGAAGGGAAAATCGATGTAGTATATACCGTACCTATAACCTATTTGCAACCAAAGATCATAATCCTCTGTATAGCGCATCGACTCATCGAAACGGAAATCAGCCTGATTTTTTACTATTGCGCATGAAGTGGCAATAGGGTTAGCCGGAAGTATCTTTATGAAAGGCAGTTTCTTTACCAGTATATTTTTTTCAGGCATCTTCACATTGATATCGGCTTGGGTATATGGATGAAAAATCAAGTGAATATCAGGTCGCCCAACAAGGATATTATTGACAAACAAGAGTTTTTGAACGTGCCAGGTATCGTCAGCGTCCAGGAAGGCGATGTAGTCTCCCGTAGCTGCATTCATACCCAGGTTACGTGTTGCCGAACTTCCGGAGTTCTCGGATTGACTTATGTAAGTGATTTTACCATTATAGTTTGTTTGTATCAGCTGTTCTGTACAGTCGGTTGAGGCATCGTTAATGATTACGATCTCATGCGCCTGGTAAGCCTGCGCCAATACGGAATCAATAGCGCGACAAATGGTTTTTTCAGCATTGTAAGCAGGTATTACAACGCTAAATTTTATTCCTTTCTCTATGTATGTGCCTTGTTGGGTCATTTATCGCTTAGCGCAGCATAAGTATTTAGTAAGGTGAATGTTTCCTGTTGCCAGCAGTATTTTTCACGTGCGGCAAGGCAGTTCTGTTGCAGCCGTTTGTAGTAATGGTCATCCTGTAACAATTTGTTCAGGGCATTAGCAATATTATCTGGCGATACGTCATCTACAAGCAGTGCTATCTCATATTGTTCATTCACCCGTTCATATTCCGGGTACTTCATACATAATTGTGGTACTGCCGAATGCATATAATCAAAAAATCGGTTGGCCATGGATAGGCGGTTACTCAGGCTCGTTGCCTCAAAGAGCGTAATGCCTATCCATGCATGAGCGGTGTATTCTTTTAGTTGATCTGGTGGCACATACCCTTTAAAGATGACTTTGCCTCCCAGTCCATGCTGTTGTGCGATAGCCCTAGCCTCTTCATAGAAATTACCTTCACCACATACGATCAGTTGGGCATCTACCTGCTGCATAGCTGGTATCAGTTGCTCAAAGCAGCGGCCTACATTCACTGCTCCCTGGTATAATATATACCTTTCTTTTTTCTCCGGTATCGTAAATGGTCTGAGTATGGTAGCATTACGTACCACACCGTAGTTTACACCATAACGCTTTTTAAATTCTGCAGCATAGCTTTCCCCTATGGTATAGCCCACCGGGAAATGAGGTATAGTGTGCTCCGCGATCCATGTCCACATTTTATATACCGAAGGCCGGGTGATTACTTCCCTGAGGTCGGTAAATATTTCGTGAGCATCATATACTCTTTTCTTGCCCCGCAGTTTAGAAACGTAATAAACCGGCAAGATAGTATCAAGGTCAATGGCGCAAAGTATATCTACCTTGCTGAATAAGAGGTAAAAGAACAGGCATATCCAGTATTGGGCATACATGATCTTACCCTGCTCAGCTATGATAGGTATGCGTTTTTGCCCGAAGGGGCGCTCTATAAGGGCCTTACTCTTCCTTCGTTTAAATCCTATTAAGGTAACATCATAACCCGCTTCTGCCAGCGTACTGCAAATACGTATCATGCGCTGGTCGTAGTTCAGGTCGTTGGTGACCGTGCAGATGATCCTCGTCTTTTTATTCATCACTATTGCCGGGTAAAATAGACTTTTTTGCCGTCAATGATACAATAAGGTGGTTCAAAACCGGGCATTGAGGTGGCCCTTATATGCCTTGCGATCTTTTCATTGTCCCAGCACAGGTCTATTTGTTTCAGCTTCTTTACCTCGTTCCTGTAGTGCAGCGCTGTTCCGTATTGTGGTTCCATAGATTGTTGGGGTGTATGCTGATAGCTGCCTTCAACAATTGCCGGTAAGCTCTCTTCAAATAATTGCAAAGAGGCATCAAAGGTCAGTTGGTACAATTCATCCACCCAGCAATTTTCAGGTATCGGGAACCGTTTTTGAAAAAAGATATCGCCGTGGTCTATCTGGAGGTCTATTTTATGTATTGTGGTGCCAAATTCCGTTTTGCCGTCTATGATCGCATAGGAGAATTGATTGCTTCCCCGGTATTCCGGCAGGGGGGCCATGTGCAGGTTAACGGCCACCTGGTTGGCCTTGGCTATATGCCTGGCTGCTAATATCTCGTGATGCTGTACCGAATAGATAATGTCGCATTCCGGAATGTCATCCATGGATTCCAGTATGGGTATATGGTGTTCTGTCGCCAGGCTGTTAATGTCATGCGCATTGCCAAATTCCTTACGGGCATGGGTCAGCATGCCTGTAATTTGTACATTGAGCTTATCTTGTACCGATATTAAGTGAGCAAGGCACCGGTACCCTATGGGCTTGGAGCCAAGAAAGACTATTTTTTTCGGTTGCATGCTGTAAAAATAATCCTTTCAGACATTGTTTTAATTTTACTGCCCGACTAATGCAGGCACACCGTATATTAATTCTTACCAATCGTATCCCATATCCGCTTACCGACGGAGGCAATATGGCCATGGATGCCATGATAAAGGGCTATCATAATGCCGGCTGGCAAGTGTACCTGCTGGCCATGCATACTTCGCGTCATGCAGTTGCCCCTGGGGTACTGAAAAGTTTGTACACTGATTTGACAGGTTTTGAAACCGTTGCGGTGGACAATGACATTAAGCCCCTGCCTACACTTTTCAACTTCCTGTTCAGCAAAGAGCCGAATCACGCCGCCCGTTTCTTTGATAAAGCATACCTGCATAAGTTACAACAGGTAATAGCTGACTTTCAGCCCGATGCCATTCAATTCGAAAGTATCTTTTTGGCTACCTACCTACCCTTCATCCGGCAAGCAACGAATGCCATATGCATCGCACGCCTGCACAATATCGAGTACCAGGTATGGGCGCGACTTGCCGCACAGGTCAGTAGCCTTCCCAAACGGATATATCTCGGAAACCTGGCCAAAAGGATACAGCGATTTGAAGAAAAAGCCTGGAGAGAATTCGATATTTTGCTACCCATTACCGATGTAGATGCAGATATCATAAAGCAAAGCGGGGCAGGAACAGCCATAACGGTTGCGCCATTTGGCATACAGGTAGAAGAACAGGCAAATGTGCAACAAGAGGAGGAATGGGTAGGCTATCATATAGGCGCGATGGACTGGCTGCCTAATGCAGAGGCCATTGATTGGTTTCTTCGTGAGGTATGGCCTGCATTACATCGGGAAGTCCCCGATTTCAGATTTTATTTTGCCGGGCGTAATATGCCGCAACGTTTTAAAGGACTGTCTTTACAGGGCGTGACCTGTGCCGGTGAGGTGCCCGATGCCTCTCCCTTTATAGCAGGTAAAAAAATACTTATAGTGCCACTTATGTCCGGTGGTGGCATTCGTGTGAAGATATTGGAAGCAATGGCTAAAGCAAAGGTGATTGTGAGCACCGCGGTAGGCATGCAAGGTATCAATGCTATCCCCGGTGTACATTATCTGGAAGCGAATGATGCCCCCGGCTTTGTGGCAGCTATAAAATGGATCATGAACAACCACACTGGGGCAGAACAAATGGGACAGGATGCCAGGCTTTTGGTGGAGCGGCAATATATGCAGTCCGTTATCATGAAAATGGTGATACATGACATAGAACGTCATATGGAATAATTTATATCATTTATAGTATTATTGACAGATGCATGCCTCTTTTAGCCCCAATACATAGTAACTTTGCATTTCAATCTGCAATAGGCATATGCTCGATACAATAGAATCTGCGCTGGAAGATATTAGGCAGGGAAAACTGGTGATAGTGGTAGATGATGAGGACCGTGAGAATGAAGGTGATTTTGTGACCGCCGCGCATAATGTGACCCCGGAGATCATCAATTTTATGTCGAAACACGGCAGGGGATTGATATGTGCACCTATAACTGAGAAACGCTGTAACGAATTGGATCTCAACCTCATGGTGGAGAATAACACGGTATTGCACCAAACCCCGTTCACCGTTTCTGTCGATCTGAAGGGTCATGGCTGCACTACCGGCATATCGGCTCATGACCGGGCCAAAACGGTACAGGCCCTGATAAACCCGGACACGAAACCTGATGATCTGGGCCGCCCGGGCCATATTTTCCCGCTCAGGGCAAAAGACGAGGGGGTGTTGCGCCGTGCCGGGCACACCGAGGCTACGGTTGACCTTGCCCGTTTGGCAGGTTTCGAACCGGCAGGGGTGCTCGTGGAGATCATGAATGATGATGGTACAATGGCCCGTTTGCCACAGCTAAAGGAGATAGGTAAGAAGTTTGATCTGAAGATCATCTCGATTAAAGATCTCATAGCTTACCGTCTGCGTACCGAAAGTCTTATAGAAGAAGAGGTTAAGGTACATATGCCCACCAGGTATGGCAATTTTGAATTGATAGCCTTCAGGCAGACCAACACCGGAGAACACCATATTGCCTTGAAAAAGGGGGAATGGGAAAATGACGAACCGGTACTGGTACGTGTTCACAGCTCCTGCTTTACCGGTGATATTCTTCATTCCTTGCGTTGCGATTGTGGTGAACAATTGCATAAGGCTATGAAAATGGTGGAAGACGCAGGCAAAGGGCTTGTGCTATACATGAACCAGGAGGGCAGGGGCATTGGTCTGCTGAATAAGTTAAAGGCCTATAAGTTGCAGGAGGAAGGTAAAGATACTGTTGAGGCCAACCTGGCCCTTGGATTCAAGAACGACCAGCGCGACTACGGCGTGGGTGCGCAGATACTGCGCTACCTGGGTATATCCAAAATAAGGCTGATGACCAACAACCCCCGCAAGCGTGCAGGCCTGCTGGGTTATGGCCTGGAGATAGTGGAGAATGTACCCATCGAGGTAAAGCCTAACCCCCACAACGAGTTTTACCTGCAAACAAAGCGGGATAAATTGGGGCATGAAATATTAAAATAGCATTTCCTAAAGCAGCAGCTTTTGAAGATACTTTTTTTAGCAAACCGTATTCCGTACCCACCATACAGGGGCGACAAGCTTAAGATATACAACCTTGCCAAAAGGTTGAAAGATAAGCATGAGCTGTACCTCCTCACCTTCACCCAAACGGAGCAGGATAAAACCTACAAAGCTGAGCTTGAAAAGATATTTAAAGAAGTGCACCTGGTGCACTTGCCCAAGTGGCGGTCGGCCCTGAACTGCCTCGCTGCCGTATGGGATAACAAACCGCTCCAGGTGCTATATTTTCAGTCGGCAGAGATGCGCCGCAAACTTGCAAACCTGTTGCAGCAACACAGCTTCGATGCAATACATGTGCAACACTTGCGCATGTCGCCCTACCTGCTGAATAGAAAAGATGTCCCGGCTATTCTTGACCTGCCTGATGCCTTTTCACTTTACTGGGAGCGTCGTAAATCGATAAAACGTGGATTGTTCACGCAGGTATTCGAGCACATAGAGCAGGGCAGGGTATTGCGCTATGAAAGTGTGTTAAAAGATTATCGTCTTTCGCTTGTGTGCTCGCAGGAAGACCTGGAGTACCTGCAGCAAAAACATCATGCGGATAATCTCCGCCTCTTACCTAATGGTGTAGACCTTGATACCTTTTATCCCCGGCAGCATGATTATGCCCAAAACCGGACTTTACTCTTTACCGGTAATATGGATTATGCACCCAATGTGGATGCTGTTCTCTATTTCACCAAAGAGATATTGCCGAAGGTCCGGGAAAAATTCCCGGAGGTCAAATTTATCATTGCCGGTCAGCGTCCTGTTGATAAAGTAAAGGAACTCGCTTCCGACAATATAGTGGTAACCGGTTTTGTAGAAGACCTCGCAGTTGTGTACAACGATGCTTCCGTGGTTGTCGCACCATTACGTTTTGGCGCAGGCACACAGAATAAAGTGCTCGAAGCGATGGCAATGGGCGTACCCGTGGTTTGTTCCAATATCGGCTTTAAAGGCCTTGGTATCCAAAGCGGCGAAGGGGCCATCATGCAAACCGATCCTGCCGCATTTGCCAATTCTATTATTGAACTCTTGAGCGATCAGGCCCTCCGTGAGGAAGTTGGCGCTAAGGGGATTGCTGTGATCAAACAACGTTTTGGTTGGGACGCTATTGCAAAACTGCTGGAACAATATTTCTTTGAGGTCGCACATTGATGTGCTGCTTAATCTGTTCCTTCCGTGGTGTTCTTCTTGCCGGTATCCTGTATAGGTTCCGGGCTTGGCTGGTTTTTATTCATCCCGAGGAAGTCTGACAGGTTATCGAACGACCTGCGCCAGGATAGGCCTATGCCCCTGCGGTCCACATTCTTATCTGTTAGCACATCGTAGTTGCTGGTGTTGAATACATTGAAACGCAGGTTGCCATTTTCAGTAAGTAAATACTGTATCCTGAAATCACCGGCAAGGTTAAAGTTGGTCGTGGTATTGCTCGTAGGCCTGCCCCAGTCGTAGGCCCCGCCCACTTCTACTATAAGCCTGTCCTTCAGCAGGTTCTTCTTTACCCCAAGGCTCAGTTCGTTCCGGTTGATGTCGGTGGTGCTGGCGCTTGGGTCACTCAGGTTATAGTTCTTGTACTGCAGGTCTATCGACAGGTCCTGGTTCCCCAATAGCTTGTTCACGATGTTCGTTAACTGAGAGGAAGCACTTGATGAGATGATCTGGCTCACATTATTGATAGCGCCCGATACCGCTGCACCACTACTGCTGGCGCCAAGCCCTTCTGGTGGAATGAAGCTGCCTATAAGCAGTAAGGAGGCCACCTGGTCGAACAATTCCCGGTCGCTTTGATTGATACGTTCCAGTTTCGAGTAGGCGTATGTGCCTATCGAACGGCGGTCGGGCAGTTCCACATTGAAGGTAAGTTTGGGTTCCTGCAGTGTGCCGTTCATATGCAGTATCACATCTACGTTCTGGGCGGTTTTGGCATCGCTGGCCTCATTTGCCGGCATAGCTTGCTGCTCGCTGGCCGACAGCAGGTCGTACAGGCGGGCTGTTGTGGTATAGGTTGCATCAACACCCAGCCCGGTTTGGGCTACCGAGCCGTTGAAGTTTATCTTGCTGCCATTATTGATGATGAACTTCCTCCTGAAATAAAGCTGGGCGAGTGTAAAGGTGTAATCTCCTTCCTCTACCGTGTATGGGCCGAACATTTTAATATCCCCGCCAAGGGGTATTTGCAGTAATATGTTGCCATAGCCTTTGGCATTGATGGCATCTCCTGTGGCCGGGTCTATCAGCAGGGTTACTTCTGCTTCAGGCGTCATATTGGCGTTTATGTTCAGTGTCAGCTTGCTTTTGTTTGCTTTTTTATACTGTATTTGGTTCTCGCCGTATTTCTTAAAGCTCACATAGCTGTATGAGCCCACGTCGGTCGTCTGCGTCATGGGGAAATACAAGTGCGATTTTTTGACTGGTGTTGCAGTTATATCCATCCTCAGATCGTTCACCGGCCCTGTTATTCGGAACTGGTCCACCTTAGCGATCAGGTTGCCATAGAACAAGGGGTTCTCATAATCCTGCAGATTCAATACTTCAAATTGAGGTGTTGTCAGTTGGAAGTTCAATCGCATTTTCTTGAAACGCTGGTGACTGATGCTCCCTGTCAGTATGGCCTGGTTATTATGAACATCATATAGCTTTACTTCGCCGAGGTCTATTTTTTTATTGCTTACGGTTATGTCTGCATTGGGTATCCTGTAATAGGTACCCAGGAAGTCGAGCTTCGTGCCTGCCTCACGTAGGTTTACAGTGCCATCCACATCCGGCTCTATACCGGTACCGCCTATTTTCAAAGCCCCATTCAGCTCACCGCTGATATTGCTGATATACCCTGTCATGAAAGGAGATAGCCATGCAAGCGGCGCATTGTTGAACTGTATGCCGCCATCAAGTTTTTGTGCGCTGGTGCTGTCCGATATTATTTTGCCATACACATTCAGCGATGCACTACCACGATAGATGCCTGATTGCTGGTCGAGGAAAATAATACGTTTTTTAGCATCGTAATTGCCGGTTATGTTGATATTACCGACTGTGTCTTCACCAAGCTTTACGTCCGTTGCCTTCAATTGTCCGTTAGCGGTTATGTCGCCGAACAAGTGCTTCACTTCGATATCACTATTGATACGCCCATCGGGTTGGTAAGAGGCCAGGCCTGCCAGGGCGCCTATTTCAGAGATGTCGAGGTTTTCTGTATTTATCAGTAAGGATTGAACAGTGCTTTCATCTTTTGTGTTGACGCTGATGTGTTGCAGGCCGGAGTTTAGGGCCAGTCCTTTTATCATCAGGTAGTTCTGTGCATAAGTAATGTTACAGCCGCCCGGTATTTCCCATTTGTCCTGGTTCAGGTAAAACTCTGATGGCAGCATCGACAGGTATAGTGAGTCGCCGCTTGCTTTACCGATTCCGTTAAGTGTTGCAGTGCCATAAGCGTCCGGTGATGCAGTGGCTATCTTGAACCGGAATGAATCGTTACCGATCGATGCGTCCACATTCATTGATATGTTCAGCAGGCTGTCGCCCATCAGTACATTGCCGGCCTTAGCGTTGATGCCAAGCCTCCTGAAGTCCCCTTTGCCGTCCAGCTCTATATTGCTCATCCTGAAATTGCCTAATATGCCATAGGGTATTTTGGCATTCAGGCTCAGCAACTGTTGTTGCGTGTTCAGCCTGCCGCTGATGCTGGCATTGTTAAATCCCTTGACTGCAGGTAGTAGCACAGCGAACAGGCTGTCCACTTTTCTTGTTTGTACGGTAAAGGTCAGGTCCTGGTCCGGGGCGGCATGCACAGGTGGTTTTATGTAGTTCGGCAGGTAGCCCGATACGTAGTATTGTACCGAGTAGGGCAGGCTGCTTAGCTTGTAATTACCCTCTATGTTGGCTGCCACTGCATTACTTTCCACGCTTAGGGTCTTGTGACCGTTCTCTTCCGTCGAGTTCAGATATATCGAGTCTATATCCAGCCGGTGGCGATTGCGTATCAGGTTAATGTTATACAGCCGCGCAAAGCCTGTGAAATTGTCAATATTGGTGCCTTTGCAGTCAAGGTCGAAGTCGGCGCTTGCCAGCATCGAATCTTTAGTAAAATTGAGTGCCTTGAAATTACTGCTCAGCAGGTTCGCTTTGGCATCTATGCTGGCAAGGTCCTGGCTGAAGTCAAGGTTACCATAAAAGGCAAGGGCAAGATTGGGATCGTCAATGAACACCTTACCGCTGAATTTCTTCTTTTCCAGCGTTCCCTGTGTCGTTATGTTCTGGTACTTATAGTTATGGAAGCCCAGGTTGCTGATAGTAGCATCAAGAGTGAGTTGCGCCTTATTAGGGTCGAAGGCAGTGCCTTTTACCGTACCATGAAACGATAGTGTGCCCAGCTCTGGTTGCCTCAGTAAGGTCCCGAGATCAAAGTTGTCGGTACTGATCGTGCCGGAATAGGCCGCGTTGTCCGATACAAATTTGGGGATGTCCAGCTTCACGTCCGACCGTATAGTGCCCAGGTTGCTGGTCAGTACGCCATTCGCTGCAAAGTTCTCAATATAGCCTTTGAAGTTGCCTTTGAAATAAGCATACAATATTTTGTCCACGGCTATATTGGGATCATCCTTCAGCGAGGGAGCGTATTTTATGATGCCGGCCCCTGTGGTCATTATCTCTCCGTTGCTGAACTCTATAAGCGTATGGTAGATATCCGGCAACCCCGTCATAGCCAGGTCTCCTTTTATGCTTGTGCTTCCGTCGTTGAGCAAAAGGTGCTGGCCTTTTATTTTGCTTACAGTACCATGTATGTCCCCCGATAGTTTCACTACAGAGGGGTATTGCCTCAGTTGTGGGGCAAAGTAGGCAACGTCTCTCACATCCACTACGCTGTTGCTCAGGTGTGCGTCCATCACCACCTGCTCTATATAGTCCTGGAAGTCAGGGAACCTTTTATAGTGCATGGCATAGTAGCGCTGCAGTTTACTGTTTGCCGTTTCCAGGTACAGCTTGTCACATATCGATGCATTGGGCGATACACTTATCTTACTGTGCATCTCCTTTATCACCAGTCCGCACCTTTCCTTTGCACTGAGGTGTTTCAGGTCAGCCTTCAGGGTATCGCCTGTTATATTTATACCCTCAGCTTCCAGGTTTATCTTGCTGATGCCCAGGTGTGCCGGGTCAAATTCATTAGGCGTTGGTATTTTGTCGTCCGATTTAAGGTTGAAGGTACATTCCTTTAGTGATAGTCCCTTTAGGCTGATGGCCCAGTTATCGCCATTAAAAGCGCTGGTATCTATGGTGTTCGATCTCGGTTTTCTTGGTGTAGGTGGTTTACCCCCGGGGTAGTCGTCCATGCTGATGACGGTATTTTCTATAGCAATACTGTTCAGTGCTATGACCTTCTTTTTCAGGTCCACTTCATCCGCCTTCACCAGCAGGCTGCCGAGGTCAAAGTCCATATCATTGCCCCCCCAGCCATCATCCATGTGGAAACGTACATTTTGCAGGTCCACCTTTTTCAGGTCTATCTCAAAATTCGATGATGTATTCGTTTGTGCCTTTTTAGGCCCGCTGCTAAAGGCGTCTGCAACAAACTGGTAATTCCATTCTGCCGAGGCTGGCGTGCGGTACAGGTGCACATAGCTGTTGTGCAAGCCAATGTAGCTCAGCACAGGTGTTCCTTTTTTCAGGAAGAACCAATCGGTGATGCGCACCTCGGCATGGCCGGCATACAGCAGCGTGTCCTGTGCATGGTCCTCTATGTACAGGCCCTCTATTACCAGGTGGTTCAGCAGGTCTATCCGCACATGGTCTATGCTCACTTTGGTTTTAAGCTTATCGGCCAGTATCGATGTGGCCCTGCGGGCAATATAGTTCTGCACCGGTGTCAGGTTCACCAGCACAAAAAGCAGCATAATAAGGCCCAGTATTACCAGGGCCGTATTTCTTAATATTTTAAGAAAACGCTTCAGTTACAGACATTTATTTATCCCAACGGCAAAAATAGTTCCGGATCGCCCCGTTCTGCCGCATTAAAATGTTAAACAAAGGTACTATAACAATAGCGTTATTCTAAGCCCTAAACCCATTGTAGCCGTTAAGTTTACGGTAAAAAGTATTGGCTGGTCTTGAACCCACAAGTCCTCCCTTGTGCGGACGCCCCTGCATATGGCCGATGGGGGATTTAAGGGGATGTCGTTCGCGCAGGACAACCCTTCGCACTCCGCTCTCACACTCCGCACTCCCTTGTGGTGTCGTTCGCGCAGGACAATCCTCACACTCCGCACTCCCTTGTGGTGTCGTTCGCGCAGGACAACCCCCGCACTCTTTCTTCCCCCTTGTGCGGACGCCCCTGTGTATGGCCGAAGGGGGATT
>CAYZTM010000024.1:0-57021 GCA_964481425.1 uncultured Flavipsychrobacter sp.
GTAACAGGATTTTCTGACGCAAAAAATCATTATTATGCCAGTTGTTCTGCCTGTAAAGGGCGTATTACCGCAGATACCGGAAGATTGTTTTGTCGCACCCAATGCTACAATAGTAGGCGACGTTGTGATGGGTAATGAATGCAGCATATGGTTCAACGCCGTAGTGCGCGGCGATGTGAACAGTATCCGTATGGGCAACAAGGTAAATGTGCAGGATGGGGCATGCATACACTGTACCTACCAGAAAACACAAACCGTTATAGGCAATAATGTGTCCATAGGGCATAATGCCATAGTACATGGCTGCACGGTGGAGGATAATGTACTGATAGGCATGGGGGCGATAGTGATGGATCGGTCGAGGATAGGCCGGAACAGCATAATTGCAGCAGGGGCTGTGCTATTGGAAGATACCGAGGTGCCACCCGGAAGCATATTTGCCGGCGTGCCGGCCAAAAAGGTCAAGGATATAAGCCAGGAGCTGCTTAGCGGAGAGGTAGAGCGCATAGCGAACAACTACCTGATGTATAGCGGTTGGTTCAAATAGGCACGGCGTTTTGAGCCTGTTTTGCCTATGTATAAAGCTCACCAGGTAATAGTCTGAAGATCCATTTTTATACAGTAATAAAAAAATATCGGAGAAATCATAGTTTTCAAGGGAGAAAATGGAGAAAACGGGATTTTTTAAAATTTTTTTTGAAAATCGCTTTGATTAGTAATTTTTTGTTCTTTTATTTGTGCTTGCAGCGACTGATAAAAGGTCCCAGTAAGTACCAGTGAAGAGGGAAGACCCGCAGTAATAAAGCAGGTTAAGCGTTTGGAGAGAGGTTACACAAAAGATCAAAAGGTTCTGTAAAAACAGTAGTATTTTTTAACAATAACTAATATATTTGCTCCAAATCAAACACACAATCTATATGAAAAAATTGATCCTTGCTCTGTTGGCTGTAGGTAGCATAAGTACAGCTAATGCTCAAAGAAATTCCGTTTTAATGTATGGAAACGCCGGCGTTGCTACGGATAATGTAGATTACGGTCCTTACAACTTAAGAACCACTACATGGGGTATCAACCCAGGCGTAGGTTACCAGGTAACTAATCACCTTACTTTAGGTCTTGAAGGTGGATTCAACCAGCACAGAACACCGATCACAGGTGCTACTATAACTGGTGATAACACACTGGCCGGTGTATGGTACACACAAGTAAATAATGACTGGGGTATAGCGCCTTTCCTGCGTGTTACGCATTACCTTGGTAATATATTCTACGTTTACAACCAGATCAGCATTGGTTATGTAGCAGGTACTTATGAGTACGAAGGCCTGTCTCCAAGGGCATTCTACAATGGTCTGCAGACTTACTGGTATCCTGCAATAGGTGCTTTCGTAGGTAAAGGCTTTGCTCTTAACTTCAACGTTGGTGGTGTTAACTATCGTTACACTAATACCGATCAGGGTATCCCGGGTTCTATCAACATAGACCACAATACATTTGCTATCGGTTTTGGCCACCAGATCAACATCGGTATCTCTCGCAACATCGGTTGTGGCAGCATGCACCGCTATCATGGCCATCATGAGCCGGGTGATGACACTCGCCACATGAACATGAGCGATGATGATGATGATGATGCACCAGCACCACGCGCTCACAAAGCAAAGAAAATGAGGAGCGATGATGATGATGAATAGTCATTGCTGATCAAATAAAATATTTAAGTCCCGCTTTTGCGGGACTTATTTTTTGCATTCATGTCTATTGCTTAATATCCTGATTGTACAAATAGCTGGCGCGTGCTGTTGTTCCTTTCATCTTGCCAGAGGTAATAGATATCGCCATTATGTACTTTCACCTTGTCTGCAAAGGGTTTGTGTAAGCTCATGGGCTCGTTCTGTCTTTTGCCGGAATGTATGTCTATTTCATCAAGGGCTTGGTTGGCCATATCGTAGAGATAGAATTTATTGGTGACCAGGTCTTCTATAATACTTATCCTGAAGGTTTTTCCCGGGTCGAATTGTATAGCCGTTTGTGCTAAAGCACGGTGAACCGGGGCGAAGTAATTTATCCTGTTCTTGTCAAAATCAAATATCACCAGGCTATCAGCAGTGCGGAATATGGGTAGGCCTATATTTCGGTAGCTTACATCATTCTTTAAGCGTCGCATTCCATTTAGCTTGGCTGCCCCCCTGAAATCACCGAACTGCAACATGCTCATTATCTCATGTATTTCCTCTGCATTGCCCCGTGCTGCGGCCGGGTACTCTATTTTGTAAAACGGCACTGCAGTACTGTCCTGCACTTGCCAGGAACTGTACACGGAGCTAAAGGTCTCTTTATTGGTAAAGCGGTAATAATAAGTATCGCCGATACTTTGCTCGCATTGGCTAAGCAAGGGTAGTATTTTTTTGTCCATAGGTACGCCTACTGAAATAGTGCCTTTTTCTATACTAATAGGGTACATCTTGTCTGTACAAATGCAGTAATAGTTTCCCGTGCAGCTTTTGAACAAGGCCAAGGGTTCATCCGGAAATCTTTTAAGGGCAAGCGTATCGCCAGTGGGATTGAGCAGGAACAACTTGGCGTGCCTGCCATTATTGCCACTATAGGATGCGAGCAAAATATCATTCCCTACGAAGTCATAGTCCACTACATATTCCATGGCAGAGTGTAGTACCCGGCGTACTTTTTTATTGCTGATATACACATCCCCGAGCTCAACGGACAAGGGCTCCATACTTATAACTGAGTTATGGAAGTCTTTTAAAGTATCGGGTTTATACCCTTTGTGTACTGCGATAAAATATTTTGATGCCGGAGCAATGCTTACGTACCCATCTTCATCAGAGCTGGCGACCTCATGTCCCTTATCGTCTACGATTGCTACTTCACTGAGGGCTGTATTATTGTTGCCATCCACAAATTGCAAATGGATGCGCTCCTGCGCTCGTGAGCCAAATGGCCGGCACAACACGCAAATCAGCAAAATGCCGTATAGGGATATTTTTTTCATAATACAGCTTAAGCATATAAATTTACTTAAAACCTTTCCGGGTTGCATTAAAATTACCGTCAAAGGATTGTAAATATTACAGGCTTTCTTTACCTTTTTGTACCTTTGCAGTCCGGTTTTAGCCATTCTATTCACCGTTCATATACAGTCAAATGGCGTAGTAAACCGGGTTGAAAATTGTCATTATAAATATGTCTTATTCCCATAAGAACAAGATCAGGATAGTAACTGCAGCCTCATTATTCGATGGGCACGATGCAGCGATAAATATCATGCGTCGTGTGATGCAGAGTAGTGGTGCTGAGGTAATACACCTGGGCCATGACCGTAGCGTTCAGGAAGTAGTTGACTGTGCGATACAGGAAGATGCCAATGCCATAGCTATTACATCTTACCAGGGTGGGCATCTTGAGTATTTCAAATACATGTACGACCTGCTGAAAGAGCGTGGTTGTAGTAACATAAAGATATTTGGTGGTGGCGGAGGGGTGATATTGCCTTCGGAGATTGAAGAGTTGCATAAATACGGTATTACGCGTATTTATTCCCCTGATGATGGCCGTGCTATGGGCTTGCAGGGGATGATCGACGACTTGTTGCAACAGAGTGACTACCCCGTTGGTAACCAACTGAACGGCGAGGTAGGTCATCTGCCCGATAAAGACGCACGTTCTGTAGCACGCCTAATATCTGCTGCCGAGAATTACCACGACCTGCCGGAAACCAAGGCCATGCTGAAAAAGGTTACCGAACTTGCTGCAAAATCAAAGACCCCTGTTCTGGGTATTACAGGTACCGGCGGTGCAGGCAAGAGCTCGTTAGTGGACGAAATAGTGCGCCGTTTCCTGCTTGATTTCAAGGATAAGAACATTGGTATCATATCGGTTGATCCATCGAAGAAAAAGACAGGAGGGGCCCTGCTGGGCGATCGCATACGCATGAATGCCATCCGGAACCCGCGTGTGTTCATGCGCTCGATGGCAACCCGCCAAAGTAACCTCGCGGTATCGAAATATGTACAGGATGCCGTGAACATATTGAAAGCGGCAGGTTATGACCTTATCATACTTGAAACTTCAGGTATTGGTCAAAGCGATACCCAGATAACGGACTATAGCGATCTCAGCATGTATGTGATGACCCCGGAATACGGTGCAGCTACCCAGCTTGAGAAGATAGATATGCTCGACTTTGCTGACATCGTTGTCATCAACAAATTCGACAAGCGGGGCGCAATGGATGCCCTGCGTGATGTGAAGAAGCAATACCAGCGGAATCAAAAGCTTTTTGACAAACAGCCTGATGATATGCCGGTATTCGGCACCATCGCATCACAATTCAACGATCCGGGTACTAATACAATGTACCGTTCGTTGATGGACCTGGTAAGAACAAAAACAGGAGCAGCACTTGAATCTCATTTCGAAACAAGCGACGAAATGAGCGAGAAGATATACATCATACCCCCTGCGCGTACCCGCTACCTCAGTGAAATATCGGAGAACAACCGTAAGTATGACAAATGGGCCAAAGATCAGTCGGCCATAGCCCAAAAGTTGTTCGGGCTGAAGAAGACGATGGGTGTATTGGAAAGCAGTGATGTGGACGATAAGGACAGGCTTATAAAGACGTTGCAGGAAGTATATGCAAAGACCGAGCTGGACCTGGACCCGAAGAACAAACACCTGCTGGAACATTGGGACCAAAAGAAACAGCAATACCTTGGCGAGTACTATACCTTCAAGGTGCGTAATAAAGAGCTCAGAATAAAAACACATACACAATCGCTGTCACATACACCTATACCCAAGGTAGCGGTACCGCGTTTCGAGGCATGGGGGGAGATACTCCAATGGGCACTTGCTGAAAACTTCCCCGGGGAGTTTCCTTATGCGGCAGGGATCTACCCGTTCAAACGCGAGGGCGAAGACCCGACGCGTATGTTTGCGGGCGAGGGTGGCCCCGAGCGTACCAATAAACGTTTCCACTACGTATCGCTGGGCATGCCGGCCAAGCGCCTGAGCACAGCATTCGACAGTGTAACGCTTTATGGACAGGATCCCGACCATCGTCCGGATATCTATGGTAAGATCGGCAACTCGGGTGTAAGCGTTTGCTGCCTCGATGATGCTAAAAAATTATATAGTGGTTTCAACCTTGCCGATCCGAAAACATCGGTCTCAATGACCATCAATGGTCCGGCGCCTACTATTACAGCCTTCTTCATGAATACTGCTGTTGACCAGCAATGCGAGCGCTATATAAAGGAACATGCCTTGGAAGAAGAAGTGAACAGGAAGATAGAGGCTATATATGCTGAGAAGGGTCTTAAGCGCCCCATGTATGATCCATCTGTATTTGGTGGTGGCGCTGCAGGCAGCTTGCCTGAAGGTAACGACGGCCTGGGCCTTATGTTGTTGGGTATTACCGGCGACCAGGTATTGCCGGCTGATGTATACGCGAAGATAAAAACTGATACCTTGCATGCCGTTCGCGGCACTGTACAGGCCGATATACTGAAAGAAGACCAGGCACAGAACACTTGTATTTTCTCTACTGAATTTTCGCTGCGCGTAATGGGTGATGTACAGCAGTATTTCATTGATAAGAAGGTGCGAAATTTTTATTCCGTATCCA
Organism: uncultured Flavipsychrobacter sp.; assembly: GCA_964481425.1. GTDB lineage: Bacteria > Bacteroidota > Bacteroidia > Chitinophagales > Chitinophagaceae > MKUN01. The sequence goes on from CAYZTM010000024.1 coordinate 5,651, forward strand.
TCTCAGGTTATCATATTGCCGAGGCAGGTGCTAACCCTATATCACAACTTGCATTTACGCTCAGCAATGGCTTTACCTTCGTTGAGTATTACCTGAGCAGGGGCATGCATATCGATGAATTTGCACCCAACCTGTCTTTCTTTTTCAGTAATGGTATAGATCCTGAGTACAGTGTGATAGGTCGCGTGGCCCGTCGTATATGGGCTAAGGCTATGAAGCATAAGTACGGTGGTAATGAGCGCTCGCAAATGCTCAAATATCATATACAAACCTCGGGACGTTCACTGCATGCGCAGGAAATAGACTTCAACGATATCCGCACCACATTGCAGGCCCTGTATGCGATATATGACAACTGCAACTCATTGCATACGAATGCTTACGATGAAGCAATAACTACTCCTACCGAGGAAAGTGTGCGCCGGGCAATGGCCATACAGCTCATTATCAACAAAGAACTGGGGCTGGCAAAGAACGAGAACCCATTACAAGGCTCTTTCATCATAGAAGAGCTGACCGACCTGGTGGAAGAAGCGGTGCTTTCGGAATTCGACCGTATCACAGAACGAGGTGGTGTGCTTGGTGCTATGGAGACCATGTACCAGCGCAGCAAGATACAGGAAGAGAGCCTATACTACGAAACACTAAAACATACAGGCGAATACCCGATAATAGGTGTGAATACATTCCTTAGTTCTAAAGGATCGCCTACCATTATACCGCAAGAGGTGATACGCTCCACTACCGAAGAAAAGGAATTCCAGATACAAACAGTACAAAACCTTTGGAAACGTAGTGGTGACAAGGGACAGGATATGCTGAAACAACTACAGCAGGTAGCCGTTAAGAATGGTAACATTTTTGAAGAACTGATGGAGACGGTTAAATACTGTTCATTAGGGCAGATCACTAAAGCCCTTTTTGAAGTAGGGGGGCAATACAGGAGAAACATGTAATTGTATTAATAAGATGAAGGCCCCGCAAATACTGCGGGGCCTTTCATCTTTGGAGCAACCTTTACCATTTAAAGGTCAAGCCCGCCAGCCAGTTGAAGCCCGCCTGGGGGTAATAGTAATTCACCAATGTCCTGTCGTTGCCGGTGAAGTAGCTGTACGTGTAGCCATTGCTCTCGTACAGCTTGTTGAAGATGTTATTAAGGGCAATGTTCACACCCAGTTCTTTAAATGGTTTCAGGTGCATGCTGTAGTGCAGCAATACATTACACACAGCGTATGGGTCTATTGTTGCTGCTTCGTTGCCTGTATTATCCAGGTATTGTTTACCTACGTACTTGCCCATAATACATAGTTGCAGATCGGGTTTGTGCGGCATGTTGCGGAAGGGTATAAAAGTGATACCCCCACCTGCAACGATAGCAGGCGAAAAGGCGATGTCGGTATTGCTGTGTTTGATAGTGTCCTGCCCAAGATAATCGTACGTTATCTCGTCGTATTTATCTACATACTCTTCCGATTTCTCTATCTTATTTTGCGATAGGGTAGCATTGGCGTTGATGCTTAGCCAGCCTGCAGGTTTTAGGCTGCCTTGCAGTTCTGCGCCCGCGCGGTAGCTGTTCGGTACATTGGTGCGGGTGTAGGCACCCACATCATTTATTTGCCCGGTAAGTACCAATTGGTCTTTATAGCTCATATAGTACAGGTTAAGACCTGCTGTCCAGCTATGTTTGTTTATTTCATAACCAGCCTCTGTATCATACAGCTTTTCTGGTTTCGGTAATGCTGTTGTAGCTGTTTCAAAATCGTCGTGGTTAGGTTCGTGGTTGGCTACCGCTATCGATGCATATAGCTTTTGTTTGTTGCTGCTATTATTGCGCAGCAGGTAGCTGATACCTGCTTTGGGATTAAAGAAATTATAAGTCACGGCTGGGTATAATGTAGGGTTGTTCCTAAATCCATTGATGAAATAGCCAACAGTACGGTATTGTGCATCGGCATATACCACAACTTTGTAACCAATATATTGTTGCCATTTCAGGTACAGGTTCAGGTCGTTCTTTTGCGCATCGTGCGTGTACCATTTGTAATGCTCGGGTATACCGCCGTTCTGTGCCCAGAGTATGTTGCCATAGTTCTGGCCATAGTACTGGCTCCAGCCGCCACCGAGTGTAAGCTGTGTTTTGCCGCGCTCATAAATCAGGTAGCCGGTACCGCCATAATAATAATTGTCCAGCCATAGCTGGCGTATGATGTCGGTGCTGCTTATGGTGTCATTGCCGGGTGTCACAAAATCGGGTAGCCCATAGTCGGCATAGCTGGCTGCCTGTTTGTACTCTTCATAATAGCCCCGGCCCCTTGTCAGGAAGAGTGCAGCATGCCCGCTGATGTACCTGCCGAATTTATGGTCGGCAAAGAGCTGGTAATAGTCCTGCTGGTAGTTATCGGTCTGGTTGTTATAATAGCTTCCGTTCGATTCCAGCCCCAGCTCATTATAGGTCCTGTTGTTTGCAAGCGAGTCTTGCGGCACGCCGTCCCATGCCTGGCCTGTCTTTTCTTTACCTGTTAGCACCATAAAATGGAAGGAGGTCTTTTCACTGGCTTTCCATCCTGCAGTGAACTGCAGTGATCTCAGGTCAGATGCGGAACGCTGTATATAGCCGTCAGAGCTGATCTTCGAAAGACGCACGTCAAATTGCCAGCCGCCTTTCAGCATACCCGTACCTGCATGCACGGTATATTTCTGTGTGTTGAATGAGCCATAGCTGAAGTTGCCTTCTGCACCGGCTTCCTCCATCTGCCCCAGTGTGCTGATGCTCATAGTGGCTCCAAATGCGCCCGGGCCATTGGTTGAGGTACCTACCCCCCGCTGCAGCTGTATGGAGTTTACAGATGAGGTCAGGTCGGGCAGGTCAACGAAAAAGGTTCCTTGCGATTCTGCATCGTTCACAGGTATGCCGTTCAGCGTTACATTGATGCGTGTTCCGTCGGTACCCCTGATGCGTAGCCCGGTATAGCCCACGCCTGCACCCGCATCCGATGTTACTACTGCCGATGGCGTGTATTGCAACAGCATGGGCAGGTCCTGCCCCAGGTTCTGGTTTTGCAGGTCCTTGCCATCAATATCTGTTTTGGCAAAAGGGGCATTCGAACCTGCCCGTACAGAGCGCACCTCTACGGGTTGCAGTATCTGTTCAGGTATCTTTTTACTGGTATCGGCCTCCTGGGCCCGGCTGTTCGTTGCAGCGATCAGTGCAACCGTTAATGGAATATATATTTTGCGCATGGCTGTTTAATTGTGGCCATCCACGATACTGTCATGATGTTGAAATGAAACCGCTACTTAGCTTTTAGGTCCGTCGAAAACATCAGTTTTTTGTTTTTGACTTTTTTGTTTTGACTTATTAGCCCTCCCTAACCGGCATTACCCGGTCCAGGTTCAGCGGGTATGATCTCAGCCTGTACAGGCACCCCGGATAACCTATTGTTCAGATTATTGCCGCAAATATAGAGAAAGTATCAATAAAATCTATTGAAAAGCAAAAAACTCCAAATTTTTGAGCGCGGTGATTTATTTTTTCATTAAATTGAGGCTTCTTATTTTCTAAAAAATTTATACCAAATGAAAAAGCTTTTACTATTATGCGGTGCAGTGCTTGTGGGAATGGGCGCAAACGCACAGCTTGCGATGGAAAATTTTAATTCCCCGGGTATTCCCGCTAACTGGGTTAGGATCAACGCAGATGGCCTTACGCCTTCTACAAGTTTCACCCAGGCTATACAGGATTCTTTAGCTGTTACTTCATGGATGAAATGGCCGGTAGGCACAGGCGATTCAGCCATGCTGACTGTATCCTGGTTCAGCCCTGCAGGTAAGGCCGACCGTTGGCTCATTACGCCTGCTTTCACTGTTACCGATCCAAACATGATCATCAAATGGCAGGACTATGCAGCAGATCCTTCTTACACTGATTCTATGCAGGTATGGGTGTCTCCTACTGCAGGCACTACCGTTCCTGATTTTACTGCAAAGCTGTATGATCAGCCGGGCGGAACCGAAGGTTTGACACAAAGAGGTCTGAACCTTGGTGCTTATAACGGACAGACCATCCGTCTCGCATTCCGCGATAATTCTACAGATGAATACGTACTTTATATGGACAATGTAGGTACCTCTATCCCTGCTAATCCTGTTGATGCCAAAGCAGATTCTCTTATCTTCAAGACACTGGTTACAGGTGCTTCTACTCCTGTGAATGTGATCGTATCTAACCAGGGTGCTCAGAATATAACTTCTCTGCAACTGCAGTATGTTGTGGACGCTGGTACTCCTGTTGTGCAGACATTCAACAGCCTGAACATATATCCTTATGGTACAGCAACACTTAGTTTCACAACACCGGTATCCGGCCTCACTCCCGGCAGCCATACCATCACTTTCACTGTTAACCAGACCAACGGTGCTCCTGATCCGGTTGCTGGCAATAATACCAAAACCAAAGTTTTCGCTGTGGTTGATCCTAACAACAGCGTTACCCGTAACGGCCTGATAGAAGAATTCTCTTCTTCTACTTGTGTTCCTTGTGCGAGCTTCAACTCTACTTTCGATCCGCTGGTAGTATCTAACCACGCTAACGATGGCATGAACCGTTTCAACGTGGTAAAATACCAGATGAACTGGCCTAGCCCAGGAAATGATCAGAGCTACAATACACATGGTGAGACCCGTAGGGCTTTCTATGGCGTTACTGGTATCCCTGATCACTTCACCAATGGTGCAACCGGTGGTGCAGGCAACCAGGCCGAGATCGATGGTTCTAAGACCGATCCTGCTTATATGACCATCACAGGTACTTATACTGTTAACGGCAGCAACCTGGAAGCAAGCGCTACCATCACACCGAAGTTCACCATCACAGGTGCTAATTTCAAAGTTTATATGGCTGCTACAGAAAGGCAGTATACAAATAACAATGCTACAACTACTCAGCTTAACTATGTGTATGTAGAGCGCACCATGTTCCCTGATGGTAATGGTACAACCGTTGCTAACTGGACAGCTAACACACCGCAGACCTTCAACTTCACTAAAGCATATGTGAACGGTGGCCCTGCACAGGGTAACGATAACTTCTGGACTTCTGGTATCCAAAGCGACCTGGTAGTATTTGTTCAGGATGCTAACGACCACAGCGTATTGCAATCTGCTGCTTTCCCCGCTCAATGGCCTGCAGGTGTTAAAGAACTGAATGGTATCAACGATATGGCTGTGTTCCCCAACCCTGCAACTTCGCAGGCAATACTGGGCTTCAACACTACGGAAAAGACCAGCATCGATGTATCTGTTGTGGATGCCCTTGGCCGCTCGGTTTACAACTACAGCCAGGTGTTCCAGGCAGGTTCTCAGCGCATCATGATACCTACTGCAAGCTTCGCAGCAGGTGTATATAATGTAAGAGTACAAACAGCTAATGGCGTGGCTACTCGTCGCCTCACTGTAGTGAAATAACTGAATACCTCAATACTTGTAAATAAGGGAGCTTTTTAGCTCCCTTATTTTTTTGTGCATCTCTACCTTTGAGTAACAATTCTATCGCGTCAAAAAAATCATCGTACTATTGAAATCGGCATATTTATTGTGCTTTATACTTCACCTATGCGAACTGTCTTAAGCTTTATATTCCTTGCTATTTGTGCTTTGTCCTGCCGGAAAAGTGAAAGCGACAAGTATTGTACTCGGACTTATAACTGTTTTGATCCCGGGCTGCTTGCATATTTTTTAGGCTATAGCAGGGCTGAAGCCGATACCGTGTTTTACAGAAAGTTTATAAAGAACAGCAACTTCGGTCTGCCTTTCGATCTGCAAACGGATACCACGCTGGCAACTTTCTATGAATACAGGAACGTCTTTTTTTCATTTAACCTTGGCCGCGACTATGATTATGAGATAATATTGCCCGGGGCCAATGATACCTATAGGTTTTCAAAAATCATGATAGAAGATACGGCGGAAACAATAAGCGGTTCATGCCGTGGTATGGCCCAGGGCAATTATGTTTGTCTGAACAATTTTCACCAGGATGAAATGATAGTTACCAGGAACGGTAATATGGATATGCCTGTCAATATCCATGGTTACGAACCGGGTAACGGCTATTTAATTGAGCTTAAAAAATGAAACGTACTATGAGACCAATACGTACACTAACAATAATTGCCACGTCCCTTATTTGCTTAACTGCTTGCCATAAAACGACAAGCAGCACTTATAATAAGATCATTACTTGCGGGGATCAGTATCTTTACGCGAGATTTTCAGGATACCAGGATACTGAGCTGAGCTCGGCTATCGTGAGGACCTATGTTAAAGATAGCGCTTTCAGTACGTTAGTTAGTGAGGAGATTGATACCATAAGCCATAAAGGTTGGGGTGATGGCTACCACAACGTGCTGGAGCAACTGGTAATGGCGCAGAAATATGACTATGAGATCATCCTGGCAGGCGTAAATGATACCTTTCGTATTTCGCATATTACAATGCCGCCCCGCAGCGAGACATCGAATTGTTATGCAGATGACACACATGTCCGCTGTGTTCCGGAATACTGTTTTAACCCGGTGCAATTGGAGAAGATTTACCTGACCAAAAACGGCCAGCCTGATACTCCTGTGGGGAGCAATAGTTTCGCTCCTGGAGCTTCCGAACTCTTAATATTCAGAAGATGATAATTGTTGTTAGTTAATGCTATAATTTCTCATGAAAAACTAAATAATATTATTGACAGCTGTGATGTTGTTTATGTCTTGCAACAAGCAGGAAGATCCTTCTATGTACCAGCCGACTACTCTTTACCGAAATCACCTGGATCTTACTTTTGATACAACCAAACTTGCGGGTATAATGATGGTAGAGCGGTATGCACACAAGATTGAACTTATCTTTTACGTATATACTATTCAGTCGTACAATGGCAGACAGTATGCTTTTGTAAAGCAAACAAAGTATACTAAGGCAATTAGTTACAAGCAGTAAACCGTTGGTTTAATGGGTTAACTTTTTGGGTTAGGAAACAGGTAATTGGTAATTGGTTGAATTTAGAAAATGAATGTGCATCGAAATAAAATAAACCTTTATCACCTCCTTAAACAGTATTTATATGCGTACACTATTTCTTTCAATCATATCGCTCCTTTGTCTTAGCGCCTGTAACAAAAAAGCTGAAAAACTTACAGGTACCCGTGTATGTATTGATACACAGCTATATCCTTATTTTTGGCAGCATAGCTACGATAGTGTTGCTACGGTGATTGCAAGGGTATATTTTAAAGATAGTTTATTTGATCGCGTGATCAATGAGAGCACCTTGAAAACAGATTCAGTAACTGGTTCAGGCCGGTATAATGTATTGTTCGCGCTCAATATGAAGGATAGTTTTGATTACGAGCTTATACTGCCTTTACTTGGCGATACCTTCAGGATATCCCAAATCACTATGGATCCTCGTTCAGTGACCTATCAATATAACTATGGAGATCGAAACCCTGGCCCCGCATTTTGTCTCAATGATTTTCATTCCGATGAAATGAAGGTTACATGGAATGGGCAACCTGCTAAAGCAAACTTTAGTGGATTGGAACCTGGGCATGCATATCTGGTCTATTTTACAAAGTAGTCGCTAAAGGCCTCAAACTTCTACTTATGTATTCTATTAGATGAGTGAGGGACCAATTACTTCTTCCACTCATCCCGCAACAGCCCGGTGATCACGATATCTTCCATCATGCCATTGCGCAGGTGGCTCTGCCGCAGTACACCCTCTGTGCGGAAGCCCAGCTTTTCGGCCACCACCGCACTGCGGCTGTTGGTAGGTACAAAGTGTATCTCCAGCTTGTTCAGGTCTGTCTTTTCGAAGAGAAAATTGATGAAACGCTGCATGCACCTGTGTACGATGCCCTGCCCCTCGTGCTCCTTGTCTATCCAGTAGCCCAGCATGGCCTTGCGTAGCGTATGGTCCCAGTTGTGCATGCCTATGCTGCCTATGATGTGCCGGTTGCTGAAGATGCCCAGCGCTATGGCCTCCTGGCTGTTTAGTTGCTGTAAGGATTGCTGGATGAACTGCAGGGAGTGGTCGGGTTTCGTGGTCGGGTCCACCCAGTTGAGCCAGGGCCGCAGGTGTTGTCTCGAGCCTTCCACCGCGCGGAATAATTCTGCCGCATCCTCGGGCTGAAAACTACGCAGCAGCAGCTCATCATCTACCAGTATCGAAACCATGTGCTGAAAATAAGCATTTTGCTTAAAGTTCATTGTTATACTTCAGTGCCCCGCCTCGCTGCATGCATCATAAGCTTAGTGCCTGAAGTGGCGCATGCCCGTCATCACCATGGCCATATTGTGCGCCTTGCAGTATTCGATACTGTCATTGTCGCGCACCGAGCCACCCGGCTGTACCACGGCTGTGATACCGGCCTCATCGGCCAGTTGCACGCAGTCATTGAAGGGGAAGAATGCGTCTGATGCCATTACGGCTCCTTCCAGTGCAAAGCCGAATTGCTTAGCCTTCTCGATGGCCTGGCGCAGTGCGTCCACCCTGCTGGTTTGCCCGCAGCCCTTGCCCACCAGTTGTTTGTTCTTCACCAGCGCTATGGCATTCGATTTCAGGTGCTTGCACACCAGGTTGGCAAACAGCAGGTCGTCCCTTTCGGCAGTTGTGCAGGGCCTTGCCCCTACATCATTCCAGGTATCGAAACTGCCCCTATCGGCATCCTGCACCAATACGCCGTTCAGTATGCGTTTGTATTCTTTTTCCGGGTGCAGGCCCTCTTTCTGTTCTAAAAGTATGCGGTTCTTCTTGCTCTTCAGCAGTGCCAGTGCATCCTCATCGAAGCCCGGCGCTATCAGTATCTCGAAGAACAGTTCGTTTATTTTTTCGGCTACTGCCTTGTCAATATTCCTGTTGGTAATAAGTACACCGCCGAAGGCGCTTTCCGGGTCGCCGGCCAGCGCTGCTGTCCATGCCTCGCCTACATTATCACGCTCGGCTATGCCACATACATTGGTATGCTTGATGACGGCAAAGGCAGCGCCGTTGAACTCGGCGATGATCTGGCAGGCTGCATCCACGTCCACCAGGTTATTATAAGACAGTTCCTTACCGTTCAGCTTGGTGAACAGGGCATCGATATCGCCATAGAAGGCCGCCTTTTGATGCGGGTTCTCCCCATAGCGCAATGGCTGCTTGTTGCCGAATGCCACCTGGAAGCTATCGGCCTCGGTACTGCGGTTGAAATAATCGGAAATGGCCACATCATAATGGGCGCATTCGGCAAAGGCAGCAGCAGCAAAGCTGCGGCGTTCGGCTAGTGTGGTAACGCCATTGCTCCTGGTCAGCAGCTCCAATAATTGGCCATATTGGTTGCGGGAGGCAACGATGCATACATCCCTGTAGTTCTTGCCTGCAGCACGTATCAGCGATACGCCGCCTATATCTATCTTTTCTATGATTTTCTGTTCCTCATCGGTTTGCTTAATGGTCTCTTCAAAAGGGTATAGATCCACGATCACCAGGTCCAGCATAGGTATTTCATATTCCTGTACATGCTGCTGGTCCTCAGCCAGTTCACGGCGGGCAAGTATACCGCCGAATACCTTGGGGTGCAGGGTCTTCACGCGGCCACCCAGTATGGAGGGGTAGCTGGTCACTTCTTCAACCGCTGTGCAGGGTATGCCCAGTTGCTCTATGAAACTTTGCGTGCCCCCTGTAGAGTAGAGCTTAACGCCCAGCTCATGCAGGCGGCGCACCACAGGTTCCAGGCCTTCTTTATAAAATACAGATACCAATGCAGATTGAATAGTACGTTCCATGCGAAATTTGAAAATGTGAATTGTGCGAATGTGAGAATTTATCCTGCGCGAAGATACTTTAATGTGCAAAAAATACCTATTCCAGCACCAGAGGCCCATCCTCGGGCAGGTAATGCAGCCGTATGGGAAGCTTGCTGCAGGCTACTTTCCAGCGTCCGGCCATTGCCTCATTTACCTGTGGCAATACGATGCATTTAGGGCTAAAACTGTTGTATAGTAACGGCACATCGGGCCATACAGGCCTGCAAAGTACCAGGTAGTCGGCATGGATGCCTGTATAGGTGTGCATCACGGAGTCCTTGTATAGCAACACTGTATTCTTGCCTACTTGCACTATTTCCGTTGGCCTTGTTGTGGACAACTGCCGCCAGGCATGGTAGCCTGTATGTGTTGCTGCCGTGATATAGTTTATCCTTTCCTGTTGCCTTGCGGAGGTGTCGGTACACAGCACCGTATATCGTTTACCCTGTATCAACTCCGCATGTACCGACTTCCCGGTATTATATACGATCAATTTGCGCTGGCGCAGGGCAGTGTATTCATCGCGGCAGAGGAGGGCTGTAAGCAGGCAGGCAGCAGCAAGCCCCGTGAAAAGTCCCGTCTTCTGCTTATTCAGCAGGAACAGGGCCATCCCGGTAATGAAAAGGTACAGGATCAGTAATTCAAAGACATCCAGCTGCAGGTGATAAAAGGATGCGGGGTTAAACTGTTGTAGCCAATGAACTATACTATTGAACACATGTACCAGCCCGGTGCATACGATGCCTAGCCCCTGGGCAATGGCAGGTAAAAAGCTGAGCAACACCAGTGCGATACCGGCACCCAGTACCAGTGCCATGAAAAGAGCCGCCAGCACATTGGCAACAATGAATGATACCGGAAAAGTATGAAAATAGTAAATGACCAAAGGTGCTACCAAAATCTCCGCGGCTATACTGGCGGCTATGGTTTGCCATAACAGTTTACTGAACCGGCTGGTAGGGGCATACCACTTGTATACGGAACTGTAAAAAAGTATCAGCGACAATACGGCCACAAATGAAAGCTGGAAACCGGCAGCATAGAGCCAACCGGGTTGTGCACAAAGAAGGATGAAGGCCGAGGCGAATAAGGTATTGAGACTGCTGTTGCTGCGCTGCAGGGCAAGGCCGACAGCCAGTATGGAGAACATGACCGCAGCACGTAGCGCTGAAGGCGGCGCACCCGCCATCAATACATAGAACCATATGAGGGGCAAGGCTACGAGATACTTTACCCAGCGGTATTTCTTATGCCTGATCCACCACAACAGCCAGCTGACCATAAGCAGCAATACGCCTATGTGCGTGCCCGATATGGCTACGATGTGCACAATACCGGTTGCCGCAAAAGCTTGCCGGGTATCATTGTCCAGGTTTACATTGTCGCCGGTGAGCATGGCCTCCAGTATGCCGAGCGTTTGCTTGTCGTGGATATAGGTATTCAATACCTTTTGGCATTGATCATGGCAACGTTCGGTAAAACCTGTTTCTCTACCTGTTCCCTTATGGTACAGCACAATGTCTTTTAAGGGTATGTATGCCTGGTAGTAGATATTGTTCTGTGCGCAAAAGTTGGCATAGTCGAATTCAAACGGGTTACCCGGATTTTTGATGCGGGCCCATTTATTGGGTATCAGCAGGGTATCATCTTTTTGAATGGGGAATGGACCTGCACCCTTGTTTACATAAACGAATCCATCTCCGGCAGCAGCAGATAATTTGCCGGGTTCTGAAGTATTGATAGCCGATACTCTGAGTTTATAGCTATGCTCTTTTGCAAGAGGCACTTCGCTAATGCGCACTTCGAAGAAATCGGCTGTATTTATTTTATTGCCGAACCAGTTCGCATCATTGCGGATATCATAGCTGTAACAAAGTAATAGGGCTATGAAGAGCATGCTAAGCTGCAGCGAAACGAAAGTGATAAGCTGTGCGGTCTGACTTGTTTGTTGTTTCAACGAGCTAATGACAAATACAACAAAACAAGCCACTGGCAGGAGCAATGAAAGACTGAGTGACAAATGCAGGTATGGATAAGCAATGATACCCACAGCGAGGGGAAGCAGCAAGCGGAAGAAGGGCGCACGTTCCCAGAAATATGCCTTATGTAAGGGCCAGCGTTTCATAGCAATTACAGGTAAAATAGGGTATTAATTGTCTACCTGCAACGTAGGTGACATTATTTGCGAAACCTATATTTACTGGTATTCTTATCACCCGATTTTATTAGTAAGCCGTTATCAACTGCCACTCTTATGTCCCGGCTGGCTGTAGCTTGCGATATTTGAGCAAATTGGTGTAGATAATCCAGCCGTGTAAATTGTTTCTGTCCGACCTGTTCACGGAATATCTGCATCCGCTCCTGTGCGTTTGGCCTTTTATGTTGCGAATTTAGGAGTTCTGCCAGCGCAGCATCTATGGCTTTCAACATAAATTCAACAAAGGGTGTTGAATTACCGGTATCGTCAGATCGGGAAAGGGCCCTGTAATAGGCTGCCTGTTTCTGTTTGATTACTGTTTCAACGGGAAGGAATTCAAAAATGGGAGCGTATTGTTTAAGGATCAGCGTTTGCCATAAACGCCCTATCCTGCCATTGCCATCTGTGAAGGGGTGTATGAATTCAAGTTCGTAATGAAAGACACAACTTTTAATTATCATTAGTTCCTTATCCGTCTTAAGGTATTGAAATAGTTGGTTCAATAACGATTTGACCATAGAGGGAGGCGGGGCGACATGGCCTATTTTTTTACCTTTCGTAATGCCCACGCCACCCGCCCTTAGTTTGCCCGCATCCTTCACCAATCCTTTCATAAGCAGACCATGTGCGTCCAGAAGCGATTTAAGACTGTATATATTAAACCGGTTCAGGTCATTATATACCGCTATTGCATTTTCTACTTCAAGGATATCTTTTTTTGGGCCACTTACACGTTTGTTTTCTAAAATATGGGTCACTTGCTCGAATGAGAGCGTGTTTCCCTCAATCCCTAAAGAAGACTGGATCGTTTTTATCCTGTTATCTTTTCTTAATTGGGCAGATGGTTTGTTTAAATACAATGCATTTGCCCGCCCTGTTTTTTCAGCAATATTTGCTATTAATTGAATTATGGACGACGTGATCTCATAAGGCGGGCGCATTTTGATAGTATCATTTGATACTATCAAAAATAGCTAAATTTCGTGATTTAAGGCAGCGGCTGTCCCGAACTTATTTCAGAAAGACGCTTCCTTGCAGTTTGTACATAGGTACTACCGGGGTAATCGAGCAGTAGTTCCTCGTAGAAATTTTTTGCCTTAGTTGTGTCTTTAAGGTTGTTTTGATATAGCTCCGCTATCTTGAATACAGCATCGTCGCCCAGTACATCATCTTTATACTTGTCCAGTATGGTGGCAAGGAAACCAAGTGCAGCGGTGTAGTCGTGGTGCTTTTCGGCAATGCGTGCATGCAGCATCAGGATATCGTCCTGCAGGGGATGTTTGGGCCATGCCTGCGATATGCTGTCGAGCAGGGTCTCTGCTTCTTTGTCCTTATTTTGGAAGAGCAGGAGATCGGCATAGGCAAAACGCCTCAAAGGTGTATAGTCACTGTCTTGTATGTTCTCTGTTATCAGCACCGACAGGTATAGTGCATCGTTGGCAATGAGCTCAGAAGTAGCAGCTTTGAGTATGGATAGCTGTGTTTGTGCCCATTTAAAATCACCGTGGTAATAGGATAGCTTGGCATTCCTGTAGCGGGCATCTTCACCCAGTGCGTCCTGTTTAAAATCTTTGTCCACCTGGCTGTAGATAAGAGATGCCTCCCATGTTTTGCCAGCGAGGATGTAGTAATCGCCCAGTTGCAGTTTGGCCTTGCCCAGCACGGGTTTGTTCATGCCGGCTGCATCCACGGCTTTCTTGAGTACCTCGATGCCTTTGTCAACATTGCCAGCAAACTGGGCTTCAAGCATAGCGTATTGGCAGGCTATATCCGAGCCATAATAGCCCGGGAATTCTTTAAAGAATGATTCGAAGGAGTCAGCTAATATGTTTACTTCGTCCTGCGTAAAATCAGGTACATTTTGCAGGCGTTCCAGTCCTATACGCAGTTTCTCTGATTTGGAACTCATGTACAGGTTGTTGCTTTTGCCCTTGGCGACTACATCGTCCAGGGCCTTTTGGGCCACTTCGTATTGTTTTTCACGTTCCGCCACATGCGCAAAGCTGAACAGGCGTCTGCCATCTTCTTTGTTACGCTCATCCACGGCCTCAAGTTGCAGGAGTGCGCCATCCCAGTCGTTCTTTTGCGTATAGATCCAGGTGAGCAGTTCGGCATAATAGGGGTTGTCAGGCGATTCATTGATACGCTTGATAAGTACCTTTTGGGTCTGTTGTATCTTTTTTGGGTCGGTGCCCAGCAGTTCCAGCAGCAGGTTCTTGGTGTTCTCCAGCCCGTACACTTGTATGGGTACTGCGTTGATCAGTATGTTCAGCGCTTTATCCATATCGCCCGTTTTGGCGTAGAGGCGCGATAGGGGTTCGCTATAGATATAGTTATTGCTGAGCATGGCCGCGCCGCGCTCATAAGTTTGGATGGCATGTGCCGTATCGCCTATTTTGGTGAAGGCGTTGGCGGCGCGCTGGGTCATCATGTCGTCACCGGTAAGCAGGCCCACTGCCTTGTCGAACTGGTCTTTGGCTTTACCCTCTTTCTTTTCCAGCGAATAGACCATCCCCATATCAATGGCTACAAGCGGACTCTTCGGCTGCAGCGACAGTTGCTTTTCCACCACCTTCTCTGCATCCTTGTACTCCTTCATCGTCACCAGCAGTTGCAGGTATTCGTCATATACGTCGGTCGATGCGGGATTATCTTTGTATAGCTTACTATATATGTCTGCAGCTTTGTCGTATTTCTTTTGGTCCGTATAAACACGGGCTTCCGTTAGCTGGTCAGTTTGTGCCAGGGCAAGGCCATTGGTACATACCGTACAAACCAGCAACACGATCAACCTGTATATCCTTATCCTGTTCATCTATTCATCCAATGATTTATTTGCTTCCTTATCATACATATAATGGAAGCCGTTGAACCTGTAAATATAATAACCCGGTGTGCCTTTTTCTTCATCGGTATTGGCATCTGTTGCCCTGCTCGCGCTATCCTTTCTTGCAGTAGCAGGGCTGTCTTTCTTTAGCAACGGTACATACATGGTCTTCCGGTCGTCACTCAGTTTTATATTGGCATCGTCCTCGGCCCATTCTCCGTAAGGAGCCATGTCGTGCTCTACGGTCATGGTATGCTGCAATTTACCATTTGTCTTAAATATCGCAGCGGGGATTAACGAACCTTTATCAATTGTATAGGCATGTATGGCATGCCCACCACCCTTGCCGTGGTACATCCTGTGGTCCATGACCAGGTAATAGGGCTTACCCAGCAAGGTATGTACCATGCAGATATCGCTGTAAAGCCTGCCGGCCCTGTCACCATTGGCATCACCGCCTGCAATATCGTTCAATACCAGCACATGCGTTGCCCCTCCTTTAGCGGCAACCTGGGCAATGGCATCATAGTGGTTCTGGTATTGCCCGGTATGTGTATCCCAGCAATAGATACGTAGTTTGTTATCGTCAGATGTAAGGACGTTCATTCCCGGCAGTGGATTGCCGTTGGAGTCTATGGGGCGAACTTCATCCTGCAGTGTGCCCGGCTGGCGGGTACATACTTTTTTCAGATAGGCCATAAGCTCCGCATTAACCAGTCTAAGCGAGTCTTGCTTCCGCTTGTCCAGGTTCTCCCGGCCCAGTCGGTCTATACTTTGCAGCCAGGCCTCTGTTTTACTTTCTACCGTTTGCGTCATGTCCGACTGGGCCTTTGTACTGTGGCCAAGGATCAGGAAGGAGAGCAGCAGAAAAATGGACCGGGAAAGTGTCTTGTTCACGATGCTGGCTTTAGCGGGCATGTTTGTCGTACTCAAAAGTATGTTCATTCAGCACATAAACCATAAAATCGCCCTCAAAGTAACCGTCTTTTATTACGGGAATGTAAAGCTTATCACGGTCCCGGTTGAAATGGAGCAGTATCTTGTCTTTGCCGTCATCATCTTCCAGCGCGTAGTAATAGGTCATTTCGCTATAGGTGCCTGTCCTGTCTTTGAAGACAGGTATTTTGGCTAGTTTATGGTCCACGATACCATAAGCCCGTATGCCTTCTATCCGCCTGGGCACCGTGCGGTGATACAGGGCCAGGAATACCGTCCCTTCGTTTGTCTTGACCGTCAGCAGCGAATCATAAAAATAGCAGGGTGTGTTCCGCTTCTCGAATGTGGCGAGGTCGGTATAGCGTATGTCATAGTAGGTAAGGTAAGCCGATATGTTCTCGATATGTTGCTTGTCCGGGTCGTCTTTACGGTCCCAGGCAAAGATGCGCATTTTGTTGTCGGGCGAGGTGGTGATGTTCATCCCGCTTTTCTCCGATAGTGGGAAAGGCAGTAGTAGGGTAGAGTCATGCTTTACCACCACTCTTTCCAGGTAGTCGATGAGGAGGTCATTGTTGTTTTCCAGCGAGTCCACACCACCCGGTTCATTATCCGCATGTTGCCCGAAATAACTGATCCTGCCGAGGTAATGGGCCATGCGCTGGTCCATCTCGGCGACGCTTTGTGCATGGCAGTCATGCTTACAGCACAGTAGCAGCAACAATATGTAAAATGATCTTTGCAGCATGGGTGAAATTTAAAGGTACAAAGTTGGGGGGAGGGGGCAAAATGGGCCACATTGCAGACCCTCAACGCGTCTGACCGCTTAGAGCGGTGCTGACGCTACCTGGATTTACTGGCGCTTTTCAGGTAGACGAAACGGTTACCGTCGAATTTATAAACGAGGTATTTGTTGGTTATCGAATCACTGGACGAACCTGAGACGACAATGGGTATATATAATTTTGTTTCGCTGCTATCGAAATGAATATCTGGTAACTCCTTACCTGAGTCCGGGAAACCTGGTGAGGTGAAATAAGATCCTGCGTCAAAGGAACATCCTATGCTGGTCAGGACCTTACTTTTACTTTGGAAAATAGCGCAGGGTTGAAGCGCTCCGTCCTTAATTTCCCAGGCGCTTATGCCCTCAAATCGATCTCTCGTCGATATTTTCGCATATTCGTTTACAAGATAGACCGTTCTTCCGTCTTTAGTGACTGCCTTACTCATACCTGTGTATATACAGCCATAATCTTCCTCATCTGAAGTGTCTTTAAGATTTATGAAATGAAGATCTCTTCCATCTTTGAACTGTGCGTAATCCATATAGTATTCCATCGTACCGCCAAGCCATGCATTCCAACTATAAAAGCGAAGTTTACCATCAGCGGAAGAGACGATGTGCAGGCCGGAACTGTCTAATGAAGAAGTCAGCGTAGCCGGTTCGTTGAGGCATACATCGTTGAGGTAGTGTATCAGGCTATCGTTCACTGCACTAATTGAATCGTATGTTGATAGCTCTCCTGTTGTATCTCTCAAAAAATACCAATGTTCTAGTCGCTGTATGAAGCCTGATATCTTCTTTTCGACGGATCTTATATCTTTTTGTGTATCGGTATTTGTTGTGGGAGAGGCTTGAAGAATCGTATCATTTACACGATTGTCACTATCAATATGAGCGTTGTATTGACATGCAGCCAAAATCGTTAGAAGAAAAATGACAGTTATGAAGCGCGTCATTATTGTTTAACCTTTTGCCCTATTTTTTCTGGTAAACGAAATGCTTACCATCGAATTTATAAACGAGATATTTGCCTGTGATTACATCATCGCTATTTATAAGCGGGATATACATAGTTTTAGAATCGCTACTCAGTTTTATTGTAGTTCCGTAGTTGTTGTATTCATTACCGGGTACCAGATAATCTATACCAAATCCGATGGAATTAAAGGTTTTGTCTTTGGTTTTAAAAATCGGGAATTGGCCTATTTTGCCATTTTGTAACTTATATGCGCTTATCTCATGGCCGTATAAACTATGTGATGCAATACCTGTGGAGGATAATAAATAGGTGGCCTCGCCATTATTCAATTTTACTGTGTAAATAGTATCGTAAAAATCTCCCGTGCACACATCTCCTTCTTCGGCTTCTGAATCGTCATTTAATATTAGTGTACCGATGGAGCCTTTGCTCTTTGAATACACCAGGATCGTATTAAAAGAACGTGCAGAGCCTAGGCCTCCTACATCCCAGCAATATAATCGTATTTTTTTGTCCCCGGAAGACAGAATATTGACACGTGTTTTGCCAAATTGCTTAAACGATCCGGAGAGTATTTTATAGTTGATTTTAGCTGTCTTTTTGATATACTCAAGTAAACTTTTATTAGCTGCTTTCAATGAATCATAGCAATCATCGCCCTGCGAGGAAAGGGTATCCCACTTATCAATTTCATTAGCATATTGGAGCAGCTGCTTTTCAATGTTATCTAGTTTCTGGCCTTCTGCACGGCAAAAGGACATGATAAGGAATAAGGCTATCGTTACTCTTCTCATCATTTCATTAATTCCTCAATGGTTTCCCTGTCTGCAAAATGCTTTGTAAACGCTCCAGCGTTTTACGCTGTCCGCAGAGGCTCAGGAATGCTTCACGCTCCAGGTCCAGCAGGTACTGTTCCGATACCAATGCGGGCTGTGAGAGGTCGCCGCCGCACATCACGTAGGCCAGTTTTTCAGCTATCAGTTTATCATGGTCGCTGGCATAGTTGGCCCGCCACATAGCATGTATGCCGGATAGTAAGCCCCCTAGTCCGCCACGGCCCTGCACTTTGATATCGTGGCGGGGTGCGGGCTGCGTATAGCCTTCCTCATGCATTGCCAGTATCCTGCGTTTGGCATCGGCTATGCGCCTGTCGGGGTTGATGGAAATATGGTCGGTACCGGGAAGGAAGATAAAGTTCTCAAAACCTTCTTCTGCCGAGGTAGCCACTTTGGCCGTAGCCACATTTATGAATAGTTGCTGCAGGTAGTTTACCTCTATATCTTCTTTTATGTTCCTGTCGCTGGCGCGCAGCACCAGTTCCTTTGTGCCACCGCCACCGGGTATGAGGCCTACGCCTACTTCCACCAATCCTATATAAGTTTCGGCGGCTGCCTGCACCGCATCGGCATGCAGGCACATCTCGCAGCCCCCGCCAAGCGTAAGGCCATGCGGTGCTACCATTACCGGTATGCTGCTATATCGCAGGCGCATGGTCGTGGCCTGGAACTGGCGTATGGCAAAATCGAGCTCATCATATTCCTGCTCGGCAGCGAACATGAAGATGAGGCCCACATTGGCCCCGGCGCTGAAATTAGCGCCGCCATTGGCCAGTATAAGCCCTTTATATTTTTCTTCAGCTATCGCTACGCTCTTCTGTACACCTTCCAGCACTTCGCCGCCTATGCTGTTCATCTTGGTGTTCCAGCGCAGGGCAAGTACATCGTCGCCTATGTCGTATAGTTTGCAGGCGCTGTTCTTCCATACCACTTTCTCGTCCAGGTGCTCCAGCAGTATCATACCGCCCATGCCCGGTATAGGCTGATAACTTTGTGTGCGTATATCGTAATACTTGCGTTGCCCATTCTCGGTCTTGTAAAAAGTTTTAAAACCTTTTTCCAGCATCTGCGGCACCCAGTCGGCCACTTTAAAGCCGGCGGCCTTCATATTGTTCAGCACTTTCTCTACACCCAGTATATCCCAGCTCTCGAAAGCCCCCAGTTCCCAGCCAAAACCTGCTTTAAGACCATCATCTATTTTATACAGTTCATCAGCTATTTCAGGTATGCGGTTGGATATATAGGCGAAGATCATATGGTGCGTCAGGCGGTAGAATTCACCGGCCTTATCCTGCCCGCTGTATAATGCCTTTAGGCGCTGCCCCAGGTCGTCGATGGGCTTGGCCGTCTCGATGGTCGCAAATTTTGTTTTGCGTTTCGGGCCGTACTCCATGGTGTCCAGGTTTAGCGTCAGTATTTCCGACTTGCTTTTCTCCCCTTTCACTTTTTTATAAAAGCCTTGTCCTGTTTTATCACCCAGCCACTTGTTCTCCAGCATTTGCTCCAGGAAGGGGGGCATTTTGAACAGGTCTTTGGCCTCATCATCAGGTGCATTTTCAGGCAGGTCTTTAGCCACATGTACCAGGGTATCAAGCCCTACCACATCGCCTGTGCGGAAGGTGGCCGATTTAGGGCGGCCCAATATGGGACCGGTCAGCAGGTCCACATCATCCACGTTAAGGCCCAGATCCTGCATGGCCTTGAATACGGCCATAAAACCAAATACGCCTACGCGGTTGGCTATAAATGCAGGAGTGTCTTTACACAGCACAGTCGTCTTTCCCAGGAACCGGCTACCATAATCCATCAGGAAGTCGAGTACCTCGGGTTTGGTGTGCGGGTCGGGTATTATCTCCAATAGGCGCAAATAGCGCGGAGGGTTGAAGAAGTGCGTACCACAAAAATGCTGCTGAAAATCCTCGCTGCGCCCCTCGCTCATCAGGTGTATGGGTATACCCGATGTATTGGTAGTGATGAGCGTGCCCGGTTTGCGATACTGCTCTATCTTGTCAAATACTTTTTGCTTGATGTCCAGCCTTTCCACCACCACTTCTATCACCCAGTCGCAATTGGCTATACGGTGCAGGTCATCATCTATATTGCCAGTCTGTATCAGCTCGGCTACTTTTTTGCCATATACAGCAGAAGGTTTACTTTTCAATGTTGCCTTCAGCGCATCATTAACTATGCGGTTGCGTACCTGTATGCTTTCTATGGTTAAGCCCTTGGCCTTTTCGGCATCATTGGGTTCTTGGGGTACTATATCCAGCAACAATACCTGCACACCGATACCTGCAAAATGGCAGGCGATACGGCTGCCCATTACCCCGCTGCCTACTACCGCTACCTTACGGATGGCCCTGTTCATAAATCAATTCTTTTAGACCACACAATTTATCGAAAATTGTTTAGGTTGAGGGCGTACCCCCGTTAAATATTGATTAGCATCATTTTATAAGCATTTTTATAGTTCCCGCATTATTTCCCTAAATTCATCCTTTAATCCCATTTCTTATGTTGAGCATTAGAAACATCGTGAAGCAATACGGCAACTTCAGGGCACTGGATGATGTGAGTATGGAGGTGGAGCAGGGCAGCATCTTTGGCTTGCTGGGGCCTAATGGCGCCGGCAAAACCTCGCTCATCCGTATCATCAACCAGATCACAGCCCCGGATGGCGGCGAAGTATTTTTCGACGGTAAAAAGCTGAATCAAACGCATATTGAGCGCATTGGCTACCTGCCTGAAGAGCGAGGCCTGTACAAAAAGATGGAGATAGGCGAGCAGATTATCTACCTGGCGCGTCTGAAAGGCCTAAGCACCGATGAGGCACGTCGCAGGATAAAGATGTGGTTCACTAAACTGGGCATAGAAAGCTGGTGGAACAAAAAAATAGAGGAGTTGTCCAAGGGTATGCAGCAAAAGGCCCAGTTTGTAGCAACAGTATTGCATGAGCCCGATCTCATCATTCTCGATGAACCATTCTCCGGCTTCGACCCGGTAAATGCGGAGATCATTAAGAACGAGATACTGGAATTGAATAAGAAAGGGGCCACTATTATATTCTCCACGCACCGGATGGAGTCGGTTGAGGAACTCTGTGATTCCATAGCGCTTATCAACAAATCGCATAAAATACTGGAAGGGAAGGTGAAGGATATAAAAGGCAGTTATCGCAACGATACTTACCTGCTTGAGTACACCGGCAATAAGGCAGAATTGAATGGCAATACTGCTTTTTCAGTAGTTGAAGAAACCGGTAACGGAGCGGAACACAGGCTAAAGCTGAAGTTGGCTGCAGGCGGAAACGCGAACGAAATGCTCAGTTATTTCATGGGTAAAGGCAGTATAAGCCGCTTCGAGGAGGTGATACCATCCATGAACGAAATATTTATTGACAAAGTAAACCAAATGAATTAGGCCATGAACAAAGTGTTCCTCATTATCAGGCGTGAGTATCTCTCCCGGGTAAAGAAAAAGTCATTCATCGTGATGACCTTCCTGGTGCCGATGCTGTTCATAGGGATGTATGGGCTGATAGGTTACCTCGTAGCCAAAGGCGATGAATTTGGTGATGCCAAGAATGTAACCGTGGTGGACGAGAATGGTATGTTCCGTAACCAGCTGAAGGATGCAGAGAACATCAAGTTCTCTTACAGCAGCCAGCCTTACGAAACAGTAAAAACGGGTATAGTGGATAAAGAAGATGCCTACCTGCTCCATATACCTGCCGACCCGGCAAATGCCGAGATACTCAGTTCTAAAAAGGCCGGTGCCGGTATGGTAAGCACTATCGAAGACCAGATGAATGGCATCATAAAGAACAACAAACTCATTGCTGCCGGTATCGATACGGCTGTGCTGCACAGGTCGCAAAGCCATATCAATATAGCTGCCAAACAAATAACCAAGGAAGGTGAAAAAGATGCGGGTACCTGGGTGGCTTATGGCGTAGGTTTCCTTTGTGCTTTTCTCATCTACATGTCACTCTTTATTTATGGTACGCAGGTGATGCGTGGTGTCATAGAAGAGAAGACCAGCAGGGTGATAGAGGTGATAATCTCTTCCGTTAAGCCTTTCCAGCTGATGCTGGGCAAGATAATAGGTGTGGGCATGGTGGGCCTTACACAGTTCCTGCTGTGGATCGTGCTGACGCTTGTGCTTACCGGAGGTGCCAGTACGGTGCTGATGAAGGGTAAGGCAGAAAAAGCACAGACCACGATAATGAAGACCAGCCCCATGGCGCAAAATGCAACTATGGATACGGCTATGCAGAAGGCGAACGATAAGGATATGAGTGTAAAGATCATGCAGCAGATACAGGACATACCCATTGGCTATACGGTATTTACCTTCCTTTTTTACTTCCTGTTCGGTTACCTGCTGTACAGTGCCATTTTTGCTGCGGTCGGTTCGGCGGTCGATAGCGAGACGGAAACGCAGCAATTTATGCTGCCCATCACGCTACCCCTGGTATTTACTTTTATCCTTTCGCTCAACTTTATCATCAATAACCCCGATAGCAGCCTCTCATTCTGGCTGTCCGTCATACCGTTCACCTCACCTATAGCCATGATGATCCGCATACCGTTTGGTGTGCCGGTATGGCAGTTGGGCCTTTCTATGTTACTCCTCCTTGGGGGATTCCTGTTCACTGTATGGGTGGCGGCACGCATTTATCGCGTAGGCATACTGATGTATGGTAAGAAGGCAAGTTACAAGGAGCTGGCCAAATGGTTCTTTTATAAAGAATAACGTCACACAAGCTTTTTTGTTAAGATGTCCCGGGTCCCTCAACACCCGGGACATCTTCGTATAACACATTCTTTTAAAAAAGCCGCCTATCTTTGTCCATTATGCAGTCCTTACAGGAACAGATAAAGACCCACGAACAGGAGATAAATGCATTTACCCCTGCTGATGCCAACGAACTGGAAGCTTATCGCATCAAATACTTAGGCACCAAAGGTATTGTCAAGGCAATATTTGGGGAAATGAAAAATGTGCCCGCTGAACAGAAAAAGGAGGCGGGGCAGTTGTTGAATGCCTTTAAACAATTGGCAGAGGCTAAATATGAGGCTTTCAGGCACCTGCAAAATGGTGGTAAGAGCTCCGGTCCGGCTATAGATATAAGCCTGCCGGGCACCAATTTGCCTTTAGGCACCCGCCACCCTATCCGGATGGTGGAGAATGAGATAGTTTCCATTTTTGAGAAGATAGGCTTTAGCGTGGCCACAGGACCCGAGATAGAGGACGATTGGCATAACTTCACTTCGCTCAATATGCCGGAGAACCATACCGCCCGCGACATGCAGGATACCTTCTATGTATCGCAAAACCCCGATTGGGTATTGCGTACGCATACCTCATCGGTGCAGGCACGCATATTAGAGTCGCAGCCTTTGCCCGTAAGGGTCATCTGCCCCGGCCGCGTATATCGCAATGAGACCATATCGGCCCGTGCCCACTGCTTCTTTCACCAGTGCGAGGGGCTGTATGTAGATAAAGACGTGTCCTTTGCCGACCTGAAACAAACCTTATATTATTTTGTTACCGAGATGTTCGGTGCAGATACCAGGGTTCGTTTCCGCCCCTCTTACTTTCCTTTTACTGAGCCCAGTGCAGAGATGGATATATCCTGCACGGTATGCGGGGGTAAGGGCTGTAGCCTGTGCAAACATACCGGCTGGGTCGAGATATTAGGTTGTGGCATGGTACATCCCAACATGCTGCGCAACTTTGGTATAGACCCTGAAGTGTATACCGGTTTCGCATTCGGTATGGGGGTAGAGCGCATCACGCAGGTAAAATACCAGGTCAATGACCTCAGGTTATACTCACAGAACGACGTACGGTTCTTAAAACAATTTCAATCTATTTGAGTATAAAGTAGAAGGTTAGGGCTATTTCAAAATAACTGACCTTCTGCTTTACATTTTCAGCTATGATACTGGTTACAGGAGCAAGCGGATTCTTAGGGCAGCATCTTGTGCGTTCATTATCGGCACAGGGTAGGCAGGTGCGCGCTTTGTACAACAGGCATGCACCGAATGATGAATTAAAGAGCTTGCCCGGCATCACTTGGGAGAAATACGACCTGCTGGATGTGTATGAAGTGGAGAACGCCCTGGATGGAATAACGCATATTTACCACTGTGCCGCGATCATCTCCTTCGATCCCGCTAAACGGGAAGAGATGATACACTTCAATGTGGAGGGTACGGCCACTATTGTAAATGCAGCACTGGAACAGGGGATAGAAAAGATGGTCTATATCAGTTCTATAGCGGCGCTTGGGCGGCCCGAAGAAGTGAGCGGCCAGATAACAGAGAACGAGGAATGGGAAGAGAGTAAATACAACTCTGGCTATGGCCTCAGTAAATACCTGGCCGAGATGGAGGTGTGGCGGGGCATGGGCGAAGGTCTTAATGCCGCTATATTGAACCCCGGTACCATATTGGGAAAGACAGCCAGTTGGCACGATGGTTCAGCCGTTTTGATGAAGCTGGCCTACAAACAATTTCCCTTCTATACGCCCGGTACTACGGCATGGGTCGATGTGGCCGATGTGGCCCGGGCCGCGATCATGCTGATGGAAAGCAATGTGTCTGAAGAGAGATTCGTTATCAGCGCCGGTAATTTCTCCTTCCGCGACATTTTTACCATTATGGCTGCTGCGCTAAAGAAAAAGCCGCCCCGCATTGAAGCCGGTGCCTTTTTATCGGGCCTTACCTGGCGCTTTTATACTATCCGCAGGCTATTGACCGGTAAGCGCTCGGTGATCACGCGCGAAAGCTCCGAGATAGCACAGCGTAATTCCCGCTACGATAACAGCAAATTTTTACGCTTTTTTCCGGCTTTTGCATATACTCCAATGAGTGATACGATAAATGCCATGGCGGCTGCATTTATGGACACTTTTCATAAAAATCAATGATTTTTTTTGGTTTATTAACAAAAACATTTGTAATCTTGCATCATAGGAACGGTTTTTGTTCCAATCCTTTCATTCACAGTTTCTGAATTTTTCCTTTTCCAAACAAACCGGTTTTTTCAGAAATCTAGTCGAGAAAAGTTATTCAAATAAGTAGTTATTTTAATTAAAGAGAACACGCAAATCTTTTAGAAAACTTAAGCATGCCTTACGACATTTTGCAATTGAACGATATGCTCGTTCCTGAACTTGTAGACGTAGCTGAGAACCTGAACATACGCAACGCCGGCAAGCTGGATAAGCAAACGCTTATATATAAGATACTGGACCAGCAGGCCATAAATGCCGGCAGTTCATCGGCAACAGAAGAAGAGCCTAAAAAGCGCCGTGGCCGTAAACCCAAGACTGAAGCAACTCCTGTGCAGAAGATCGGGCATAACGGTGCCCGCCCCAAGGCGGAAGAAAAAGTAGCTGAAGAAGCTGATAAGAAGCACCGTAGCCGCAAGCCAAAGGCTGAAGCAGGCGAAGAAGAAACTACGACCTGGACCGATACAGAAAATGGCCCGGAAGAAGCAGTTGCGGCTGATAATACTAGCGATGCTATAGAGTCTGATGATTCCGGTATTATTATGCCACCTCCTGAAGACGCTCCGGAAACGCCGCAGCCTCCTATTGCAGAGGCCGAAGCGCCTGCAGTACATAGGCCTCAGAATACTCACCAGGGCAATCGCTATCGCCGCGAACAGCAACAGCAACCCAGCAATTTCAATGTAGAATTTGACGGCGTAGTGGTTAGTGAAGGTGTACTGGAGATGATGCAGGACGGCTATGGCTTCCTGCGCAGCAGCGACTATAACTACCTTAGTTCCCCCGATGATATTTACGTATCACCCTCACAGATAAAATTATTTGGCCTTAAGACAGGCGATACGGTACGTGGTAGTGTTCGCCCGCCTAAAGAAGGCGAGAAATACTTTGCGCTCCTGAAGGTGGAGACCATAAATGGCCGCCTGCCAGATGAGATACGTGACCGTGTGCCTTTCGATTACCTGACGCCGCTTTTCCCTTTCGAAAAGCTGAGCCTTACCACTACGGGTAACAATTACAGTACCCGTATCATGGATCTGTTTACCCCGATAGGCAAAGGGCAGCGTGGCCTTATCGTAGCCCAGCCTAAAACTGGTAAGACCATGCTGCTGAAGGAAGTGGCCAATGCCATAGCCCGCAACCATCCTGAGTGCTACCTGATGATCGTGCTGGTGGATGAACGCCCGGAAGAAGTTACCGATATGCAGCGCAGTGTGAATGCGGAAGTGATAGCCTCTACGTTTGATGAACCTGCAGATAAGCACGTGAAGGTATCTACCATCGCACTGCAGAAAGCAAAGCGCCTGGTAGAAGTAGGACATGATGTGGTGATATTGCTCGACTCTATTACCCGCCTGGCCCGTGCGCACAATACTGTGGCTCCTGCAAGCGGTAAAGTACTGAGTGGTGGTGTGGAAGCAAACGCCATGCAGAAACCCAAACAGTTCTTTGGCGCTGCGCGTAAGATAGAGAATGGTGGTTCGCTGACCATACTGGCTACTGCCCTTATAGATACCGGCTCCAAGATGGATGAAGTGATCTTTGAAGAATTTAAGGGTACAGGTAACATGGAACTGCAGCTTGACCGTCGTCTCGCAAACAAACGTGTGTTCCCTGCAATAGATATCACATCGTCATCTACACGCCGTGATGACCTGCTGCTGGAGAAAGATGTGCAGAACAAGATGTGGCTGCTGCGTAATCATATCGCTGATATGAATACCGATGAGGCTATGAACTTCCTGCTCCAGCAAATGAAAGGCACCAAGAGCAACGAAGAGTTTTTGGCTACAATGAATAAGTAGGCAAATAATATCTCTTGACTATAATAATAGATATGGGCCATTGCCCGTTAGTATAGTAATATGCGCTATCTGAAATTTTTATTCGTTATTGTCTTAAGCTCTTATTTATGTTCATGCAGGAAGATGTCAAGGGCTCCTTATCCCGTAAATTCAGATACTGCATCGGTAAATATTGTGAGGTCCGATTCCGCTTTTATTGCCGATAGTATAAGGTTGTCAGGGAACTATTCGGGCATGCTTGTTACAAGATATAGTGACATAGGTGGTAATCACAGCATAGATACCTCCTTCAATAGCCACTATATTCTCACTCTTTTAGATACTAACACCTTACTGATCAATTGGAGAAACAATACGGCCATAGATACAGTACCGCGGCAAAGTTCAACAGTTGATTCCAGCAAGCATCCCGATATTTGGTTTTCCGGCTGGGCAAATAATACACAGTCCCCCTTGGTTTTTAACGTTTATTACTATAAACAAAGTGATAGCGTCTATGTGAATATTTTCACAACATGGTCAAACTCCCATACCAACTATGATTTTTACGGAAAAAAGTAGTTTACTAAATCATGAGGTATTTGACTTCAGTACCTATTGATTTTCTTCTTTCACTGCGATGAACCGGTAGATATATCTTTTGAAATAATAAAAGGCAACCAATATGGTTACCTTTTTTGTTTTGGGGTATAAACTTATAAGTGCTTTCACGTATCCATATCACCGCAGCCGTACTCCACCTCCTGAACCTGTTCCTCATTCTTTTCTTTCGTATCAGTTTCAGGGGCATCCTCGCCGAGCAGGTCATTGTGCTCGTGCTATTCATAAGTGCTTTATTATGGTTGCTGGTTGGTCGTAATAATTTAAAAAAGGGAAGAAAAATATACCTCTTCCTATATCCGGTATACTTGTTCATTGCTCTGGCACTTTACATGACAAGGATGATCGCTTTTATCCTTTTACTTGCGCCATTCGGATTCTTCTTCCTGCCACAGCGGACTATCGTTAATTCCGGTAAATACGAAATAAGAGAACATGCGGGTGTGCTTGCCCCGCCGGGCATTGTGCTTTATAAAAAATATTTTCTTTTTGAAAAGGACCTTGGTTATTCACGTATCGCGTACGATAAATTAGAGGATAAATGGTCAATGCTCAAGACACCTCAGCCTAATGGAAACAAAATGAATGCGTCGTTAAAAATAAATGGTCAGGATACCTTGTTAACCTTTCAATAGGCTGTTAACTGCTATGGTCCACCACGATCACCCAATGGCCCTTTATTTTTCGCAACAGTAGTGTAAAATCCCCGGATACATCCCCGGCTTTCCGTTTCAGTTCCCATTTGCCAACTATGAAGTAATAATCGGCTGATAGCCTGCGCAACTCGGTCAGTGTGGTATGCAGTTGCCCCATATGGGCCTCATCAGGGTAAGCTTCCTTATATTTTTCAAGTGTGGTAGTATACCCGTAGCGTGGCCCTTTAGCTCCTATGAACAGCAGGCTGTCGCTTTCCCAATAACCGTGCATATAACCCTCTACACTGCCCTTGTTCCATTGTCTTACCTGGGCCTCCAGCAGTTGTTTTATTTCCTGCTCGTCTTTACCCTGCGCATAGCTGCTATGAACTGCCAGCAATGTTATCAATAGGATGATGGCCTTTTTCATGAGATCATTTTACAGCCTAATTTACGGAATACGTCGGATGAGGACATAAAAAAAGCAACTGGCGCGCAGTTGCTGGTTTTTCAGCACCCTTGATGGGTCCATAGGGGCTGTACTTTCATAAGGTGTACCTGCAAAGTACATCACCTCTTGCTTTGTTTACTCCTCAATCTGACCAAAAGCAACTCTGGTTAAACAAAAATACTTTGAAATCTGACGAAACGCATGCATCTGAAATTCAATAATTAATAAGGAAATATCTACTGTCTTTATTAACTAAAAGCTCATTTGGCCAACCATCAGGCAATTTTTATACTTTTACCAATATTTAACGATAAAGAAATTTATGGCCAGTCAATTGTTAAAAGGTAAGAAAGGTATCATATTCGGCGCGCTCGATGAACGCTCTATAGCATGGAAAACGGCGCTCGTAGCTCATGCTGAAGGGGCACAATTGGTATTGACCAATGCCCCCATAGCCCTCCGCATGGGTAAGATCAACGAGCTTTCGAAGCTTTGCGGAGACGCCCCCGTGATACCGGCAGATGCCACCTCGATGGCCGACATTGAAAGCCTGTTGAACAAGAGCATGGAGACATTTGGCGGCAAAATAGATTTTATGCTGCACTCCATAGGCATGAGCCCCAATGTGCGTAAGAGCATAGAATATACCGATACCAACTACGACAATTTTCACAAGACACTTGATATCAGCAGTCTTTCACTGCACCGTATATTACAGTCGGCCATGAAACTTGATGCACTGAACGAATGGGCTTCTGTGGTGGCGCTCAGCTATATAGCTGCCCAACGTACTTTCCCTGGCTATAATGATATGGCCGATGCTAAGGCCCTGCTGGAAAGCATTACCCGCAGTTTTGGCTATTACTACGGCTTTAAGAAAAAGGTACGTGTTAATACCGTATCACAGTCGCCCACTGTTACTACCGCAGGTTCCGGTGTCTCGGGTTTCGATGTGTTCCTGAGCTATGCAGAAAAGATGTCGCCACTGGGTAATGCCAGTGCAGAGGATTGTGCGAATTTCTGTGTGACCCTCTTTAGCGACTATACGCGGATGATCACCATGCAAAATCTCTTCCATGATGGCGGTTTCTCCATGACAGGTGTAAGCCAGCCCATAGTAGAGAACGAACAAAAACTGGCCTCAGAAGGACAATAAACTCAGCTTACCGCAATATACCCGGATATGAAACGTTTTATTAGGCGTATGAAATGGAAAAGAAATGTGGCGGCAGCAGTGATGATATGCTGCTGTACCTTGGCGAAAGCCCAGGTGACAGGTGGTGAGCATGCAATGGAATTCCTGCGCCTGCCCAATTCTCCGCACATATCCGCACTGGGTGGTCTAAATGTTTCCTCTACTACCGATGATATTGCTTTTGCCCTGCAAAATCCCGCTTTGATGCGTCCGGCCCTGCACAACCAGTTAGGCCTTAATTATAATGCCTACTACGCAGGTATCTCTATTATGAACCTGCAATATGGTTATAATGTTGAGAAGCTCAAAACAGCTTTTGCACTCGGTGTTCAATATCTCAATTACGGCACATTTACACAAACTGATGATATAGGTAACCAATATGGCGATGTGCATGCAAACGATTATGCACTGTCACTAGCGGCATCGCGCAGCTATGGTGAGCACTGGCGCTACGGTGCCACTTTGAAATGGGCCCATTCCATGCTTTACGACAAGCGGGCAAGTGCGGTACTCGCAGATGTCGGTGTCAACTTTTTTGATAAGAATTCATTGGTGGATGTGGGCATCATGGCAAAGAATATGGGTTTTATGCTCAAGACGTATAACAAGGGCAATAATGAACCATTACCTTTCGATTTGCAGATAGGGGTCTCCAAACAGTTCAAGCACCTCCCGCTACGCTTCTATGTTACCCTGCATCATCTATACGAGTGGGATATCCGTTACGATAACCCGGCAGATGTGCAGACCAACATATTGGCAGGCAACGATACCACCACGAAGAAGAAATCCTACTTCGCCGATAAATTATTCCGCCATTTCGTATTCGGTGCCGATTTTACTTTGGGTAAGCGCATTGTGCTAACGGCTGCATACAACCAACTGCACCGTGCCGAACTGGCCATTAAAGAGCATACCGCAATGGCGGGCTTCTCTTTTGGTGTCGGTATCAATCTCAATAAGTTCCAGGTTCATTATTCCAGGGCTTATTATTCTTCTGCCGGGGCTTATAATGAATTTGGCCTCAACCTTGCCCTGAATAAGCTCTTTGGCTTAGGCAAAACGGGCGAGAACATGCACTGGAACTCGGTGTATCCCGACGAATACGCACAGTGATCATTTCCTTTTAGGGTAATTGAAAAGCAGGCTACTTAGCAGGGGCAACAGGAAAATAGCCACCGTGATGCCTGAAGTGTACATGTCCATATGCGGGTTGCAGAGCAAGTCTCCTATTGCCGATCCTTTGTCGTAATGGTGAAGCAGGGATGCCAATAGTTTTATGCCCAGTACCCCCAGTACCAAATGAGCCGATGTTTCGAGGAATGGATATCGTGCGATCAGTTTCACAAAACCCTGTGCTACAAAGCGCATGGCAAATATCCCGATAAAGACGCCTACCCATACCAATATGATGTTCCTTGTAAAGGCGACCGCAGCGAACACATTATCCAGCGAAAAGGCCATATCCATTATCTCAACCATCAGCACGGTAGCCCAAAAGGGGCCTGTTACCTTTACCACCTGCCGGTATATCCAGTTGCCTTCCTTCAATACTTCTTCTTCGCTCTGCCCGTTTTTATCCCGTTTTATAAAATACTTGATGCACAGGTACAGCAGGTAAGCACCCGCTATTGCTTTAAGCCACCATATGTGAATAAGAAATGCTGCAAAGAACAGAAAGACCCCCCTGAATATATAGGCGCCAACGATACCATAGCGTAGCGCCTTACCTCTTTTGTCCTTGTCCAGGTTCATGACCATCGTGGCAAGCACGGCAGCATTGTCTACAGATAGGAGGCTCTCGATAACAACAAGGTTAAATACAATGGTAAGCGATGCAAGCGGCTTCTGTGTTATCTCGTGTACCAGGTCAGCAAATGTCATTCCTTATCCCTCTATCTTTATCTTAGATATCAAAGTTAACGGATTACCGCTTATACTCGGCTTCAAGCGCATCACTCACTGCCAGCACCAGGTTATAAGGTAGTTGCAAGCCTTCCCGGGCCACTACATCGTATCTCCCAAGTTCCGACCAGGTCATGAAGAAGCGGGGGAACCCTTTTATGTTCACTTCAAAGTACCTGCCATTGCTTCTCACCTCTGTTAGCACAACAGCTAATGTCTTCTTACCGTCATAATTTAACTCAACAGAAAAATTTTTTCTCATGGATTATTCCTAAATATCACCGGATGAAACAATAACTGCAATTGTAAGAGCAATAAATCTAAGTATTTATTGCTGATCTCATTACTTAACATGCCGGTCTTAAAAAAATGCAATCTTAAACAATTATTAACCAACGAACAGTAAAGATTCTACGTCTATATTTGCAGCACCATTACAGAAAGCACCATTACGTAAAACTTACCATTATTGATAACATCATTTTTAAAGACCCTCGGACAATTTTATGAATTTAGGAAAAGCGATTAAATCAGTTAGACGACAATTGGGCATCACCCAATATGAATTAGCAGAAATTTGCCAGATCTCACAGACTTCTTTATCACAGATAGAGACAGGTGTGAAAAGACCTAGCCAGCGCACCATGAAAAAGATATGCGCAGCATTCGAACTCCCCGAATCAGTATTATATATCCTCGGCATGCAGGATACCGATGTGCCGGCAAGTAAAAGGGATATATATGCTATGCTGTTCCCTTCTATTCAGAGCCTGGCTTTGCAGATGGTATCTGCCGAACACAGCAAACTGCTGGAAGGGCAAGTGGCTTAAGGTTATTTCAATTTCGCCTTGTTCACCGTGCTTGCTCACGGTAAAGGAATTTTTTCCCCGCTACTATTGCTACAAGAGGATGCTTATTCTGCCTTGAGGTGATGAAGGCTTGCCTGTATGGGTAATAGAGCTTTCATGAGTGAAAAGATCCTGCTGCCTGTTGCTATATCTTTTTGTATACTACTTTGGGCATCGGGTTCACCTTTTGCGGGCACAGTATGTATGATGGCTACCTCGCGGTCATTGCTGTTACGTATGCTGCGTACCATATCATCCCAGTTGATGATAGCCATGCTCAGCAGGTACAAGAGTATGGACCATAACAGTGATTTGCCGGCAAAGCTGATCTTATGCAATATTTCTTTCCTCATATGCTGGTAATTTAAGGGCCGAAATTTATCACTATAAATTTCGGCCCTTTTAATGTAATGCTTTCTCCCCCAAAATGGGGGATATTCTTCTTTTTACTTTTTGATGACCCTAATGCTTTTCACCCCGTAGTTGACGATGTAAAGACCTGCCGGCCAGTTATGGCAGTCCAGTTCTATTTGTTCCTTATTGCCTGTGTTGGCGGTTACCATTAGCTGCCCTATAGCATTGAATACTTTTAGGGGCTGTTCGGAATTAACGTCTCCCAGGTCCACATACAGTATATCTCCTGCCGGGTTAGGCCAGGCGCTCACGGTTTTGCTATTCTGCGCAAACACAGGTACCCTGTTGGGGCCTTGCCCTGAGAGCAGGCCCACCTTCATGCCGTTACCGAAGCTGCTCACCCATATTTCATCAGGATTGTAGGGATTGAAATATACGCGCTCAGGCTGGCGGAAAGGGTAGCTGTTCACCAGCGAAAAGCTGGGGCTGGCACTGTTCATATTGCTGCTGAAGTTCAGTCCTTGCGTTTCCGTGGTCAGGTAGGCCACGCTGTCATATTGAGGGTCGAAGGTAATGGACGTCACCCGGTCAAATTGGTTCCCTGTCAGCTTGGTCCATGTTGTGCCCCGGTTTGTGGTTTTATACAGCCCCCCTTTTGGTCCGTTGGCATTACCCCATGCGCTGAATACGCAAGCGTACCACGTATCCTGGTTGGGGTCAGACGGATCTAATACAATGTCTTTGGTCCAGTATTGCATATTCGGGTCGCTCTTGTCAGCCCATGTGCCGCTCGCAGGGTCGTAAAGAAATACGCCGGAACTTGCCGTAAAGCTGTTCCCGTTTATCCTGCCGGAGAAGGTACACAGCACCTTGCCATCATTAAGCACTATGATACTCGCGGGGTGGCCTTCTGTACGTTGTGGTGCAGGTAGCTTGGTCCAGCTGCTGCTGCCCAGGCTGTTCAGGTTACTTGTCATGTAGATGCCTCCTATGCTGGTATCGTGGTCTATCACGCTTGCGTACATCTTATTTGAATCGTTGGGGTCAATGGCCAGCCAGAATACGGGATGGCTAAAGGCATGTACCTGGCTCCAGGTAGCCCCATGGTCGGCTGAGTACATTATCTTGCCGCTGGCATCATTAGCATCCAGCTGTGCATCCTTCAGCCTGGTGCTTTGGTACATATCATGTATGCCCGATGTACCGGCGAACATAGTACCACCGGGTGTCTTGGCTATGCGGTACACCGAGTTCACACTCATACCACTATAGGCAAATCCCCAGCTTTTGCCGCTGTCGTTGCTGCGTATGCCGCCTATATCGCTATAGGCCGAGAATAGGGTGCTGGGGCTTTGCCAGTCCACCTGCCAGCAGGT
This sequence comes from uncultured Flavipsychrobacter sp., assembly GCA_964481425.1. Taxonomy (GTDB): domain Bacteria; phylum Bacteroidota; class Bacteroidia; order Chitinophagales; family Chitinophagaceae; genus MKUN01. The sequence continues at coordinate 40,237 of CAYZTM010000024.1, forward strand.
AGTATTCTCCAGTCCTATCGAATGATAATATTGTTTGGTGGGTGTCGCTGCTCCTGCCGGGTGGTCATCTGCATTATTTACATAAGCTTGTTTCCAGTTGGCTCCGCCATCGCTGCTCACATGTACGAAACCAAAGTCACCGAATAATACTTTATTGGCATTATTAGGCGCTACTGCTATGCCGAAGGCAGTTTCGCCCCAGCTCCATCCTTTATCTCCTCCCTGGCCGCTCCAGCCGGTAACGATGTTCTGGTTATTGCTTGTCTTGAACACCTTGTTCCAGCTTCCTCCGCCATCCGTCGATTTGTAGATCAGCCCCGCACTGCCGTTATCACTGCCCGCCAGGTATATAGTGTTCACATCGTTCTCTGCCATGCCTGTGTACATCACGAAATCACTGGCGAAGTTGATCCCTGTCGATGCGGTATTCCATGTGCCGTTCGCATCGTCCATCGTGTACACCCCTGTTGCATATCCCCAGTAATCCCAGGGCATGATGCCATTATAAGTATTGTTACTGGCCCCCGTGATGCATACAAAGCGCATCGTGCCTCCGTTCTTTGCACCGGAAAAGCTCCATATAGCATCGCTGCCGGGTATGCCTGTAGTGGCCATCGTGTTGAACGATGAGCCTCCATTAGTGGAGTATAATATCCCTTCATTGGTACCTATATAAATGCTATCGCCGGTGTAGAGTACACCACCCATGATGATGCCGGCCCCGTTATTGGTGGCCTGCTTTACCAGTGTAAAGCTGGCTCCGCTGTCCTGCGATATTACGATCTGGCCATAGTAGTTCATCAGCAGTTGGTTGGGCTTGTTATAGTTGGCGGCCATACGGTACACGCCTCCCTGGTTGGCATCAAAGCCCGGCAGCGCTGTCCAGGTATTGCCCCCGTCATTGGTCTTTACGGGGTAGCCTTCGTTACCATCGTTGTAATTGCAGTAGGCCACATTGCTGTTGCTCGTGAATTCGTAGGTCGATACATTGAGCACGGCCAGTTTGCTGAAATGTAGTTGCGTATAGCTATCGCCAAAGTCGGTCGAGTGGAACAATTGGCTCATATCACAGCTGATGTAGAATTCGTTATTGTTAGCCGGGTTGATCTTCGGGAAGAAGAGTGCTCCGCCGCCGCCAATGCCTCTTGGGGCAAAGCTTGCTGGCTGTGCATAAGCACTGCTGCAGAATGATGCAAGAAGAATGATAAGTGTAATTTTTATACGCATAAGCAGGTATTTTTTATGATCGAATGAGAAAAGAAGGGAGGTATTAAAAATGTGCACAATAAATATGCCATTTCGTTTAACTATATAAAGATACATAGTAGTATGGATTATTTATACGCCTTGTGTAATTCCTGGCCATCTACATGCTCCGCTATAGTAGTGATGCCGGCAACCGCAATATTCGCTTCGAGAAGTTGAAAGAGTAACAAAGCTATCTAATAGACAAATTGAATTTTACGTCCCATATCCTGATTCGGATATGGGACGTGCCTTTATAAAAGACATTTCCTTTGTGAGGACGCGTTTGAAACCCTGGCGGAAGGGGGGCCATGGGGGATGTCGTTCGCCAGGGACCGGCATTCTATGAATGAGAACGTCATTATGATCAAATAATTACGTATTTTTAATGTTACACCGCAATATATTATGCACAATATGAAACGACCTTTATTACTCTTTGTTTTGCTCATAGCAGGCATTGTGGTTGATGCCCAGCAGAACAGGACGGTCTCCTGCAGCTACCTGAAGCAGCATATGAACGCTGCTGCAAGGCCCACCGTGGCCAGCCCTGCCGAGAATGATTATGATGTGCAATACGTGAAGCTCGACCTGGCAGTTACCAATACATCTACCTATATCAGCGGCAATGCATTTACACGTGCAAAAGTTGTCAGCGCAACAATGCCCGCTTATGTATTCGAATTGACGAGCCTGCTTACTATCGACTCCGTTAAGGTCAATGGACAGTTGCGCACTGTCACTACTAACGATTCCATACGTACCGTTACTTTACCCACAGCCTTCAACCAGGGCGATGTATTCACCGTACAGGTATGGTATCGTGGTGCACCGGTTTATGCCAATGGCTTCTTCTCCGGTATCAGCAACGATGTGTCACCTACCTGGGGTGCGCATGTCACTTACACACTCAGTGAGTCTTATCACGCATTGGGTTGGTGGCCTTGCAAACAATCACTTACTGATAAGATCGATTCCACAGATGTCTGGATCACTGTGGATACTTCATTAAAGGCAGGCAGCAACGGTTTGCTGCAACAGGTTACTTCCGTTGCGCCCGGCAAGGCACGCTACGAATGGAAAGAGCGTTACCCTATCGATTATTATTTGATATCCTTTTCCGTAGCGCCTTATGTCGACTACTCATATTACATGCATTTTACCAATAGCCCCGATTCAATGCTCGTGCAGAACTACGTGTATAACAATCCCGCTACGTTGCCTTTCTTCAAGAGCTATATTGATTCCACCGGCATGATGATAGATTACTTTTCTTCCATCTACGGGCGTTACTATTTCTGGAAGGAGAAATATGGCCATTGTATGGCGCCCCTGGGTGGCGGCATGGAGCACCAGACCATGACCACACTGGGCTATTTTCATGGTACCCTTATAGCACATGAATTGTCACACCAGTGGTTTGGCGACAATGTTACCTGCGGCTCTTGGGCCGACCTTTGGATGAACGAGGGCTTTGCCTCCTATTCCGAGTACCTCTACGTTAACCATTTTTGGGGGCCTGATTCCGCTTTTCTATACATGAACGGTTTCCAGGACGATGTAATGAGCGATCCATCTGGTACTGTGTTCATAGTCGACAGCCTCAATGAGAACAGGTTGTTCGACGGAAGGCTTACCTATTCCAAAGGTGCCTGCGTGGCACATATGCTCCATTTTGTTTGTGGTAGTGACAGTGCTTATTTCCAGGTATGTAAAAACTACCAGCAGCAATACTCCGGTGCTACCGGCACTACTTCCACTATTCAGTATGTAGTTGAGAATGAGGTAGGTCACAGTCTCGATACCTTCTTCAACCAATGGGTATATAAAGAAGGCTGGCCCATTTATACAGCCACATGGGCACAGGGTGGCAACCAGCTCGTGGTACGTCTTACACAAACTACGGCAATGCCTTCTTCAGTATCCTTATTCGCTACGCCTCTTGAGTTAAAGTTCACCTCAGCTACCGGGGATACGACCGTCAGGGTATATAATAATGCAGCTACCCAGTATTATGTTTTCAGCTGGGATAAAACAGCCACGGGTATGCAGGTCGACCCTAATCGCTGGTTGCTCCGCCAGGTCAATAGTGTTACTAATGATCCTGCTATCCTCCATGTGCCCGGCATCGTAAAGAAGGAAATAGGTGTGAGCCCCAATCCAGCCCATGATAGCTGGACGGTTGATGCCGTTCCTGAAAATACAGCGCTTAGGTTGGTGGACATGATGGGGCGTACCTTGTGGCAAGGCAATAATGCTAACGGCTACACGATAAAAGTACCTGCGGCATCATTGCCTGTTGGTCTTTATGTCCTGCAGTTGACGGGTGAGTCAGGTACTTCATCTTTAATGCTTCAAAAACAATAGATCATTCATACAATGCCAAATATGAAACAGTTTCTTTTGCTTTCCGTATTGCTGGCTAGTGCATATTGCTCCAGGGCACAGGCTGCTGACCCTGCCGATCTCTGTGCGCATTCGCGTATGGCGCAGCACGATCACTTTGCAAAAGCGGCTACGGCCACTCCCGAGGAGGATTACTATGATATACATTATGTGAAGTTCGACCTGCAGATGAACGATACCAGTACTTATACACGCGGCAACGTTACTACATATGCTACGGTTACAGCGCCAACCATGAGTGTGTACGCCTTCGAACTGGATACGACGCAGATCATTGACTCGGCCAAATACAACAGCCAGTTGATAGCAGTGCAGACCAATGGGCCTATACGTACCATCAACCTGCCCACCACCCTCAACCAGGGTGCGCCCTTCAATGTACAGGTATATTATCATGGCTACCCCTTGCCGGCACAGCCCGGCTTCTTTACAGCCATGACCCATGCGGTAACTGGCACCGGTGTCGAAATGCTTTACACGGTCAGCGACCCCTTTGTGGCCCGTAGCTGGTGGCCCTGCAAGCAGTCTATTACAGATAAGATAGATTCAGTTACCATGTGGGTAACGGTACCTGGTGGGCTTAAAGTGGGTAGCAACGGCTTGCTGGGCTCAGTGACTACTCCTACCGCCGGTTTTAAGCAATACAGGTGGGCCACGCATTATCCCATCGATTATTATTTGATATCGCTGGCTATTGCTCCTTATTTCGACTACTCTTACTACGTACACTTCGATAATAGTCCCGATTCCATGCTGGTGCAGAACTACTTTTACGATTCCGCCACCTTCATGCCTGCATACAAGGCTAACTTCGATAGTGTAGGCATGATGATCAATTACCTCTCAAGCCTTTTTGGCCGCTATCCTTTTGATCATGAGAAGTATGGTCATTGCTACACTACGCTGGCAGGTGGTATGGAGCACCAGACCATGACCACCATCGGTGTTACCGCTACGGAGCTCATTTGCCATGAGTTAGGCCACCAATGGTTTGGCGATCATGTTACTTATGCCGACTGGCACCAGGTTTGGCTTAGCGAAGGTTTTGCCACTTATTGCGAACAACTATACCGTACACATTTCTGGGGGCCGGCAGCAGGCCTTGCTTACCGTACCAATCAATATAATAATGTGATGGGCCCTAACGGTGGTAAAGTGTATATCGACGATACCACCAGTGTCATTCATCTTTTCGATCCGAGGCTGGTATATAAAAAGGCGGCTGCCGTCATACATATGCTTCGCTACCGCGCCCCTGCCGATAGCGTGTTTTGGAATGTGCTCAAGACCTACCAGCAGACCTATGCTTTTGGCAATGCTTCTACTGATGATCTGAAAGCGATAGCTGAAGCCGCCTATGGCCAGAACCTCGATACATTCTTCAACCAATGGATATATGGCGAAGGCTACATTAAATATGCAGTGCGCTGGGCACAGGATGGGAATATGGTCATGGTCAAACTGACTCAGACCACCTCCACGCCTTCATCTGTTGCCTTGTTCTCAACTCCGGTAGATATACAGATCCACACCACCCAGGGCGATACAACCATTAAAGTGTATAATGAGTACTCAGAGCAGGCTTATTTCGCTTACATAAGCGATTCAGTAACGGGCATAACCATCGATCCCGATAATTGGATACTCGACAAGGTTATCTCAAATGTCCATGACCAGGCACTACTCAATGTTGGGAATGTTGAACCCGGCAAATTGAAAGCCTATCCTAATCCTACTAAAGATGACTGGCATTTGGATCTCCTGCCCACCAACGCTGCACTCACGCTTACCGATGTGAACGGAAAATTGGTATGGCAGGGTAACAGTGGTAAAGGTAATATCACTATACCCGGCAGGCAGTTACCCTCAGGACTATATAGTCTGAAACTCACTACTAATGACGGTAAGAACGAGACATTATTACTACAGCACTTATAATTAAAACGGCATCCCGATATTTTGCGGGATGCCGTTTTTTTGATGATGTTGTACTCAAAGATCGTGCAGGTCCATTCCTGTTACCTTTATCAGGTACTGCACATACTCCAGTATTTTATCCATATCATCCGTGTTCCTGATCTTCTCACGTATGAATATCAGGGTCTCTATCTCTTCATCAGATAGCTTCTTCGGTTGCATGTTAATTACTTTGCTTATACCGGTAATTAATTGCTCTTTAGATCTCATTTGTTTCTCATCTTCATAGTGGATTGCTCGGGGCAGCGATGATAAAACAATATTTTTCAAGGGCGCGAAGATAAAAAACGCAACCAAAAACTTTAACTCGAAATTAAAATTATCAAAAACTTAATAAATATTTTACATGAAATAAAAAAAGTGCCCGTTGCGGGGCACTTTTTTAAGAATATTTATTTGAAGATTATGCTTCTTCCAGGTAAGCCTCGGTAGGCTCGCAGGTGCATATCAGGTTGCGGTCGCCGTAGGTATTGTTCACCCGGGCTACACTTGGCCAGAACTTATTGGCTTTGGTATAGGGCAGCGGGTAAGCAGCTTCCTGCCTGCTGTACTTGTGGTTCCATTCATCGGCTGTGATGACGAACTGGGTATGCGGTGCATGTTTCAGCGGGTTATCTGCTTTGTCGGCTTTACCCTCTTCTATAGCGCGTATCTCCTCGCGGATGGCGATGAGTGCATCGCAAAAACGGTCAAGCTCTGCTTTGTCTTCGCTCTCGGTAGGCTCTATCATGATAGTGCCTGCTACCGGGAAGCTCATGGTCGGTGCGTGGAAGCCGTAGTCGATGAGACGCTTGGCCACATCTTCTGCCTCTATCTCTGCGGTCTTTTTGAATGGCCTTAGATCAACGATGAACTCGTGCGCACAGGTACCACCGCTGCCGGTATACAGTATGTCGTAATGGTCTTGAAGCCTTGCACGCATGTAGTTGGCATTCAGTATAGCGTACTTGGTGGCCTTGCGCACGCCTACCGGGCCCAGCATACGGATGTATGCATATGATATCAGCAGTATGCTCGCTGAACCATAAGGTGCCGCAGATACCGCATGTGCATTGCCTTCATTGTTATTGAATACATGGCCGGGCAGGAAGGGAGCGAGGTGTGCTTTAACACATATGGGGCCCATGCCGGGACCGCCACCGCCGTGCGGTATGGCAAAAGTCTTGTGCAGGTTCAGGTGGCATACATCAGCGCCTATAAGGCCGGGGGCCGTGAGGCCAACCTGGGCATTCATGTTAGCGCCGTCCATATATACCTGTCCGCCATGCTCATGCACAATGGCCGTTATGTCTTTGATAGTTTCTTCATATACACCATAGGTAGATGGATAGGTGATCATGATGCCCGCAAGCTTATCGCTATGTTGTGCTGCTTTAGCTTTCAGGTCATCCATGTCTATGTATCCATTCTCCAGGGCCTTAACCACTACTACTTTATAACCCGCCATTACCGCGCTGGCAGGGTTAGTGCCATGTGCGGATATAGGTATGAGCATCACATCGCGGTGGCCTTCGCCCTTGCTGATGTGGTAATCGCGTATGGTGAGCAGGCCGGCATACTCGCCCTGCGCACCGCTGTTGGGCTGCAGGCTGCAGGCATCGAAGGCCGTTATTTCGCAGAGGTATTTTTCAAGGTCTTTGGCCATTTGCAGGTAGCCTTCGCACTGGTCTTTGGGTGCAAAGGGGTGCATCTTGCTCCAGTGCGCCCAGCTCAGCGGCATCATCTCGCTGGCTGCATTCAGCTTCATGGTACAGCTGCCCAGCGATATCATACTGGTGTTCAGGCTCAGGTCGCGGTTCTCCAGCATCTTCAGGTAGCGCATCATCTTGGTCTCGCTGTGGTGTGTGTTGAACACCTGCTGTGTGAGGAACTCAGATGTGCGGGTGAGCGAAGTGGGTATGTGCGTGAGCGCGGTGTCTTCGTTGATGCTGAAGGCAGAGGCTTCTTCGGTAGTGGTAAATACGGCAATGATGTCCAGCACATCGCTCGGCGTAGTGGTCTCATCGAGGGCTATGCCTATGAGGTTATTGCCATAGTAGCGGAAGTTCATGCCCATGTTCTCGGCATTCTTACGCACCTGGTCAGCGTTGTTCACATACACCGCTATGGTATCGAAGTAATTTTTGCTGTACAGTTTCAGCCCGGCTTCTGTAAGTGCATCGCCCAGGCTTTGCGCCAGTACAGCGGTGCGTTTGGCAATGTTCGTAAGTCCATCCGGTCCATGAAATACGGCATACATGGCAGCCATATTGGCAAGCAGGGCTTGTGCAGTACAGATGTTTGAAGTGGCTTTTTCGCGTTTTATGTGCTGCTCGCGTGTTTGCAGGGCCATACGCAATGCGCGGTTGCCTTGTGCATCTACGCTGATGCCTATGATACGCCCCGGTATCTGGCGTTTGAAGTCATCCTTGGTAGCGAAGAAGGCCGCGTGAGGCCCGCCATAACCCAGCGGCACTCCGAAGCGCTGTGCAGAACCGAGGGCCACATCGGCGCCCAGTTCGCCCGGCGGTACCAGCAATGTCAATGCCAATAGGTCGGTAGCCATGGCCACATAAGCTCCGGCATTATGCGCCTGCTCTATGAAGTTCCTGTAGTCTTCCACACTGCCCTTATCGTTAGGATATTGCAGCAGCACACCGAAGTAAGTATTGTCTATCGCAGCTTCATTATAGTTGCCATACACTACCCCTATGCCAAGCGGCATAGCGCGTGTCGCTACTACATCCTTTGTTTGCGGGAACACATCATTGTCCACGAAGAACTTAGGCCTTTCGGGGTTGTGCTCGTCCTTGTTCAGCGTGTGGAAGAACATGCTCATAGCCTCGGCAGCAGCGGTTGCTTCATCCAGCAGCGATGCATTGGCCAGCGGCAGGCCGGTGAGGTCGCTCACCATGGTCTGGTAGTTGAGCAGGCTCTCGAGGCGGCCCTGGCTTATCTCGGCCTGGTAAGGCGTGTATTGAGTGTACCACCCCGGGTTCTCGAATACATTGCGCAGTATCACACTCGGTGTGTGGGTATCGTAATATCCCTGGCCTATATAGCTGCGGAATACTTTATTCTTGAGTGAGATCTCTTTAATGAGCTTCAGGTATTCGGCCTCACTTACCGATTCAGGCAGGTTCAGCTTGTGGTCCATGCGGATGGCCTGCGGCACCGTGCGGCTGATCAATTCATCCATTTTGGTAACACCGATGATGCGGAGCATTTGCTCGGTCTCGTGAGCATCAGGCCCAATGTGCCGGCCTGTAAATTCTTCGTTTTGAAGCGCGAAAAGATCCATATTTATTATTGATTCAAAAGTAAAACTCAAAATGACTCTTTATGGCCATAGGCTAAAAAGATGTGCAAAGTTAATGGAATATTATGAGTAAAAAAGTGATGCGGCGGGCGGAGAAGGACAGGGTGCGGGGCCTGTGAAAGCTGCAAAATGAAAAGTAAACGCAAAAAAGTGTTTACTTATGAACAAGCCCCGGCAGGCTGAAAGTATCGGCAACATTGACTTATGTGGAATGGGCAGATGTAAACAAAGGTTAAGGGGGCTGCCTGCAGCGGCACAAGTATAAGGGTCCATAGCTCTGGTAGCGCGATGTATTTAAGGGCAGCGCCTGCCTGCAAGATACGAGCCCGACCGGGGCGGTGACAAATATGTTTTTACCTCATCCCCCGCCTTCCCGGCAAGGCAGAAAAAAACCGTCCCGCCCTGTGTTTAGCAGGACGGGACGGATGCTGAGTTTTTGTCTATTTGAATATCCTATTCTTTCGTCTTTTCAAAGCGGACGTTCCGGCTACCTGCATCGCTGCTGTAGCGCAGCATATATATGCCCTCTGGCAGTGCGCTGATATCGAGCACCGTGCTGCTGCCCCCGGTCTGCTGTTGCAGCAGCACCCTGCCGGTCATATCGCTAATGCTGATGTTTGCATTGGCCTGTTCCGTCCCCATGCTGCGGACCGTGATGCTGCTATGTGCCGGGTTGGGCGCAACGGTGATATCAAAGCCTGTGCCCTGCTGCACCGTAGCGCTCACCACCTTGCTGTAGGCCATATTGCCCGCCACATCGCGCAGCAGGATGCGGTAGTAGTTGATGCCGTTATACGGCTGCTCGTCCCGGTAGCTGTAGGATGAGGCCTTGCCTTTGGCAGGCACTGTGGCCAGCTGGCTGAAAGTACGCCCATCGGCGCTGCGCTGCAGGATGTAGGTATCGCCCGGCTCCTCGCTGCTGCTCTTCCAGTCTATGCGGTTGGCAGCGCCCAGGTTTTGGGCGGCGATATCGCTCAGCTTTATGGATAGTGGCGCATTGAGGACGGTAGTATGAATATAAAAACCGCTGAAGCCGGTAACCGGGAAGCTCATCACCCACCAGTTATTAACGGCATCCCAGCTAACAGTGGGCGTAATGAGCAGCTCACTGCCCGTGTAGTTGCCCGGCTGTGTGCCGGTGCCGTGGAACTGGGTGATGCGCACATTGCCATTGTCCACTGCACCGGTAGGCAGTAACGGCAGGCCTGCTGCCGGGGCAGCCAGGTTATACGCATCAAACTCGCTTTGGTAAGCATAGAGCGTTATATCTGCAGTAGCATTGTTCGCGTTGTTGGCAGGCTCTATATCAAAATGCCTTTGCACATAGGGCTGGCCGTTATAGTTGTTCACTGCATTGTCTATGGTCACCTTTACCGTAGTATTGCCATAGAGCGGAGCGGCCCCCGATGGGGTGATGCTGGCCATAAGGTCGCAGTCATTGGGATAGCGCACGTCGAGCGGTGCATAGATGTTGCGGGTAGTGGTCTCCGTATTGCCTATGGTACCCGCAAGGGCGCCGGGAGTGGGTGTTGCTATACTGACGGTATTGCTGACCACGGTCGTGGGCTGGGCACATACGCCAAATGCCGTTATCCTGCACCAGATCACATCGCTGTTTGCCGGGCTGTTCTCCACGTACAGGTTGCTGTTGGCACCTACCGGGAAGCCGTTCTTATACCATTGGTACAGCGCATTGCCCCCATCGTTAACAGTGGCCATAAAGCTATCCGATGCGCTGCATGGGTTCAGCAAGGTAATGGTCACCGTGGGTGCCGTTGCCGCACAGGTAGTAACGCAGGTAAAGGTGTTCATCCTTGTGGTGTCCTCGTTGCCCAGCTGGCCGTTAGCATTATAGCCTGTCATGCAGATGTAGCTGCGGTTATCTTTGATGATGGACGCATGTTCGCCCTGCGAGCCTTCGAAGAGCTGGATGATGCCCGACTGGCCCGTAACCTGCACAGGACTGTGCTGCTCCGTATAGTTGCCTTGCCCCAGTTCGCCCTTGTCATTGGCCCCCCAGCTCCATATGGTTCCGTCCGAGGCCATGGCATAGGAGTAACCGCGCCCTGCGCTAACGCCTACCCAGTTGGTGGCGCTGCCAATTTGTGTTGCTGTGCTGAGGTCGCTGGTATTGCCCTGGCCCAGCTGGCCATGATTGTTGGCGCCCCAGGCCCAGAGCGTGCCATTGCTCTTAATGGCCAGTACATGCGCATTGCCGGCTGCCACATGGGTCCAGGTAGTGTCATTACCTACCTGCATCGGGTTGTGTTGCTCGGTATTATTGCCCTGGCCCAGTTGCCCGTGGTTATTATAGCCCCATGCCCACAAAGTGCCATCTGCCTTTTGGGCAACGCTGAATGAATCGCCTGCCGAGATGGCCAGCCATGTACTGCCTGCACCCACCTGTACGGGGCTACTCTGCTCTGTGGTGTTACCCGTGCCCAGCTGGCCATTGGCATTGGCGCCCCATGCCCATAAGGTACCGTTGGCCTTCAGGGCCAGGTTAAAGGCCCGGCCTCCTGTCATATCGGTCCAGGTGCTGTCGGTCCCTATCCGTGTGGGCACGTTGTAGTCAGTATGGTTGCCCTGCCCCAGCTGGCCATGGTCGTTATGTCCCCAGGTCCAGAGGCTGCCGTTCACTTTTAGGCCCAGGCTGTGCTCATAGCCTGCGCTCATGGCTATCCATGCGGTATCGTTGCCCACCTGTTCGGGGCTGTATTGGTCGTAAGTATTGACGGCGCCGAAGCCCAGTTGCCCGTAGCTGTTCTGCCCCCATGCCCATAGCGTGCCATCAGAGCGCAGGGCAAGGGTATGTGCGCCGCCGCTGCTGCTGCTCACCCATTCCTGTACCCCCTCATCGCGGTAGGTAAAAGCGCTGTCATACACATTGAACAGGCCTATGCCTGCCTCGCCCCAGCGCATATCACCTGTGTACCACATCTGCCCCCCGGCTTTTAATGCAATTGTTTGATCATTTCCTCTATTTATACTTGCCCAGTCATTATCATAAAATACCTGTACAGGAGCGGCCACTGGGGTGGCGGAATAATATGCAAGGCCCAAAGACCCCCCATTATTATAACCCCATGTCCACAACCTCCCATTAGTTTTTAATCCAAAGTTGGCATGCAACCCTGTTCTTATTGTCGTCCAATCACGGTCTGTACCAACCTGTACAGGCACATGTTGGGTAAGCAAATTGTTATTGCCAATATAACCGAAACCGTTGTAACCCCAGCCCCATATACTGCCATCTGCCTTCAGTCCATGGGAATAGTCACTACCGGCCTGTGCCTGCACCCAGTCATGATCGGTACCTATTTGGGTGGGTAATAATCTCTTGTTGGTATCGTTGAGGCCTAAACAGTACCAATAGTTATAGCCCCAGCCCCATAGGGTTCCATTTGCCTTGATCGCAAGAGTATGTTCCAGTCCTTCTGATATGGTCACCCAGTCTTGGTCACTGCCTACTTGGGTGAAAATGAGCCGGTCAAGTGTATCACCGAGTCCCAGTTCGCCATGGTAATTGTACCCTGTGGCCCATAGTGTACCGTCAGTCTTCAACGCAAGCGAAGAGTACTGACCTGCAGAAACAGCCAGCCAGTCGTGGGCATTGCCCATCTGCACCGGCGTGGTGCGGTTATTGGTATCACCCAGCCCCAGTTGACCGTTATGGTTATAGCCCCATACCCATAGGCTGCCATCAGAACGAATGGCCAGGAAATGTGTTTGTGCCCCGGGTGAATTACTTATCCTGAGCCAATTGGTGGAAGCTCCTACCTGCTGTGGTGTTGCCTGGTTGGTATAGTTCCCCAAACCTAACTCACCATAGGCATTACGGCCATAGCTCCAAAGGCTACCCCCAATAAGCTCCATGGTACTTTCTAGGCTTTGGCCAAAACGCTGGTAATTGTTGCGGTAATGGGCCCGGCTCTTATTGCGGGTATCGTTGGGCTGAGCCTTGGCTACAATACCGAAAAGAATTATTGAAAGGCAGAAGGGAAAGAGTAAGGTATATCTCATGATCGTATTTTAATACCGGTGAATAGAAGTATATAAAAATAGACATAAATTATTTTTTGAACAATAGACAGGAGAGGATTTGCTCTTTATCCCTTGTGCTCTCTATGCTTATTTCACAATATACACCCCCGGCCCCTCCACGCTGTTCGGGTCATGCGGCACCTCATGTTCTATACCATCAAGGCGGTAGGATGCCAGCCTGTTGAAGCATAGCGGCAGCGTTTTGTCGGTACAGCCGTGGCTGATGTTCTGGTAATAGTTCCCTTCACTTTTGATAGCGCTTATGGTATGCTCGCTGCTTATGGCAGGCAGGCTTATGGCATAATCATAGCCTTCTTCCACGTATATGTTGAAAAAGAGCGTATCGGCGCCCGATGTATAATGCCCTTGCAGTGTTGAGTCTATCAACTGGCTGTAAGTACCGTCGTTCGCGTAGCGCTTGAGGATGACCGTGTCTGCTTCACCGGGGGCGAAACCCACAAAGCCCACTGCCAATAGTTCAGAGCTGCATTTATAATAGTCGTGGCACCGGCAGGAAGCAATGAACACTGCCAGGAGGATGAACGGTATGTAAAGAAGGCGCATAAGCGTTTTTTTAAGGCTACAGCCGCATAAACTATGCCGAATCTAAGGTCGTAATGTTTTCTTAACCGCTTATGCCTGCGCTTTATTTAGTATCTTACTGGTGACACAGGCATGATATTTTAAACCACATGGGCCAATGACACAGCTATCATTATCACGCAGCATACAGATACTTATTTTTTTCTTTCTCTTGTTTGGTGGCTTGTACATCACCCGCGCCTTCCTGGTGCCCGTTACCTTCGGCATGCTGCTGGCCATGCTCCTGCTGCCGGTAAGCAAGAAGCTGGAGCTAATAGGCATGCCCCGGGGCATTGCCGCTCTCTTGTGTATCCTGCTGATGGTAGGGGTGGTACTGGGGGTCGGGGCCATACTGTCCTGGCAGTTAAGCGGTATAGCTGATGACTTTTACAATATAAAGGGCCGCATACTGCAAAGCTTCGAAAGTGCCGAGCAATACATCAGCCAGACCATTGGCATTGCCCCCGGCGAGCAGGAGCAAATGCTGAAACAGCAACAGCAAAACCTTTCCGGCAATGTTGGCAGCAACCTGCTCTCTGCGGCAAGTATGCTGACGGGGATATTGGGTAATATGCTGCTCACCATAGTGTATATATTCCTGTTCATCTTTTACCGCGACCACCTGAAAAGGTTTGTGCTCAAACTGGTATCTGCAACGCATAAGGAAAAGGCTGAGGAAGTAATGCGCAATGCGGGCAAGGTGGCAGAGCAATACCTGTCGGGCCTGGGCCTGATGATCGTATCATTATGGATCATGTACGGCATTGGTTTTTCGATAGTCGGCATCAAGCACGCCCTGTTCTTTGCCGTGCTCTGCGGCATACTGGAGATAGTGCCCTATGTAGGTAATATAACAGGCACATTACTTACGGTCCTGATGGCGGTGACGCAGGGCGGCGGCAGTGGGATGGTGATAGGTGTATTGCTGACCTACGGCTCTGTGCAGACCTTCCAGACCTACGTGCTGGAGCCACTCGTGGTGGGCTCGCGCGTTAATATCAATCCTCTCTTCACCATAATGGGCATAATAGCCGGTGAGATGGTATGGGGCGTGGCGGGCATGATCCTGGCCATACCCATGATGGGTATCGCCAAGATAATTCTCGACCATATAGAGGTATTGAAACCCATCGGGTATTTGATAGGCTCACCTCCTCAAAAAAAGAAGAAATAGCTACCTGTTTATCAGCAATTTTTGCACCTCGCTTTTGCCGTTCAGTAAAGTCTTGCACAGGTAAAGACCCGGGCTAAGACGCTCTACCGGTATCATATTGTGCGTCCCTTTTAGCGCAGCAGCAAGTACCAGTTGCCCTGTAATGTTATATACTTCCAGCCGGCCATCGGTACAGGTGCCCGTATAGGTCACGGCTATACTGTTGTTTGCAGGGTTCGGATAAATGGTCACATCTCTGCTGGCAGCAGTCGCTTCATCCACGCCAAGTGTATACGTTTCGTAATAAAAATAAGTGCTGTTCCCCGGGTCACTGTAATACTGCTGGGTAGTATCGTTCCATAAATGCTCCTGCGCTGTCACAGGCTGATCATAGGTATCGTAGGTATATGCGATGAACTCCTTACTCGTCAGCATCATTGTCGTTGCGTCATAAGAAGCTGAGAATACGGTATCAACAAGTCCTGCTGTTATATGCTTTGTAGTAATAGTGTAATCTATAATTGCGGAAGGACTATAGTCATCGTACCGGTCAAAGACATAAAACGGATCTACGCCATTGTATCCGAATGAGTCCCTGCAAACCGGTTCCCAACTGCCATTGTAAGTAGAGTCGAAATAAGTGGATAGCCGGTTCCCGGCATCATAGGTCATCGTATAGCTTTCAGAGGGGATCCAGGTGGGAGTGTTATAATATAACGAGGTTGTTTTTATCATGTTACTGTTAGCATCATACTGGTACTCATTTCTTTCTATCACTTCCCATGCGTTTGGCGCATGTTGCCAGGTGCTGTCCGATACCAGGCGACCGCTGGCGTTGTAAGTAAATCTGCGCAATTCTACTGAATCCCATTGCGGCCCGCCGCTTCTTTCCTGGTACAGGGAGGTAATGATCCGCTCCTGGTTATCGAAAGTATTAAGGTAACGGGTATTCCAGTTTCCCGCCGAATCTTCCAGCAGCTCAACAACGGAGGTGACATTATTTACGGCATTGTACTGGCTGATGCGGTCCTTCAATTTGCTAAGCGGCGACAAAGGGGTAAAAGGATCGGCCAGCCACATCTTCATGGTGTCGGCCTGCACACCGGGACGGTCATTCGGAGTATCATAAAGTCCCGAATAACTATAGAAGTCAAAATAATAACTACCGTCCAACAGGTATTCGTTCGTAAAGCCCATTAAATTGCTGTTGAATTTTGAGCCTCTTCCGTTGCTGTAAACGTACACATTCGAGTCGAGTTGCCAGGTGTTGTTAAAGCGTGAGCAATCTGCCTTAAGTCTTTCGCCCAGTTGTGTCGCTTTGGCTTGTACCGTTGGCAGGTTATGAGATAGCAGGTAATTCTTAAAGCGATCGTTCCATTGCCTGTGCTGTTCCCGGCTCATGTCTTTGTGATGAAGTGGAGTGGCGGTTACAGGTGAAGAGAAAGCTGCCAATAGCAGTAGAAAGATAGTGTTTTTCATAAGTATGTCTTTGTGTTTGAACTAGTATGCGATAAAGATATGAAAATAAACTACTAAAGGCATCCCTGCAGTGATGCTAACGGCAGGGATGCTTTTAGTGATAATAAACAATCCTATTTATTAGCAAACTCCAGTGGCATACTGATCTCTTTGCCCTCGCGTAATACCGTGACAATTGTCTTATCGCCTGCGGCAAATTTGCCCAGGGCTTCCATATAGGTCTGCATGCCCTGTACCTTATTATCACCCAGCTTAATGATGATGTCCCCGGTTTTTATCCCCGCCTTGCTCGCAGGGCGGCCTTCGGTCACACCATCCACGCGCACGCCGCCATCGTTGAAGGTATAGTCGGGCATAATGCCGAGTGTGACCTTAAAACGTGTTTTGCCTACTGCAGGTGCTTTGGTCACCAGGTAGCCCGGTTTGGGTTGCTTATCCATCTGGCCCACTATATCGTATATATAGCGTACCACCATCACCTCACCGGGATAATTGATCTTATCGGCATCGTCGCTGGGCTTGTGGTAGTCGCTGTGCAGGCCGGTGAAGAAGAAGAGCACCGGTACGCCTGCATTATAAAAAGAGGTATGGTCGCTGGGCC
>CAYZTM010000025.1:0-54290 GCA_964481425.1 uncultured Flavipsychrobacter sp.
AAATTTATATCAGGACTAAAATATCAAAAGTGTAAACTTATTTTAGGACTAGTCAGTTATTTATCTTCTCCTGAACTTCCAGCCCGAACCGTTGCTGTTTGCTGTATTGGCTGCAAGCACTTGCTTTTTGTCCTTATCCCATATAGAGGCTGCCAACAAGGCCACTACCTCTTCTGCAAGCGGATCGTCTTCGTGCAGGTATTCTGGCTTGTAGTACTTGTCGATGAACTTTGTGTCAAAATTCCCGCTCCTGAAAGGCTCGGTACGTACTGCCCATTTACCAAAGTTCAAGGTAGTTTCAATCCCTTGTACATAATACTCATCAATAGCCCTGCAAAGACGATCAATAGCCTCATCGCGTGTTGCAGCGTGGGCCACCAGTTTCGCGATCATTGAATCGTAGAAGACCGGTATCTCAAGCCCCTGCTCAAAACCATCGTCCACACGTATGCCGGGACCTTTGGGCGGGAGGTACATTTTTAACTTACCCGTATCAGGGAGGAAATTATTCATCGGGTCTTCAGCACAGACACGTAATTCGACGGCATGGCCGTTTATCTTGAGATCGTCCTGCGTAAAAGAGAGTTTGTTGCCCCTCGCCACATTGATCTGTTCCTGTACCAGGTCTATACCCGTTATCATCTCTGTAACGCAATGCTCCACTTGCAGGCGGGTATTCATTTCGAGAAAATAAAAATTCAGCTTTTCATCTACCAGGAATTCCACAGTGCCGGCCCCATAATAATTGCAGGAACGAGCTACGGCAACAGCACACTCGCCCATCGCTTTACGAATATCCGGGGTCAGGCAGCTCGAAGGAGCCTCCTCTATCAGCTTCTGGTGACGGCGCTGTATGGAGCACTCTCGTTCGAAAAGGTACACATAGTTACCGTGCTGATCGCCCATTAGCTGTATCTCTATATGGCGGGGTGCCCCAACATATTTCTCTATAAAAACGGCATCGTCGCCAAAAGCACTCAATGCCTCACTTTTTGCAGTACGCATCTGCTCTTCCAGTTCTTCTTCCATATTCACCACACGCATACCTTTACCACCGCCACCAGCCGAGGCTTTTATCAGAATAGGGTAACCAGTGCGTTTAGCGATCTCTTTAGCTTCTACTACATCTTTCACAGGGTCTTCCGTACCCGGTACCATCGGCACATTGAATTTCTTTGCTGCCTGTTTGGCGGCTATTTTGCTACCCATTATCTCAATAGAATGAGCCGACGGGCCGATAAAAATGAGGCCTGCATCAGTTACTGCCTTAGAAAAAGAGGCATTCTCGCTTAGGAAACCATAACCGGGGTGGATGGCATCTGCACCCAATTCTTTGGCTACCTCGATTATCTTATCAGCACGCAAATAGGATTGAGCAGAGGGAGCGGGACCAATACACACGGCTTCATCAGCATAGCGAACAAAAGGCATGTTCCTATCTGCTTCGGAATAAACAGCAACTGTTTTAATACCCATTTCCCGGGCCGTACGCATAACACGAACAGCTATCTCGCCACGATTGGCAACCAGTATTTTTTGCATAAGACGCTAAGGTAAGCGGAAAGCCTGAAAAGTAGAACAGCCGAAGGTATTAGATGTCGCTATTCCTCGGACTTGATAACTGTACCTTTACCGTATTTCACGAAAAGGTTCAGGTACAGCACCCTTGAAATACGCATGATCCATGGCTGTAATACCACAACAATTACAATACTGGTAATGAGGTAATAAAATATGCTATAGTCCTTATATGATATACCAAATATCAGCCAGTACCAAAGAAGGTTGAAGAAGAAGAGCAAGACGGATATAGCATAGCTAACATAGCCTGTGCCGTAATAAAAACCCACCTCAAGCTCCATTTTCTGCCCGCAAACAGGGCAATGCTCGGGCATATCAAGAGAATGGTTGAGCGGGAACACACTCTTATTCACAAACATATCGCCCTTTCTGCAACTGGGACATTTCATCTTAAGGACGCTTGGCAAAAATGCCGGTTTATCATCGTGAGGCATACACTAACAATTAACACTGCAAATTTATAAGTAAAGCCTTGTTTTTTAAGTGACAAAAGTCACAAATAAGATAACAATATTCTTTGTTGCCTTAGAGAAAACTTATGCATCAGGCGAGCTTGGGTCACCTTCGTTTGCATGAAAATAAGCCCATACGATCCTTGCTTTTGAAATGCCGATCACCTTAGTAAGCTCACGCTCGGTAAGTGTACGTATATTCTTTACCGAGCGAAACGACTGCAATAGCTCGGTAGCCGTTTTACTGCCAATACCCGGTATAGATTCCAACTCGTTCTTAAAAGTGCCCTTGCTGCGTGTTTGCCGGTGAAAGGTGATACCAAAACGGTGTACCTCATCGCGAATGCGGCGTACCAGCAAATGCGCCGGACTATCGTAGGGCAACTGCAAAGGCTCACTATCACCGGGGAAAAAGATAGACTCTTCGCGTTTAGCGAGACCCACAACGGTCATGCGCCCGGTAAGGCCGAGTTTTTCAATACTTTCCAGCGCGGCACCCAGTTGTCCTTTACCACCATCTATGATAACCAACTGAGGTAAAGGGGATTCTTCTTCCTGTAATCGTTTATACCTGCGGTAAACGATCTCAGCCATTGAGGCAAAATCGTTAATGCCTTCAACGGTCTTGATATGAAAATGCCGATAGTCTTTCTTAGAGGGTTCCCCATGCTTAAAGCACACCATGGCCGCTACAGGATAGGCCCCCTGGAAATTGGAGTTGTCAAAACATTCTATCTGTACAGGTAAATCGGTAAGTTGCAGGGCATCCTGCAACTCTTCCAATACTTCAAGATTCTTTTCTTTCGATGCCTTCCCCAATAGCAGCGATTCTCGTCTGCGTACTTCATCCCGAAAGACCTCGGCGTTCTTTATACTCAGCTCTAATAATTTCTTTTTATCGCCAGCTTTGGGGACAGTTATCTTTAAAGAGGGGTCAGCAATATCTACAGTAAAGGGGGCAATGATCTCAGTAGCATTACTCTGAAAAGTCTCACGCATACGGTCGAGGGCAAGTGCCAGTATCTCATCGTCCTGCTCATCCAGCTTTTTCTCCACCTCCGCTGTTTTTGCATAAATGATGCTGCCATTGCTAACCATCATGTAGTTCACAAAAGCATGGTGCTCGTCGGCCAATATGCTTACTACGTCCAGATTATCGAGACGAGGGTTTACCACTGCCGATCTGCTCTGGTAATACTGCAGTGACTCTATCTTCTGACGCATTATCTCGGCCTTTTCAAACTTCATATCAGCTGCCAGGGCATTCATCTCATTCTTAAGATACCTGATCACTTCGGCAGTATTCCCCTTCAGTACATGACGCACCTGTTGCAAGCCTTCCGCATAATCTTCTTCGGTTTGCAAGCCTTCACAGGGGCCTTTACAATTACCGAGGTGGTATTCGAGGCACACTTTAAATTTCCCCTTAGCTATGTTCTGTTTTGTGAGATTTAAATTACATGTGCGTAAGGGAATATTTTGCTTCACCAGGGCAAGGAGTTCTTTTACCCTGCCTACACCGGTAAATGGCCCTAAATATTCAGAACCGTCGCGGATGAGCCTGCGGGTAAGGAATACCCTCGGGAAGGGCTCATTCTTTATCACAATATAGGGATAACTCTTATCGTCCTTCAGTTCTATATTGAACCGGGGCTGATAGTGCTTGATGAGCGAATTTTCCAGCAAAAAAGCATCATGTTCATTATCGGTAACGGTATAGTCAATATGATGAATTAACGTCACCAGCCTGCGAGTCTTGTAGTTATCGAGTGTTTTATTGAAATAAGACCCCACCCGCTTACGCAGGTCTTTTGCCTTACCCACATACAGCAGTTCTTCTTCCACGCTATAATATTTATAACAACCTGGCTGGTGCGGTATAGAGGGCGCTACCGAACTGAATTCTTCTCTCGTCATTTGCTGATCACATAAAATAATAGGCTACTACAAGCTGGTTCTTATCGCCTGTAGCAAGCGCATCATACTCCTGAATCTGAATCACAGACAAGGGCGCATAATACAGTTTCTGTATCATATCCTTCATGCCGCTACGCCGCTCGGTCTCAATGTAAATAGAGCGTATCTTATTGTTCTCCTGCATAGCCGATATCTGTAGCTTACGCGTAAATTGCGTATCGTCCTTAGCTTCATAATAAAAGTTCCGGGTTCCGGTGCTGTTATCAAGGAACATGTCGAAGTTATAGTGGCCTATATATTGAGGTTTCCCTATGTCCGATTCGAAGAAACGGCGTAGTATGTCTCCCCATTCGAGATTATACGCATTCAGGTATGTGCTGTCCGTCTTTCCATTATGAGTGCGCACCCTTATTATGGAATAGGGCTGCCCCAGGTAAGTGTTCCACTGGTCTTTGATATATTGATTTATAGAAAAATAAGTACCCTTAGAACCATCATTGGCCGTAGCAATGGGCATTTGTTTCGGTTTCGGTTTGCAAGCAGCAAGCAGCCCCACCGCAAGAAAAGGCAATATTATATGCTTTATATGCATGATATAATTTCTCTTAAGCCTATAAAATTAGGAAACATGCAGCAAAGCGCTGTTATTTATTAGTTCAACTGGGGGTTCACAGGCAAGTTAGCCAGGTAGGCATATTCCTTACCCAACGAGTGAATGGCCTCTTTCCATATGTTTTGCGGAGATGTATCGAATAACAGGCGGGGTGCCAGGTCGGTCACTATCCAGGAACCTTCACCCAATTCTTTATCCAGCTGGCCGGGAGACCAGCCCGAATAACCTACAAAGAGTCGCAAATGCTCTTCATCATATGTACCGTTTGCTATCATATCCTGCAATGCCTCGTAAGAACCACCCCAATAAACACCAGGAGATATCTCGTTACCCCCAAGATTCGCAGGACTGCTATGTAACATGTGCAAGGTATCCATCTGTACCGGCCCCCCCTGGTAAATATTCAGTCCCCCGGCATATACATCAGGAAGTAAGTCGCTTAAGGTCAAATCGGTGGATCGGTTGACCACAAAGCCTACGGTACCTTCATCGCCATGCTCGCAAAGCAGCACTACAGAGCGCGCAAAATTCGGGTCGCTCAGGAACGGTTCTGCAATGAGTATCCTGCCCACAGCGGGAGCAAGATCGTTCGTTGGCTTTTTGAGGTTAAGAAAATTCATTGCTATTTTAAATATAACTCTTTCTGCATTAACTACAAAAAAACGCGGCCGCCATAACCTATACTCATACTATTTTAACATAAGGGGATAGCTGCTTAAGATATCGCATTGACCTACAAAATGTTTACTTTTATCACCCCGTATTGATATTAACAAGTCCCGATGCAGTTACAGTATAACCTGGAGCTTTTATTACTTACCCTTGCAGGTGGTAGCCTGCCCTTATGGATAAAGCGGGCAGATGAGCAACGGTCCAATTACCTGTTGGCATTCTCGGGGTCTTTCCTGCTCAGTATCACCTTCCTTCATTTATTACCCGAAGCCTTTACCGATGTACCGGGAAAGGCCGGTTACTTGTTACTAACCGGCTTCTTTGTTCAGCTGATCATACAACGCTTTACGCACGGTGCCGAACACGGGCATACCCACCTGCTTGACCATCGTCATGTGCCGCTGCTTTCCATATTGCTTGGGCTCTGCCTCCATGCCTTCCTGGAGGGCTTACCCTTAGGCTTCAGTTATCATACAGGCTCTACTATACCCTCTTTATATCTTGCCGTTACAGTACATAAGGTACCCGAAGCCATGCTGGTTACCAGCCTGGTATTGCATACCCGTGGCAGACGCAGCGCTATAACGATGCTGATGCTGTTCTCATTCATTACGCCTTTAGCAGGTACCCTCGCAAGCTACCTGGGCAGGCATTATGAAGTAGTGCACAGAACCATCATGCTACTGGTACCGGTAGTGGCCGGCTCATTCATTCATATTTCCACCACTATTTTCTTTGAAAGTGGCACCAAACAGCATGCCATGAACAGCCGAAAGATAATAGCCATACTTTCAGGTGTCGTTCTCGGGCTGCTTACTTTAATGTTCGAATAGCTAACTTTATCTTATGAAAAAAACCTTCCGCCTGCTTTGTGTAGCAATGGCCGCCCTGTTAACAGCAGGACTCAGCACCATTCCGGGCTCTGCACAGCAAAAAACGCAAAGCAATAAGTCGCTCCTTTGGCGCATTAGCGGTAAGGATATGAAGCATCCATCTTATCTATTTGGTACCATACATATGATATGTCCCGGCGACTATATATGGACGGAAAAAATGCAACAAAGCCTGGAACAAAGCGAGGAAGTATGCTTTGAGATGGACATGGACGACCCGAGCGTATTAATGAAAGTAGCCACCGGCCTGATGGACAATAGCGGTAAGACACTGGAAGATTATTTCACGCCGGAACAATACCAGCTTGTGGCTAAGTACCTGCAGGACAGCCTCGGCATGAACATATCGCTTTTTGACAACATGAAACCTGCAGCATTACAGAGCATACTGACCACCAAGACAGCGATCTGCTCCAACCCTGTTTCCTATGAAGATAGAATAATGGAGGAAGCCAAAAAAGAAAAAAAGGAAATACTGGGGCTGGAACAACCGGAAGAGCAGATAGAACTTTTTGATAACCTGCCCCCGGACTCGATCGTTAAACAGGTTATGGAAACCGTTACAGGGAAAGGTGATGATGAAGAAGAGTATCAAAAACTCGTAGCGGCGTATAAACGCCAGGACCTGCCTGCCTTATATAAACTAATGAACAGCACCGGTGAATCGTCTATCGACCTCGCAGGTTTCCTGGATGACAGGAACAAACGCTGGATAGATAGAATGGTGGACAAAATGGACCAGAAATCAGTATTCTTTGCAGTGGGGGCAGGGCACCTGTGGGGCGAGAATGGCGTGATCAATCTACTCAGGAAAGAGGGGTATAAAGTTGAAGCTGTAAAATGATCTGCAAATATCAGCCTTCCAATATCTCCGCGAGTGCGCTACTGGTAAGAGGCTTATTGAGGAACTGCCTGATGGAGGGATAATGCTTCACCCTGTTCAGATCGTTCTCATTAATTGACGAAGAAAGCATGTACACGTTATAGCCGTTCTTTGTTGCTTCAGGTAATTTTTCAAACGCTTCTACAAAGTCAAAACCATTCATAATAGGCGTCTGTATATCGAGCAACACATTGGTTCTTGAGCCAGTTGGAGGTGGTGTCTTACTGATGTGTTCAAGAGCATCAGCAGCATTCGTAAACGACTTAATATCACCGGCCCTACCCGTATTGCGGATGATCTTATCTGCAATGAAACAGTCGAGCTTGCTGTCGTCGATTATAATAAAATTAACTGTGTTATCAGGCATGGTTGAGTCTATTTGCTGGGAATAATTACTTTGAAGGTGCTGCCCTCGCCCAATCGGGTATCGACAGATATTTCACCACCCAGCTTATTGATAGCGTCCTTTACATTATACAGCCCGAAACCCGAGCCCATCTCTTCAGAAGTTGCGCGGTAAAACATGTTAAAGATCTTGTTCACATTGGCCTCATCTATACCAATGCCGTTATCGTGTACACTGATGCTTGCCTTCCCGTTGCTTACCTCTATATCAAGCTTTACAAATTTGTTATCCCGATTCTTCCTTTGGTATTTGAACGCATTGGAGAGCAAATTGTTCAATATGATCCTCAGCGACATTTCATCCGATCGGAAATTTTCCTGCTGATCAACTTTTACTTCAAATGCAGTATTGTTTGTTTTACCTGTAATATCGTAAATATCTTTGAGATCTGCCACTAAATCATCGAACTTAACGTCCGATATCTTCATTTGCCCCCTGTTCAGGTTATAGTAGTCATGTATGCTCTGTATAAAAGTATCCAGCTTCTGTACCGACTTATCCATCATACCCAGCATCTCCTTAATATCACCTATATCATTTACCCCTTGTGCTATATCTATAGCACCCAATATACTCAACAAAGGTCCACGCATGTCGTGCGTAACACTATAAGCGAACTTATCCAACTCGTCATAGGCCTTTTGCAGTTCCTGGTTCTTGATGGCCAACATGGATGTGGTGAGGTAATACTGGTTGGCCTGGTCTATTGCTGTTTTAATATCGGTATCGGTCCATGGCTTTTTAATATAGCGATATATATTGCCAAGGTTGATGGCATCGATAACAGACTCGATATCGGTATAACCTGTAATTAATATCCTGACAGGATTAGGATATTTCTCTCTTATATCGCCAAAGAACTGCACGCCTGTCTTATCAGGCATGCGCTGGTCGGATAGGATAACACGTATATCAGGGTGCTGTTCCAGGTGTTTCAGCGCCTCGTTTACATGCTCAGCTATATAGATGGTATAATCGAACCGGAAAGATGCCTTAAAACCATGCAGGTTGTTTATCTCATCATCTATATATAAAACTTTTATTTTTTCTGGCTTATCCAAAATCCGAATTATTTCTTAAAACTAATGCTTTATTGGCATTTCCAAAACAAATTCTGTCCCTTCACCCAAAGTTGAATTGACCGTTATTTGTCCATTATGTTTATTGATGGTATTCCAGGCGATCGAAAGACCCAGCCCGGTACCTTCGCCTACGTCTTTTGTAGTGAAGAAGGGTTCAAACAGTTTCTTCTTCGTGGCCTCATCCATACCGGTACCGTTGTCTGCAATACTCACATGTACCATTTTACCATCCGACCATGTCTTTAAGGTCATACGGCCATTATCGTCCTCGGGGTGATGCTTGCCAATAGCATGTATGGCATTGCTCATAATATTCAGAAATACCTGGTTCAGCTTGCCGGGGTAGCATTCCACCAATGGTATCTCTCCATACTCCTTCACCACCTTTATCTTTCCACCCAGCAAGTTATTGACCAGTACCAATGTAGCATCCAGGGCCTCATTCATATCGGCCATCTTCAGGTCGTCCTCATCAAGGCGGGAGAATATCCGCAGGCCTTTCACTATCTCCGCAGTTCGCGACGCACCTTCCGTGATGCCTTTCAGCAGGTGGGCGATCTCCGTCTTCAGGTAGTCGAAATCTATTTCTTCTTTGTAATCATCCAACTGTCTCTGTTTGTCCTGGGGCGGGCTATCTGATAAGCCTACGGTTTCTATAGTGTGCATCGCCTCAAGCAATATGTCCACATCGCGCTGGAGGGGCTTAATGTTTGAAGTAACAAAGTTGATGGGGTTGTTTATCTCGTGGGCAATGCCCGCGGTCAACTGACCAAGGGATGCCATTTTTTCTGACTCGACCAGTTGCGTTTCTGCCTCTTTAAGGTCTTTCATAGCCTTATGCAGATCGTCATTAGCAGCACGTAGTTCTATTGTGCGTTCATTCACCTTTTGTTCTAGCAATACGTTCTGTTCACGTATCATGCGCTCATTTATCTGTGCCTGGCGCAGGGCCTCTGCCTGTGACTCTTCCTTTTCTTTCTTGAAAATATTGATCTTATCGGCCAGGGCGAACGACAGCAATGTCACTTCAAGGGCAGTACCAATGTAAAGTGTATAGTTGGTATAACCGGTGTATGGCAATACGCTGAGGTTACGTAGCACGAACAGTATCATGCCGATGATAAAGATGGTCCATGCTATCAGGAAAAACTTAGCCGGCCTGTAGTTCTTCGCTGACAGATAAATAGCTGTCGCAAAACCCGTAAATACCGCAAGCAAACCCGAAATATCTATGAAACGGGAACTTACATTATCGATACCTGCAAAACGTATTATGGGCGCTATGCCATACAATACCATGGTCAGCACAGCAAGTTTATCCAGTTTAGGGGCCTTTACGGGAGTGGTCAGGAAGATACGCATGAAGGACAAGGCACTGATACCTGCCAGCGACGGAAAAAGGATCAACAAATAATTGAACCAAAGCGGGTTATTGGGGAAAAGATATTTGTAGCCATAGCCTACAAGCGTGACCTGCGTAAGCCCTATAAAAAGTATGTAGAGTACATAGTAAATATATGAGCGGTCGCGGGTAGACAAGTATATGAAGAAGTTGTACAACATCATCACCATCAGTATACCCATGAGGATACCATAAATGATGTCTTTTGTACCCTGAACTTCGGCGATGGACTGCACATTTCCCAATATCAGTGGTGTCAGGAGCTGTTCAGAGCTTTTGATCTTCAGCAGGTAGTCACCGGCTGAATCCCGTGGGAGGTCCAGGTCAAAAACGAAATCGGGGTACTTATATCTCCTTTCACTGAACTTTTTTGCAGAGCCCATGGCCTGCAGCAATTCCACGTTTCCATTACGCACACGATATAGGTTACAGGTGTCCACAAGGGCATATTCCAGTTCCAGTTGCAGACGAGGAAAATTTGTATTGTTCTTTACCGAGAATTTGATCCAATATGCGGAATTAGAGATATCGAAATTCGGTGCGTGGTCTTTGCTCTTGTAGTAGCCCGGAGCATTGACCGCATCCTGTGCAGTGTATTTATTGCCACTGTCGTTGAGGATATAGACCTGGTCTCCGATTAACATCCGGTCATCATCATAATTGATGACCTGTTGGGCTAAAGAATAATGTTGTATTAAGCTGAAAAAGACCAGTAAGGCTATAGCCCTGCTGCAAGATCGTAGCATTAGATTTTTAAGTGGTCTGATTAACACGTATATCAAAGTATGTTTGTAGTTCGCCTTTCGGTCCTCGCTCTACTGAATTCTGAACGGGGTTGTTCCTGAGGTTCAGGATGGCCTCGCGTTCTTTTTCAGTTGCCAAGGGTAAATTTATAACATCTTTAATAATAAGTGCAGTAGCTATCAAATCTTCTTTGGGATAATAGAAAGTACCATTATTGCCCAGTTCCCGCAGTATCTCAAAACCTACCTTCTGGCTATTGCGGAGGGTAGCCGGGGAGCAAAGCCCCATGAGGTATTTCAGGTCCAAAAGCGGGGTGATGGCTATTGCCACCCGACCCAGGAACATACTGCCTATGCCATAACCGGCCACTTCCTTAGAGTTCCACAGGCCGCAGAACTCGGCGACATTGTAATTACCTATCTGATCACAAAAATCATAGATACGCTTGTCGAGTACTGCAACGGCGCCCTCCATGGGCATCTTTATCGATTCGGTGCGTATCTGCACACGGCAGCCGCCAAATACCCTATCGTGGTCCTCAGACTCGGCAATGATAACATAGGTAAAGGGATCCTCACGCCACTCTGCATTCGCAGATGTAACTTTAGTGACGCCGTATGCTTCAAGCACCCGCCTATGACCATCTATGTAACGGTCACATCCATCAACATCGTCGACGGCCCTGAATACCCTGAATTTAGCTATCATCTATTAATAATCTGTGAACAGCATTTCTTCAACCGGTTTTCGAAGCGCCATTGGACCCGATTTTGGTACGCGGGCCAATTTGAACATGAAAACCTCAGCTAATCCCTCTCTTATCCTGAATAGCTGTTTGAAACGTTCACGCAACACTTTCAATTCCTCAATATTTTCAGCTGATAGGCTGTTGTTATCCGTAGTCTGGGTTATGCGGGGGAAAAAATATAGGGGTGAGATAAGGGGGTGCACGGCAAGGCCATGTTTCTCGGCTGCCAGCCACATGCGCTCGTAAGAACGCCCCCCGGTTATATACTGTTTCGCTGAAACTTCGGGCATGGTAATGAGGCCGATCGCAGAGGCCGGCAGGACAGTGCCTATAGTAGCCATCTCCATCAGCTTACCGCCTTTTTGTCGCCTGACGAAATCTATAACGTCGTATTCTTTTAATATCTGCATGGCCGCGATCTGCGGCTTGCTCAAGCCAAGTGTGTAAATATCTATACCATCCTTTGTGGCTTCAGCATCTTCCGGACGCCAGCGCATCTCACGATGTACAAAGTCGTAATGCCCTTCCGGATGCATAAAACGCATGCGATCGCAGGAAGCTATGATCTTGCCGGCATCCAGTATATCTGCCGGTGCTGTAAGCCAATGCATTTCTGCTCCGGGAACGGTCTCTGAAACCACCTTTAGGTCCTGCAATATTTCCGGTTCTATTTCCTGGCGCGGACCAAGGTTTCTATTCGTAGAACGAACGAATATCTGGTCAACAAGTTCGTCGTGAATATGCTTTTCCGTCGCAGTTGAGCTATCCCTGGAAAAACAAATCGTTGCAACGAGCTCAGATTCATCACCTAAAGGCAACATATCAATATTAACTTCGAGGTCAAGCTTATGAGCCTCGAGCACAAGATTTTCCAATACGGCACCAAAAGTCAGGTATGATGCTATATTATTAAAATCGCCAAATGAGAATGACCGGAACCTATCGTGGAACAAGAACAGAATATCGTTATGATAGTACCACTTCCATGGCTGGTCATTACCCGTTGATGGTGCAGCCATAGCAGCCTTTACTACTTGTTCAAGTTGTTCCTTAGGTAAAGAAATTGTATCATTCTTTTTCTCAAAAGCATGATTATCAATTATTTTTTCAATAACACCTAAAGTAAGCGGTTCATATGGATTGGGGCGCTCAATAGATCGTGCACCCTCTTCTTTACCACCCACTATTTCTTCAATATCCACATAGAACCTGCCAGAGCCATTGAACAAGCCAAGCAGCATACGGCGCGATACATCGGCGGCAACAGCGCCACCTAACACAACAGATGATGCCAACTGAGGCCATGTAGAAATGGTCATCCCGATCTCCAGCATCGAGGCCTTGCCACGCATAGAACCATTAACCGCGTTGGTCAACTTTAATACAATAGGTATTTTCTGCTCCGGAGACAGTGCGGCTACCTGCTGCGGATCAAGCCCCTCTGCAAGGCCGTGTAATAATGGTCTTTGCGGCTCCAGGTCAAATCGCTCCACATCAAGCATACCCCGGTCGCTGGTATCCATAAGTACCGGGATACCATTGTCACGGGCTTTTATGCGGGCCAATATCTTTATATCAAGACTATCGCACTCATCTACAAGAAGGTCAAGCTTCCCGCCTTCCAGCAGGAAAGCATCAATATTCTGATCTGTTATCCCCTCTTCAAAGCATACTATATTAAGGTATGGATCTATCTCAGCTATCTCGCGAGCCGCGATATACACTTTTTTAATCCCTATGTTTTGTACCCCGCTGCGTATTCTATTGATATTGCTGAGGTCGAGCGTATCAAAGTCTGCCAATCTTAATTCACCGCATCCTCTTTCCATGGCCAGCGTAAGGGCTATGGATTGACCTACCGACAAACCTATAATGCCTATCTTCTTGGTTCCTAATAGTTCTTGTTCTGACGCAGTTATCTTATACTTGTTCCTGTTGGTACGTAACTCTATAAAGTCGTCTTTATCCAGCAGGTGCACAAGATTCCGGTTCCAGGGATAATACACCCATACCCCGTATTGCTCCATTGAGCGGCCGTCAAGCAAACCGTCAATTAGCGGCGGGTAATCTTCTTCCTGTAATTTTTTAGAGGGATAGCGGCATTTGATCAACTCCCTTAACTGGGACTCAATACTATCGCAGACATTTATGCCGCTTACAGAATTCCTGATCTCATTAAAATTGTTCCAATCTTCTTCTGTGTTCAGGCGAAAAAAAAGTGGCCTGAACGCAGTTTTGTCCAAGGTTACATCCATTATAGTCTTATATAAGTCCATTAACCCATATATTTCCAGTCATCAAAGCACGTAGGGGGGTATCTAATCTGCCCATGAATATAGTAAAAAAACCAGAAATTACTTATCTTGCAGTAAGAATATTTTTGCGCAAAAGTACAGTATATTTTTCCTGAGATGCCGAATGAGAAAATAAATATACTTTATGTTGACGACGAGGTGAATAACCTGATCTCCTTCAAAGCTACTTTTCGCGTAAAGTACAATGTCTACACAGCGATAAGCGGCGAAGAGGCCATCAAATTACTTGATGAGCACGAGATCAACGTCATCATAACAGATCAGAGAATGCCCAACATGACAGGGGTGGAATTCCTTGAATCCATACTGGATAAGCATCCTGACCCCATGCGGGTACTGCTTACCGGTTACGCCGATATGAATGCGGTGATAGATGCAGTCAATAAAGGGAAGATATTTCACTACCTCACCAAACCTTGGAACGAGGAGGAACTGGATATGACCATACAGCGGGCTTATGAAATTTATAAACAAAGAATTGAACTAAGAGAGCTAAATAGTAACTTACTATTAAGCAACGAGCAGCTTGAATTCCTGCTAAGGCAGAAGCTACTCTCTTAGGCAGCTCACATCATCCATTCGCCTGTTTCGGCAAGTTCCCTGCGGATGATGCGCTCCCATCTTTTTTGTTGCACCCGGTCCTGGCCGTTCTGAGTTTCCGTCTCATATTCATCCTGCCGGGCTTTATACTCATTGCTCATTTCCTTATATGCATCGGCCAGTACAGTATTAAGGTTGTAAACGGTCACATGCAGGTCGTTAAAACGTTCGCGCAGTTTACGGGTATATATCTCACAAAGGTCAAAATGGCCCTGTTCATGCTCCAGTACTTCAGGCGTACGCTCTGAAAGAATAGCCCACGATATATCCTTGCGGAAGCTATTGTGTACCAGTATCTGCACCTTATTGGATATGGTTACCGTATTTGTTTCAAAGCCAAAGCCGCAATAGGTTACTGCCACAGCATCTTCCTCACCATGGGGCTTATATACCCTGCCCCCAAAGTCAGCCCAGGTGAGTTTCCTGTCCGGGCTCCATGAAAACTCCTTCTCGTATTTGTGGATATCATCAGCATGGTATAGGATAGCACTCACCTTGCAACATTCATTCTTATGGCCCAATACCTTTTCTGTTATCTTGACGATATTGGCGTTCTGTGCCATAGCCCTCTTTTTCAGGGTCTGTACAATATCCAGGTAAGAATAACCCTGTTTGGCAGTAGTACCATTTATCTCCACATCCTGCAGCTCGGTAGCGCCTTTAGGCCATGGATCTGTGGGGTCAAGTATCAGCACATCATAATCTGAACCATCAGACTTGATGACATTACCTGCCCATACCTTATACATAGGCATAAGTAAAAGCACGGTAAGAACTACAATGTTTTTACGGAAATGAGGCATTTACAATTTTAAATTACAGGTATCTACCGCGAAGGCTATATAAAATTAAGGCAAAATTAAGGGAATACCCTAAAAAAGGGCTGAAAAAATAACTAAAAGGAAGCCAAAAAAACGTCTTAGCAATCAGTATCTGTTGTAACAGAAACAGATATACGCTGTATAATCCTATTTTTATGCCCTGTTAACAAAGCTGGTCATTTGTAAGACTGATGAACAAGATAAGCGCGGTTATCATTACACTCAACGAAGAGAAGAATATAGAACGCTGCCTGCGGTCGCTCGAAGGCATTGCGGATGAGATAGTTGTGGCCGACAGCTTCTCTACAGATGATACTGCTGCGATTGCTGAGCGTTTTGGTGCAAAGGTGATACAACAGGCCTTTCTTGGCTACCGGGACCAGAAGAACTTTGTGACCAAAAAGGCAAGCCATGAGTGGATATTATCACTCGATGCCGACGAAGCCCTGAGTACAGAATTACGGGATAGCATACAAAAAGAAAGGGCGAATTTTCAATATGATGCCTATCGTTTTGCACGGCTTACCAACTACTGTGGCACATGGATAAAGCATAGCGGATGGTACCCTGACAAAAAGATAAGACTGTATAATAGAGACAAAGGACAGTGGCAAGGCGAAAAAGTACATGAATACTGGGGACCGAATGAACATGCAAAGGTAGGAGAACTGAAAGGCGACCTGTTGCACTACAGCTTCTACACACAGGAAGAACACCTGAAACAGATAGAAAAGTTCACCGAGTTATCGGCAAGGGAGAATGTTGAGAAAGGTAAGAACTATACGCTCCTCGATGTGTGGTTCCGCCCGGCCTGGAACTTTGTGGCCGATTATATCTTCAAAGCAGGCTTCCTTGACGGAGCCGCGGGCTACCAGGTATGCCGCTTGTCGGCCTATGCCAGCTATTTAAAATACACTAAAACACGGAAATACAGTAAACACGACTAACCCAGCAAGTCAAGATAGCACGAAGAGATATACTGCACGTTATGCTTATCAACAACATATTGATAGGCCTTTTCAGTCATCGTCCGTTTCAGTTCATTATCATTCAAAAGCCTGTCAACTCCATCGGCCATGCAGCAAGGGTCTTTCACCGCACACATCATACCCCGGCCATCCTGCAACAGGTCTTTTAATCCACCAGCATTGGTTGATACAACAGGTACCCTATATATAAAAGCGTCCAGCACACTACTACCGAGGCCTTCTTCTTCAGAGCTCATCAGGAATATGTCCATTATTGCAAAAAAGTCCTCTGCATTATCATGAAAGCCCATCATTTTATAGACATCTTCAAGGCCATATTCCCCTACCTTATCCTTTACTGCCTGTTCTAAAACGCCATTACCAAAATGAAGGAAAACAAAATCGTGTCTTTTTTCTTTTAGCAACCTGATAGCTTCTACCATGGTGAGCGGGTCTTTATGCTGTACGAGGGCCGAAGTGGTGGCTAAGACATGTGTATCATGAGGAATATTGAGGTTTCGCAGCAGCGTCTCTCCCCTGCCCTTATCCAATTGTTTTGGGATAACTATTTCAGATATCAGTGCAACATTCTTTATCCCGAAATCTTCGAGTATACTTTTGATAGCGGTACTGATGGCTACAACATTGTCGGCCAGCTTGTATTTTACCCTTGTGATCCATTTACGGGGGACAAAATCTATACGACGCGTAAAGACAACCTTTGCTCCATGAAATGGCTTCGTTAACACTGCCCATGTCAGCATATGAGATGTTTGCACGTGAAGTACATCGTACCTGCGGCAGCCGAATACAAGAAAAAAGATGACGGGCAAAATGCCGGAAAATGCCCGGGCTTCAAAGCCATCTGCCATTGCCTTTTGCTCCAGGGGATAACCTTTGCGGCACAAAACCGCAACATCCTGCCCTAGGCTTTTGAACCCCTTCATATCATACAGGGTCTGGCGCTCGCCGCCCCGCCAGGTACGCTCAAAATTCAACTCAAGGATACGCATCGAGGCACAAAGATGCTTCAAAACCGCGAATATGAGGTAACCAAAGCATATAGAAATATAACAGAAACCCTGCTCAAAATTTTGCCCTAAAACAGGCAAACAAGCAATTATGAATTTAACTTAATATTGTAACCCTAATAATACTGGCCGGAAATGAAAAGAGTATTAAACATCATTCTGTTGCTTACCTCTCTTATCGGCTACCTGCATTGGGGCAAAGATCAACATGCCTTTCTCTTCCAGGTAGAGTATGAATTACTGTTCAGGGCCAGCCATTCCCGGAATTTTCTGCATCCTTTTGTTCTCGTGCCCATGTTAGGGCAACTGTTGTTATTATTTTCGGTTTTTCAAAAAGCACCAGGTAGCATACCGACCATAACAGGCATCGCATGCCTGTCTCTTATAATGCTAATGATACTCCTGGTAGGCATCTTGTCACTTAACCCGGGCATCATCGGCTCAGCTTTGCCCTTTATAGCTACAGCCATATACGCTATTACCTACAACCGAAAACAAAAACGGGCCGCCGGGTAGAGCCGGCATGCAATAAGAACCGCTTTTGCGTTCCTTAGCGGGCTTTCTATCTTTAGGGTCAAATTGTATAAGATGACATCTAAAGCCGCATTATTGATCTTATTGTTTCTGCCCACAGCCCTATATGCCGGGGACAAAAAAAAATGGGATGTGAATGATCCCGGCGGACCGCAGAAAGAGGTATCCTTTACCGTTAATGAAGGCACATGGTTGAACCTTGATCTATCGCCGGACGGAAAAGAACTCGTGTTCGACCTCTTAGGCGACATATATATTATGCCTGCCACCGGGGGACAGGCCAAAATATTGCGGCAGGGCAAAGCTATGGAGGTACAGCCCCGTTTTAGTCCCGATGGCAAGAAGATATCCTTTACATCAGATGCCGGTGGTGGTGATAATATTTGGGTAATGGACCGCGATGGCAGCAATGCCCACCAGGTGACCAAAGAAGACTTCAGACTACTGAACAATGCGGTATGGACGCCGGACGGCGAATACCTTATTGCCCGGAAACACTTCACCGCCACCCGATCGCTGGGCGCAGGCGAGCTATGGATGTACCACATACATGGCGGGGGTGGCCTGCAGTTAACTGTAAAGAAGAACGACCAACAAGATGTGAACGAACCCTGTGTATCGCCGGATGGCAGGTATGTATATTATAGCGAAGACATGTACCCGGGCGGCTATTTCCAATATGATAAAGACCCTAATAAGCAGATATTCATCATCAAAAGATTCGACAGGGAAAAAGGAACCTCGGAGGATGTGACCGGCGGACCGGGAGGTGCTATACGCCCGCAGGTATCACACAGCGGCAAACTTTTAGCCTTTGCGAGAAGAGTAAGGGCCAAAACTGTTTTGTTCCTTAGAGATATTGAGACCGGGCAGGAATGGCCCATATATGATAATCTGTCGAAAGACCAGCAGGAAGCATGGACCACCTTTGGGGTCTACACAGGTTTTGCATGGTCGCCCGATGATAAATACATCTATATATGGGCAGCTGGCAAGATCATGAAGGTAGATGTGAACGGCAGCAATGCTGCAACCGAAATTCCCTTCACCTGTAATGTGAAACAAAAGATATCGGAAGCGCTGCGCTTCAGGCAAGATATAAACCCGGATGAATTTGAAGTGCATGTGATCCGGCAAGCAGTCACTTCGCCCGACGGAAAATGGCTAGTGTTCAATGCATTGGGACATATTTATAAGAAAGAATTACCCAAAGGAAAACCAACGCGTATTACCAACTCAGAGGAGTTTGAATATGACCCCTCTTTTGCACCCGACGGGAAAAGCATTGTATATGTAACCTGGGACGACAGCAATGCAGGCAGTATATGCCGAATAGCATTAGATGGCGGACCGGTACAAAAAATAAGCAGTAAAAAAGGGATATTCCGTACCCCATCTTATTCCCGTGACGGTAAGTGGCTGGTATATGAGCGTGAAGGTGGCGACAATGTACTGGGCCCTTCCTATACTGCTAAACCCGGTATTTATATAATAAATGCAAATGGCGGTGATGAAGAATTTGTGACTGATAAAGGGAATAAGCCGTTCTTCAGTATTGATTGTGACCGTATATACTACGAGTCCGGCGGGGATATTGATAAGTCTTTCAACTCCTGCAAAAGAGATGGCAGTGACGAGCGAGTGGTATTTAAAAGCAAGTATGCCAAACATCTTGCCATTTCGCCCGATGAGAACTGGATAGCCTATACCGACCTGTTCCAGGTTTACATAGCAGCTTTTCCCCACACCGGGCGACCAATAAGTATAGAGAGCGACTCTTCAAGTTTCCCCCTGAGACGGGTATCGAAAGATGCCGGTTATAACCTGCAATGGAGCGGTGATGGCAAAGAACTTCATTATACACTAGGAGACCAGTATTATACCATAGCGCTAAAAGACCTGTTCCAGTTCCTCGGCGGCAGACCCGACTCTACATTTAATATACCGTCAAAAGGTATCGCTATTGGGCTGGAAGCTAAAACTGATAAGCCCCAAGGCATGCTGGCCTTTACCCATGCCAGGATCATTACCATGGATAAGGACAGTGTGATAGAGGACGGTACTATAGTGATAGATGGCAATATCATTAAAGCCATTGGTAAAAGCGGGGCAATAGCCATACCGAAGGATGCTAAACAAATAGATTGTAGCGGTAAAACCATATTGCCAGGCTTCATTGATGCACATGCGCATGTAGGCCACTTCAGGTCGGGCATAGTGCCGGAAAAACACTGGCCCTACTATGCCAACCTTGCCTATGGCGTCACCACAACACATGACCCTTCGGCGAATAGTGAAATGGTATTCGCGCAAAGCGAAATGGTAAAAGCCGGGCTTATGGTTGGGCCAAGGGTATTCTCCACCGGGACTATCCTATACGGAGCCGATGGCGACTTCAAGGCGGTCATCAATTCGCTCGACGATGCTAAAAGTGCCATACTACGTACCACTGCGTTTGGTGCATTTAGTGTAAAGAGCTATAACCAGCCCCGCAGAGAACAGAACCAAATGATCATAGAAGCAGCCCGGGCACTGAAGACAGAAGTAGTACCGGAAGGGGGCTCCTTCTTTTATCATAACCTGGGCATGATACTGGATGGGCATACCACTGTGGAACACAACATACCCGTAGCCCCGCTATACAATGACGTGATACAGCTCTGGAAAAATTCTGGCACCGCAAACACACCTACTCTTATAGTAGCTTATGGCGGACTTTTTGGCGAGAACTACTGGTACCAGCACAGCAATGTATGGGAGAAAGAACGACTTATGCGGTTCACACCAAGATCGGTAATAGACCCCCGGAGCAGGGAACGTATTATGGCACCTGAGGAAGAATACCAGCATGGTTTCATACAGGTTTCGCGCAGTGTAAAAAAACTGAGTGATGCCGGCGTTACGATAAACATGGGAGCACATGGACAGCTACAGGGACTGGGTGCAGACTGGGAGATATGGAATATGGCCCTTGGCGGGATGACACCAATGGAAGCCCTGCGCACTGCTACCATAAACCCAGCAAAAAGCCTGGGGCTGGATAGCTACATAGGCTCACTAAGGGAAGGAAAACTTGCCGACCTCATAGTACTGGACAAGAACCCGCTGGATGACATACACAATACCGAGAGCGTAAGATATACTATGGTGAATGGCCGGTTATACGACAGTGAGACAATGAACGAGATCGGCAATTATTCAAAGACACGCAGCCGTTTCTATTGGGAGTTGGGTAAAAATGCAGGCACATTCCCGTGGTTCCATATGGATACACACGGTGATGATTAAAAAGCTACACATGACAAATGAAATAAAAGCCTACCACGAAAGCCTGTCGCCGGAAGACAAGGTGATCTGCGATGTGCTGTTTGAGGAAATAGACCGTAACCTGCCGGGTGCTGAAAACAAAATATGGCACAGGCATCCTGTCTGGTTCCTTGAAGGGAACCCGATAGTTGGTTATAGCAAACTCAAGAATTGTATCCGCTTACTTTTCTGGAGCGGGCAATCCTTCGATGAGCCGGGCCTGCAGCCGGAAGGCAGCTTTAAGGCTGCTGAAGCGAGCTATACCAGTGTAAGCGACATAGACACAAAAGTGTTGGCGCGCTGGCTCGAAAAATCGAAAAAGATACAGTGGGACTATAAGAATATCGTTAAAAGAAAAGGAGTACTGGAGCGACTAAAATAATACCGGTCACACTTTCAGTGCAGCGCGGAATCCCCTTGCCGCATAATAAGATTCCGCACCATTATGATACAGGAAAACTGTATCGTAACGACGGTCGCAAAAAACGGCCCCGCCCAGTTCCCTGATAGACGCCTGCGTCTGCACCCAACTCGATGTTTTTGTGTCGAACTTGCCTAACTGTTGCAATTCGCGGTATTCCGTTTCTGTCAAGAGCGATACACCCATAGCTTTGGCCATTTCTACAGCACTATTTTTAGGCTTATGCTCTTTGCGGGCATTGAGCGCTTCATGATCGTAACAAAGACTCCTGCGATCTTTTGGGCTTTCAGCAGAACAATCGTAAAAAATATATGTTCCTGTTTTTTTATCGTATCCCACTACGTCCGGCTCACCACCCGTTCTCTCCATCTCGTTAAGTGACCATAATTTAGCCGGATCCGCTTCCAGCCTTGCCTGTACTTTATCCCATTCAATGCCTTTATGGCGGGGTTTATGCCGCTCAAAACGGTCTTTCAATATACCCATTAATGCTTCGCGGTCTTTCTTTGATAATTCCTTTTTCATTTTACAGTTTAGTTATGAGCTAATCATCAATGCCTTTCCCTTGCAGTATATGTGGGATGTACTTTTTCACTCTTGCTGCCCGTGTCTCGGAACGTTTAGCCTGTGAGAAATAAAAAAGGTAGGCTCTTTGCCGTCCCGGCGTCAATGCTTTAAAAGCTTTTTTCAAGGCTGGGTCATGGTCCAGTATTTCCTGAAATTCTGCCGGCACAGTGTATTCCGATGTCTTTTTTAATGCTACTTTTAGTCCCGCTTTCTCCACCTCTATCGCTTCGTATATATAGGCTTTCAGCACAGAGGCTAATTTTACTATCTCTTTTATGTTTGTAAACCGTACTTGCCGGGGCGACTGGACGTTCTCGGTTTGTTGTATCAGGATACTTTCGGCATCCTGTAGTAATGCCCCTTTGAAAAACAATACAGCACAGTATTCTTTGAAACCATGGATCAAAATAATGTTCTTTCCATCAACGGTATAGCAAGGTACGCCCCATTTTAGCTCTTCGGCCAGGCCGCAATCAAGGATGAGCTTTCTTAACTGCCTGTACTCGGCCTGCCACTTTGAAGCTTTATCAAAAAAGAAATCAACTTTAGGATTCATGCCATTCATATATCTTTTGCTATGTAGTGGCTAATAAAAATACCTCACCGCTTGCAGGCAAAAGCCCGTCAGTCCTGTCAGCAAAATAAGACCGCTCCATGTCTTTGGTTGATGTTAAGCTCATTTCATTAAAACCTGCCTTGGTTGCCAAAGCTATGATATCATCCGGTGTATAGAAACTAACCATAGGCGTTCCTGCCTCGCGCGCGCCTTTTTCCGCTATCTCCTGCATTGGCTTGTCTTGTTCATCGAGAAGTTCCTTGGGCAGGTAAAATGTCATAGCCAGTTTAGAACCCCGTGCAAGCCCTGCTACCTGGGCCAGTGTGTCGGTGATAGCACTTTCTGTAAGATACAAACTAACACCGGTGCATGCAATGAAAGCCGGTTTCCCGGGATCAAAACCCGCCTTTAATAATTCTTTCCACCAGGAAGACAGCTCAAAATCAACAGGTACGAAATGAAGGTATTCCGGAATACTGCACCCGATCTCAACCAGGCGTTGCTGTTTCCATTCCAGGGTACCGGGCTGGTCGATCTCATATACCTCCATTCGGGCAGCAATATCCGGCCTGCGCTGTACAAATGTGTCCAGTCCTGCTCCTAATAGCACATACTGGCTGACCCCAGCGTTGCACTGGTCTATCACCAGGTCTTCTATAAACCGGGCCCGTGCCACAATAGAAGCCCTGAGGCGTTGGGTGTACTGCATATCCGGGCGCCGCTGCCAACCTTCCTGTGGCGCTATCATTCTTAGCCCGATATCATCTTCGATTATGTGGGGCATAGCATCCACTTGCATATGCAGCGCCCTCCACAAAGCAGTTCTCACCGCCGTATTATCCGGTTCCATATTATTTGTAAAATATCCATTTCAGCCCGTCTATCCAATTACAGCTTTGTTAAAGCTACCCTGCGCGACGCAGGTCTGAAATACCATGATATGACGGTAAGCACCAATAGCAGCAGCGGTCCGAAAAACTCTTTTGCATCATCCCCTATGGCAAAATGGGAATATACAGCACCGGTAACCACAAAGAAAAAGCCTGCATAGGCCCATTCTTTTACAATAGGAAACCGTGGGGTCAGTATCGCTATTACACCCAATAGCTTCCATACTCCTAAAATACCCAGTATGTATATAGGGTAACCGAGATGGATGATGCTGTCCAAACCACCTGCGCCTGCCTTCCCTTTAAAGAGCTGTACCAATGCAGTAGATACCATGCCCAATGAAAGCCAGATGGTCGCTACCCAATAAATGATCCTGTTCCTTTTGCTCATATATTCCCTATCTTGATTTACCAACGATATCCTGCAACCTGTCATGGGCCATGTTAATACCATAAGCAAACGGCATCTTTAAGAGTTGGTCTCTATACGCTCCCGACTCATATATAGTATGTATGCTAAGCCTGCTGGTATCATCTGTTAGTCCTTCAAATTCCAATACTTCGAGCTGAACACCGAAGGGAGCATTTTCCATTTCGAATGTCCTTATGATCTTTTGGTCAGGAACAAACTCGTGGATCACGCCGTTGGCTTTAAAAGTCACCTGCCCCTCTGCATTCTTTGTTTCAAACTCATAACTACCCTGCTTTTTGCTTTCAAGTTTCAATACTTTTGTTCCCATCCATTGTTCCAGTATCCCGGCATCTGCATATGCTTTGAATACCAGGGCTACCGGCAGGTCAAATTCTCTTGTAATAAGCAGGTCCTGCTTGCCGTCTTCGGCAGTTACTTTTGTTTTTTGTTCCATACTGTTCTATTTTTTCGATTTGTATTGTTTCATTACTGCTTCCAGTTTGTTGAACCTGTCTTCCCACATCATGCGGAATGGCTCTATGAAGTCTGCTATTTCTTTCATCTTTTGCGGATTTAGATGATAATATATTTCCCTTCCGTTCTGCTCTTGCTTCAGCAACTCGCATTCTGTGAGTATTTGCAAATGTTTGGAAACTGTAGGCCTCGCTGTATCAAAATTTGCCGCTATAGCACCTGCTGTCATCGATTGCGAAGCAACCAGCAGCAGTATCGCCCGTCGTGTAGGGTCCGCTATAGCCTGAAAAACGTCACGTCTTAAATTCATTATGTAGCTATTTGACTACAAATATATGCGTAGCCATTTAACTACGCAAGTTTTTTTTTGTAAGAAAATTCTTTTATGCCGGGAAGCATAACGACTCGTAGCAAAATTTGATATTTTCGTAAACATCAATCCTTTAAAAGGCAACAACTAATATGGCAGAGAAAAAAGGTAAACTTGTAACGTTGAAAACGAAGGAGACCGAGGCGAGCGTAACGGATTTCATCAACAACATTGAGGATGAGCAAAAGCGCAAGGACAGCTTTGCCATCGTGGAGATGATGCAAAAAGCCACAGGTGATGAACCCAAAATGTGGGGCAGCGCAATCATCGGCTTCGGCAATATAAGGTACAAGAGCCCCAATACCGGCCGCGAGATGGACTGGATGAAAATAGGGTTCTCCCCCCGCAAAGCGAATTTATCGCTTTATATAGGCATCGGCAGTGAAGACCATACAGAATCGCTCAAAAAGCTGGGCAAACATAAAACCGGGAAGGGATGTCTCTACATCAATAAACTGGAAGATGTGGATACAAAAGTACTGGAGAAAATGATAAAGGTATCCGCGAAAAAGAAAGTATAAAAGGCTATCTTATCAACCATTTATCGTTTTATAGGATGTTCTCCCTTAAATGCTTCAAACCCGAGAACAATATCAAACAACTCTTCGTCGATAGAATTTTGCCTTAACAGGTAATATTTCTTGTTAAGCTCATCCAGCATATCATCTATATTTTTCTGTGCCCTTTGCATTGACTCAAGCCTGCTGGCGTTTTCACTGGCTAATGATTCAGCACAGGCACGGTAGACCGATACAAACAGGTATTCACGTATCAGGGCTGTAAGAGTTGTTTCCATGCTTCCAACGATCTCCGGTATTTTACTTGTAGGCCAGCTTTGTTTAAAATTATTCTCCCACTCAGCGTCCAGCGGTAATAATTGCTGCACGACAGGGTGATAAACAGCCCTGCTTTCAAGTTGATTATGAAACATATAAAATTTACGCGCTTTCCCGCTTTCCCGATCCGACTCAATATCCAACAAGATCCGTTCAACCAGGGATGTTATAGCACTTAGTGAATTAGGCACAGGGAACACCTTTCCTGTTGAAAGACCTACATCTGTAAATCGCTGCAGTGCCTGTTCCCCAACCACCCATATTTCCTTTTGCCCGGGTAGCTTATTCAAAAACTGCAATGTAAACTGTGCAATTTCATAGTTGAACTGCCCGACTAGTCCCTGGTCTGAACCAAAAACTATTGCGACAATTGATTCTTCCGAACCTGCTTTACTGCGTTTGGGGTGATAAGTATTCTTCTTAAAATAGGTGGTAAGCCCTAACAATACAGCATGGTAATAATCACTAAGAGCAACGGTTGCCATTTCATATTGCCCGATGCTGGAAGCCGCCATGGCTTTCATGGTCCTGACAACAGACCTTACCTCGCCGGCACTCTCTATTTTTCTTCGCAGGTTCTCTAAAGTATCCATTGGGTATGCAAATACTTACTATGAAGTTTTTGTCTTAAATCGCGCAAGTCGCTCATTTGCTATATTCAAAAAAACATCCTGGTCCGCATCGTTTAATTGCTGGTCTTCAAACAAACGGTTGACCACATCCTCCTGCACCTGTTTCAGGCCATCCAGCAGTTCTGCTTCCGCCTGTTGTATTTGGCCCAGGGGTATATCATCCAATAGGCCTTTCGTCAACGCTAGTAAAACGATCATTTGTTCCGGAACAGAAAGCGGCTGCAATTCCATTTGCTTCAGGCATTCCCTGATCCTTTTCCCGTGTTCTATTATTTGGGTCGTCTGGTCATCAAGCTTAGTACCAAAACGTGCAAAGGTTTCAAGTTCTTCAAACTGGGCATAAGCCAATTTGAGACTACCTGCAACATGGTGATAAGCGGGTAATTGTGCTTTACCGCCCACCCGCGATACAGATTTACCTACGTCCACAGCAGGTAGTAGGCCCAGTTCAAATAATTTAGGAGATAAGTAAATCTGCCCATCGGTTATTGAAAT
Organism: uncultured Flavipsychrobacter sp.; assembly: GCA_964481425.1. Classification (GTDB taxonomy): domain Bacteria; phylum Bacteroidota; class Bacteroidia; order Chitinophagales; family Chitinophagaceae; genus MKUN01. Next base: position 26,622 of record CAYZTM010000025.1, read on the forward strand.
AAGATTGGTAGGTATGTATGCAGATATATTTTGCGCCTCTGTTTCAATGATCGGTAATGCTGTAAGCGAACCGCCCCCCATGGCTTTACTTAAAACCGTGGACCGCTCCAGTAAGCGCGAGTGTATATAAAAAATATCGCCGGGAAATGCTTCCCTCCCCGGGGGCCTTCTGAGCAATAAGGAGAGTTCACGATAGGCTCGGGCATGATGAGTAAGATCGTCATATACTACCAGCACATCACGCCCTTGCAGCATAAAATATTCGGCTATGCTTGTGGCCGCGTAGGGCGCAATGTAGAGGAGGCCGGGAGGGTCATTACCCTCTGTTACCATTACTATGGTAAATTCCATTGCACCATGTTCTGCCAGGCGGGCTACAACCTTAGCTACAGATGAGGCACGCTGACCGATGGAACAATAAATGCATATCACATTTTTATCCTTCTGGTTGATTATCGTATCTATGGCTATTGCAGTCTTACCTGTTTGCCTGTCACCAAGTATCAGCTCGCGCTGGCCTCGGCCTATAGGCACAAGAGCGTCTATCACTTTTAATCCTGTCTGTAGCGGTACCGTAACATTATCACGGTCCATGATGGCGGGAGCATCCCGCTCTATCGGCATACGCGTTACACTCCTGAGTTCCTCTTTCCCATCCAGCACTTCGCCTAAAGGATTGAATATACGTCCAATGAGTGTCTCGCCCACCGGAACGTCCATTACACGATATGTTCGTTCTACTGTATTGCCTACCTGTATCAAAGAATCATCACCTAGTAATACAACACCTATTTCAGTTTCATCTACATTAAATGCAATACCATACACATCTCCGGGAAATTTCAGTATCTCTTCAAACCCGACTCCGGGCAAGCCGGAAACGATCACAATGCCTTCTGATATGCTTTGTACAAGGCCCATCTCGCGTGGTGTCAGCCCGGGAGAATATGATTCCCGCGCTTGCCCCACCAGGTCAAAAGTATTTTCTATTGCTTTTTTGAGATCAGATCCCATCGTTACTTATCCTTGTGTTATTTTTTTTCATTAGCTGATCTACCTCACTTTCTGCAGACCGCAGGAACTCATCTATATTCCATGCGATCTTAAACCCGCCTGCATATAGCTCAATACCACTTATAAGATCCTTTGAGGTTTCAAATGCATATTGCAATGGCTTCCCTACAGTATCATCCAATACCTTCTTAATGTCATTCTTTTGCTGTTCTGACAATGCAAAACTGCTGCTGACCATAACCTGTTCGGTCTCAGCGAATACATTTCTCATGTCCTTCCGCTCGTTATCACCCAGGTTCACCACTTTCCTTACAAACACCTGTACGATCCGGCTCTCAAGGTCAGCATCTGCTAAGTCCAGCAATGCTTTTCTCGCCACCTCGAAAACCTCCGTCTTTGTTTTACCTGCTATCTCATTTGCAATTGCCTCCTGTTCACTGTCCAGCTTATCTGCAAGCTTTTGTTGTAATGCCGTAGCTTCCTTTCGTGCATCCTCCAACAATTTTTCTCTATTAGCTTTAGCATCTTCTTCCGCCTTAGCCAATATATCCTCACGTTGTTTATCCAGATCTGCCTTTTTCGTAATGAAATCATTGCGGTCATTTTCCGCATCAGCTTCTTTCTTTGCCGCATCATTTATTTGTGCGGCTATTCGCTTTTCCCTTTCATCTACAGCTTTAAGGACAGGCTTATACAAATAGCGCTTAAGCAGCCAAACCAGGATAAGGAAATTAACGATCTGGGCAATAACGGTAAACCAGTTGATCAACATGGTATCTTGTTTTGTTTATTTACCGATAAAATGATTCCAAAATGGATTGGCAAAGATGAGGATCATGGAAATAACAAAGCAGTAAATAGCCAGTGACTCGAGCATTGCCAACCCTACAAATAGGGTTCGGGTAATGGTCTGTTCCGCATCCGGCTGTTGTGCTATTGAATTCAGTGCAGACGAGATAGCTTTGCCCTGGCCCGAAGCGGGGATCATACAGCCTAAACCTATTGTCAGGCCTGCCGTAACGATCGATGCTGCTGCCACTATTGTTGCATTATCCATATGATTATTGTTTGTTTTTAGTTTTTAATTGTAAAGTTTGGGGGGCTTTTGCATCGCTTGTAGCTGCTGCTATGTAAACGGTTGCAAGGATGCTAAAAATATAGGCCTGCACCATGCCTGTAAGCAAGCCAAGCGCATTCATTACTGCCGGAAAAAAGAAAGGGGTGATGCTCAGCAATATGCTGGCAATGACCCCGCCACTCATTATGTTGCCGAACAACCGGACCGCAAGGGCAAGCGTACGGGAAAGCTCACTGATAATATTAAATGGCAGCATGATAAATGTAGGCTGCAGGTACGACTTTAGATAGTTGCGCAAGCCTCCTTCCAATATTCCGTAAAAAGGCACAGCAACAAATACGCTAATGGCGAGTGCCGCTGTAGTGGAAAGCGAACTGGTGGGTGGCTCGTAAAACGGAAAAATGATACAAAGATTGGAAGTAGCTATAAACAGAAACAGTGTGCCAAGGAATCCTATATACTTCTCCGGTTGTTGCAGGCCTATCTCTTTTATCTGTTTATTGATACCGATAACTATCATTTCAAGGATACATTGCCATCGCGAGATGCGTATATCGGTCCTTAGCCTCCTTGTGATGAGCCATGAAGCAACTGTTAGCACTATCATTATCACCCAGGTCCATATAATGGTGGAATTGATAACGATAAACCCATGTTGCCAGGCAATACTTTCATCCGGTGTAAGCTTCATGCCATGCCTCCTTCTTTTTGTGTCTTTTTAGCCTGTTTGAGCACGCGATTTACTACCAACCTGGCGATAACAAAACCGGAAAGGGAAATAAGTAGCTTCCTCCAGTCGCCTGCTGAAACAAAATAGAAACCCAATAGTACGATCGCAGTCCTTACAAAAAAACTGATCATGGTCAGCAGCCCCGGTATCTTAGATGAAATGACCGCCCTGACGGTAAGCCATAGCCCACCAAAAAAGAAGATACCTAATGCAAGCCCGCTAATAAATGCCAATACCATATATATCCGTTTTATTCTTTATTGCTCTTATGCATATCGTTTTGTTCTTTACTCACCCAATGCCATGCAGAAAAACATCCTGCTATTATACCGGCTACCAGCAATGCCAATGTCCAGGAATAGGATTGCGGATATGCCCTGTCAAGCCATCGGCCTATTGCTGCCCCTGCCAATGTGGGAATAGCTACAGACCAACCAATGATGCCAAACAGCCCAAAACCTGCCCAAACGCTGCGCTTTTCTTCCTTTCTTGCCCTGAGCATCCTTTTCTCCTTCTCCTCCACCTGCTTCGGGAAAACGTCGTTGCTATTTGTATGCTCTTCTTCCATTTCAACTCTTTTGGAATTCCTGGAATGTCCGGATAAAATCACTTTCAAGCTTGAGCAAGGTCGTCCTTATATTTCGCTCCTTTATATCAAGGTTCCTGAATTCGTCTTCAACCAATGCCTTAAGCTTACCCAGGTCTGCCCCACCGATAGCGTTACGAACAGATATAAGTACAGTTTGATCGGTTTTTATCAGTATACCTTCATCTATTGCTACATATTTAACCTCCTGCGATGCCGTTTCATAAGTTAGAATGCCGGGCACGAGGGCAGCCGTACAATCCAGCCGATGCGGCAGAATACCAAATGAACCGCTACCTGTCTCTGCAACGATGCGCACAACATCTGTTTCATATGCGAACACCTTGAAAGGCAAAAGTATCTTCATATGCATCAATACAGGTTCCATATATTACCTGGCTTTCATTTTTTGTTCTGCCTCGTCTATTGTCCCTATCATGTAAAAAGCGCTTTCGGGATAATCTTTGAATTCATCATTCAATATTCTTTCACAGCCATCGAGTGCATCCTTCAGGCTCACATACTTTCCCTTTATATTGCTGAATTGTTCAGTTGCATAAAACGGCTGTGTCAGGAATCGTTCCAGCCTCCTGGCGCGCCCCACCAATTTTTGATCTTCCTGCGATAACTGCTCCAGGCCCAGCATAGCAATAATATCCTTAAGGTCTTCGTATTGTGCAAGGGTTTCCCTTATTTGCCTGGCCAGGTCATAGTGTCTTTGACCGGCTATACCCGGTGAAGCCATTTTCGAGCTACTTTGTAAATGGTCTATTGCGGGGTATAATCCCTCGCCGGCTCTTTTCCTCGACAACACAATAGTTGCAGAAAGATGGGAAAAGGTGTGCACCGCAGCCGGATCAGTCAGGTCGTCAGCAGGTACATATACAGCCTGTATGGAAGTAATAGCGGCCGTGCCCGTATTAGCAATACGCTCCTCAAGTTTCGACAGTTCAGTACCCATAGTGGGTTGGTAACCCAGGCGTGATGGCATTTGGCCCATCAGGCCCGAAACCTCCATGCCGGCTTGTATGAAGCGAAATATGTTATCAATAAGTAGCAGTACGTCCTGGTGCTCATGATCGCGGAAATATTCTGCCATTGTCAGTGCGGCATGTCCCACCCTAAAACGGGCACCCGGCGGTTCGTTCATCTGGCCGAACACCATGATCATATTCTCAAGTACCCCGGCAGCGTCCATATCATGATACAACTCATGGCCTTCCCGGCAGCGCTCACCTATGCCACAAAACATACTTATGCCATGATGCCTGCTTACCATATTATGTATCATTTCGGTAAGGAGGACCGTTTTTCCAACCCCGGCTCCGCCAAACAAGCCTGCTTTGCCCCCGCGCTCAAGTGGTACCAGTACGTCAATAGCTTTTATACCTGTTTCGAATATTTCGGAAACTGAAGAGCGGTCGGACAAAATGGGCGGTTGCTGGTGCACGCTTCTTTTCTCCAGGCCATTCAAGGCGGTTTTATGATCTATAGTATCACCAAAAACATTGAACATCCGCCCCAATGTTTGTCTCCCAACCATTACCTCAAGGGGTTGGCCTGTATTGGTCACTTTTGTCCCACGGGATAAACCCTGTACAGATGTTAAGGCAATGCCCCGTACATGATGGGCATCCAATTGTCGGAGCACTTCTATTGAGATAGCATTGTTCTCACCTGTGTACAACAGGGTATAAATGGCGGGCAAATTCTCTTCAAAATAAACATCTATCACACTCCCCCTCACCGAAGTGACCAAACCATATCCCTGGGCGACGATATCCTGCGATCCGGTTTCCATTTCCTTTTGTGATGAACCTGTATCTATTGCTTTTCAGGAAGATGTCATCCCGGGCAATAGACTAGTATAAAAGTACCCAATTAAAATTACTGCACTAGCTATTTAGCCCCGGTATTTAGTGTAATAATTGTTAATTATACGCATATTAGCACTTCCCAAACCAGTTAATGGAGGTTGCCGCACTCTATACAAAAGAGCAAAAGCCGGAAAACTACCCGGTTAAATGCCCGGAATAACGGCTATTTACATGTAGTCTTTATAATACTTTCTTTTGTACTCCTGGGGAGACATACCCGATAGCTTTTTAAAGACCTCACGGAAAGCTTTAATGTCTGAATAACCTACTTCATACATTACTTCATTTATCGTTTTACGATTTGTTTCAAACGCTTTTTTAGCAGCTTCAATTTTAACCCTTTGCGAATATTCGATGGGCGTATTCCCGGTGGCTTTTATAAATCTTCTGTCAAAATTCCGCCTGCCAACATTAAGCCTGGTAGCCAGGTCTTCCACAGTCATTTTTTCTGATAAATTCTCCTCTATGTAATTCTGGGCCTGGTGCACCATATCGTCGTCATGCTTCTTCTGCCCTGAAAAAATGGTGAATTCCGATTGGGAAACCCTGTCTATTTCTATCTGGAACACCTTTGCGCAATAGATCGCTGTTTGCCTGTCATAGTATTTTTCTACCAGGTAGATCATTAAATTCAAAAAAGAATATGCTCCCCCGTTGGTATATATGCCCCCTTCATCAGTAATTAATTTATCCGGCTGCAGATCCACAGCAGGAAACATCGTCCGGAATTTCTCTGCCACCGACCAGTGTGTAGAACAGTTTCTACCATCAAGCAATCCGGCGGCTGCAAGCATAAATGCCCCCGTACAAATAGTAGCTATTTCTGCGCCATTCTTATATTGTGCTACGAGCCATTTTACCAGTGGCTCATTCCCTTTTAACGCCAGTTCATAATTATGGTTCAACGAGGGTATGATGACCAGGTCTGTTTGGGCTATTTGCGAGATATTGATATGCGGTTTTACAGTAAATAAGCCTCCGTTGAAGTCAACTTTGTCTGACAAGCCCGCTATCTGGATAGAAAAAGGCTCCGGGCGTCCCCTATCTTTCCAATAGGTATTAGCCTTGCAGAATATTTCATAAGCACCCGTAATACTGCTGAGATTATTTTCTCCCTCGGGGGCTACTATTGTCAGTCGCTTCATTATCTCCTTTTTGCAAAGATACTTTTCACAAATGTCCAAATCAACCCTCCAAAATGTCTATTTAGCACACCTTAAAGAGAATATTTGGACATTATTTTTGCATTATCGTTAACCAAAATAAAGATCAGGATGGCTAAAATGACGGTAATCTATAAAACGCCGAAAGATAAAGAGGCCTTTGAAAAACACTATTTCGAGGTACATGTGCCGCTGGCAAAGCAATTACCCGGCCTGGTAAAGTATGAAATAAATGATGGGGAGCTCATTTCAACTACAGGTCATTCCGATACTTATCGAATAGCCAATTTATACTTTGAATCACTTGAATCGATGATGGATGCATTTCGATCCGATATTGGGAAACAATGTGCTGCCGATAGAAAAATATTGGCCAGCGACGAACAGGTGCAGATATATTTATATGACACTAAAAATCTTTAATACTGAATTTCACCATTAAAAAATAAAAGCATGACAACGGACCTATTCGTAAAAATGGTATTAGACAGATGGAACGGCTCCATTACTAATTGGAACAAACATGTGGACGCACTTACCGACGGGCAACTGGAAAAAGAAATTGCTCCCGGCAAAAACAGGGGAATATATTTATTGGGGCACATGATCGCAGTTCATGACGATATGCTGGTATTGTTAGGCATGGGCGACAGGTTATATCCCGAATTGGCCGAACCCTTTCTTAAATCGGCTGATAAAGAGGCCACCGACCTGCCAACTGTATCAGAGCTTAGAAACTGCTGGCAAAGGCAATGCGAAGTATTAGGGGAAAAATTCAGGGAAATACAGCCGCAAGACTGGTTTGCAAAACACACAGCTGTATCAACAGAGGACTTTGAAAAGGAACCGCATCGTAACAAGCTGAACATCATCATAACAAGGACATCACACCTGCAATATCATACCGGGCAAGTGGTTTTACTTAAATAGGCACACTATGACAACTACAGATTTTACAACAACTATTCTCGTCGATAATTCGCCTAAGGAAGCATTTGACGCTATCATCAGCACACCCGGTTGGTGGCAGGGACAAATAGAAGGCAGCACCGATAAGCTCGGTGGCGAATTTACATACCGTATGCCGGGACACCACTATTCAAAACAGCAGATCATTGAATTGGTACCAAACGAGAAAGTCGTTTGGCTGGTAAGCGACAGCGAATTAAAGTTTGACAATAAAAGCGAATGGACGGGCACGAAGATCGTTTTTGAAATAACCCTCTTAGGTGACAAAACTCAGGTCCGTTTCACCCATGTTGGGCTTATCCCTGTATTTGAATGCTATAATGATTGTTCTTGGGCCTGGGGAAAACTGGTCGGAGAAAGCCTGTTCAGCCTGATAACTAAAGGCAAAGGAACAAACGTATTTGGGTAGGAAAGTGTTTTCCTGGCAAAAATAGAAGGTAGCGCTGAGCGCTACTTTCTATTCCAATTATTCTATCCAGAATCATTTCCAAACCATCCTATTCATTTGGCATCTCAAACCCATACCGTACAGCCGATTCAAGCACATCGGGATTAATATCCTTCAACTTTTTGAACTTGATACAATAACCGGTCACGCTCGCCTTGCCGAGGTCTTTCCCAAAGGTTTGTGCTAAGAATGTCTTATCCTTGATACCAAGTATATAAACAGAGATACCCGTCTTGTTTCCACTCAGACCAATTCGAAAGAACTCCCGGCTTGTACCATTGGCATACTTTATCACCTGATGGCCATACCCTATTGTTGGGTTACTTACAGTTTTGCCTTCGCTGTCTATGCCATTGTCGAACCATAATTTACAGCCCGGTGATACCTGTAGTATCAGTTGGTGCAGCGCTTGCAGGTCGTCGCGCTTTGGTTCCTGTTGGCCGGCAATATATTCTTTGATCTGTTGTTGTGCTTTCATATTAAAATTGAGGCGTGTTTATGTTGCTTTTCAAATTTCGTTATATTTCTGTTTACATAATAGACCATAAGAGAATTTATTACTACACTATGAGCTTTGCGTATATTTATGAGTCAATAATACTTGTAAGAAAATTTAATCATTCATAGAAAACAATAAAAAAAGGACCGATGAGAAAAATAATTTCCTTCATGCATATATCGCTCGACGGTTTTGTAGCAGGACCAAATGGTGCAATGGACTGGATAAAAGTTGATGAAGAGATATTCGATCATGTGGGTAAACGGATAGACGAAAGTAGTACTGCATTATACGGACGGGTAACATACCAAATGATGGAAAATTACTGGCCGGCTGCCGGAGAAGCGCCCAATGCAAGCAAGCACGATATCGAACATTCCCGGTGGTATAACAAAGCGCACAAAATTGTTCTATCGAGAACAATGGAAAACGCGAGCCTGCCTAATACAACGATCATCAGCGACAACCTTCCGGACAGGATAAATGAAATAAAACAGTCTGGTGACAGCGACGGTAAGGATATCCTGCTCTTCGGTAGCCCAACGGCAACACATGCACTCATGCAGTACAACCTGGTCGACGGCTATTGGCTATTTATAAACCCGATCATTTTGGGGCAAGGCATTCCATTGTTTACCGGCAGCAAAGAAAAAGTAAAGCTACAATTATTGAATACCCGGCAATTTACCAGCGGGGTAACTGCATTGGATTACATAGTGGCTGAAAAGTAAAACGAGCGCAAAAAAAGGACATCTGCCTTACCACATTATACCGCATTTTGCACTGAATGCTTAATGCAGCCATTGGTATTGTGTTACTAGTTCCGCTCCAGGATATAACGCCATAATATAGCGCTTAATATACTACCTAGTATTGGGGCAACAATAAACAACCATACCTGGCTAATTGCAGTACCACCGACCAAAATAGCCGGCCCGATACTACGTGCAGGATTTACGGAAACCCCTGTTACAGGTATGCCAGTAATATGTATCAGTACCAGGCTTAGCCCTATCGCCAGTCCTGCAAACCCGCCATTTATATTTTTTGTGGAAGTAGAGCCAAAGATCACTAATAGAAAAATGAATGTAAAGACGGTCTCGGCTATGAAGCAGGATGCTAAATCGTAACCACCCGGCGAACCGATACCGTAACCATTTTGGCCCAAGCCATTGGTTGCAATGTTATAATCCGCTTTACCTGTAGCTATCAGCATGAGCACATAAGCCCCGGCAATAGCGCCCAGCACCTGGGCGATGATATAAAAGATAGCCTCACCCACCTTCATACGCCCGGCCAGCACCATCCCTATGGAAATAGCCGGGTTGATATGACAGCCCGAGATGTGGCCAATAGCATACGCCATGGCGACTACAGACAGGCCAAAGGCAAAAGCAATGCCCAGCAAACCCACACCGGTAGTGCCATTGGCACCTGCCAATACAGCGCTACCGCAGCCCATTAATACCAATACCATGGTACCGAAGAATTCGGCTATGTACTTCGAAGATTTGTTAGTATTCATATCGCGTATTTATTTATGACTTTCTAAAATAATAAATAATATTTCATTTTTCTATTAATATGTACGGGAAATATAGGTTATCATTTTAGTGGTCATAATTTTACATGTCAAAAAGAAATACCTTAGATATACCAAACAGCACCATGACAAAAGCAATTGAAAAAACACATTTCGCTCCTGAATTGCACATTCCCAATGGCACTTTCAATATTGATTTTTATACCCGCTTAGGGGCCATTGAGCATTTTTGTTTGCGAAACGATGACGGGAGCATTCATGTTGCAGAACTGGAAATTGATGGGGCTGTATTTCACCTGCACGAAACAATGCGTGGATTTGGTGCCCTGGAGCCGGTAAGTGCCAAAGGGGTAACCGCTGTTATTGGTTTGTTCGTTCCGGATGTGGTGCAGGTCATGAATAAAGCTATTGAAGCCGGGGCAACCGAGATCAATCCAGTAGTGGACCACGACTATGGGTATAGGCAGGGCATGTTCAAAGACCCGTTCGGGCATTATTGGCAGATACAAAAGAAAATATAAACCAAAGAATGCCTCCCATGCCTTTGTAAACCGCTTTAGGCTCCAGCCGATCTAATAGTCAAAAAATCCACCCCGGTTAAATTACTGTAGCGTATGGCCTGTACGCAGTATGCTGATAAGTGTGCTATTACCTGGCTTAGTATTATCCGCTTGGGCGCTTTGCTCGCTTTTTGTACTTTGAACACCAGCCACTGTTCGTGTGGCACCCGTTGACAACGATTCCAGCCGGAATACATGTACAAAAAAATAGTGCAGGCTAAGTTCCCATACAGCTGCAAACAATAACATGAAGAAGAAACCGACAAAAACAATAATCAGGATAATACTGCTTGTCGGGACGATAACATCCCTGTTTTTCGTTCCATGGATACTGGTGAAGGCGTGGATATTACCACTGCCTGCTACGGTACAGGAACAGTTGAATGAGGCGATCGATCTTGGATTTGAAGGCATTATTACCTACGTGGACGTGGCGGGCAAGCCACCTGCACTATATGCCGCGGGATGGCACGATCCTAAAAACAAAATACCGGCCAACCCAAAAGCCTTATTTAAAATTGCCAGCATCAGCAAGCTATATACCGCAGTTGCCATAACTAAACTGGTAAGTAAAGGACGTTTATCCCTGGATAAAACACTCGCCGACTACCTCCCTGAACTTAGAGGACGAATTGAAAATGCGGAAAAGATAACCCTGAAGATGATGGTACAACACCGGAGCGGAATTCCTAATTATACTTCAACACATAACTATTGGGTACACCCCAAAGAAAGCAATGAAGAAAAGCTCAAATTAATTTTCGGTCTGCCAGCCAGCTTTGAGCCTGGTAAAGACTATGAATATAGCAATACCAATTACCTCTTGCTTGCGGAGATCATGGATAAAGTGCTGGGCTATCCGCATTACCAGTTCATACAGGAACAGATACTGGACCGGCTTAACTTGAAAAACACTTTTAGTGGGCTAAGCAAGGTGAATATGGACGAGGTGATGAGCGGCTATCATGTAGGCTATCCCCTCAACCTCAAGACCGATAAACAGGGAATGCTGGCCTCAGCGGAGGATGTAGGCATATTCCTGAGGGCATTAAATAACGGTTCATTGTGGGATGAAGGAGAGCAGGCCATCTATTCTTCTATTTACAAATACGGGCATACCGGCCTGGTGCCGGGATACCAAAGTATAGCCAAATATCACAAAGACATAGATGCCGTGATTGTTCAATTTACCACCCCAACCAATTTTGAAGGGTATAATTGGAACCTCTCTGAAATAGTCTATAACCGTATTGTAAAAATAGTAAGCAGGCAAAAAAGCCTTTAAGTGTCTTTTCTGCCGCATATGCCCCCTTTTTTTGACGCTTTTATGCCTCATTTATGTTGTGCTCATACTGTACATTTGAACAAAAAAGAAAGCTAATGGCACTCATCAATCCGCATATTAACTTCAATGGTAATGCCGAAGAAGCATTTACCTTTTACCGCTCAGTATTTGGCGGGGAATTTGCGAAGATCATCCGTTTCAAAGACATTGCAAGCCCTGAAATGCCCATAGCTGAAAAAGATGAAAATAAGCTCATGCACATTGAACTGCCTATAGGCGGAAATGTGCTGATAGCCAATGATGTCCCCGAGTTCATGGGCAAAGTGAACGAAAATGAGAACAGGAGTAAGATCTCGATAAGTGCGGACAGCAAAGAAGAAGCAGATAAACTCTTTAATGGACTCTCGGCAAGCGGAACTATAGAAGTGCCCATGGCCGACAGCTTTGGGAGCTCCTATTTTGGCATGTTCAGGGACAAATACGGTATTGAATGGATCATAAACTATGAAACGGGAGTATAAGCGAAAACAATGAAACCGGACAAAACATTTGTGCAAAATAGAAAAAGTCACTGTTAAGCGGCTTTTACATTCTGTGATCCCCTTTGAACATTTCACGAACCGGATTATTGATGATTGGAAGTTTTGGGCTATCAATAATTTATTAAATTCGTAAAGTATAATTTTGGCTGACTAACAAAATTAATAAAAATGTTATGTTGTAGACCTTTCCTATTATTTGATGGAAATTGTGCTGAGGCGATGACCTTCTATCACGAATGTTTTGGCGGCGAGTTAACACTTACCAAACTAAGTGATAGTCCAATGAAAAACATGTTGCCGATAGAAAAGCATGCCAGAATTATCAATGCACATCTAAAAAGCGGGAATATTGAGATATCCGCTACGGATTGGATGGCATCACCTGGATTTGAACCATTACAAGGTAATACGTTCGCTATATTTATTATTGGAGAAACATATGATGAGCTCAAGACAGTTTTCGATAAACTCAGGGACGGGGACAATAACGAAAGATTACAGGAATTACATGAACTGCCATTTGGAATTTACGGACAGTTTTATGACAAATATGGTATTCAGTGGATTTTTAAAGGAGACAAGAAACAATAATTTTTATAAATACCCCACTCATTAAATAGGTTGATATGTTATAAAGCTAACCTAATAGAACTTGCCTCACCCAAGTTGTTCCTGATGTTCCGCAGGGCATCAGGAATGCAGAATAAAACGCCGTTCTATGAACGGCCTTCATTTTGACTAAGCTAAAATATTTCCTGCTACGTTAAACGTTCCCTTTATACTAAAAAACGCAAGCATAATGCTTGCGTTTGTGATCCGGACTGGATTCGGACCAATTCGCCGAATGCCCCAATTGTCAATGATTTTATGCTAAGAGCTATAACAAAAAGAACAGGTTGATTTCCTGCACGGATAACGATACAACGTTTTCAAATGAATCAGACATCGCACAAGCGGCTATTGCATACCCTGGATCAAAATCGAACTGTTTAAAATAAACCGCTGCTGTGTTTTCGACACACTCGCTAATCGTGATGCTATTTTCCGGATCAATAGCGATGGTAAACGTGTCTAACGGAATGGACAAGCCCTTCCCGACTAATTTCAAAAAGCTCTCCTTCAGTGTCCACAGTTGATAGAAGAAATGCAGTTGTTCGGATCGTTCCAATGCAAACAAATTCTCTTTTTCAGTGTTTGAAAAATATGCCTGAGCTATCTGCAGGTCAACAGGTACAATACGTTCTACATCAATTCCCACGGGCTGTTCATCCACGACACATACAACCCATTCTCCAGAGTGGGAAACATTAAAATGTACATTATTAGTGCCCTCTACATAAGGTTTTCCAAAGGATGAGGTTAGGAAGGAAATTGATCCCTTTTTAAAATTCCAATACCGGACCAGAGCGTACTCCGTTAAAAGACCAGCGTATAAACACCTTATCTTGTCTTCTCTTCGGGCAAATTTTTCAATCCTGGCTCTTTTCCCGGCACTAACTTTCTGAATTAATAATTGGTAAGTGTCTTCGCGCAACTCAAAATCCAATTTTACAGCATATATTCGGGGCATAAAGTTCAATTAAACGCTAATCAGGCATCCTGCAACTCCTTGTTTAAAACATGCTGCAGAGTATGCGCAAATTTCTCAGAGTTAGGAGGGTAAAGCACTGTCCTATGGTCTCCCGGAACCCTATATGTGTTTACGCCGTTTAAGGCAAATTTACTCCAGCCCATAGATACAGGGTCTCCCATAAAGTAAGGATGCTTCTCTGCCGCAAAAAGTGTCACCTTTACGTTCGCACTTGTCAACTTATATTGGTCGAGCGCATCGCTATATTTTCTGTAAATATCTCCTTCGTAGCCGGTGAACATACCCTCAGGTACTATGTCACCAGGACTAACAAGACTCTTCACTTTTTGCCTGGTAACTGTCGCACTATATTTGAAAGTGTCCCTGGGGTTCCTGATCATTGATCTGCTAAAAAATCCGATTTTTTTCATTTCGTGGGATATCTTCTTAAGGGTTCGATCAACCTTGTTACCTTCGAAGTAAGTGCCTGCATAGGTATCTACTATACCTAAAAAGGCGACCTCTTTACCCATAAGCAGTAGCTGGCGGGCAATTTCGAAGGCCAGGAAACCGCCAAGTGAATAGCCAACCAGTTTATACGGACCTTCCGGACATACTTTTACCATTTCCGCTACATAATGTGCGACCATTTCTTCAATAGATGGAGGAATATCCATTTGACGATTTACTCCAAGCGCCTGCAAACCATATACCGGCATGTCCTCGTCAAGGAATTCGGTTAAAGATTTAAAAAGCAGCACATTCAAGTCAGCACCATGCACAAAGAAAAGCGGTACTTTGCTGCCCTTGCTATTTATGGGAACTAGCACATCCCAATCTTTGGCCTTCTCATCTGTCGATAATTTCTTTGCAAGCTTTTCAATGGTGGAATGTTCAAAGAGCGTGGCAATTGTCAGGCGCCGCCCTGTCTTCTTTTCCAGGGCCACCATTGCTTTCACCGCCAGCAAAGAGTGACCTCCTAACTGGAAAAAATCATCCGTTGGGCCTAGATCCCTAAAGCCGAGAATATCCGTCCAGATATTTGCTACCAACTGCTCATTTGCAGTTAGAGAGCGCATCGAGGTTTTACTACCTTCATTCACCTGTTGCGGTATGGGAAGTGCATTTCTGTCAATCTTTGCATTTGAAGTCAAGGGAAAACTTTTCAGCACAACAATATCTTCCGGCACCATGTACCCCGGAAGCGCATCGCGTAATTTGCTCTTCAAACTGCAAATAACTGCGTCAGTATCCTGCACCTGGTCTTTAATGATGGGTGCCCTTGCAAAACTGTAAATGTCCCTTCCTGATATTGCCGGATATTCAGGCACCTGCACATTCGAACCGGCCGGGATAAAAATGACATCGAAAAAGCCGTCCGTGCCATCTGTCGTCCACCTGATGTGTGCAGAACAGTTCAATTTTCCGGCCATCTCCCAAAACATGTCCGGCTGGATACCACGGTTCTCCAGCGCCACCTCATGTTTTATACCCGCGATCACGTTGCCCGGCATTGCATTATTCAACAATTGCTGCAGTTTATGATCCTTTGATGTCCTTGCATTCGCTATATTTTTTATGGCTACGACCTTTCCCGGCTCTGAAACTAGCAGGCGCTCCAAATATCTTATATCGTTAATATCCTTCCAGTCAATTGTTAGCTCTGCCGTGGCTTTCTCAACAGGAACGCCTACATATAACCAGACATCATAATGGTACTTTGTAGTTTCATTTATCGATCGCCCTTTTCGGAGTTGTACCTCAACACCGCTAATACTCGGAAGGAGTTCAGGCAACAGGTAGAAGAAAGACGGATCTGCAACAAGTTCTTCTTCTATGCGCACACGATTCGCAACCACCTCCTTGAACGACTTGACGCTGGTGAGGTCTGAAGCGCGGGGAAGATAATCCATAGCATGATGCATTTTCAATGTGCCCATTCCCTGCATGTCTCCTATAAAAATGCAACCACCTCCTGTCAGCTTGCCTGCCGCCTGATTAATTACATTGATAAGGTAATCCACATCCGGAAAATACTGTGCAACGCTATTTACTATCACGAGATCCAACGGCCGGTCCCCTACGACCGAAAAATCATCGGCTGCAGCTACAGCGGCACTTACATGGCTCCATCTGCCGGCTTCTTCAGTCAGGCGCTCGTTAATATTGGTTATGGCAGCTTGGGCATAGTCCGTCGCCAAATAGTATTCAGCACAGGGTGCCAGTTCAAATAATACCTGGCCGGCCCCGCTACCTATCTCATATATTTTTTTTGCTCCAAGTTCTTTTAATCGTGCCACCGAGTTTTCGAGCCATTCAGCTTTTTGTCGCAAAAGTTCTTCCTTATTGCTCAACTGCTCCAGTAGCGCGCCATCTATGTTTTGCACGCCGGCACTTTGCTTATCCTCCGCACCTATCGCGTATAATTTATCCCACCGGTCCTTCCAGGTCAGGTTGCCCGCTTCGCCAGCTCTCTCATTCAACGTTATATATGCAACCAGCCGTTTTTCTCCCGGCTTATCTTCCCTTGCTAAAACAACACACTGTTTTACGCTGTCCGTTTCCAGCACTCTGGCCTCTATCTCGCCGGGTTCTATTCTATGGCCTCTTATTTTTACCTGGTGGTCTATGCGGCCCAAACATTGTATTTGACCATCGGTCAAATACCTGCCCAGGTCGCCGGTTTTGTATAGTTTAGCATTTGCCTTCTGCGAATAAATGTCAGGCACAAATTTCTCTTCGGTAAGCCGCGGCCGGTTCAGGTAGCCTTCGGCTACGCCCTCGCCACCTATATATATTTCGCCTGTTTCGTTTGGTGTGGCCAGTTTACCATCCTCGTTCACGATATATATGCGCGTGTTGTTAATAGGCCTGCCAATAGTGATCTGCTTTTCACCTGGACATATTTGTGCAATGGCAGACCATATAGTTGTTTCGGTTGGCCCGTACATATTCCACAACTCCTTGCCTTTTTCCAATAGCATACCTGCAAGGTCTTTGGGTAGCGCTTCTCCCCCCGATAGAATTTTCAGCGGATAGCGTTGCTGCCAACCCGAGTCCATTACCATTTGCCAGGTCGAAGGCGTAGCCTGCATGATGCTGATACTCCTTTTCTTAATAGCATCCAGTATTAACCTTCCATCTTTTGCCGTTTCTTTGTCTGCCAGCACAAGTTGGGCCCCTGCTATCAATGGCAAATAAAGTTCCAGCCCGGCGATATCGAATGATATGGACGTTATGGCAAGGAGTTTATCCGAAGCCATAATTCCGGGCTTTGCCCTCATGCTCACCAGGAAATTAGCCAGGTTTTTATGGGATATCTTCACGCCCTTAGGCCTTCCCGTAGAGCCGGATGTATAAAGCACATAAGCGAGATCCTCTCCCGTTATTTCCTTTTGGGACCGTCGGGTTTCTGTTTTTTCCAGCTCCCGCCATATCTCTTCGATAACTAATTGACTGGCATTTGTGCGATACCTGTTTTTATAGATTCCTGAGATCAGTAATGCGCCGGCGCCGGAATCCTCAAGCATAAACTCAATCCGCTCAATAGGGTACTCAGGATCTAAAGGTAAATAGGCAGCTCCTGACTTTAATATTGCCAGCAAGCAAACCACCATTTCAACTGACCTGTCAACGGATAATGCGACGATATTTCCAGCACCTATTCCTTGCTGCACTAAATAGGTTGAAAGCGCCGTCACTCTTTCGCTGAGCTGCTTGTAACTGAGGGAAATATCATTGAAGCTTATCGCTGTCTTTTCCGGGAATTGGGTTACTATTTCTTCTATTAAATCGTTTATTGTTTGCGTACCGGAAGTATCATTATCCGGTACGAGCGACTGGCCAGCTATTGCCGACTCAGTTGTTAATGCTGCGATTGTAATTTCAGGATCAGAAATTATGCTTTCAAGTATCGACTGGAAATCTTTATTCAAGGAGTCTACTGTTCCTTTGTTAAACAGATATGTATTGAAGGACCACTCCAGGGTCATTCCATCCTTCGACCCGGTAACATTCAGATACAGCTCAAAATTTTCGTAGGCACGCGGGTTACTAATTAACTGATAATTCAGTCCGTCGAACCGGACTGAATTATCCATGCCCATGTCTACGTTGAACATTACAGGAACCAGGGGTATCCGGGAGGGATCCCTTGGTATAGATATTTGGCTGACAAGTTCTCCAAAAGTGAAACGCTGATGGTCGTAAGCATCTAAAAGCTCAGTTTTGCGTTTTTTCAAATAGTCAAAGAATGACGACTCCGGCTTTATTCGGGTCCTAAGCGGCAGAAGATTTACGCAGTGACCAACTACACTCTCCAAACCCGACGCAGCTTGTCCGGACGCAGGCAGCCCAACAACAATATCATGCTGTCGGGTTTCTCTGTATAAAAGTACCTCAAATGCAGCTAGCAGGGTTGTTACCAGGCTACAGCCTGCTTTCGCAGCCAGAGACTTTAATTGATCAACTAGTGCCTTTGGCAAAGGCTGATCCTTGCGGTCGCCTTTATAAGACCTTGGCGCCCGGCGCGGTCTATCCGTGGGCATATCTAAAACAGGAACATTGTCGCTATAAAGATTCAGCCAGTAATCTTTTGTCTGTTGGTATGCCTCCGTTAACTTAAATCCAGCCTGTGCCTCGGCGTAGTCACTTATCTGCAATGCCGGCAATAAAGTAATATCCGCACCGTTTAAATAGGCATTGTACAATTTACCAAGGTCTTCCAGCATAACGCCTGTCGACCAGCCGTCACCAATAATATGATGTTTGATTATCGTAAAGTAATATTCCTGTGCTCCTATTTTGTGGAGAAATAACTTCAGAAGCGGACCATTCTTTATGTCTTGGACAGCGTTTATTTCAGAGCTCAAAAAGTTATCAAAAACAGCGTTCCGCTTCCCCTCATCTACAGCCGACAAATCCTCCATATCAATATCTATTGGGATATGCCTGTAAATGATCAGCGTTTCACCATCCGGGCTTACAGTAGCGCGCAACGCCTCGTGCCGGGATACCAGGTCATTTACGGCTTTCTTAAAAGCGGCCAAATCGAGGTTGCCGTTTAATCTGAGAGATACGGATTCGTTATATGCACGATTGGCATCATCGCCGCCGATCATACACGCGAGCCAAATTTCTTTTTGGGGCTCGTTGGTAAGCGCCAGTTTTTCTATCTCCCGCTTTTCCGAAAAAGGGTCAAAGTCTATGGATATTAAGTTAGCTATATCGGACATATGACAATTTCAATTAATTACCTGAAGGTACTTTCCCGGGTTATTTTCATCATTAATAAACCACGCAGGATTTCCTTCTTTATCTTTTCCAAGTTTTGCAAAGGGTACCGGCGGAATGTTTAGCATTTTATTTTTGCCAGGAACAGGATGCTCGTAGTCCGGTAGCAGGTTTACTTGCTTTAACTCTATCAAGCTTTCCTCAAAGCACCTAATGATGTGTTTCAAGTCTGCATCGGTATGTGCAGCAGTGATGAAGCAAGGAAAACCTTCAATAACATGAACGCCTTTGTAACGCATGAGAACAAAGAACAGCTCTGAATGCGGATAGTCTTCCAAAAACCGTATGCGCCATAGCGACCCAAATTGAGCAATATGAATCGGCACCCTAAAATTCCGGCAAATGCTATTGATAGCATCTGCAACATATTGACCTTTCGTGTTTAGCTGTTCCTGAAGCGCGGGACCAGCCATTTTAAAATGCTGCAGCGATGCTAATGCTGTGGCAAGCGCCAATGGATGTCTTACAAATGTGCCGGCAAAATAGGTAACACCTGCCTCAGGTACCGAGTCATCTCCAAATTGCCACCAGCCGCCGTCGAGCGCGTCCATATAGTTCTTTTTGCCGGCAATAATACCAATGGACATGCCCCCTCCCACAACCTTTCCATAAGTAGCGACATCGGCTTTTATGCCAAACATTGCCTGTACTCCACCCGGATGAAACCTGAAACCTGATATCACCTCATCAAATATTAACACAGTATTCGACTCACGTGTAATGCGTCTTAGCTTTTTCAGGAAAGCAATTGGTTGAAAGTCACACCTCCTGCTTTGCACAGGTTCTACCAAGACCGCAGCAATTTCACCCGCCCTTTCTTCAATTATTTTCAATGACTCGTCCGTACCGTATTCGAGTATCAGCATATTCTGCACTGCCTCTGGCATAATGCCGGGCGCTGCCGGATAGGTTCGCAAGTTTTTACTACCACGTGCTATCACTTCATCGGTAATGCCGTGATAGGAGCCTGCGAAAGCAACAATTAGAGAACGGCCGGTAATCGTTCTGGCGATACGCATGGCACCCAATACAGCTTCTGATCCGGTATTACAAAGCGCCGCCCTGTCGAAGCCGGTGAATTCGCAGATGAGCTTACATACCTCGCCTGCCAATTCATGTTGAGGGCCTATTTCATAACCCTTTTCTATCTGGTCTATCAATGCCTGTTTGAGAAATTCAGGTTGATAGCCTAGCAAATTAGAGCCAAAACCATTTAAGGCATCGATGTATTCATTTCCGTCAAGATCCCACAAACGGCTGCCCTTTGATCGTTTTATTACAATAGGGTACGCCAGCTCTTTCGTCACCGGCTTAAACCCGGATACAACCCGGGGGTCAGCCATATGCGCTCTATGCTCCTGTGTAAATGCCTTGCTTGCGCTTGTTTTTTGGTTGTAACGCACTATTAATGCCTCCAGATATCTTTTTTGTACATCGTCCAGTACAGCCGATTGTCTTTCGATGCGGGCGATGGCGCCAAAGGGTCGCTTAATTTCGATCTCCTCTTGGGGTGTAAGTTCTGCCGGTCGCGCAACTGCCTTTGACAGTGTTTCGTTTTTTTGCCGCGGCATCTTATCAGGAGACAACATAGGGTCAAGATAATTAGCAATAAGTTCAATGCTCCCAAGTTCTTCGTTCAATTGCCGGAAGGTAATGGGTATTGCGAACTGCTTTCTTAGTGCTAAAGCCACCTGGGTCAGCAGCAGCGAATCAAATCCCATTTCGACCAAAGTTGCAGCTGATTTTATGGTTTCCATATCAAAACCGGAGATACTTTCCAGCATTACCCTGATCTTGTTAATAAGCTGCTGTTTTCCCGAAACAGGTCCGGGCCCGCTAGCATCTTCAATAGGATCCTCCGTTATGCTTACAGAAGATGAGGCAGGAATATTTCGTGATACCGCTTCGAGCCAATAGTCCTGCTTGTGAAAAGCGTAACCGGGCACATCGTAGCGTTTCTGTCTTTTTTCATCTTTATAAAAAGAAGCCCAATCGGGTTCGATGCCGTTTAACCATAGTTGGCCAAGCGCTTGTAAGATTGCCTGTTCAGAGGGCAGTACCGCTTCCTCCCGTTCGAATGATGAAATGACAGAAATGGTCCTATCTTTCGCATGTTGCCGTGCAAGTGCAGCCATCGATCTGCCCGGACCAAGCTCTAAAAATAAATCGTATGATTCATCGATCAGTTTTCCTACCGCCTGGGAAAAAAGAACAGGCGCACGCAAATGCCTGGCCCAGTAGCCGGCGTCCAGAGCCTCTTCTTTTGTCAACCACCTTCCTGTTACACTCGATGCAATAGGCACCGATGGCTCACTTAACCGAACGGATTTTACGATCTCTTCGAAAGGTGCAACGACCGGGTCCATCATGTAAGAATGGAACGCATGGCTGGTGGGCAGCAACTTATTGGGGATCTCCTTAACATCGAGGGTGTCGCTAAGTGCGGCAATTGCTTCAGCATTCCCTGCCACTACACACAACTGCGGACTGTTGACAGCTGCCAGTTCAATTGTATCGGAAAGATATTGTTGTATATCTGCATGAGACATACGCACCGATAACATACCACCACGCGGTAACTCTCCCATCATTTTGCACCGTGCTGCGATCAGCTTCAGGGCGTCTTTCAAAGAAAATATCCCGGCAAAATACGCTGCAACAAATTCACCTACGCTGTGGCCCACAAACGCAGAGGGAAATATTCCCCAATTCATCCAAAGGTTGCCAAGAGCATAGCCAAGTGTAAATAATGCAGGCTGGCTGTATCTAGTATATTTTATTCTTTCGACGGTAGTTTCATTTATTTCGCTTGGGTAAATAACGTCCAGAATATTTTCGTTCAACTCCTCTTTCAATATTTCTGCGCACTCTTCCATGGATCGCCTGAATACAGGCTCGGTTTCGTAGAGCGACCTGCTCATATTTACATACTGATCTCCCTGGCCCGGAAACATGAACACAACACCTTGCGGTTTTTTCCTAAGGTTTTTTGTGTTCGAATTGGAATGAGCAAAGTTGGCCAATTGTTCCAAAAGATCATTCTTGTCTTTTGCAACTATAAATCTTCTGCAGCCAAAATCCTTCCGTGCCGTTTGTAACGTATAAGCAAAGTCGGCCATGCTGTCAGCATCCATCTTCGTAATGAAGTTTGCCAACTTGTCTCCATAGCGGTCTAGGCTTTCATTAGATTTTGCCGACCAACACAATAATTGTGCGGGACGCGACCTCGTCGTTGGTTGAACGCCGGCTGCAGCGGCTTCTGAAAGGATAATATGAGCGTTAGTTCCACCAATTCCAAATGAGCTCACACCTGCAACTCTTTCTTTGTTCGTGTTCCAGCTATTCAATTCGGTGTTCACATAGAAGGGGCTGTTCGCAAAGTCTATCTGCGGGTTAGGCTCACTGAAGTTGATTGACGGGAAGATCTGTTTGTGGTATAAGGATAAACAGGTCTTGATAAGACCGGTCACCCCTGCAGCTGCGGTAAGATGTCCAAAATTGCCTTTCACACTCCCTATGGCGCAACATTGCTTTTGTGCCGTTTCGCCAAAAGCCATATTCAATCCTTCGATCTCTATAGGATCGCCCAATGGGGTGGCGGTACCATGTGTTTCTACATAACCAATATCAGCTGGATCAACGCCTGCATCGGCCATAGCCATGCGAATAGCTGTAGCCTGTCCTTCAGCACTTGGGGCTGTAAAGCTTCCCTTTTGACCGCCGTCGTTGCTGAGGCCAACGCCTTTTATTATGGCGAAGATCGTATCGCCATCTCTTATTGCAGCCTCCTTGCTTTTCAACAGTACTACCCCTGCCCCGTCGCTAAACAAAGTTCCTTTTGCCTCTTTATCAAATGGCCGGCAATGCCCATCGTTACTCAGCATGGCCCCTTCTTCATATAGGTGACCAACATTCACCGGTGAATTGATGGCTGCCCCGCCCGCCAATGCCATATCGCATTGTCCGCTCCTGATACTCTGCACTGCCTGCGCAACAGCCACTAAAGATGTAGAGCATGCCGACTGCACATTTACCGCAGGTCCTTTTAAATCGAGAACGTATGCCACCCGGCTGGCGACATAGTCTTTATCATTCAAAGTAATTGCCTGGAGACTACCAACTTTTTCCACAAGGTCAGGATGGCATACTACGTTATTTGCATAATAAGTATTGAACCGCACACCGGCAAATACCCCGATCTTTCCATCACACTGCCCAGACACATAGCCGGCTTGCTCCAATGCCTCCCACGCTATCTCGAGGAAAATGCGCTGCTGAGGGTCCATGAGCTCGGCATGTTTAGGACTTATGCCGAAGAATGCAGCATCAAATCCTTTCACGTCGCTGATAATGCCCCTTGCCTTTACATAATCGCGGTTATTCCTGGTCGCAGGTGACAGATGGACATCTAGCTGGTTATCTGCAAAAAACGTCGTCGTCTCCCTGCCATTTTTCAACAGGTCCAAAAATTCATCAATTGAATCAGCCCCTGGAAATCTACCAGACATTCCAATGATCGCGACATCAGCACGAGCTTCCTCTGGGCCGGTCTTTATTTCTCCCGACTCGGCCTTGCCGTCCAAAAAAGCGGCTAAGTCCTTTATCCTTGGATATCGGTACAATTTAACGACAGGTAAACTCAAGGAATGGCGTAACTTCAAAAGCGCCACCGTTCTCAATGCCAATAATGAGGTACCGCCTAGCTCAAAAAAATTATCATCCCTACCGGCGCGCTCCACCCCTAATACTTCTTTCCAGATCGCCGAAATAAAGTTTTCAGTTTTGCCGACCGGCGCTGAATAGACGTTTGCCAGCAGTGTCGAGGCGTCAGGGTTCGGCAGTGCTTTCCTGTTTACCTTTCCGTTCGGAAGAAATAGCAGTTCAGCAAGGGGCACCAGCAATTTCGGTACCATGTAATCAGGCAGCTTCTCTTCCAGGAAATCAATAATAGCCTTTCTATCGTAGCCGGCTGGGCAAACAACGTAAGCTACCAGTCGCTTATCACCGTTACTGCCTTCTTTTGCCAGCACTACCCCCTGGTGCACACCCGGTGCGCTTTGCAATACGTGCTCAATTTCTCCCAACTCTATGCGATGTCCCCGTATCTTTACCTGGTCGTCTATCCTGCCGAGAAATTCTATATCTCCGCCTGGTAACCGGCTAACCAAGTCACCCGTGCGATATAGTCGTGCATCAATGTCACTACTGAAGGGATTTTTTACAAACCGTTCCGATGTTAGCTCAGGTCTGTTCAAATACCCGGCAGCTACACATGTTCCGCCGATGAATAATTCTCCTGCGTCCTCACCTGCCACTTCCATGCCTTCTTCGTTCAGGATGTACGCTGTTGCATCCGTAAATGGTTGCCCTATCGGTATCGTATTCCCATAAGGATGGGAGTCGTTGATAACGTGCAACAGTTGGCCTACGGTTGTTTCTGTCGGTCCGTAGTGATTCACCAAAATGCAGCTTCGTTTTGACGCCGGGATGATATCCCTGATCGTCGCAGTGTATAATGCCTCGCCGCCAAACATCAGTATTTTTTGCGGCAACAGTTCGGTGCCATTTAAAGACAGAGCCTTCCAATGCGATGGAACAACCTTTAAGCAGTCTATATTATTCTGCGCAAAATAAGCATGTATATACTCGACGTTGTTGTAGTCCTCTTTAGAAAAAAGGTGCAGTTCGGCACCTAAAGCCGCCGAGCCAAACAAATGCGTTATGACAGAGTCGGCCGCAAACGAAACGCCCAATGCGAAGGAACGGCATTCTTTATATGGCAGGCGGGCGAATAAGCCGTCAAGATAATCTACGATAGATTTATGCTTGATCAATACCCCCTTTGGCAAACCAGTAGAACCCGAAGTATAGATAACATAAGCCAGGTCCTCGCCGGATATCGCTACACCGGTCAGCTCACCGGGCTCATTTCTTATTATTGCCCAATCATCGTCAGCAAAAACAACAGTTTCTCCTTGGATCGCTGCTAAAAATTGGCCGCAAGATGTATCAGAGATGACTACTTGCGCGGCAGTATCCCTGATCATATAGCTGATACGCTCAACCGGGAATTCAGCGTCTATTGGTACATAAACCCCTCCTGCTTTTAAGATGCCCCAGATTCCAATTACCATATTCAAAGGGCTTTGCATACAGATAGGTACTAGTGTACCACGCCTTATCCCTTTTGCGATAAGATGGGTAGCTAGTTGATCTGATATGTCATCCAGCTCCTGGTACGTCAGCTCGATATCTCTGAATTTCAGAGCCAGCTTGTGTGCTTTTTCTTGAACCTGGCTTGAAAAAAGGTCTAAGACGGTCATTGTAAATGCGGTGAATAACTATTAAATGTCAAAAATAAATCTGGCCGCTAAATATGCATATTATTTATCAAGGAATAACATACTATTAACCAATATCGCCGTCGTCGAATACTAGTAATCAACCGGCTTTATCAATTTTGCGCATTGCATCCTGAAATTCAGCGTGCATTTTCTTTAAGCGCTTGTTAACCTTCTTTTAAGGACTCGTTAACCGATAAAGAAAATGCAATTTGTATAATATCATATCGCATCTTTGTGCCGACCTGCAAGCACACTAGCCTGAATTCAATATTTCCATGCCCAAAGCGTTTAAATCAATATACTATCTCTTACGGCCGTATTTGTTAAGAATGCGTGGCTACATTTTATTAAAGCGCACCGACACTATAGCTTTCATGGAACAATTTGCCGTTCAACGCCTTCCGGGTAATCCGGTTACCTTATACCCAATAATCAATGTCGGGGACACCAGCACCATGATATTTCAAGGGAAAGAGTGCCTTACTGAAGGTGCGCATGAACGGAGATACAAATGTGACGAAGATGTTGTCAGACTATCAAAATATGGTTCGGCGATAATAGACGGGAGGGTTCTGTGTACAGACTGGAACATAGATAGCTTTTACAAAGAAATATGGAAACCTGACAGAAGGACTGTTAAAAAGGTCCCGGGCATCATTGCTTTATTTAGCCAGTATCAGGACGGCATCATGTATGGAGGCTATTACGACTATGTATTTCATGTTGCCGGCAAACTCAGCCGTATCAAAGATGCAATGACGGGTGACGACCTTTCGAGTTTTTTTATCTCATATCCTAAGTTTGGAACCGCATACGAAGAGGAATTTTTGAAACTGCTGGATATTAATGTTGATAAGGTGGTTGATAGCAGAAAGTGTCAACTGATCAGCTCGCATGTTATAACCGGCAACAGTGCTCACTGGTATCCTAACATACATGATATTTCATCTTTAAGAAAAAATGTGTTCGAAAAAGTGCGACCGGTTAAGACCGCACCCAAAAGAATATACATAAGCCGGGCCTGCCGGCGAAATATTATTAATGAAGACGAATTAATTGAGCTGTTAAAGAAGTATGACTTTACAGTCGTTGAGGACAAACCGAGAAGTATTGAAGAGCAGGTATCTATTTATTACAATGCTTCGTTTATCATAGGCCCCCACGGCGCGTCTTTTTCCAACTTGATCTGGTGTCAACCGAAGGCACATTTAATGGAATTATTCTCTCCAAATTATGCTCCTGATTTTTTCCAATACTTGGCCGGGATTATGGAGATGACCTATTCTGCATACTATGAAGGCCCGGCCGATCCATCAATTTCTTATACAGACGGCCTGGTGGAAGATATTTACGTTTCTATCCCAAAACTTGAATCGTACCTTAACAGGACGTTGGCAGATCAAAAGGTGACAACCAGGGCACACTATTGAGCCTCTCGTGATAGTCTGCCTGGAGCCGGCACTTACTGTTAGCCGTTCTTTTGCTGGGTTAGGATAGATGCTGATGCTGCCCAGGGCATGTACGTTGTGAACATATGTTATGGTGCCGACGGTCTGATTCCATTTGCCCATCAGTTGGCCATCAATTTCAATGCTCAGCCAGACCTCAGCTTTTTGCCTTTTGAAAATCACCCGAAGGTACATCGGTATTTTCCCTGCCTTGGAATTCCCTTTAGCCTGGTTGGGATATACACATAAAGTGGCGCGATTCATTGCATTTCGGATTTTGGTGAAACATATGGCACCTTGTGAAACAATAGCGAAACATTTTTCGTTCGAAAGTGAACGCTAACGTTTTTACCGAAATTATAAATCCCGCAAGATCAATATTTTGCGGGATTTAGACGGAAACTGAAAATGTCCAAAGTGAACCGCATTGGACTTTTCTCGAACCGGATTGTTGATGAATTGAAGGCTTTAGCAGGGTAAACGAGACAAACAACTATCTTTGAAATATTAAGAGCAATATGAACAACATCGACCAACTTATTAAGGACAAGTCTATTAAGCCGAAGGAAAAAACAGAAATGATCAGCAAATGGTTATTGGACGGAGAACTTAACACAAAAAATCTCATTGAATTTGCGATCAAAGGGAAAGATCCTGTAAAAGCTACATGCATCGAGGCTATTGAATTTGCCACAAAGCAGAAGCCGGAGATTGCAGATGA
>CAYZTM010000026.1:0-53293 GCA_964481425.1 uncultured Flavipsychrobacter sp.
GGTATCAAAGGCATCATGCAGGTAAAGAGTTCCTGGCGCGATTACATTTGGCTCATTGTAGCAGCTATTATTTTCCTCGCGCTTGCGGCTTTTGTTATCTGGTATTTCCGGAAGAACAAGAAAGCACCCGCACCTGTGGCGGTACCTTCAGGTCCTGTCGAGACATTACAGGAGCGTACCTTGCGCCTGCTGGGCGAGCTCGACCAGGAGCAGCTTTGGCAAAAAGGGCAGGTAAAGGAATACTATACCCGCCTTACCGACCTGTTGCGCAGCTATATCGAGCAGCGTTTCCGTACCTCTGCTATGGAATTGACCACCGACGAACTTTTATACTCAGCCCGTCAGCATAAAGAGATGCATGCGCAGATCGATCTGCTGGCCAATATATTACAGACTGCAGACCTGGCTAAATTTGCCAAGGCGCAGCCACTGCCCCATGAGCATACCACTGCCATGGAGCATGCCATACAATTTGTGAACAATACCAAACCGGTAGTAACCATAACCACCCCGCAACAGAAATGAGTGTATTATTGGACTGGAAACATTTGAGCTTTGCGCACCCCTTATATTTTGGGCTGCTGCTGCTTATCCCGTTCATGATATGGTGGCAGCGTCGTGCGGGCCGTCGTGCCGATAACCCCGCCCTGCGCCTTACTACGCTGCAGGGTATCCAGCGCATTAAACCTTCGTTTCGCGTTCGTTTTCGCCCTGTCCTTTTTGTACTGCGCGTCATAGCGCTGGTTGCGCTGATCATAGCATTGGCCCGTCCGCAGTCAAGCAATGTTACTGAGTCTATCGACAGTGAAGGCATAGATATAGTTATCAGTCTCGACGTTTCCGGCTCTATGCTGGCTATGGACTTTAAGCCCAACCGTATAGAGGCCGCTAAAGAGGTTGCGCTTAATTTTATCGATCAGCGCCCTACCGATCGTATCGGTCTTGTAATTTTTGCAGGTGAGAGTTTCACACAGTGCCCCATCACTATCGACCACAATGTGCTTAAAGAGCAGGTGAGCCAAATAAAAAGCGGAACACTCGTTGATGGTACCAGCATAGGAATGGGCCTTGCAACCGCCGTCGACAGGCTGCGCAACTCAAAGGCCAAAAGCCGCGTGGTCATCCTGCTGACCGATGGTGTAAATAATACCGGCCTGATAGATCCCAATACGGCCCTTGAGATAGCCAAAGCCTACAAAGTGCGCGTTTATACCATAGGCATTGGTACACAGGGCCAGGCGCCCTATCCCGTACAAACCCCCTTCGGCACCCAGACCCAGATGATGCCCGTGCAGATAGATGAGCCCCTGTTGCGCCAGATAGCCACGCAGACCGGAGGTAAGTATTTCCGCGCCACAGGCAACCGTTCACTGGCCGCCATCTACCAGGAGATCGACAAAATGGAAAAGACCCGTGTCGAGATCAGTTCCTACAAGCACTATGCTGAGCTGTTTTTCCCCTTCGCCTGCATAGCCATTATATGCCTTGGCGCAGAGCTGGCCCTGCGCTACACCCTCTTCCGTAGTATTACTTAAGGCCCGGTAGCCCCAGTACCGCTTTTTTGCAGTCAGGCGCGTTACGGCGTATGGCGGCCAATGTTTCACCTCTTTGGCTTAGCCAGGATCAAGGGGGGGTAACGGATACCCGGGATTGCCCCTCCTAATCATAACTTTTTTATAACCCTAAACTTATTGCTGAATATCAAATATTTATTCTACCTTTGTGCTTTATTAATTTTTTTATTTTAACACAATGCAAGAAGGAACAGTAAAATTCTTCAATGTTACCAAAGGTTTTGGTTTCATTAAGCCGAACGATGGCGGCCAGGACATCTTTGTTCACGTATCAGGTCTTATCGACGAGATTCGCGAGAACGACAAGGTGACTTACGAAGTACAAAATGGTAAAAAAGGTCTTAACGCAGTTAACGTAAAAGTTATCTAATTATACACTTTTTTGAATCATTCCAAGGCAGGCTATATAGCCTGCCTTTTTGCTGTCCCTGTGTTTCAGATGCTAAATAACTCCTCCATGATAGCTTACATATCAATTCAATCTAAGTCAAGAAAATAATTTTACATTTTATTTCATTTCCATTTCCTTCTTTTGGCATAATTTTGTAAGGAAAACTTATCAGTTTAGCTTACTATTTATGTCAGAGCTCAACCAGATGCAATTGGCCACCGATCTGCGGACCGTGGTCACCCGCCTTATTAAGAGACTGCGGACAGAATCTACCCTTGGTAACGAGTTATCGCTTACCGAACGTTCTACCCTTGCGCTCATACAGCAGCAGGGCAAGGCCTCACCGGCAGAGCTGGCCGCAATGGAGAAGATCACCAACCAATCCATGTCGGCAGTACTGCAGCACCTTGCTTCCCTGGGCTATATAGAGCGTACCGCCTCTAAAGAAGATAAACGCAAGCAGGTCATCAGCATCTCGAAGGCCGGGGAGAAAAAACTGCAACAGGTGCGTAGCCTCCGCGACGAATGGCTGAGTCGTGCCATGCGCGATACCTGCACAGCACGGGAGCTGGAGGCACTTGCGAAGGCTGTGGCCGCACTTGGCAGGATAGTGGACTACGAATAGGGCAGGTAAAAAATTAAAGACAGGGACTAAAGACGAAGGGGTTTTATGAAGATCAACACATTCAGGGCATTCAGCAGCCGCAACTACAGGTTGTTTTTCATCGGGCAGTCCATATCCCTTATGGGTACATGGATGCAGAAGACGGCTGTGAGCTGGGTCATCTACTCGCTCACGCATTCCAAGTTCATGCTCGGGGTATCCTTGTTCGCTACCATGTTCCCATCATTTCTTTTTTCTTTCCTCGGTGGTGCCGTCAGCGACAGGTACAACCGCTATAAGGTCTTGTTGCTTACTCAAATTATCTCCATGTTGCAGGCCATACTGCTTACCCTGCTGGTGTATTTCGGTCACGATATTGTTTGGGGCGTGCTGGCGCTCAGCGCTATGCTGGGCATCGTCAATGCTTTCGATGTACCGGCAAGGCAGTCGCTGGTGGCCCAGATGGTGAATAATGAAGAAGACCTGCCCAATGCCCTTGCGCTCAATTCATCAATGGTCAACCTGTCGCGGCTCATAGGCCCCGGTATTGCAGGCATCGCCATAGAGGCCCTCGGCGACGATGTATGTTTTGGCCTGAACGCGCTGAGTTTTCTCGCGGTCATTATCTCATTACTTATGATGCGCCTGCCGCAGCATAAGGCCCCCGCCAGAAGCAAGAACATCTTTACCGATATGCGTGAGGGCTTCCGCTACCTGAAGCAGACACCTTCGGTAGCTTTTGTTATCGAGATGCTGGGCTTGATGAGCCTTTTTGTATTGCCCTTCAATACGCTCATCCCTGCCTATGCCAAAGATATCTTTCACGGCACGGCCTCTACCTTCGGCATCATTGATAGCATCATTGGCCTGGGCGCATTTTCCGGTGCCCTCTATCTTGCCTCGCTGCGCCCCGGCGCCGATCTGCGTGTAGTGCTGGCCGTCAACACCTTCATCCTTGGCCTTGGCCTCGTGCTTTTCTCGCATACTACCATTTACCCGCTCGCATTGGCATTTGCGGTGCTCTGCGGTTTCGGCATGATGTCGCAGATCACCGTATGCAATACCCTGGTACAAACCACGGTGCCCCCGGCTATGCGCGGCCGCGTCATCAGCTTTTATGCTATGGCATTCTTCGGCATGCAGCCTATCGGTGGCCTTATCGTTGGTTCGGTATCGCAGCATATAGGGGTAGAGAACACAGTACTGGCCGAGGGCATTATTGCTGTAGTGGCCGGGGGGCTTCACCTGCGCTTCCTGCGCAAAAGCAAACTGGCCGAAAAGGACAAACAGCGTTTGGAAGAGCAGCCTATGGAGGCTACCATACCTGTATAAATGTGAACGATATAAAAACAACATAGAACATGGTAACAGCTATCGACAAGAACACAGCACTCGTATTGATAGACCTGCAGAAGGCCATAGTACAGGGCGATACCGCCCACCCCATGCAGCAGGTATTGGCCAATGCCGCAAAACTCGCTAACGTGTTTCGCGGGGCGGGCCTGCCCGTGGTATTGGTGAGCGTTGATCCCACTCATCCCGCTTGGGGGAAGACCCGCAAAGAGGTGACGATGCAGTTGGGCAAGATCCCCGCGGAAATGTTCGCGCTGGTACCTGAGCTCAACGAACAACCCGGCGACATCCGTATCATCAAACACAGCTGGGGCGCATTTTTTGAGACGGCGCTCGATGAAGAGCTGAAAAAAAGAGGCGTTACGGG
Source organism: uncultured Flavipsychrobacter sp. (assembly GCA_964481425.1). Lineage (GTDB taxonomy): Bacteria > Bacteroidota > Bacteroidia > Chitinophagales > Chitinophagaceae > MKUN01. The sequence goes on from CAYZTM010000026.1 coordinate 4,290, forward strand.
TATTGTGCTCGGTGGTGTATCCACCAGTATTGGCGTAGAGGGCACAGCCCGGCAGGCCGGTGAACGCAGCTACAACATTGCCTTTGCGCAGGATGCTATGACCGACAGGGCCATGGAAGCACACGAACGAAGCATGAAATACATCTTCCCCCGCATGGGCGAGATAGATACCACCGAAAATATCATTGCTCAACTGGCGGGGCGGGAGGCTTAAGACTTCAGCACTCCCAGCTCCTTGCCCACTTTGGTAAAGGCGGCAATGGCTTTGTCGAGGTGCGCTTTTTCATGCGCGGCTGATATCTGCACACGGATGCGGGCCTGCCCTTTGGGCACTACGGGATAGAAGAAACCGATAACGTAAATTCCCTCTTCCAGCATTCTCGCGGCCATTTGCTGCGCCACTACTGCATCATAAAGCATGATGGGCGTAATGGGATGCGTGCCCGGCTTGATGTCGAAACCCGCATCTGTCATCTGGTTGCGGAAGTACATAGTATTGTCCTCCAGCTTATCGCGCAGTGCGGTTGTTTCGCTCAGCATATCCAGCACGGCAATGGAAGCGCCCACTATACTCGGGGCAAGGGAGTTGGAGAACAGGTAGGGCCTGCTGCGCTGCCGCAGCATTTCCACTATCTCCTTGCGGCCGCTGGTAAAGCCGCCCGATGCGCCACCCAGGGCCTTGCCCAATGTGCCGGTAATGATGTCGATACGGCCCATCACACCGCAGAGCTCATGCACCCCGCGCCCGGTCTTGCCCATGAAGCCCGATGAGTGGCTCTCATCTATCATCACCAGTGCATCATATTTATCGGCCAGGTCGCATATCTTGTCCAGCTGGGCTATGGTCCCGTCCATCGAGAAGACGGAGTCGGTAACTATGAGGCGGGTGCGGGCCCCGGCATAGGCCTTTAGCTGGGCCTCCAGGTCGGCCATGTCGTTGTGTTTGTAGCGTGCGCGCTGTGCCTTGCAGAGGCGCACACCGTCTATGATCGAGGCATGGTTCAGCTCGTCGGATATAATAACATCTGCATCGTTCAGCAGCGGTTCGAAAACGCCTCCGTTGGCATCGAAACAGGCCACATAGAGTATCGAGTCCTCTGTACCGAGGAAGGTGGCTATTTTGGCTTCCAGCTCTTTGTGTATATCCTGCGTGCCGCAGATGAAGCGTACCGAGCTCATGCCATAGCCACGGTGGTCTATGGCCTTGTGGGCAGCTTCTATCACCTTAGGATGCGATGAAAGGCCCAGGTAGTTGTTGGCGCAGAAGTTGAGCACCTTTTTGCCGTTCACGGTAATTTCCGCTCCCTGCTCCGATGCTATGATGCGCTCGTTCTTGAACAGTCCTGAATCCTTTATCTCCTGCAGTTCGTTTTGCAGCCTTTGGTAAAATGAGTTACTTGCCATGGGTACGCTTATTTTAGGCTTACAAAATAAAGGCAATCGGCGTATTTTTCTTAAAGTATTCCCAAAAACATTTATCATGCTATCTTGGCAATGCAGGAAGGTTAAATTTACAGGCTCATATAAAATTGTTTTTTGCGCTATACGATCACCATATTGCTTTTTTTACTGGCAGCTACGGCAAATGCACAGGCCCTAAAAGGCCGCGTGACCGATGAGGCAACGGGTAAGCCTTTGTATCCCGTCACGGTGGTGAACCTGGATACGCGGCAGAGCGCATACAGTAATGAGCAGGGTTATTTCAGTATAGCTGTGCGCCCCGGCGACCATGTGGCCTTTTCCTATATCGGGTACAAGCCCCAGCAAAAAGACATAGGTTTTATCACTGCCTCGGTAGATATTAAGGTTAAAATGGAACAGATCAATTACCAGCTCGATGAGTTCACGGTGCGGCCCGACTATACGCCGTACCAGGCGGACTCTATCAGGCGCCGTTCCACCTACCAGCGCCCCCTGGCCATGCCACATGCCAATCCATTCAACAGCCCGATATCGGCACTGGCGCAGCTCTTTGCCCCAACCACTAAGGCCACCTTCCGCTTCCAGAAGAACTATGCGAAATGGGAATCGCAGCTATTCGTAGATAGCCGTTATTCACCCGAGCTGGTAACACAGCTTACCGGCCTGACCGGCGATTCATTAGCTGGCTTCATGAACAACACGCCCATGCCGTACGACTATGCACGCACTGCTACCGACCTGGAGGTGAAAATGTGGATACGCTACAACTACAAACAATGGCTAAAGAACGGCGCAAAGATGATAGTGACGGATAGCAGTGTGATAAAACCAGATAGTGCTGCGCCGGAGCCTGACAGATAATATAGGATTTGCTTACCTCGCTATAACCATCGCAATTCATCGCTGGTAGCCCCGGCAACTATATTTTGATTAACTTGCCTTAATGTTACCAGCATGGCAAACGGGAATAGTAAAAAGGATAGAGCAGGCCACGCACAATACACGTCGCTACTGGATAGAAATGCCCGAAACACAGGTGTTCGATTTCAAACCCGGGCAGTTCGTCACGCTCGATCTGCCGATACATGAGCAGCGCAACAAACGCTGGCGCAGCTACAGCATCGCATCGGCCCCCGATGGCACCAATATCATTGAGCTGGTCATTTCATACATAGAAGACGGAGTAGGCACCAACTACATATTCAGCGAGATAAAGGAGGGCAGCAGCTTCACGCTCCGCGGTCCGCAGGGCGTCTTTACCATGCCGGAGCATGTGGAGAAAGACCTGTTCTTTATCTGCACAGGCACAGGTATAGCGCCCTTCCGTAGTATGCTGCATTACATTAACAGGCACAGTATCCCCCACGGGCAGATACACCTCATTTTCGGTACACGCACGCAGAAGGACCTCCTGTATGCAGATGAGATGCGCGAGCTGGAGAAGATGATGCCCCGCTTTGAATTTAACCCCACCCTTTCGCGTGAGGACTGGGAAGGAGCCAGTGGTTATGTACATGCCATTTACGAAGAACTTTGCTGCAATTACGGCTACCGCCCTGCGCACTTTATGCTCTGCGGCTGGCGCGCTATGATAGACGAGGCCAAAGAGCGCATCCTTAAGATGGGCTATGATAAGAAAGACATCCACCTCGAGCTTTACGGATAGCACTATGCATTAGCTATTTATTTCTATTTTTTTGTTGCTTTCGTGGCATGTTATTTTTAGTAAATAACAGCACACAACACTATGAGCAATGAACACCCCTAAGAGAATGTTGATCGTATCCAACCGGCTGCCGGTGAAGATGATACAAAAAGAAGGCGGTATCAGTTACCGGAACAGTGAAGGAGGGCTTGCTACGGGCTTGGGCAGTATTTATAAAGAGGATGGTAATTTGTGGATAGGATGGCCCGGTGATATAGTAGCAGATAAGGATAAGGACAAAGTGCGGCAGGACCTCGCCAGGGACAACCTGCACCCCATATTTCTCACCGCGCAGGAGATACAGGATTATTATGAGGGTTTTTCGAATGAGACATTATGGCCCTTGTTTCATTATTTTCCCACATACAGCGTGTATAAACCGGAGCAATTTGATGTCTATAAACAGGCAAATCAAAAATTCGCCGATGAGATACTGAAGATAGCTACCGAGGATGATGTGATATGGATACACGATTACCAGCTGATGCTGCTGCCCGAAATGATACGCAGTAAGCTGCCGGGTGTCACCATTGGCTTTTTCCTGCACATACCTTTCCCATCATATGAGGTGTTTCGCTTATTGCCCTGGCGTAAGGAGTTGCTTACAGGCCTTTCCGGTGCCGATGTGGTCGGTTTTCATACCTACGATGATGTACGGCACTTCCTCAGCGCCACCAGCAGAATACTGAACGTGAACGCAACGGTGAACGAACTGGTGATAGACAACCGTAAGATAGTGGCGGATGCTTTTCCTATCAGTATAGACTATAAGAAATACCGGCAACTGGCGGAAAGTGCTGAAACAAAACGTAATGAGCGCAAGCTACGGGAACTGACCGGACATAATAAGCTGGTTATCTCTATAGACAGACTGGACTATACCAAAGGAATACTGAACCGCCTGCAGGCATATAAGCTGTTGCTTGAACGCCATCCAGAATTGCGGGGAAAGATAACCCTGGTGCACCTGGTCGTGCCATCGCGCGATAATGTGGCCAGGTACAAGGAGCTTAAGGAAGAAATGGATAAGCTGATAGGCGATATCAACGGGCGTTTCAGCACATTCAGCTGGCAGCCTATACAACATTTTTACCGCTCCTTCAACATCGAAATATTATCAGCGCTTTATAAGGCAGCAGATGTGGCCCTGGTAACACCTTTGCGCGATGGCATGAACCTCGTAAGCAAGGAATATGTGGCCAGTAAAATAGACCAGAAAGGTGTATTGGTGCTCAGTGAAATGGCCGGTGCATCCAGGGAACTGCCTGAAGCAATACTGGTCAACCCTTCAGATATCTGGGACTATGCCGAAAAAATTTACCAGGCGCTTAATATGCCTGAAGAGGAGCAGAAGCAGCGCATGGCAAGTATGCAGCAAACGGTTTCAAAATTTGATATTTTCAATTGGGTTAAGAACTTCATCGGCAAACTGGAGGAAGTGAAATTGCAACAACAGGAACTGAGCACACGTAACATAAGTTCCGGCATATTGCAAAAGATGGGTATCAGCTATCACTATGGGCACCAGCGCTTGTTGTTCCTGGACTACGATGGAACATTGGTCCCCTTCCGGAAGCAGGTGAATGAAGCCAGGCCGGACGATGAGTTACTCGGGCTATTGGAATGCATTTGTAATGATCCGCGCAATAAGGTAGTGATCACCAGTGGACGCGATTACAAAACGTTGGATAACTGGCTGGGCTACCTGCCTCTTGATATTATAGCAGAACATGGGGCCTGGTATAAAGAGTATGAAAAGCCCTGGCGCTATCGCCGCGATCTCAACCATGAATGGAAACAGGACATCCTCAATGTGTTGGACCTATATACCAGTCGCACCCCCGGCTCTTTTATTGAGGAGAAGAGTTATTCGCTTGCCTGGCATTATCGCAAGACCGAGGCCGGACTTGGCATATTAAGGTCGCAGGAGATATTGGCCGACCTGAGATACCTGGCTGCAGACCTGGGGCTTCAGGTATTGCAGGGCGATAAAGTAATAGAGATCAAGAACATATCGGTAAATAAGGGCAAGGCAGCCAAGCGCTGGCTGGAAAAAGGAGACTACGATTTTATCCTGGCCATAGGTGACGACCATACCGATGAGGATACGTTCAAGGCTATGCCTGAAGATGCTATAACCATAAAAGTGGGCAGCAGCATTTCGGCAGCAACCTATTATCTTGGCTCATACCTCGATGTACGTAAACTGTTAAAGGAGGTATGCGTAGCGGGTTCGGATGAGCAGGATGCGCACGAGGCTTTATTGGAAAATATCTATTGATGATAAAATAAAGAGAGGCCGGCTATGCCGGCCTCTCTTTATTTTGAAGCAGTATTTATTCTTCTGTTTTTTTCTTTTTTGTAGCTGTTTTCTTAACGGGCTTTTCAGTGCCGTCATCTGTCTTTTCGCTGGCAGCTTTTTTCTTTTTTGGGGCAGCTTTCTTGGCAGGTTTTTCAGCAGGTTCTTCGCTCACTTCAGCTTTTGCTTCGGCAGGCGTGGCTTCAGTTTCAACTTCAGGCGCTTCGTCAGCCGGAACCTCAAAATTCAGGAGGTCGTTTGCCTTCAGGAGGTCGTACCATTTCAGCATCTTCTTCATATCGCTCACATACACACGCTCCTCGTCTATCTCTGCAAAAATGCTTTTGAAGTAATTCTTGATACCGTTGTTATCTGCCTTCTTTGGATCGGCCATGGCAACAGTACCCTCAGTGTCCTTCATTTTCTGAAACACCTCGTGCAGGCGCACATTGTCACCGGTGGTATACACTTCGATACTCTCCAAAGGAGTTACGTTATGCAGGCGGGCAGAAATAAATTTGGTTGACTGGTCTGCCAGGTTGCGCACTATAGCGCCATCGCTCTTGGTTGTCAGGAGCTGGTAGAGGCCGCCAAGGCCTGTCACTGCTACGATTTCTCTGTATTGCATATTAAAAACTAAGGGAGGCAAAAATAAGCTATTACGCTTGATTTGCCTCCCTTCTGATGCATATTGTTGTTTACTATTTCACCATTCCTGTAATGCCGGGAAGCCTTACCTGATCAGTGTTATATCACCTTTTATCATTTGTTTATTGCTGGCATCACCCTTGTTCCCGCATATGAACTCCATGTAGAAATAATAGGTACCCATATCCTGCGGAACGCCCTTGAAGGTGCCATCCCAGCCCGAGCTTATCTCGCTGCTGGTATAAACCATCTGGCCGAAGCGGTTGAAAATGGATAGCTTAATGAGCTGCATGTCTCCCTTATATACCGGGCGGAACACATCGTTCTTGCCGTCACCGTTAGGTGTAAAGGCATTGGGTATGTAAGGTGTACAGCAGTTGTCATACTCTACCTGTGCCTCACCCGACGAGATACAATCATGAGCGTCATGGATCACTACCCTATAGAAACCATTAGGCAGGCCGGTGATCCTGTTACTACCCGACGGGTGTGTAGTGTCCGTACTCCATACATAAGTGTAGGGAGGTGTACCACCAGCTACGGTAACAATTACTGCACCGTTGTCATCCACGCCTTCGCATAGGTTACCGTTGGTACGCATTTTCAGTGTTATCGAATCCGGCTGCGGTACGGGTACTCTTTCTGTCTTCTTACAATTTGCACTGTCTATCACGGTGATCATGTGATAGCCCGGAGCCTGTCCTGTAAACTCATTGTTGGAAGTAGGCGGATTAGGCTGGTCATCTACCTGGTAGGTGAATGGCGGCACACCACCTGAAGCATTGATAACGATCACACCATCGGATACACCGTAGCAACTGGTTGGCGTAATGCCGGGTTCAGACAATACGATGTGTGGTAAGCCGGTCAGCGTAATGGTCGTATCATGTGTACAGTTATTGTGGTCTATGGCATAGAAGGTATAAGTACCTTCCGGCAAACCGGAGAATGTTGTATTCGAAGTATAATCTACCGGGTTTTGCCCATACATATATGGCGGTGTACCTCCTGTTGCCTGCAGGTCCACAGCACCGTCTGCAAAGCCCTCGCAGGTCGGATTGGTAATATTGGCGCCAGAGAATGCAAATGGTTCAGGTTGTTCCAGTGTCACACTCGAGTCAACGGTACAGCCATTGGCATCCTTGCCATGTACCGTATGCGCGCCTGCATATAAATTGCCCAGGCTGCTTGAGGTCTGGAACGGATTGCCGTCGGCAGCATAGGAGTAGTTAGGCGTGCCACCATTCAGGAATACCTGTATGATGCCGTTCTGATCGCCCCAGCATTTTGGCTCGATGTAGGTAATGTCTATTATCTCAAGCTTAGGAGGCTGTGTCACAATAACGATGGTATCATAGGTGCAACCATTATTATCAACTACATGTACAGTATCTACGCTGGTAGGCAGGTTACCGAAAATATTCACACCGGATAGTGCGCCGTTGTTCAATGCATAAGTATAGTTAGGTGTGCCGCCTGTGGCATTTGCGGTAATAACACCATTGCTAAACCCAAAGCAGGTCGGCCGGTCGATATTGATATTGGCACCCAGTATAGGGGGTTCGGTCACCACTACAGCAGTATCCTTGATACAACCATTCACATCTTTGATGTGTATCGTGTATGTGCCAGCGGGCAGGTTCGGGAAAATACTGGTCGGACTGTATGGGTTGTTACCAAAGGCATAAGTATATGGGCTCGTTGCGCCACTGCCCTGTACGCTTATTACGCCTATACTTTGGCCGAAACATAACTCGTCGGTAATGTTGAACAGCCCGACAGGATTAAGTGAGTCTATTATGGATATCGTTGTGTCTTTGACGCAGCCATTCAGGTCTTTGATATGGAATGTGTAAGTACCTGCTGCCAGCGGCTGGAACGTATTGGATAAGCCATAAGGGCCGGCGCCTTGTGCATAAGTGTAGCCGGGTGTGCCCCCTGAAGCAGTTAAGATCACATGCCCGTCGCCCAGTGTGTGACAGGTTGAGTTCTTTACAGAAGCAGTGACTGCTATAGGCGTGGGCTGTGTCAGTGTTACTATGCTGTCTTTGGTACAGCCATTCGCATCTTTTACATGGACGGTATAAGTAGCAGCAACAAGCCCTACAAACGTATTGTTAGGACTATACGGGGCGGCATTGATCGCATAGGTATAACCGGGTACACCCCCCGAAGCGCTCATGGTCATACTGCCGTTGGCAGAGCCATAGCACGATGGTTGTGTCATCAGAACCTGTGTTATCCTGAGTTCTGTGGGTTCAGTGATCGTAATTACTGTATCCTTCACACAGTTGTTGGCATCTTTGGTATGAATGGTATAAGTGCCTGCCGTGAGACCATTGAAGGTATTCGATGGACCATAAGGCCCTGCATTCTGTGCATAGGTGTAGCCTGGCGTACCGCCGGCAGCGTTTATAATAATAGAAGCTGTGGCAGCACCATGACAAAGCACATTGTTCACTACTGCGGCCACGGTAATAGCTGTAGGTTGCGTTACTGTCGCGTTGGTATCCAGGTAGCAACCCATAGCATCATGTACATGTATGGTGTATGTTGCTGCAGTGAGGTTAGGGAATGTATTGACGCCGGAGAAAGGTCCTGCATTTAGCGCATAGGTATATGGGCTGATGGCATTGTTGCCTGTTGCGGTTATAGAGCCATCGTTACCACCGTTACAAAGCACGTTGCTGATAACCAGGGTGGCATGTACCGCAAGGGAGTCGTGAAGCGTGAGGGTAGTATCCTTGCTACACCCTGTTGAGTTGTGGATGTGGAAGGTATAAGTACCTGCTGCCAGCCCGGTGAAGTTGCCGCTCGGGCCAAAGGGACCTGCACCGTTCGCATAGGTGTAAGGTGGTGAATTATTATTGTAAGCATCAAGCGTCACCTGGCCGTTGGCAACACCGTTACATAGCGGGTTGGCTATGTAAGCATGTACATATATTGGTGGACCGTCGGGTAGTGCCCAAACGCTGTCTTTCACACAAAGGTTGGCATCTTTAATATGCAAAGTATAAGTACCCGCTGCAAGCCCGGTAAATGTATTCGGGTTGCCATAGGCATTCACATTATAAGCGTAAGTGTACGGGGGCAGACCACCTGTACCGGTGATGGTAATAGAACCATCATTACCACCGGGGCAGGTTGGCAATGTATAGGTCAGCGATGCGAAGCTGGGGCCGGGAGGCTCGGCAAAGGTCACCACCGTATCTTTTGTACAACCTACATCGTTGGTAGTGCGTATAGTATAAGTGCCTGCCACAAGGCTATCTGTCAATGTATTGGTCAGGTTAGCATTGGTATGGATCACGTTCACGCCCTGTAAAACTGTCTCTGTCCACGGCGATACACCGGTAGCAACAGTAAATACGGCCTTCTTGGTACAGGTGGCCGGTGATACGAGAGTAACCGTGTTGCCCGGTAGCGGAGCAACTATGATCGTATAAGTTATCGCCTGGTCAGCTGCAAGGGGACATTCGTTGTCCTGGTAGTGCAGCGTGAAGGTATAAGTTCCCGGGTTGACTGTGGTAGTGTTCCATGCAAATATGCCCGTGGGGCTTGGCGTATGGTTATTGGTCACTGTATAAGTAGCACCTGCTGGTAAGCCGATAGCGGTTACGTCAATGGTATCGCCGTTGGCATCGGTCGGGTTAATGCTGAACGTGAAGGCGCCCACGCTTTTACATACACGCAGTGTTGTTGAGTCAAGTGTGACACCTGCTGAAGGATTTGAGATAACACCGGAAGGTGGCCAGTTACTGCAGGTATTCAGCACCACAACGGTCATTTCGCGCTGGCTGGTACCCACAAGCACACCGTTACGATATTCCTGCACTTCCATACAGGCCAGCGAACGTTGCACAGCATTTGGCGTAAAGCTCATTTGCCCTGTAGTGGGAACGAACGTGAATGGATTAGCAGCTAATGGTGCAGTTGCGGTATATGGATTTATGTAGCTTACATTCGGTGGGTTGGCTGGGAAACCCGTACCATCGCGGCCGGGTATCTGTACATAGTAAAGACTGTCGCCGTTGGGATCTACTGAACCGGGCGCATAGTTTGCAGGTATATTGAGGCAATAAAATGGTGTAGGTATGGTGCCGAATACAGAAGAACTGTTTGGAGTGCCCACTGCAGCAGTATTATTGAGTTTTGCATCCAGGGTAATAATAGTACTACCGGGGTTATTTACGTTAGTAATCGTACTGCTTCGTCCAGCCTGTGTAGCACCCATGTAACCATCAAAGTGGAAACGCCAGTTGGCTGACTGGTAAGGTACCGTGTAAGTATAAGAGTAAATGAATTTCTTGATACCCGGTATGGTATTGTTCACGTTAGTGCAGGTAGTGTTGTTGATATCCGCAGGGCATACTGGCGTCACTTCCACACCATCGATCGGTGGCTCTTCCGCAAGCGTAAGCGTCGCGGTAGCATTGGTGTTCGGGTCGTCATAGACCTTTACCCGGCAGGTAGCATTTATCAGGTTGGGGAAAGCAGCTCCGGCACAGTCGCCATATACGATAACGTATATCTTGTAGTCATTACCCGATACCCAGGTATAGTACATATCGGTACCAAATACGTGCGTGGCAAAAGACCTGATTGAAGTGAGCAGAAGGATGCCTGCAATAAGAAAAGAGTAGCGCAGCACCTTTAGTACATTTTTTTTCATAAAAGCGTTTCGACAAAAAAGTTTGACAATGTTTTATACAAAGAGTAAAGGGTGATCAATTCTATATTTTTTCAAGGCGGGGTAATCATGTATGGGGTATTTTTGCTAACGATACAAATCATTTCAGATCATACTTTCCAAGCAAAAATTCTATAATTCAAAAATACAGGGTTTTAAAGATACTATGAAAATTTAACAAATCCTTTTAAGCCATAAAGAAATTGAACATTATATTTTTATAACTGCCACGTTTTAGTTTGAATTTTCGCACCCTATAAAAATAAATATTTATAATTTATCGCTGATAATGCAAAAAATGACGTGAATGGGGCAAATCCTGTGGAGTATTTATCGCAGGTATGGGAAAGGCCACATCTAGAACAGCCTTTTGTTAGCACGAACCGTTTTCAGGTATTCATTAAGATCGATGGAAGGTTTTAAAATGATCAACAGGGAAGTATATATAACCACCAATAATATGGAGCGCCATCCCGCATCAAGGAAAAGACCGAAGAAATTAGCCCCGGTACGCTGATAAGTATGAGGTATGAAATAAACGGCCAGGAAGGATATGCCGCCGGCAAAAAGTACGCGCCAGCTTTTATTTGTAAATGGCAGTAAATGCATTTTCCGGTACAGATATATCATTTTGCCAATATTGAATACCATGAGTGCAATGGTAGCACTCCAGGCTGAGCCGTAAAAACCATATTGTGGTATTAAGATCCTGTTCAGTGCAATGGCAACACCTACCAACACGATCGCAATGTAGAAATTGAACTTATAATATCGGGAGATGCCGATCACCTCACTATTCAGGCCTGTTGCCATATCGACCATCCGTCCGAGCATCAGTATCAATACAAGACCGGAAACAGCTTTGTAACCGGGAGGCAGCACAGAAACAATAGAGTCCAGGTTACAGGCAATAAGCGTAACCATGGCGACGGCCACAATAAGAATATTGACACCCGAACGATGGAAAAGATCCTCAAGTTTATCTTTCTCTCCTTGAATGTAAGCACTATTCAGAATAGGGTATGCCGCCGAGATCATTGCACGGTAAGGTATCACCATAAGTGTAGCTATATATACAGCTATAGTATATACCGCCAGGGCACCCATCCCTGACTTATCAAGCGGGGCCAGCATCAAAGAGTCTACAAACCCGATAATATTCAAAGATGCACCATAGAGCAGGTTGTACCAGGAATAGTTTATGATTTCTTTATATTCAGCTCGGGTAAATGCGCCCCATTTAAATGAGATGCCAAAGCCTTCCGTTCGCATGGCGATGAACAACATAACAAGCGATGGTATGGTGTACATTAGCACGGTGTAAACGATAAAATCATGGAAGGATATCCAATGTAAAAAGTAAAGGACAATGAAAAGGATATTGACCAATCGCAACAACACTTCGCGTGTGAATGCTGCTGCTGCAACTTTTACCTGCGAGATCAGGTACTGCTCAATGAAGTTCATAAAACTCCATAGCAATACGAGTACCGGTACCCACAGGTAATATCTATTTACCAGGTTTCGGTCGCCCGGTTGGTATAGGTTTACCACATCATTACGGAACATTAAATAAGGGATGGTTAGTACAACGGTAGCAGCCAATGGCACTAGTGAGCAAATGGCTACCAATACTTTTTTTCGCTCGTCTTTCCCTGCATATCGTTGTGTAAAAGTGTAGGCTAATGATGCGGTACCCATCAAGGTCAGCAAATGCGCTATTGCCCCTTCGATGTTGACATTTTTCGTAAAGCCATATTGCTGCTGACTAAATATCTGTGGGCTTATGAATACAATAAGCGCTCCCAGCAGCGCGCCCGCGAAGTTTACAATAGTGGTCTTGACCGATTGACGGAATACAATGCCCATTGGCTATAAAGATAGTATATACTCCAGGTCAAAAGTAAAAATGCAAAAGTCAAAAAATTGATAAAACGCAAAATTGTAGGAACTAAGAAGCCCCGCAAATATGCGGGGCTTCGCTATAAACTGTTATTGGGTATTATTCTTTCAGGTGCAGGTCCATGGTCACACGGCGGTTTTGTGCGCGTCCCTTGGCTGTCTTGTTACTGGCTACAGGTTGTGTATCGCCATAGCCATTGGTCACCAGCCTGTTCTCTGCTATGCCCTGGCTTACGAAATAATCTTTAACAGAGTTAGCCCTGTCCTTCGACAATTGCATGTTCCTTTCCGGCTTGCCTACATTATCGGTATGGCCGTCGATGGTCATGTAATAATCAGGGTAATCGTTCAGTATCTTAACTATTTCGTTCAATAAGGGGAAAGAAGCCTTTTTGATCACTGCCTTGCCGGTTTCGAATTGTATGGCCGTTGCCGCAAAAGCAAGACGTTTTTTCACTTCCACGCTTACCTCAGGGCAGCCGTGGTTGGCTATAGTGCCTTTTACGGTTGGGCATTTGTCCTCGTTGTCCGGTATACCGTCATTGTCGGTATCAGGGCAGCCATGGTTAGCTATAGGCCCTGCTGCATTGGGGCAGGCATCCTCATTGTCGGCAATACCGTCACCATCGCTGTCCGGGCAGCCTTTGAACTGCGGCAGGCCTTTTTGGTCGGGGCATTTGTCATCAATATCGGCAATACCGTCACCGTCGCGGTCAGGGCAGCCACCTAAGGCTACGGGGCCGGCTTCGGTCGGGCACCTGTCCTGTGCATCAGCTACGCTGTCCAGGTCAGCATCGGGGCAGCCCATAGCTGTTTTTGAACCTGCCAGGTCAGGACATTTATCGCTGCTGTCGGGTATGCCATCGTGGTCGCGGTCAGGGTCAGGGCAACCCATGTAGGCCCATACACCTTTTTCGCCGGGGCATTTATCCTTTTTGTTCGATACCAGGTCACCGTCGCTGTCCTTAGGTTTCCTTTTTGAGAATGGCACATAGGCGCCGAAATAGAAATTGGCGCCATAGGCTGAATTGGTAATGACACCCAACAGGTCATCGCTGCCTATGAAGAAGCCCGATACGCGGAGGCCAAGGCCCACCTTAACACTCTTGCTGAGGAAGCTGTAAGTAATGGGTAAGCCGGCGCTGAACACACGCATGTCGTAGCGAGGGGTTAAGGTCAGCTGGCTGTATATACTGTTACCGGTCACGTCGCGGGGCGCGATGTTACCCATAAAGGTCAGGTTTACAAAAAGTCCTTTTATTGCATGGTAGTCCACGCCAAGCACCAGCGCTGTAGGAAGGTGCACCTTTGTAGCAGTAGTGCTGTCATCAACAACGGTGAAGCCATGTTGCTGTGCATAGTTCTTGAGTGAGTCGGCATTTTGTGTATGGTCATTTATTTCATTGCCCTTCAGTAGGGCAGCCGTACCACTATTGCTTACAGACAGGGTACGTACATTTTTACTGTATTTGATGGAGCCGATGTCGGTCACTGCGGCTGAAAAGCGCAGCATGTAGGGATTAGCCCCCGGATCTGTAAGGCCGGTCTGCCCATCCATATCGTATTTGTATTTGGCAACATCGGGCCTGTACTCATATACAAAACCGATGTCAGCGCCAAGTCCTTTACCCGCACCTTTGAAAAGGTTGCCGGTAATATCGCTTGAATTGTTGAAATCGATACCGCCACTTCTGAAGGCAAGGTCAGAATTATTCACCTTCCACAGGTCTGTAGCGGCAGTATAGTTCACATCCAGATTCTTGCTTACAATGCTTGCATAGCCTATACCCATCAGGTAGCGCGCTGTGAGGCCGCCTTTTATCATATTCTTGCCATTGTCGAATAGTACACCGCCGTAGCTAAGGCCTATTTCTGTCCAGCCATGAAGGGTCCAGTTGAACTGGTTGCCGTTCGACGAATAATCCGTTTGGTCGTTGGCATTGGTGACAGTACGGAAGATGCTGTCGTCAATATTATGCACCTGGTTGTAGATGCGCGCCCTGGTAGTAATGGCTATCGCATGCTTTTTTCCAAGGCTTATCAATGCTCCCGGTCCGCGCAGTTCGCCATAAGGCAACATAGCGCTGAATTTGCCGGAGTTTTTCACATTCACATAGTCGCTTACCTTGAAGCTGTCGCTCCCCGTAGCATGGAAGACATTCTTTGAATTGATAGTGCCCATGCTGTTATCGAGTCCGAAGTTCATCGAGAAAAGGTCGATGGTGAACTTGTGCCTTGAGTCTGCAATGTTTGCAGGGTTCAGGTACAGGCCATTGGTACCGCTCCAGTTGCTGGTGGCAATGCCTATGTAGCGCTGTGCCTGTGAGATGAGCGGCAGCAGGGCTGCCATAAGGATGAGTAGCTGTTTTTTCATACGCAATTTATTTTGTTGTCGGATGTTGTGCTAAGGTGCATGAAAGGTAGTTCTTTACACTTTAGCCCCATGTCAAATAAATACTACACCATACAAAAATAGAACCAGCGGACGAATAATGCTATACTACATTTATGGTATTTTTATTAAGTGGCGGTACGGATAGTGCCTTGTAAAGAAGAATTTTGGTACGTAATTTGACTTTTCATGTAAAAGAAACTGTATGCGAACACCTTTGCTCTTTATCCTTCTTACCCTGGCTGTTACATCCTGTAAGAAGAGGGTTACAGTGAAAGATTTTTACCTATAGAAGTTCGCTAAAGATTATTATGATTATAAGGAGGGATCATATTGGATATTCCGCGACTCTTTAAGTGGTGATATTGATAGTTTTTCCGTCGTGCAATACGAAGACGAAATGATTTATGAGTATGAAGGAAGGAATGGAGATCCGGCACGACGCGAACAACTTTCAATATGGATACTGGAGTTTTCTTCTGATACTGCTAAGGGACGGATGTGTTTTCGATTTGATTTGTCAATGGATTATGGTACAAGGCTGGTTTACTGGGTGCGTCCTGTCGACTCAAGCCTTGATATGTTCACAAGCAACGAAACATCATATGCCACGGTTGAAGGACCGTGTGGTGATTCATTGTATGTCGGCGCACAGCAATATCCAATAATGTATCTGGATTCTGTTCCCTACTATGAAGTCCATGAGCATTCTGAAAAAATTGTAGTCAACGGTTGTCCGGGGATGGCCTCGAGAAATTATCACTTTTTCTTAAATAAGGATGTTGGTTTGGTGAAGATAAGTTTGAATGATTACTATGCCAATCGTGTATGGAAGCTGTTGAAGTATAATATCATCCGTTAAAAAAACAAGGGCTAACCATCGGTTAGCCCTTGTTTAATATGTTACAGTATTGATTATCCTACAGCTATACGCTTAAAGCCGGCAACGGTAAGATCTGCCTCTACCGATTTCAGGTAGTCGGCAACAGTTTTGCTATTGTCTTTTACGAAAGCCTGGGGCAACAAGGTATTCTCCTTAAAGAACTTGTTCAGCTTGCCCTGTGCTATCTTTTCTACCATATCACCGGTCTTGCCTTCAGCCAGTACTTGCTCTACAGCAATGGCTTTCTCGCGTTCCAGTGTTTCAGCGGCTATATTGTCAGCATCTACAGCCAGCGGGTTCATGGCGGCTATCTGCATAGCAACGTCCTTACCTGCAGCAATCACGTTGTCGTTAGCAGGCTTGTTGAGGCCTACCAGCACACCGATGCGGTAACCTGCATGAATGTAAGGGACCACTGTAGGAGCAGTTACTGTTTCAAAGCGGATGATGTCTATCTTCTCACCTATCTTGGCTACGGTTTCCAGCAGTTTCTCAGCTATGGTAGCGCCCTGCATGGTTTGTGCTTTCAGTTCGTCAACAGTGGCAACCTTAGAGCTTAAAGCAATATCGGCTATCTCCTGTGCGAAGTCGATGAACTCCTGGTTCTTGGCAACGAAGTCGGTTTCAGAGCTGAGGTTTACGATAACGCCATAAGTATTGTCAGCAGAGGCTTTAGCAATGGCCACACCTTCTTTAGCTTCGCGGTCGCTGCGGTTGGCAGCTACTTTCTGGCCTTTCTTACGCAGGTAGTCGATAGCCTTTTCAAAATCGCCCTCACTCTCCACCAGTGCCTTGCGGCAATCCATCATACCCGCGCCGGTTTGCTGGCGCAGCTTGTTCACGTCGGCTGCAGATATTGTTACAGTACTCATTATAATTTCCTTTTTATTTAGGTTTTAAAAATAAAGGTGCAAAAATCGCATTTTATCATTAAAGCCCCAAAAGAGGGGCTTTAAGGCTCTATTAATAATTCTTATATCACTTAGCGTTTTACAGAAGGCCTGCTGCCACCGCCACCAGGGCGATTGCCGCCGGCGCCACCGCCACGGTTACCACCGGTACGGTTACCTGTACCGCGACCAGCGCCGGTACCTGTACCACGGCCGGCGCCTGTACCCGCACCTGCACCACGGCGGCTACGGCCTTTGCCGCCACCTTTACCGTCTTCTTCTTCTATATCCAGTCCGCGAAGCCTTTCATTGTTTTCTTCTTCCACTGTTTCTTCCTCTTCCTTCACCTGGCTACGTTCCTGCAGGCCTTCCATGATGGCTGCAGTGAGGTACTGGGTGATGATAGCTATCGATTTGGTAGCATCGTCATTCGATGGTATAGCGAAATCTACTTTGGTAGGATCGCTGTTGGTGTCAACCATCGCCAGGGTTGTGATGCCCAGGCGTTTTGCTTCTGCAAGAGCAATGTGCTCATGGCTGATGTCAACGATGAACAAAGCTGCCGGAGTACGGGGCATCTGCGAGATACCACCCAGCACCTTTTCCATTTTTTCCTTGCTGCGGGTCAGGGTCAGGCGTTCTTTTTTGGTTACGCTGTCCATAGTGCCGTCCTGCAGCATTTTCTCGATGCTCTGCATCTTCTTTACGCTCTTGCGGATGGTAGAGAAGTTGGTAAGCATGCCACCCAGCCAGCGCTCGGTAACGAAAGGCATGTTCACCTTTGCAGCAGCCTCGGCCACTATTTCCTTAGCCTGCTTCTTGGTAGCTACGAACATGATCTTCTTACCGCTCTTAGCGATAGACTTCAGTGCGGCAGCAGCTTCGTCAAGGCCATCAATTGTTTTGTTGAGGTCTATTATATGGATGCCGTTCTTTTCAGCAAAGATGTACGGCAGCATTTTGGGATTCCACTTCTTCTTAAGGTGGCCAAAATGTACACCAGCTTCAAGTAATTGCTGGTGCAGGCTTTTATTTTCTTCCATTTGAATAATTTCTTGTCGGTTAAATAATTAAGTACCAGCCAGCGATTAACGTTTAGAGAACTGGAAGCTGCGGCGCGCTTTGCGTTTACCGAATTTCTTACGTTCTACAGAACGGGGGTCGCGCGTCATCAGGCCTTGTTTCTTCAGTGCCGGACGATAGTCTGCACTTACATCGCACAGCGCGCGGGCAATGGCCATCTTTATAGCTTCGGCCTGTCCTTTGGGGCCGCCACCCTGCACATTCACCACTATATCAAAAGCAGCAGTGGCATCAACCGTTTTCAACGGCAGTTCCACCTGGTTCTGCAAGTACATGATCGGAAAATATGCTTTGTACTCTTTGTCATTAACCGTGATGTTGCCGCTGCCTTTGCTCATGTATACACGAGCTACAGCTTCTTTACGGCGACCAACGGCATTTTTTTGTTTTTCCATTTATATTGAATGGTTTTTGCTATTTGGAATTAGAATTTTAATTCTTTCGGTTGTTGTGCTTTGTGCGGGTGCTCGGCAGTTTCGTAAACGAACAGTTTCTTCACCATGGCACGGCCCAGGCGATTTTTAGGCAGCATACCTTTTACGGCGCGCTCTATCATCAGGTTGGGGCGACGGTTGATCAGTTCTTTGGCAGTTTCTATCTTCTGCCCGCCGGGATAACCGGAAAATGTTTGGTATTCCTTATCCTCCAGTTTGTTACCGGTAAGCACCGCTTTGCCGGAGTTTACCACGATCACATAGTCACCGCAGTCGAAATGGGGTGTATAATAAGCCTTGTTCTTGCCGCGCAGTATATGGGCGATCTTCGAGCTCATACGGCCCAGTGTTTGGTTGGTAGCGTCTACTACATACCAGTCACGCTTCACGATCTTTTCGTTGGCCGATTGTGTTTTAAAACTAAGATGTCTCATTTATTGGTCGATATTTTATTAAATGCCTGCCTGTCAAGGTTTTCAGCCCCTACCGGCAAGTTTTTGATTTTGGGAGGGCAAAGGTATGCTTAGGCTTTGAAACGGACAAGAAATTTATTAAAAAAATTTGGCCTGTAGTCATAATTGATTGATAATCAGTAAAATTTTCTCCATTAATTTTTTATTAGCCCCTAAACTTTGACGATTTTTGCTGGTGGGCTGCTTCCTGTGTCCGGCCTTATATTTGTTATGGTTATACTCGTATGAAGTCAAGGTTTTTTTTAATATTTCTTTTGCTCTGCTCTATCCCCCGCCTTGAAGCGCAGGTAGTTGATGGGGATGGGGATGGCATTGCAGATAGTACCGACGGCTGCCCTTATATTGCAGGCCCCGCCCAGTATAATGGCTGCCCCGGCATGCCGCTTGATGTACCATGGGCCGGCGGACATATATATTTTGCTCCCGCCAGTGCCGCGCTAAACGCTGCCGGCAGGGCAAGCCTCGATGAACTGCGGAGAACAGCTCATGCTGATACTGCTTTATTCATATACCTATATGGTCATACAGATAATATAGGCAGCATAGCTGCCAACAGGCGCTTATCGCAAAGACGGGCCGATGAGTGCCGCAAGTACCTGGTGGCCCATGGCATAGCGCCTTACAGGGTGATGGCATACGGGTATGGCGAGGAGGCGCCGCTGGAAAACAACAATACGCCATCTGACCGCAGGAAAAACAGGTGCGTGGTACCCGGCTTGAAAAAATTCAAAAAATAAGCGGCCTTTAGAAACTGTTGATGAAATCTTCGAAGGCGGCATCCTGCGATTGCTTGTTGTACTGTGCCTTCCGCAACTGTTTGCAGTTAACACGCATCACATTGTATTCATCCTCATTCATCGCCACAAATTGCTTTATGTTGTTTTCGAGTGCTTCATAGTCCGCCGGGTTGCTTACCCAGCCGATGCGTCCCTCGCGCACGATACGGGCCCCTTCGCCATTACCGCTGAAGAAGACCGGTATGGCATTCGACATGGCCATGAAGATCTTGGAGGGCACCGCGCCGTGGATGTGTGTGCGCAGGGGCACCATGGTAGCATGGTAATCGCTAAGCATACGCGGCACTTCTGCCGCCGGTATCGACTCGTGGTAATATATATTACGCTGTGGCTGTGCCGCTATCAGCTGCTGTATCTTTTCCTTTTCGTAGCCATCTCCATATATATGGAATTCTACCCCAAGCGCACCGAAGTCAATATTGCTGCATACATCATACAGGCCCTGTGCTATACCCAGCAGGCCGGCATATACTATCTTCTTTCTGCCCTCCGGTCGGGGCTTGTGTATATAAGGTGATGTTTCCTGAAGGTTGCGGTACAGGAATTCCTTCTTAGGCTCAGGCTGCAGTTTTTTGATGTGGTCCAGTATCTCCATCGACTGGCCGATGTAAGCATCCGACAGCCGGTACATGCGTTTTTCTATCCACTCAAGGAACCGGTAAAAGGCACCCTTTTTTATGGCTTCGAGTTCCAGGGCCGAGAGGGGCCAGAGGTCACTTACGTTGAGGATGGTTTTCGCTCCTGCTATGCGCGATATGATGATGCCTGCATAACCTGATAGTAAAGGTGGAGAGCTTACGATCACCTTACCCGGGCGTTTTACGAACAGGTAAGGCAGGCCCAACAGGTATAGAGAGATCGTATAGGAGAACATACTGGCTATACGCACAAATGCCTTTTTGGAATTGGAGGGGTATATCCAGAGCCGGGTGATATTAATACCGTCACTGTGCTCTTTTTGCACCAGCTTGCCCCTGAAAGAGGGGAAGATCCTGCCCAGCGGGTAGTTGGGCATGGCCGTTATCACCTCTACCTCGTGGCCATGGTCGCGTAGCATACAGGCAAGGTTATAGATACGCGTAGGCGCCGCCCCTTTTTCAGGCGGGTAAGAGATACATATAATAGCTATCTTCTTGCCCATGTGGCCATTAATGCGAAAATAAACCATGCTGTGCTACAGCATGGTCAATACACGTTTACGCATGTGTACAAAACGTCACAAATATAATAGCTTAAATGCTAACGCTTCCTTAACAGCTTGTTAATACGGTACATTCTCAGGCAGTGTATATTTCCGGCCTTTGTTTTGTTCTTTCAGCCAGCTTACCAGTGGCTGAAAGTAGTCCAGCATGGCCTTTGCGTTCAGTTCATCCCCGGTAGATTCCTTCAGTACCACTCTCCAGTCCTTGGATGCACCGGGATACATGATCTTACGGATGAAGTCGCCCACCTCTTTATGTCCATAATAATTGGTGGCACGTGGGTCCTGGTGCAGTATGTCTTTGGCTATATGGTTGTGCAGCTGGTAGAGCAGCACATAAGAAAGTGCATAATCATAATACTGTGCAGGGTCGTCGTTGATATGTGTTTTTGTAGCTGCATCGCAGTATTCCTCACCACGTGGCGATGGAGGTACAATGCCCTGGTATTTTTTGGCCAGCGCCCACCAGGCTTCGTTGAACTTGTCAGCGGGCAGGTTGTCCACATACAGCTCTTTCTCAAAATTGCTCATCGTGCCTGATGAGAAAAAGATGAATACCACTGAGTTAAGCGCCTCTTTCAGCAGGGCTTGTATGCTGTCGGTCTTTGCATTGCCATCTATTAGGCCGCGGCCCGCGAGGAAAGGCTTTTGCATGGCTGCAAGGCCCATCATAGTGCCCAGCGCTTCGTGGTAGGCACGGTTGGCGCCCTGCCGCAACAGTGGTGGTACATCGGGATTGGTATAAGTAAGGTAGTAGTATATATGTCCCAGCTCATGGTGTGCGGTCTCGAACCATTCTGCATTTGGCTCTACGCTCATCAGGCTGCGCACATCGTGGTTCAGGTCCATATGCCAGGCCGATGCGTGGTTGTTCTTTTTCACGCTTGAGTCAGCAGGATAAGGGTAAAGGCTCGATTTGTCCCAGAAGGTCTGCGGCAGCTTGGGGAAGCCAAGGCTCACATACATGTCCTCACCATCTTTTACGATCCATTCTGCGCTCTTGTTCTTCAGCACACTGTCCAGGTTCACACCCTCCACTGTTACTGCAGAGCTCCAGTCCTGTCCCCAGCGGTTGGGCAGCCAGTGTGCGGGCAGGTAATCGGGCACATCCATCACACCATATTTTTTGGCCATCTCGTAGCGCATCCAGGTATGCAGCTCGCGGTACAGCGGGTATAGCTCGCGCATCAGGCGGTCCATGGTCTGCATCATCTCGTCGGTCGTCATGCCATAGTCCGATACCTGGTAGGTAAAAAAGTCATGGTAGCCTAAGGCCTGCACGGTCTTGTTGCGTAGCTCACGCAGGTTCACCAGCCCGGGCTTCAGCACTTTGCCCACTTCCTTGCTGGCCTCCCACGCTGCCAGGCGGCTGTTCACATTGGTCTCTTTCTTCAGTACATCATCAATGTCATTGGTGCTCACCTTCTTGCCGTCCAGCATATACTGGAAGCCGTACAGTTTTTGTATCTGCTCGTTCTCGGCCTTGATGCGTTGCTTTACGAGGTCGGGAATGGTCTGCGGGTTATTGGCAGCAGAATAGAGTATGTATTGCAGTTCCTTTTTTTGTATCTGGTTGAGCTTTGAGCTGTCCGCAAGATACTTGCGTGCGTTCTCAATATTATCCTTACTGCCTGTGAACACTGCCAGGTTCTCGTCGGCCTTTTGCGCGGCAGTAGTATTGGTCGAGTCACCCGGTATTATTTCCGTATTTGCTTTCCACTGTGCTTCCTGGTCGGCTGTATAAAGCTTCACATAGTCGTTGGTGTACTGGTCTATGAACTTTTGTGCGTCGCCGGCATTACCGCCGCCGCCATTGCATGATGCCAGCATGATCGAGGCCACTGCCATCATGGAAAGGATGTACTTCATTGTGTGTAAATTTTTATAAAAGTAACGATTTTATCATTGGTTCAACCGCTGTGCAAAGTCGATCAGCAGTTTCGATAATGCAGGGATATTGGTCATGGTAAGTGCATCGGCCTTATCGAAAATATCGTGGTAAAATCCTTTACCGCCATTTGTATATATAAAGAACGAAGGCACACCGGCTTCCGTAAAATAATAGTGATCGCTATTGGCAGCCTTGCCCCTGCTTTTTACATCGGGCAGGTATTTGCCTGCACTGTTCAAATTTTGCAACAACGAAAATTCTTTCGGGAATTCCGTAGCGTTCACCACCGTTACGCCATTCGTTGCATCGCCCATGATGTCGAGATTGGTAAGGAAGCGTATGCGCTCCAGCGGTATCATGGGATGCTCTGTGAAATAATGGGAGCCCAGCAATCCCGCCTCCTCGCCACTGAAGGCCATGAAGACCATGGTATAATGCTGTGGGTGCTGCGCAAAATAATTGGCCAGGTAAAGCATCATCGCCGTGCCGCTGGCATTATCGCTGGCACCGGGGAACATAGCTTGCTTGCCCATCATGCCCAGGTGATCGTAGTGGGCCGAGAACACGATATAGCTATCCACCGCGCCCGGCACCATACCTATGATATTTTCATTCACATTCTTCGCTTCAGGCAGCAGTACACTATGCACGCTCACTGTTGCACGCCAGGCATGGCGTAGCAGGGCCGTATCCTCAACATAAAAAGCGGTGGCTTTCATAGTATCTGTAGCTACATCCCAGGTTAGTTTGCCGTGCTGCGGTATGATGTAGCAACCCTTGGGCAGTGAGCGGGCAAAGTAGCGGCTGCGTATATGCATGCGCTTGCAGAAGCTGTCCACATTCTTCAGCAGGTGCACCTGGTCGCTGCGCCAGGAGCTTATTTTCTTATTCCAGTGGGCCGTATCTTTTATACGCGCCATATCCACATGGTGTATCCATTTCTTTTCTTCATGAAAAGACCTGCTGGCTACATCTATGATATAGTCGGCACCGGGCACCAGTTCTTTCTTACCCATCTTAAGCATCATATCATCGGGGAAGGTATTGACCGGGAAGCTGTACCGCTGCACATAGGTGCTGTCCACCATCGGTTTCAGCCCCATTTCCTTGAAGCGTCGCTCCAGGTAATGGGCTGCTTTGTCGTGCCCCTTGCCCGCATAACCACGGCCCTTCATATTGGCTGCACTAAGTGTACTTATCTCATGCTTTAGCCATCGTAGCTCTTTAGGGCTTTCTTTTTGGGCCGCCGCCATAATGGGGAGCCCCAGTAATCCTATGGTATATATACAGCTTTTATACAGGTTCATCATAGCGCTGCAAATTTACAGGAATGTAAATTGACATACGGATATTAAGCAGTTGATTAAATATAAAAAGGGCTGCCAAACGGCAGCCCTTTTATTTGTATATGGTCGGTAAGCGTACTTACCTGCTGTTAGTATCCGCCGTACCCGTTATTGTAGTTCGCGCGACGGCCACAGTTGTCATAGCCTTCATTATACCTGCGCTCGCGCCTGTTGCGCTCATTGTAGTACCTGTCGCGTTCATTATAATACCTGTCACGCCTGTCGCGGTCACGGTAATAGCCCTGGTTCTGTGTGTACACTACGCGTGTGCGCCCGTTCATCTGTTGGTTACTGGCCAGGTAGCCTATGCCGGCGCCTATCAGTCCGCCAACGGCAGCACCTGCTGCAGGATTATATTTATTGATGGCTGCGCCTGTCAGTGCGCCTATACCTGCACCTATTATTGCGCCTGCTGCACCATTGTTACGGCCCTGGGCCATCGCTTCGTTGTTCATGCCCATCATCGTGATGGCGCCTATCATTGTTGCAAAAAATATCTTTTTCATATCGTTTGGTTTTATACCTGTTATCTGAATTTTTTTGTGAATTGCGCGCTCACAGGTATATATGCGAATGCCGTGCCAAACTTTTTGGAGATTGTTAAAAAAAGAGAAAATACCGCTGGGAAAATTCTTCAAAAAGAGACTTTATCAGCCTCATTTCTTTTGTCTGCGTCGATATAAAAGGAAGATTTTTTTATTCGGCTACTCCCACTTCTTCACCACCAGTGAAGAATTAGTGCCGCCAAAACCAAATGAATTGGAAAGGAACAGATCGAAATCCTGTTTCAATGTTTCGGGTAGGATATTGATCTTGGCCGAATGTTCATCAGGTGTTTCAAAATTGATATTGGGCGCTATAAAGCTGTTCTGCATCATCAGCATGGAGTAAACGATCTCGCTCGCGCCTGCCATCCAGCATTCATGCCCGGTCATCGATTTGGTAGAGCTCACCGGCACTTTGCCCCCAAACACTTCAAATATCGCTTCGGCTTCGGTACCGTCGCCTGCCGGTGTCGATGTGGCATGTGCATTGATGTATTGCACTGCCGATGGGTCTATGCCCGCCTCTTTCAGTGCACGGCCTATGGACCGTACCTGCCCGTCTATGCTGGGGTTCGAGATATGTTGCCCGTTCGATGAAAAACCATAGCCCAGCACTTCCGCCAGTATAGTGGCCCCTCTTGCCTGTGCTGATTCCAGGCTTTCCAGTATCACTGTTGCCGCGCCGCCGCCCGGCACAAGCCCGTCACGGTCTTTGTCGAATGGTCGGGATGCCCTGGTGGGCTCGTCTTCACGGGTTGAAAAAGTACCGAGCGCGTCAAAGTTGGGCATCGAGTAAATGTTTACTTCCTGTGCCCCGCCGCAGATCACACGGTCCTGCAAGCCCTGCTTGATGAACATATACCCAAGCCCTATACTGTGCGAACCACTGGCACATGCCGCGCTGATGGTGAAATTGACACCACGCAGTTTGAAGATCGTGGCAAGGTTCATTGTCACGGTCGAGTTCAGCACCTGGAATACCGAGCCTGAGCCTACCATCATAGTGTCCTTCTTCTCGCGTATCAGGTCTATGGCCTCTATTACCGGTTGCGCGCAACTGTCGTTACCATAAATGATGCCTGTTTCGTTCTGCTCAAAATATTCCGTGTTCATGCCAGCCTGTGCCATTGCTTCTATCGTGGCCATGTAGGCAAATTCAGCATGTTCCGGCATCATGATGCGGGAGCGCCTGTCCAGCAGGCCCTTAAGTTGTGGTCGCTCTACGAAGCCGGTCAGCCCTGAGCGGTAGCCCATTTCTTTACGCTTCATATCGAGTATGATACCCGATTTGCCCTCGAATAACGATTGAGTAACTTCCTCCTTGTTCTTACCCAGCGAAGAATATATACCCAGTCCTGTGATGACCACCCTGCTCATGAATGCCTCGTTTTACTTATTTAGGGGAATGATATACCCGCAAAGTAAATAAAAATAAAACATCGGTAGAATGATATCTGTTATGCTTTTCTTCTTTGGTTGTACTTTATTCCAGCAACAATTTTTTTACGCTGGTTTGCCCGTTAAGGTACACCTTGCACAGGTACACACCCGCAGGCAGCCCTATGGTCGGGATAATGGTCACATTGCTCTTCAGCGGTATGCTTTGTATCTCCCTGCCATTGATATCACTTAGCGTGGCAGTAGCATTTTTATCTGCTGGTCCATCATACTGTATCGTAAACTGCTCTTGTGCTGGATTCGGGAAAAGCTGTACTGTATGATTATTACGCTTCACCGCATTGACGGCTTCAGGTAGTATGCACGGTTTGAACTTCGATACGAATAAATTCTCAATGCCGGACAAGGGTAAGGTGTCATTACCCACAATAAAAGGGTCTGCTTCGTAGTCGCCGCTGAAGTACAGGTAGCCCGCAGCATCAAAGCCAATAAAGTTCAGGTCATCACCACCGCTGTTCAGTGCGGTCATGCAGTGTGCTTGCCCGGCAGTGTCATATTCAACGATATAAGAAGGGTCTGTGTTTTGCTGCCCTTGGGGCTTCACGAGCGTATCATTGCCAAATACCAGGTAAGGTGCCCCAAAGCCTCCTGATAACCACATATTACCGGTATGCGGTTCACGGCATATGTTGCAGCCTATTTCGCCTCCCGGGCCGCCTATTTGTTTTGCCCAGGCAGGGTCCCCGTTTGTACTGAATTTTGCAAAGAACCCGTTGAAGCCGGGGCCACTATTGGTCATCACGGTATTACCTATGGTCGCTATTCCTGTATCCAATTGCCCCGTGAGGTACACATTGTTGGCGGCATCGGTCCGGATACAGGCCGGCTGCACATTTACATCGCCACCGCCGGCAAGCTTCGCCCATTGTTCATTTCCTGAAGCATCGTATTTCGCAATGAAGGTATTGTACTTGCTACTGTTCGCAGTCATTTTATGCACGGTATCATTGCCAAACACGGTATAACTGGATAACATCCACCCGGTAACGTAAACATTACCTGCTGCATCTGTTGTCACATCCGACTGTATATCTTCGTCAGGCCCACCCGCAGATTTGGCCCATAGCGTATTTCCCGCAGGGTCAAATTTCACAAGGAACAGGTCCCTGTGTCCCGAGGTCCCGGTATTGGTGAGCGTATAAGAGCCGAAAGTGATCGTGTTCGATGTAAAAGAGCCGAAGAAATATACATTCCCGTCATGGTCGGTACATACCGGCCAGCTAAGGGTGGTATTGGTGGCGCCGTTGTTCTTTGCCCATAGTACATTGCCGCTCGGGTCCAGTTTGTATATATAAAAATCCCTGAGGCTGAGGTTAGTATTGTTTAGCGTATGCCCTGCAAACGACATGGTATCAAACTGGAACTGACCCGCGATATATACATTGCCCGATGGGTCGCAGGCTATACCATCACATACGCTATAAGTGCCAACCGAGCTTTTGGCCCAAAGCAGGTTGCCCGCAGTGTCGTATTTTACGATAACAAAGTTGCTGGCTCCGCTATGGAAGGTATCATTGCCCAATACAATAGACCCCATGCTGTAATTGCCAACAGTATAGATATTTCCCGAGGGGTCTATAACCATATTATAACCTTCTACAAAGCCGCTACCTACAGTTACCATAGTGCTGGTGCGGGTCCATAGCCACTGCTGTGCTATGCTTTCATGGGTGCAAAAGAGTAATAACAGGCAGATAAAGTGTTTAAATGCGCTCATTGGTAAGTTTATGTTTTCGGCTATAATAGACCTGTAAATGTTTTCCATGGTTGGTTTTTCTGTTAAATGATAACGGTCTTCTATCTTTGGCACAACCTTTGTCGCAAACAGCTAAAACTTTCTTTATGCGTAACATTCATCTTATCATAATTGTTTTCTTGACCGGCATGGTAGCCTTTTCGTCCTGCCGTAAGCAGAGCGCGGCCACAGGTCTGCCGGGTGATGTGACTTATTTCATGTTCGGTTCCGTGGGGGGCTTTTGCCCTTCGGTCTGTGCACAGTATTACAAAGTAGTAGGCGGCCGGTTATATAAAAGCTATGTGGATAGTGCCGACGTCATTCGTTATCCTGATACGGCCCTGTCTGCTGGTAAATACGCACTGGCACAACCATTGATGACCGGCTTCCCAGCATGGTTTTCATCGCATCCCAACCGGGATGTGAAGTGCAGTACCTGTGCAGATATGGGTTTCATACACCTGGAGTATGAGCGTGCCGGCCAGTTATACCGGTGGAATGTAGATTACCCTTACGATGGTATACCCGTTGAGATAAAGGCTTATATTGAGCAGGTCTCATCTGTTATGACACAACTGCAATAATGAGTTTTGCTTTGATGATAATATTTTTGTAAAAAATAACAGCAGCCCGCCCGCCTTCACACAATATCAGTAATTTGGCAACGATGAGAGCTTTGTCGTCGCGCCTGGGTTTCCTTTTCCTGCTTATTCTGTGTTCTTCTTCAGCCACTTATGTGCTTGCTGAGCGCCTCTTCATACCTATGGACGAAGGCATGCAGCACGATCACCTAAAGGCCTATGGTGTAGTATATACCGCCCTGCAGGATGGTATGGATGTACGCTGGTTGCTCAATTACAGGGGCGGTAGTTTTATCATTGAGGACAATGACAGTATGCAGCAGCTTTGCAACGAACGCGGCGTGACCTGCAGCCCGCTCAGCAACGGCGAGTACAATGCCATTCAGAAGGAGATGGGCAAAGGGGGCAATACCTTTAATACAGTCAAGCTGGAGCGGCCTCCCAAAATAGCCGTGTACACACCCACCAATAAAAAGCCGTGGGACGATGCGGTTACCCTGGCGCTCACTTATGCACAAATACCTTTTGACAAGATATACGCAGATGAGGTATTGGATGGTGCGCTTGATAAATACAATTGGCTGCACCTGCACCACGAAGACTTTACCGGCCAGTTAGGCAAATACTGGGGACAGTACCACGATGCGCCCTGGTATATTGCAGAGCAGGCAGCACAGCAGGCCATTGCAGAAAGGCATGGCTTTCATAAGATATCCAAAATGCAACTGGCAGTTGTGAAAAAGATACGCGACTTTGTGGGGGCCGGTGGCAATCTCTTCGCCATGTGCTCAGCTACGGAAACCTTCGACATCGCTCTGGCGGCACAGAATACCGATATCTGCGATAGTGTTTTTGATGGCGACCCCGTGGATCCCGACTTTCAGAGCAAGCTCGATTATTCTCAGTGTCTTGCATTCCAGGATTTTCGTGTGTTCCCCAATCCCGTTATGTACGAGCATTCCACTATCGACAATTTTACAGCCCGTATGGTGCCCGAAAATGCCGATACATTTGTGCTTGAGGTCTTTCCTGCAAAGCCCGATCCGGTACCGGCCATGCTGACACAAGACCATATCACCCATATAAAAGGCTTCATGGGTCAGACAACCGTATTCCGCAGGCCGGTCATTAAGCCGGGTGTGATATTGCTCGCCGGTTACCCGCAGCCGCCCGGCGTGAAGGGTGTGGACAATGTGGACCATACCACCTGGAGCATATACAACATGCACGACCATGAGGCCCGCTATATCCATGGCGATTACGGCAAGGGCACCTGGACCTTCTACTCCGGCCACGATCCCGAAGATTTTCAGCACCTGGTTGGCGACCCGCCCACAGACCTTAGCCATTACCCTAATTCTCCCGGTTACCGGCTGATATTGAACAATGTTTTGCTGCCGGCTGTCAACCGGCCCGATCTGCCTAAGCTAACTGTTGCTGCTCCGGTAGTACCGGAAAAGAAAAAGCCGGTCGAAATTTCCGCACCCGATACTTACAACATATACCCTGCCGGCGACCAGCTTACTGTTAGTGTCAACCACAATGCCGATGCTGCAGGCAGGAGTAATAATAAGATCGAGCGGGTCATCATTACAGATGCACAGGGAAAAGAATACATTAACCGCCCTGTCAATGCCGAAACGGGAACCATTGATATCAAAGAACTGCCCAAAGGCATGTACCTCATCAACATCAACGGGGCCTATGCAGGCAAGCTAATGAAAGAGTGATTTCAGGCATCTATCAACACATCCCCTGTCATCTCTTCCGGTATCTTGATGCCCATATAGGCCAGTATGCTCGGCGCTATATCGCCCAGTTTCCCCGGCCGCAACACACCATGATAATCGTTAGATACCAGGAACAACGGAACGGGGTTCAGTGTATGCGCAGTATTGGGCGTGCCATCTTCATTAACGAGATAGTCTGAGTTGCCATGATCGGCTGTGAGGAATATAGCATAGCCATGTTCCAGTGCCAGCGGCACTATTTTCGATACGCAGGTATCTACCGTCTCCACTGCTTTTATAGCTGCCTCCCATACACCGGTATGCCCCACCATATCTGCATTGGCAAAGTTCAGGCATATGAAGTCGGCACTCTCTTTGGCTATTTCCGGTAGTATAGCGTCTGTCACCTCGTAGGCGCTCATCTCAGGCTTTTGGTCATATGTGGTCACTGTTTTGGGCGAGGGTATCATGATCCTGCGCTCACCGGCAAAGGGCAGCTCGCGCCCGCCTGAGAAGAAGAAAGTAACATGCGGGTATTTCTCGGTTTCTGCTATGCGTATCTGGGTCTTACCGTTTTCCTCCAGCACTTCGCCCAGTGTTTGTGTAAGGTCCTTGTTCTCGAATATCACGCCTACATTTTTGTAGGTCTTGTCATATTCGGTCATCGTTACATAGTGCAGTTGTAAGGGGTGCATGTTCTGCTCGGCAAAGGCCTGTTGTGTCAGGGCCATGGTTATCTCCCTGCAGCGGTCGGTCCTGAAGTTGAAGCATACCACCACATCGCCGTCCTTTATAGTGGCCAGGGGTATATCGTTGTTGCAGGCAATGATCGGTTTGATGAACTCATCTGTTACCCCTTCATCATAAGACTGTTGTATGGACGCCAGCACATCTTGTGTATGTTGCCCGCTGCCATGCACCAGCGCATCATAGGCCACTTTCACCCTTTCCCAGCGCTTATCGCGGTCCATGGCATAGAAGCGCCCGGTCACGGAAGCCAGCAGGCCACCTGTTCTGTCAAGACAGCTCTTTAACTCACTGATGAAGCCATAACCGCTTTTCGGGTCCGTATCGCGCCCGTCGGTAAAGGCATGAACTGCAAAGCGGGGAACATGGTTCTTCTGTGCCAACTCACACAATGCCTCCAGGTGTTTGATGTGCGAGTGTACACCGCCATCACTCACAAGGCCTATGAAATGCAGGGTCTTTCCATCGCCCCTGGCCGCATTGAAAGCAGCATTCAGTACTTCGTTGCGCTCCAGCTCACCATCTTTTATGGCCACATTCACCCTTTGCAGTTCCTGGTACACTATCCTGCCGGCGCCTATGTTCAGGTGCCCTACTTCAGAGTTGCCCATTTGGCCCTCCGGCAGTCCTACGGCCTCGCCGCAGGTTACCAGTTCCGTATGGGGGTATTTATCATATAACGAGTGTACAAATGGGGTCCGGGCATTGGCTATGGCATCGGCCTTGGGTACCTTTCCATGGCCCCAGCCGTCCATTATGATGAGCATTACTTTTTTCGGCATGGCCGCAAAAGTACGATATACCCGCTTTTTATATGATGTTTATGGTCATTTAACTGCTCCTTTTTTAACATTTAATAGTTAAAATGTGAATTTTTCAGTTATATTTGTATCCCCCTGTAGAAATATACCATGTTTTCGGCCCGGGCTGCAAACAGTATCATTCCTGCAAATTGAAGCGAAAAAGACTGAATTTGGCTTGATTTTTGTGGCTAATTTAAGTTCCGGATCTGTGAAGGGGAATCGAATATGAAAAAAATTTACAAAAAGGCACTTTTAACGCTGGCATGTTTCATGCTGATAGTATCCGCCCGGGCACAGTCTGTGCTCGAGGACATGGTAAATGCTATCCGCAATAGCGACGTGACCACTATCGAGAAGTACTACGATAATATAGTGCCTATTACACTCAATAATACCCAGTCGGCATACAGCCGCACCCAGGCCTCATTGGTGCTCAAAGATTTCTTCACCAAGAATGTGCCTAAAGATGTTACCATCCTCAACAGTGGTACCGCTACAGCCACTTCGCAGTTCGCTATCGGTACACTGACTACTACCAGCGGCGTCAAATTTAATTTGTACATCCTCCTCAAGTCAAAGGATAATGCCTTCCTGCTGCAGGAGCTGAGGTTTAATAAATAATTGTACTTACACTATAGTTAAATGAGCAAGCGGGTATATACCCGCTTGCTTCACTTTTAGCCTATCTATCTCACGTTCCTTATCGTTTCTTTTCTGAATAAACATATTAACCTATCAACCTGTCAACATAACGACCCTATCTCACTACCACTGTTTTACCCCTGGGATATTTTACCGTGTAGCCTATCTTCACCTCTTTGGTTTCGTTCGGCTTCAGGTCCAGTACCCATTTCACTTCTCCGGTCGTTTCATTCAGTGTGCCGTCATTATATTCTTTGTCTTCCACTTCTATGTCTTTATCATTGCTTACAGGCACCTGGTCCAGCAGGGTGAGCGATATGGCTTCCTTCCTGGTGTTGCGCACGCTTATAGTGTAGGCCACTGTTTCGCGCACATTGGTACCAATGGTTTTCACGCTGCGTTTTTTCTTATCTACTTCCCTCTTCACTACTATTTTCTTATCGCGGCCCAGCGAGAAGTTCATGGTATCTTTTACATTACGCACATCCACATAGCCCTGGCCAACATAAGAACCTTCGTAGAAGATATTGGTCTGTGCCGGTATGAGGTCCAGGTCTTCCCATTGGGTTACCTGCGCCTGCAGGAAGGCATCGTTGTCTTTCTTGGGTACGGCATAGTAGCGATATGTTGCCGGCAGCTCATAGCTCTTTATCGATACCAGGTGCTGCTGCCCATCGCTGGGCACATTATAGGGCAGCGCTATATCGAAGCTGGTATTGATACCGCTATTATCTACCTGCACATAGTCATTCATAGTGGCTATTGCGCCGGTGCCTGCGGCCGATTCTGTTACCATCATACGGTCCTCATCCTTCTGCATCATTACGGGTGCCGCCTGGGGCATGCGCTTATATGCATATACCGGCTGGTTAAAGCTTAAGTACCAGGGGTTCAGCACGGGTGCCTGTGCGCCTTCGCTGGGGTTACCGGTCGAGAGCACCAGTTTTACATTGTCCCATTTCACACCGCTGTTCTGGTATACGTTGGCTTTGTAATATAGTTTGACAGGGGCATTGATCTTATCCACCCGCAGGTCGTAGGTAGGGGCCCAGCCTGCATTGGGCACCACGTAAGTGAGCTGCACATCTGTAGTGGTAGCCAGCGGTGCATAGAATTTTACCAGTAGCTGACCGCCGGGCTGGTAGCTTTTCTTTTGTTCCTCGGCAAGCTGTTTGTTCAGTTGCGCGATGTGCTCATCTATTTTGGCCAGTTTCTTCTCTGTCCTTTGCTTATCGTCCAGCAGCTTACCCATCCTTGCATTGATGAGGGTGAGCAACTTATCCAGCTCCGCTACCGACAGTCCATTGTTCTGACCGCTTACTTTGCGGTTCTCCTGTATCACGCTTATCTGCTCTTTGGTAACGGTGAGTTGGTTATCCACTTCGCTGCGTGTGATGCCCATCTGCTCTATGCTGTCTTTTATGGTCTTTGCCTTTGGCGACAGGTTATCGTCCGACAGGTAATTATTTTGGAAAGTACTGCTTTGTACCGCTACATTATTACTCGTGCTGATGCTCAGACTCTGCTGGTTCACATCGCCTGCTATATTGGTGAAGAGCACCTCGCTCTCGCCTTGTGGCAGCGCCACTTTTGCGCTGCTCAGCAGCTCGGCACCATTCAGGAATACGGTGGCCTGGTCTATATTAACTTTCTGTTTGGTATCGGCTAAGGCCCTGCTGCCCAGCAAGGCAAATAATATTGCCACTGGAAGAGATAAGTTCCGGATCATAACAAGTGATTTTGTTTATAAGGTGCAGCAAGTGCGTGGATTCCATAAATATCCTTTGCTTTTTATTTTCATTAACTTATTAGTCTAAAGTCCTAAGTAGAAAGTCGAAAGACATTTTCGTATGTTTTCACAACAGCTTTCTACTTTCTACTATATACTTTCTACTCATCCCTCACTATCCGCAACTTCGCATAGTTCAGCATGATCTTCTTGGTGCCATGGCCGCCATCGAACTGTATGGATGCGATACGGTTGTTGGCGCCGCCCTCAAGGGTCAGTATCTGCCCAAAGCCGAATTTCTGGTGCTCCACCTTCATGCCTACCTGCATCTCGCCCGGGTCGTCTGCGCGGAAATCGGCGCTTGGTTTATGCTCTTTAACGGCAGGCTGGGCCAGCTTATCGGCCAGCTTCTTGAGCGAAGGCACTTTGTCAAAGCTCTGGTTGAGCATGTTGCCAAATGCGCCTACACTGCCGCGCGCTGTATTGCTCATGCCGGTGAAGGACCTGTCGAGGTACTTATCGGGTATCTCTTCTATGAAGCGGCTGGGCTCGTTCTGCACCAGGCTGCCGAAGCGGTAGCGGCTGTTGGCATAGGTGACCCATAGCCTTTCCTTCGCGCGGGTGATGGCCACGTAGAACAGGCGCCGCTCCTCCTCGAGGTCGTTACGGTCGTAGAGGCTCATGGCGCTGGGGAAGAGGTTCTCCTCCAGCCCCACGTTGAACACACAGGGGAACTCAAGGCCCTTGGCGGCATGTATGGTCATCAGCTTCACGGCATCGGCGTCCTCGTCCTTATCCTGGTCGGCATCGGTGAGCAGGGTGATCTGCTGCAGGTAGCTGCCCAGTGTTTTATCGCGCAGCTCGCCTTCTTCATCGGGCGTCTCGGTAAATTCTTTTATCGAGTTGAGCAGTTCCTGCACGTTCTCGTAGCGCGCCAGGCCCTCTACGCTCTTATCATTATACAGCTCGGCAACAAGGCCCGTATGCTTGCCTACGGCAAAGGCCACATCGTAAGCGTTCTGCTTCTCCAGCATGGTGCGAAAGCTGTTGATCATCGTAACGAAGTTCTCTATCGAGTTACCACCCGCACCTTTGATGCCATGCAGCATGGGGTTCTCTATCACTTCCCAGAAGGTCTTGTCCTGCTGGTTGGCCACCACCATGATCTTCTCGATGCTGGTCTTGCCGATGCCGCGAGCGGGGTAGTTGATGACACGCTTTATGTTCTCCTCGTCCTGGCTGTTGACGATGACACGCAGGTAGGCGAGGAAGTCTTTTATCTCTTTGCGCTGGTAGAACGATACGCCCCCATACAGCTTATACGGTATGTTCATCCGGCGCAGGCTTTCTTCGAAAGAGCGGCTCTGCGCGTTGGTGCGATACAGGATGGCAAAATCGTTGTTGCGGTAATGGTTGCGCATCTGCTGCTCTTTGATGGCATCGGCCACAAAGCGGCCCTCGTCATTATCCGTCATCGTGCGCACCAGGGTTATCTTCTCGCCCTCCAGGTTCTCGGTCCAGAGGTTCTTGGGTATCTGGTTCTTATTGTTACCGATCACCTGGTTGGCCACATTGAGTATGGCCTGTGTGCTGCGGTAGTTCTGCTCCAGCTTCACGATCTTAACGTCCTCGTAATCGTCCTGGAACTGCAGGATGTTCTGTACCGTGGCCCCGCGGAAGGAGTAGATACTCTGTGCATCGTCGCCCACCACGCAGATGTTCTCGTGCACAGCACCCAGCATTTTGATGATGGCATACTGCGCCAGGTTGGTATCCTGGTACTCATCTATCAGTATGTACTGGAAGCGGTGCTGGTACTTAGCCAGCACTTCGGGGAAGGTGACGAGGAGCACATACATCTTAAAGAGCAGGTCGTCGAAATCCATGGCACCGTTCTTAAAGCAGCGTTTGGCATAGGCATCATATATATCGCCCATCAGGGGGCGGTTGCTGCGGGCATCTTCCTGCTGTATATGGTAATCGCTCTTATAGGCCACAGGGTCAACAAGGCTGTTCTTGGCCGCGCTTATGCGGTTGTAGATATAAGCGGGCTTGTAGTGCTTGTCGTCCAGGTTCATATCGTGCACTATGCTTTTGATGATGCTCTTGGCATCGTCGGTATCATAGATGGTAAAGTTGTTGGGGTAGCCCAGCTTATTGGCCTCCGCCCGCAGTATGCGTGCGAAGACGGAGTGGAACGTGCCTATGTACAGGTTGCGCGCCTCCGTATTGCCCAGTATCTTCTCCACGCGTTCTTTCATCTCGGCGGCGGCCTTGTTGGTAAAGGTGAGGGCGAGGATATTGAAGGCATCGATCCCTTTGTGCATGAGGTGGGCTATGCGGGTAGTAAGTACTTTCGTTTTTCCGCTGCCGGCCCCTGCCACTATCATCAGCGGACCATCTATATGGAGTACCGCCTCACGCTGCTGCTCGTTCAAACCCTCTAAGTAATTGTGCATGGGGCAAAAATAGTTAAATGTCTAAACCGCGATCGATGAGATTTTAAGTATAGATGAGATAGTGGATAAATTATTCTTTGTTGCGGGCCCGATTCAAAAGTAAACGCAGGAAAATGTTCACTTTTGGCAGGGGTGTTTTGGGACAGAGTGTGCGCGGATACTGTGTTATGATAATGAGCGAAATGTATGGAAAGGTGCATAGGGTTGTTTATTGATCTGTAATAATGGCCCTGCAGGGCAGCGGCGCTGCTGTAAAGTTACGCAGCAGCTGCGGCTGCCGGCAATTTTGTGGATAAGTTGAGATAGGACGGAAATTATTGATGGGTGGGCGGCTGTTGCTCCTCCATCACATTGCGCACCTTATGCTCATCGAGCCAGCGGGCGAAGTCGGCCACATCGGGCGGGTAATGGCGGATGATATCGCCGTTCCTGAGGGAGATGATGTAAAAGCTGAAGCCGCTGTAGAGATAGGCCGATAACTGGCCGGCATGGTAAGGAAAGCCCTCGTACCAGGAGAGCTGCCTGCTGCTGAGCCTGCGGAAGAAGCGCATAATGATAGCCGTTGGTTGGCAGCAAGATAATAAAAATCTGCTAATAAGCATACTTCTTTTAAGGAGTTCATTGAAAGGAAGACCTTCGCTACTTTTCGTACCCTATGGCAAAGAGCAAGAAGGTAAAGAACGAGGACCCCGAACTGGTGCTGAAGAAGCTGGGTGCGCGCATCAAAGCGCTGCGCATAGCGCAGGGCCACAGCAGCCATGAGACCTTTGCCTACGAGCACAACTTTAACCGGGCACAATACAGCCGCTACGAGCGCGGCGAAGACCTGCGCTTCTCGACCCTGGTGCGCATTGTGCAGGCTTTTGATATGACCTTAGAGGAGTTTTTTGGGGAGGGGTTTGAGTAAATCACCAACGTGATTTATAAGCCAATGACGCCGATTTTATAGCCTGTACTTTTGTAAATGCTCCAACTTGAGATATTCTTATTGGGAGATCAACCCACAACGTGCTTATACTGTGGTAACCGCACTGACTATGCAGATTTTATACATACGAATGCAAAGTGGCAAGTTCATTTTTGTTTGAATAGAATGTGTAAATGTATTTTTCCAGGAACGGAATAAATTTAGCTATGCAGGTAAAAAAAGTGCAAAATTATACAATTAACTGAATGTAAAATACCGTGTTTTCACTCTATTTTATCTTAAAATATACTATTATACTTGGCCTTCTAAGAACACAAAATATCCCCATGAAAACAATATTCTAATAGACTCTAAAGGGATTGTCCTTTATGATATAGAATAGTGTTTTGTGGATAATCATTTCTTTAGCTTACACTGGGAGATTTATAGAAATAGATAGTTTTTGTCCACATTATTAATAAGCGTTTATAAAAAGCTAAGAACTTGCAATGATTAGTAGCAACGTTCTTTTGCTATACATTAACATAAAACATGTAAAAAAATGGCAAAGGTCGAAAAACCAAGAATCAGAAATTTTTACATTATAAATGTAAAACTTCGCAACAATTTTAATTCGAAGGATGCATCTCCAAATGATTATGCAAATCTTTTTAAAAGGATGTTTGATAAGAAAATTCATGCTCAATCTTCATATGGAAAGCACTGCATTATCAAAACTTTAGTTCCACATAGAGAAGATGGCACACTGCTGTATTATTCTGGGACGCTAGCTCAATTTACATATATCAAAAACGAAAAGTGGTTAAACCTTAATTCCTTAGATTTAGATGAAGAGTTTAAGGTCCCAGAAGGCTTATTCCCTGATGCGGTTTTTACTGAATATCTGTTTATCCCTGCTGCGCATAGATTTATTTTTAGAACAGCAAGCAGTATTAGCATATCGCCTTATCCCGTTAAAGATTTTTTAGAGAAAGCATTGGAAGAAGCATCGAAAAAAGACGAGTATATACATGTTGATGTTGAAAAAGATACTGCATCAATTAAAGCTATAATCAATGCGCGGGAAATAAAAAAATTGATAATCGATATTAATTATTCAAATTTTGATAATGTTGAAGATTACCAAGAATTTATGGAAGAAGATATGAAGGCCTCAAATACCTCAAGGATGAAGATTGAAGCGACTCAAAAGCCTGATATATCTATTGATGTCAATAAGAGCATTATCTTAAAAGGGGCAATGGAAACTTCAGTGAGCAACGGGGAAACTATAGCAAAGGTGATAAATCAAAACGGACAGACGGAAACTATACGCACTTCTGAATATCCTTTGCGTGAATTTGTTTTGAGTACCCTTACAAGCTTCAATGAAAAGGTTTATGAAAAGGTAATGGCAATATTTAGAAATAATGGCAACAAAACAAACAGAAGAAAATCTTAGGAAGACTTTTGTACATGGAATTAATGGGGTTTTAGAGACCTCAGATATTTTGCATAAGCTATTCCAAAAGAAAGTAGCAATTATTTCTATTGTTGTAGCTGTATTACTTCCTATTGTTGCCAGTTTGATAAAAGTGAGCACATACGATATAATTATCGATTTGCTTAGTTTAATGGTAAATTTTCTTCCTGGTATACTAGGATTCACAATAGCCGGTTATACTTTGGTTGTAGGGTTTGTTCAAAGTAGCATGATGGATAGAATAACAGAGCCAATAAAAGAAAACAAGTATACCCTATATCAAAAAATGTCAGGGACATTTGCGATAAACGTGATTTTCCAAGCGATAGCATTAATCGTGGCATTTATTTACCATGAAATAATATTTTTGGATGTCAACAAAAAATTAATGATCCCATTAGATACCTGTGGAATTAATATAATTAATTTCATCGCGTTGGTTTTTTTGGTTTTTTGGTTTTCAATTTCCGTATTATTAACCATACAAATTGTACTTAATATTTTTAATTTTAGCCAATTGCATCATTATATAATGGTAAAGAATAAAATCGATTCAAATAAAAACGACAATTCTGAACAGCAAAATAATAGCTAATGCAAACAGTATTTTCTAGTTCAAGTTTAATTAAACTATCGACACACTTTATAGGTAATACTTACAGTGAAGAAGACTCCTTTTATTCCAATGAATCTGTAGATATTAGCAACGAGGATCTGAAACGGCTTTTACTAAATTATTTTACGTCACCCTTCAAGAACAAAGAGGAGGATTTCTCTTTTTTTCACGAATCTGAAATTGGACTAAACACAGTAAAACATTATATTGATAAGGCATTTAAAGAAGTGAAAAATTTTCATAATTACACAGTTAATATTGCAAAACACTTGTTTTCAGTTACTAATAACCCAAACATAAAAAGTGGGGAACTACATTTTGCATATTTAAAGAATGTTATTTTAGATGAAAAGGTATTTGATGCGATTAGTATAGTAAAAACCGAAGGAAAGCAGAATTTTTTCAAAGTAGATAGACGTAATGGAAATTTCGATTTTAAAATTGAAAAAGGAATTAGCGAAGAAAAAGTTGATAAAGCGTGTTTAATATTAAACTTGCATGCAGAAACGGGTTACAAAATTTTTATAATAGATGAGACAAATAAAGGTGAAGAGGCTATATTTTGGAAGGATAAATTTTTAAAAATCAAACCTGCAAATGATGACTACCACTTCACCAAGAACTATTTAACAATAACAAAAGAATTTATAACAAAGAAGTTAGATACCGAGTATGAAATAAGCAATAAAGAGAAAATTAGTTATTTAAATAATTCTATTCAGTTTTTTAAAGAAAATGAAAAATTTAAAGAAAAGGATTTCACAGACATAGTCTTTCAAGATGAGGATGTCATTAAATCATTTAAAAAATTCAAAAGTGAATACTCTAAAGATTTAGATTTAAAATTAGAAAGCTCTTTTACTATTTCCAATTCAGCATTAAAAAAGCAGTCGCGGGTTTTCAAAAGTGTACTAAAATTAGATAAGAATTTTCATATTTACATTCATGGAAATACTGAACTAATTGAGAAAGGATTCGATTCAAAAAGAGGGAAAAACTATTATAAAATATATTTTGATGATGAGTTATAATCAAAAAAATCCCTTAAAGTTTATCGCTTCCATAGAGCACATATTTTGAAAGCTGCCATTATTCATAAACATCTTAGGTTGTTTCTTTAATTCAAATACTCTGTATAAATGGAATGCTTCCTTTTTCTCATTAGAGAAGTCATTTTCTGTTTTGGAGAAGAAGATGGGAGTATCCTTACCTAGAGTAGTTGATTTCACTTCGATGAATATATCTTCACCATGTAAGTTCTTAGAAAGAATATCAAAGCCTGCGCCATCGCCATCATCTCTTGATATCCATTTTACTTCACGGGCAAGTTTGGGTTGTCCTGCATTATTTAGCCGCCATTTTTCATAATCAAAAACTAGTTGTTCACCTGTTTCTCCAATAGAGCGATTTTTTTGTTCAATCTCTAGGTAGTTTCTTTTTATTGGTTTGTAATATTCAACTGTCGGCTCAGATACAAATGTTCTTTCTGGAGGTGCCTCTAGCCAATGACTGAACTCAATTTTGGGTTTTAGTATTTCTAGTTTTTGGTAAGCAAAGGCATTAAAATCTTTTTCTGCAGCTCTATTGACAGACAGATATTGATATATCTTTTCGTCTATCAATTTCTGATAGTGCCACATAGGTTTATAACCATTTATATAAGGTAGCCCTAGATTAATGAGTGCAGCACTAATATTCCGGTGTTTGTATTCTACAGAGCCATCATTTCTATTGTTCAGTAATGGTATTAGCGCATTTCGATGCGTGGTTTTATTGACCTTTTTCCCGCATATTTCCTCATGCAACATTTGGAAATAGTCTGCAACAATCAATTCAACTTCTATTTCTGACCAATCAGCCATTTAATGATGGGGGTTAATTCGAAAAATAGTACAAAATATCATATAGAGCAAACCTAAACAAGATAACGCGAACATAACATTTCAGGCCGCTCCTACGGAGCTAATAGTAAGGGAATGGGCCTTAGAGCTACAAACAGATGACCCCGATGGGGTCGTGATAATGTTGCGTCGAACCGATCTTTGTATACAGCTCTATGCTCATTTTATCAATGCCGCAACGGCAGCATTGAAACCGGCCTCGCTGATGCCGGTCACTTTATAGAGCGCAGCGAAATAGTTTTTGTTCCCTTCTTCTTTTTTGCCGCAGGCCAGCAGCTCAAGCACGGGCCGGAAGCCTTTTTCTTTATCTATCTTTTGGATGAGCAGGGCGTTTATGGCAAAATCCACGTTCAGGGGATACTCGCCCCTGGGGTCGAAGTTGGTGCTGGCATTATAGAGCGCATGCCAGTCGGCATGGGGGTTTTGTGCGGCATAGGCTTTGAACCTGGCCAGAATCTGCTGCCAGCTAAAGCCCCAACTGCCGCCATACAGGTAGGCTGCCCCCTCATCTACCGGGCGGTTGATGCTATCGGGCGATAGCACCATATGCAGCCGGGCATGCCAGAGGTCGTGCGGGTCGAAATTGCTGAAGCCGGGGCCCAACGAGCCATTCACATCGATGCTGTGGTTGTTTTGCATCCCGAGCTCCGAGGTATGCCTGTAGGCGTTGAAGTCGGCCTTGTAGTCGATGCCGATGAGCTGCAGCACCTCGGTAAAGTTATCGGCGCAATAAAAGTCGGCAGGGCGGTTAGGGGCCATCAGCTTCTTGTCGTAAGCGGCTATCATTTTAAAATAAGCATTGGCCTTAGCAGTGTTGATGCTGTGCTTGTAGTGTATGGTGGTATTGCCTATCCTGGTGCTCTTCCAGCTCTCCGTGTTTTGGCGCAGGGGCGAGTAGAAATAAAAGCTGTCCCCTTTTTTATCGGCCAGCAGGGTGAAGGAGGCCCTTAGTGCAGGCCTTTGCCCGTCGATGCCCATCCAGGATAGCTGTATGATGAAATTGCTGTCATCGAGCTGCACTACATTCTGCAGGTAGGGTTTGAAGAAGCTGTCGCTTTTGTAATAATGGCTTTTGGCGAGCTCTTTCATTTCATCGAGCAGCAGGGAGGTCTCCAATAGCTGCTGCTGCTGCACATAGCTGTTCTCTTTGGCCGGGCCATCGGCCTGTGCCAAAAATCCGTTGAGCGAGCGCAGCAGTTGCCGGGCCACGAGGCTATCGTGGGGCATGCGGATATTGCCGGGAACGCATATACTGGCAGGTTGTGCCCGCAGGGCGGGGCCGGCCAGGAGCATTACCAGCCCTAAAGAGAAAGCTTTAACGATCATATGGTGCAAGGGGGCTTTGTGAATAAATAAGAGGTACGTACAGGCCGGCATGCGCCTGGCCCATGATAGCAAAGACGTAAAACAGGGACTATTGGTTTGCCCCTGTGCAAAAAGGATGTAGCAGGCAAGGCTGTAAAAGCGAGCGGCTGTAAGGGCTGTACAACTGTATAAGCTTGCTGTTCAGCTTATTGCCCCGGATTCCCCCCTAAACTATTTTTATCATACCCCAAAGATCCCGGTATCATACCCTTAAAAACAGGGTATCATAAAAATCAAATTTGCATCACCCCTTACAGTTTAAGAACTTGCATGGCCCGTCATTTTTTTAGAGTGTGTGGGGCATGAAGTTCTTTTACATACGGCAGCTCAAAGGTTACCAAGTTCACCTTTGTGTACATCTGGCAAATGATAATAATGCAGCATCGGCGCGCATCGGCAACCATTTCCCCCCGTTCAAAAGTGAACACTTTTTCGCGTTTACTTTTCAATTTAATGCTCCCCCGTCATTGCCTGCCCGTCCGGCAGGCGGGCGAGAAGCCCGTCTGGCCCCTAATCCCGGCGCGCCGAAGCAATCTCACGATAACACGGCAGCACTCGTACTTAACACCTCCTCTCCTTTGGAGAGGCCGGGTGAGGCAAAAACCAGCAATGACCAGAACTCTTCTCCCGGTCACCATTGAAAAGACAAACGGCAATGACCGGAACTTTTCTCCTGGTCGCCATTGAAGAGACAAACCAGCAACGACCAGAACTCCTCTCCCGGTCACCTTTGAAAAAGACAAACCAGCAACGACCGGAAATTAAAACCCAACGCCATATGGCAGTATCGGCAAGGCTTTGCTCAGGATAGCCCCTCAAAAAGCGGAAATGTTTTTATGCGCACAAAACCGGAAATTATAAAGAAAGCGAATAAATGATATTTTCACCGGAAACCGGAAATGGCTGATCACAGGGCATAGAAAATATCCACATTTTTACCCTTAAGATTGAAAAGTTATAGGTTAGCTAATATTTTTGGACCAAAACCTGGACAATGAAAAGACTATTGCTCTTATCCATGATACTACTGGCCTGCAGCAGCAGCCGGGCACAGTATAGCTATCGCGCACCCGAAGCGAAAGAGAACAAACTGAAGCTATATGACAGCAGCGAGAATTTCTCTGATCTCACTTGTAGTTACGATCCTAAATCGCTCATAGGGCAGGAGGTATATTTTGTAATGCAGAACCCGGAGAAAAAGGCTAAGCACTTTGACGATCTGCTGTATACCTCGTTCACCGGAGCGAATTCCAAAACCTATAAAGGAGTTACTTTTTTTAACGAGAAGAGAACGCCTTACAGCGCACTGGCCGGCAAAACGTTCCTTATTACCGACTACGGCTCTGAGAAGACGGACGATAAGGGCTACTGTTGCAAGGTACACTCAGTTTTGAAGGACCCGGAAGGTGAAATGGTGCAGTGGAACTTTTATATTAGTTATGGCAATGTAGGTCGTAACAGGGATGAGGTGCCCGGCGAAGCGATATACACCAAGGCCTACCTGGAGCAGCTTAAAAAGAACTGGGTGAATAAGAAGGTGTATGCGAAGGGCGACACCCTGCCCTATACCTGCACCGAGTTGACCTTTATTTTCGATAAGGACGAATACTTTGCCCGGCCGCGCCTGGTGCTGAAGCGCGCTGACGGAGAAAAATTGATAGCTCCTGAAAAAATGAATGACTTTCAGAACGAAGAGGCCTACAAGGCAGCCATGGAGCAAAAGCGGCAGGAGGATGCAGCGCAGGCGGCAAAGGAAAAGGCTGATGAAGCGGATGCTAAAAAGAATGCTGCAGAAACACTGGCCACCTATGTAAAGCAGTTTGGGAAAGTATATGGCACTGCGGTGGCC
This sequence comes from uncultured Flavipsychrobacter sp., assembly GCA_964481425.1. Classification (GTDB taxonomy): domain Bacteria; phylum Bacteroidota; class Bacteroidia; order Chitinophagales; family Chitinophagaceae; genus MKUN01. Next base: position 48,896 of record CAYZTM010000026.1, read on the forward strand.
AACAGGCAGGTGAAGATAGGCATGACAAAAGCGATGTGCGAAGCTGCCTGGGGCGACCCCGATCATACCTCGACGGGTAAGACAATTGAGGTGTGGCATTACAGCGATGGCTCAATGCTAACCTTCACGAACGGGAAATTATCGCACATCACCGAATAAGGTATGAGCTACCCGCCATCACCGGAATTGAATATTATTCATGTAAATTGCCCCCTATGGCAGAAGACCTGGACATAATAGCCGGCAGCAAAGCCGAACAGTATGAGGGCCTGCTGCCGCAAATAGAGGCCTTGCTGAGCTACGAGCGCGACAGGGTGGCCAATATGGCCAATGTAGCGGCGGCGCTCAGGGAGCAGTTCGGCTGGCTGTGGGTGGGCTTTTATATAGTGCGGGGCGATGAGCTGGTGCTGGGCCCTTTCCAGGGGCCGGTGGCCTGCACGCGCATCAAGAAGGGCCGTGGGGTCTGCGGCACAGCCTGGGCCGAGGCGCGGACACTGCTGGTACCCGATGTGGAGCAGTTTCCCGGCCATATAGCCTGCAGCACTGCATCGCGCTCCGAGATAGTGGTGCCTGTACTGCGTGAGGGCAGCGTGGTTGCTGTGCTGGATGTGGATAGCCGGGAGCTTGCAGCTTTCGATGAGCTGGACAAGCTATGGCTGGAGCGGGTAGTGGACTTGCTGCGCTGGGACTAAGCGTATTTTTCTGCACATCATTTTTTGGCTTTTGTCTTTTCGCTTAGCTTTGGGCTTATGAGGCGAGGTATCATTTTTTGTTTTTTGTTGTTGAGTATTAATGTGTTGGCTCAGTCGCCGAAGCGTGAGTTTCGTGCGGCCTGGATAGCCACTGTGGCGAATATCGACTGGCCGAGCAGGCAGGGCCTGCCTGCAGAGCAGCAGCAGGCGGAGTTCATACGGCGGCTGGACCAATTGCAGGATATGGGCTGCAATGCGGTGATTGTACAGATACGTCCAAGCAGCGATGCGCTCTACGACTCGCCCTATGAGCCATGGAGCCATTACCTGACGGGGCACCAGGGCAAGCCGCCCGTGCCTTATTATGATCCGCTGAGCTTTATGATACAGGAGGTGCACAAGCGGAATATGGAATTCCATGCATGGTTCAATCCTTTCCGCGCGCTGGTGGATAGCAAGCACAACCCCAATCCTCCCGACCATATTACCCGCAGCCACCCGGAGTGGATCATAGCCTATGGCGGCAAGAGCTACCTGAACCCCGGCCAGCCGGAGGTGCGGGACTATGTAACGAAGGTGATATGCGATGTGGTGAAACGTTATGATATAGATGCCGTGCACCTGGACGATTATTTCTACCCCTACCGGGTAGCAGGTAAAGAGTTTGGCGACAATGTGTGCTACCTGCGCTACGGGCGCGGTAAGGATAAGGACGACTGGCGCAGGCAGAACGTGAACATCTTTATTGAGGGCCTTAACGAAGATATAAAGGCGATAAAACCTTATGTGAAGCTGGGTATCAGCCCATTTGGGGTATGGCGCAATGCCAGTAAGGACCCCGAAGGCTCCGCAACGCATGGCGGGCAAACCTGTTACGACGACCTGTATGCCGATGTGATACTCTGGATGCGCAATGGCTGGATAGACTACCTGCTGCCACAATTGTACTGGGAGCATGGCCACAGGGCTGCCGCTTTTGACGTATTACTGCCATGGTGGCAGCAGCACAGTTATGGGCGTCACGTATATGCCGGCTTGGGAGTGTACCGCATGGCGGAGCATAAGAGCAGCGCATACAGCAGTCCGCACGAAATACTGTGGCAGATACGCGATGTACGCAATGCCGGTGTGCAGGGCTTTGTGTTCTACAGCGCCTCGAGCTTCGATAAGATACCGGGAGCCCTGAAGGACAGCCTGGAGCACCGTACCGACCGTTACCCGGCACTGCCGCCCACCATGCCCTGGCTGGATAAGAACGCCCCGCCGGCGCCTGTGCTGAGCATGAGCAATAGCGGCCGTGGCCGCAAGCTGGAGTGGCACTGCAAGGACGATAAAGAAAAGCTGCGCTATGTGCTGTACCGCTTCCCCGAGCAGGAAACCATAGACCTGGAGCGCAGCGACAGGATACTGAGCATACAGAGCGGGCGGGAATATACCGATACCGATAAGGGCCGCTACACCTACGTGGTAACGGCACTGGACAGGTTATGGAACGAGAGCAGGCCCAGCAACAAGGCCGGCGGGAAGGAGGATGAAAAATAGAATGGGTTTTTTTCAAATCTTTTTAATAATTTTATATCCGCTTTCCCTATTTGTACCAAGCGATATATTAGTGCGCAATATATAGACCATACATTACGAGCTAACCACGCGAGGTTATATTCACACTTACAGTTTTTGTTTATTTATAGGGGCCGTTTTGCTATCGCGCAGAATGGCCCATTTTTTAATGTGTGAATAAGCTGTGGATTTTTACATTGCCATAACACAGCCCTACTGGATTGGCCGGATATTTGTATTAACTTTGATATAAACGGCGTTACTTATGTTTGATGATGATTATAGGGACGAAGAATGGGACTCGCTAAGTGCACTGCTGGAAAAATACGAGTTGATTAAGACCGGCGAGGGTACCAGTATGATGGATGAAGAGGAGTTTGAGCATGTGGTACAATACTATTTCGACAACAACAATGAAGAAGAGGCCCTCCTGGCCTGCGACATAGCCCAGACGTATTATCCTTTCTCTGCCAATATTTTACTGCTTAAAGCTGAGATACTGACCCAGGCCCAAAAGTACGGGCAGGCACTGAAGGCGCTTGACGAGATGGAGCAGTATGATAATAACTGCCTCGATGCGGTATTGCTGCGCTCGGATATATTGCTGGGCCAGTTCAAGTACGACCAGGCAGCACTATGGCTGGAGCAGAAATCGGAAGAGTTTGAAAAGAAGGAAAAGACCGAGATACTGCTTGAGCTGTCGGATGTATATGATGAGTGCGAGGAATTTGATGCCGTGTTCGATACCCTGAAGCGGGTGATCAAGGTGGACCGTCGCAACGAGGAGGCCCTGCAGAAGATATGTTTCTGGGCAGAGTTCACCGAGCGGCTGGAGGAAAGCATAGCCCTGCATACGCAGCTTACCGAAGAGGACCCTTATAATGCACTGGCCTGGTTCAACCTCGGCGCTGCCTACCAGGGCCTGAAACTGTATGAGAAGGCGATAGACTCTTACGAGTTTTGCGTAGCCATAGATGAGAAGTTCGAGTTTGCCTACCGCAATATGGCCGATGCTTACATGCGCCTGAAGTGGTACAGCAAGGCCATAGAAGTGTTGGAGATACACCTGCAGATAGCCAAGGCCGAGGACGTGATCTTCGAGGCGATGGGCTACTGCTGGGAAAAGCAAAAGGACTACCAGAAGGCACGCGATTACTACCGCATGGCCTCGCAGCTCAGCCCGCAGGATGATGGCATATTCTACAAGATAGGAGAGACCTACGCCCGCGAGCAGAAATGGGAAAAGGCAATGAAGTCGTATTCTGTAGCACTGCACCTGGACAAGGAGAATGCTTCCTACTGTATGGCCATAGGCAACTGCCTGATGGAACTGGATGTAAAGAGCGAAGCGCTGGTATGCTACCTGAATGCGGTGCGCCTGAAGCCCGGCAGCAAGACCACCTGGGTGGCCTTAATAAAAGGGCTGTACATGACGGGCTATTATGATGAGGCCCTCGTGCAGCTGGACGTGGCAAGGGAACACTGCGGCGAAAAGGCAGACTTCCGTTATTACCAGGCGGCGATACTGTTTGAACAGGGCAAAGCCAAAGAAGGACTTTTGCAACTGGAAAAAGCCTTGCGCAGCAGCCCGACGAGGCTAAAGGTATTCACAGACCTGAACCCCGAGTTCCTGCGGAGGAATGCTGTGGCCGAGCTGGTGGCTAAGTTCAAGAACAAAAAGAAGTAAGTACTGCTACGATATGACCTTATGAAATGCGGCCCCGGAAGGGCCGCATTTTTTTTGCTTCATTATCTTTTGTCAGCCCGGCTCCTCCCTCAACGCGCCTGACCGCTTGAAGCGGTACCGAGGCTGCTTTAGTCTTTCACTACCATATGCACGCTATCATAGCCTGTGGTTTTATCGAGCACATGCAGCTGGTACACCCCGCTAGCCAGGCCCTCCAGGTCCAGGCTATGGCTGAGGGGCTGTTGTATCAGCAGCTTGCCTGCCATATCGCATAGCTCCATTTGCCCCTCTGTGATATTGCTGTAGCCTATCTGCAAGATGTCTTTTACAGGGTTGGGGTACACTGTCAGCTGCCACTGCCCAACTGCCACTGAGTTCACATTGACAGCCCATACGCTCATGGTCAGCGGTGCGCTGAGTGCCGTATCGCACTCGCTGAGGCCGCGCACGCGGCAGGCT
>CAYZTM010000027.1:0-48071 GCA_964481425.1 uncultured Flavipsychrobacter sp.
GCCTTCAGCCCGAACAACGACAACAAGAACGACAAGTTCGGCGTTACCCTAAGCTGTGACATACAGATCTTCAGGCTAATGATCTACAACCGCTGGGGCAACCAGGTGTTTTACAGCGAAGACATTAACAACAAATGGGATGGCACGAGCAAGGGCATAGCCCTTGACGGTGATGTATTCAACTACTATGCGGAGTTCAAAGATGGGGAGGGGAAGGTATATTATTATAAGGGAACGGTGACCTTGGTACGGTAAGACCTCCGGCGCCCTGAAGGGAGTGGTTATTTGATAGAAACAACAAATTTTAGGATTGCAAAAAAAGATGCTACCTGAAAAGGTAGCATCTCAGTATATGCGAAAAAATTAGACGCCGAACAATTCGAGGTGATGGTTGATGTGGTAGTTGGCCAGGTCGGTCCAGTCCTGTTTAGTCATTTGCCCGAAATATGGGTGGGGGGCAAAAGGATGGTCCTCGGGGAGATCGTTGAATTCGGCCAATAATTCCTTAAATGTATTCAGGTCTGCTTCGAAATGCGTTGGCATGGTCCCGGTTCCTTTTACTGGGGTCGTAGCGTCGGTATTTTCCACTGTCTTGCCTGCATTGGCCATGGCATCGATCACTTCGGGTGCGGTACCACGGTATTGGTGTCCCGTGATCTCACCCTTCGCCAATCGGAATATATCGCTGATATGGCAGACCATTTCGCTGCAGTTCATTTCGCCTGAATGGGGTGTCGTATCGGGCTTCAGATTGCTTAATCTTTCGTGCAGATGGTTAAGTCCTTCGTCGGTGTGGATAGTTACTTGCATGTGTACTAAGGTAAATAAGAATGATGAAAATATCAATAGGTATAGGTGATAAGTAATGCCGACGTAGCAAAAAACAAGTTTATACTCCAAATTGAGCCAGGTGGTAATTGATGTGATAGTTGGCCAGGTTGAGCCATTCCTCTTTATTCATGTTGCCAAAGTAGGGATGTAGCGCAAATACATGGTCTTCAGGTAAGTTGTTGAATTCTATGATGAGTTGTTGAAGTGTATCTATGTCTTTGGCAAAATCGGTAGGTTGTGTGCCTTCTCCTTTTTGTTGGTCGAAACCTTTGGGGGCCGGAACTGTTTTGCCTGCTTTGGCCATGGCCTGTATTTCGGCGGCGGGTATCGCACCATATTCCAATGCTTTTATCCTGCCCGTTGCCATACGGAACAGGTCGCCGATGTGGCAGACCATTTGGTGACAGGTCATTTGGCCGAAAATAGGCTGTAAATCCGGGCTCAATTTTTCAAGGCGCCCGTTAAGGTAGTCGCGACCAATTTGTGTATGGATGTGGACGTACATAGGGGCCAAGATAAGCAATTGCATAGTGCCGGGGTGCCATGTAACTATTTTCAGAGTTTCCTGACCTCACTGGCAAGCACTACGAATACATGTGCATCTTTCGGGCGGTCCATGATGCAGAGGCCGGTTAGCCTGCCGAATGCGGGGAGCAGCAATACCTGTTGATGCAGGTAAAAGCAAGGTATGCGCGCCGACTGGTTGGCTTGCCCGCTGAGCATAATACCGGGGTGAATATGGCCGGTTATGTTAAGCTTGTCGTGTCTAAAACTCACCGGTTCATGCGAATATATGAACGAATCGTCTTCGATATAGTCGTTCACGATGCGCAGGCCAAGCCGGTCGAATTTTTCTACATCCACAAAGTCGTGATTGCCTTTTATGAGAGTGAATTCAATATCTGTGTAGCTGCTGATAAGCGCCTCGAAATGGTGCCAGTCGTAATTGTAGTCGCTGTGGAACAGGTCGCCAAGGAAATAAACTTTTTTGGGGGCTACGTTGTCAAGCAAATGCTTCAGGTTAAGGTAATCGTCCTGCTGGGCATTGAGGGGCATTGATATGCCTGCCTTACGAAAATGATTGACCTTACCCAGGTGCACATCGGCTATGATAAGTAAGGCATCATCGTGACTGTATAATGCCTTTTCGTATAGTAGTGTGAATGGCTTACCCTGTAATGTTACCTGCATCTTACTTTCCTTCCTGTTCCAATAATTTTCTTACGCGTGCATCAAAAGGTTCATTGCTTACCCTGTCACGGAAACGTTCTGCAAATATCGGGAAACAGAAGGGACTTAGCTCCTGCAATTCTTTGATCACGACCTTTTGTTTTTGCATGCGTTCCAGGGCCTCCATGAGGCGTACCTGTTCCATCTGGAAGGTCATCACTTCGTCGTAGGCTTCCTGCAAAAGCAGGTTGTCTTTTTCGTAATCGGCGAATACTTTAAAGAACAATTCTGAATTGGCCTGTAAATGTCTGGTTTTGGTTTGCTTGCCGGGATAGTTGCTTAGTACAAGGCCTGATATAGTGGCAATGTCCCGGAATTTTCTGCGGGCCATCTCCGCAATATTCACGCTGGCATATATATCGGCAGAGAGGTGTTCGGTATTAAAGAGCCCATGTTCCAGCGCTTCTTCAATGGCTATCTCCTGGTCGCTAAGCAGTTCAAAGCCATAGTCGTTAAAGCCCAGGGAAAAAGTGCCGGGCCTGTCTTTGGCGATACGGTATGCGAAGAGCGCTGAAAGTCCTTCATGTACATTGCGCCCCTCGAAGGAATAAATGAAAACGTGGTAACCCTCTTTGGTCTTTATTTTCTCTATAAGCAGTTCACTTACATGGGGCAGGTGTGATACCTGCTCTTGTTTCTCGAACAAGGGGATAAGCTTTAGCTGCTCTATATCTTTCGCTTTACGCCGGTAGTATTCATCCAGCTTTATCCGGATGGCCCCGGTAAGTTGTGAAGAAAGCGGCATGCGTCCGCCCTGCCAGGAGGGGAACACGCCTTTGCTTTTGTTGCTTTTGCGCACAAAGGCTGTCATGTCTTTGATACGTATGAGCTCAAGGTTATTGCCCGCAAACCAGAACACATCGCCGGGGCTGAGGCGGGAGAGGAACCATTCCTCCACCATGCCCAGCCTTTTGCCGCCCATGTATTTAACCTGTAGCATACTGTCGCTTACTATAACGCCTATATTCAGCCTGTGACGCATGGCTACACGGCGACTGATGACCCGGTACAGTCCATCGACAAGCACTACCTTATGAAACTCGTCGTAAGTACTGAGCGACTTGCCACCCTTTGTAATGAATGCAAGGCACCAGTTGAACTCATCGCGGGTGATCGAAGCAAAACAGTGCGTCTTTATCACTTCTTCAAAAAGCTCATCGGCCCTGAAACCATCGGATATGGCTAAGGTGACCATGAACTGGATAAGCGCATCGAAAGAACGGATATAGGGCATACGCTGTTCTATTTGCTTATGTGCAATAGCATAGCGCATGGCACTGCCCTCGATGATCTCGAGCGAGTGTGTGGGCAGGAAATATATTTTACTCACCGCACCGGGCTGGTGGCCACTGCGGCCTGCCCGCTGCATGAAACGGGCTACACCTTTTGGTGAGCCTATCTGCACTACAGTATCGACAGGACGAAAGTCTACGCCAAGGTCAAGGCTGCTGGTGCATACAACTGCCTTGAGCAAACCGTCATGCAATGCATTTTCTACCCAAAGCCGTACCTCTTCGCTAAGTGAACCGTGATGTATGGCTATTTGCCCTGCAAGTGAGGGGTCGGCATCGAGCAGGCGTTTATACCATATCTCGCATTGGGAGCGCACATTGGTGAAGATGAGTGTGGTATTACTGTTGTGAATGACGGGCAATATTTTGTCGACAAGTACTGTACCCAAGTGCCCGGCCCATGGGTAGGTTTCAATTACATCTGGTAGCAAGGTCTCTATCTCTATTTGTTTCTCAAGCTTTGCGCGGATGAGTTTGTTTTTACCTGGCTCCAGGCCCAATAATATTTCCTTTGCTTCTTCTATATTACCTATGGTAGCAGAGATGCCCCAAATTTTAAGCCTGGGGTTTAACGCTTTCAAACGCGATAGGGCCAGTTCTATTAGTACGCCACGCTTGCTGCCCAACAGCTCGTGCCATTCGTCCACTACTACAAACTCAAGGTTCCTGAACGTTTCGCTATAGCCTTTTTGTGCCAGCAGCAGGTGTACGCTTTCCGGAGTGGTGATCATGGCATGGGGCATTTTCTTTTTTTGCTTTTGCCTTTCTTTTTGCGGGGTATCACCGGTGCGTAGGGCTATGTCGTAATCGAGGCCCAGTTCATCACTCACCCGCTGGGTGGCATTGTGTATCTCTTTCGATAGTGCCCTTAATGGTGTGAGCCATAAACAATGCAAGCCACCGGGCCTTTTCTTCCTGGCAAAATAGGATTGCAGTACTCCGAACCATATGGCATAGGTTTTCCCAAAGCCTGTGGGTGCGTTGAGCAGGCCAGAATATCCATTGGTAATAGCATCCCATGTATCCTCCTGGAATTTATGTGGTTGCCAATCGTTTCTGCTGAACCATTCCTGTGCTATGTCGTGCTGTCGTGGCATGTAGATGGACAGGAAAGTTAGGTATTGTTAGGCTATAGCGGGACTGATAAATAAATACATACATACCGTCACATTCCGGTACCCGGGTAATGAGTCGGGGTTTATCTCTTCTTTTTTTCTTTTTTAGCTTCCAGGGTCTTAACATAGCTCATAGCCTTCTTTGCCAGTTCCGGCCATTTGACGATATGTTCCTGTGAGAGTTGCAGCCAGCCGTTCATAGGGCGTCCTTCCATTGGCGTAAATACCTTCGCTCCATTGAGTTTCATGGCTTCTGCTTCATCTTTAGCCTCCAGTTTAAAGATCATGTACTCTTTCCAGTACATCACACCGGCTTTGCCGTTGGGAGCTTTCATACATAATGCCCCGAACATTTTACTCTCTTTGACATCGGGAATACCAGCGGCTATCTCGTGAAATAATGTTTCGGCTTTGGTCATATTGATATTTTTAGAAACAAGAACTAGTTATTATAAAAAAATGTAACTTTCTACAAAACTAATTATATGAATTGGAAACTGGTCTTCCTGCTTTCATTGTTTGGTATGGCCATGGCAATAGCCACAGTGTTTTGGATACCCATAAATATTGAATGGCTATTTTGGCTTATTATCTTTTTAATATGCGCTTATACCATTGCAAAAAATGCTCCGGGCAAATATTTCCTGCACGGCTTTATGGTGTCAATATTTAACTGCATCTGGATAACAGCAGCACACTACTTATTGTTCGACAAATATATGGCTGCCCACCCCGGTATGATAGACGACAATGCAAAATGCCGCTCGAACCTAAAATGATGATGCTTATTATCGGCCCCGTGATCGGTATAGCAAGCGGCCTTGTGCTTGGCCTGTTTTCCTTCATCGCAGCAAGGCTTGTGAAAAAATGATCTGATCAAACTAGAAACATACAATATGGATGCAACAACAAATTCATTGAACTGGTTCGAGATCCCTGCATTGGATATAGACAGGGCAAAGAAATTTTATGATACCATTTTTGGTATAGACATGGTGGTGCTGCCCGAAATGATGGGGATGAAAATGGCCGGCTTCCCGATGGAAATGGGTAGCGGCAAAGCAAGCGGCGGGCTGGCACAAAGCCAGATGCACAAGCCCTCTGCAGATGGGGCTATTATTTATCTGAATGCGAACCCCTCGATACAGGCAGTAATAGACCGTATAGAACCTGCAGGAGGTAAGGTAGTGATGCCAAGAACACAGATCAGCCCCGAGATAGGGTATATGGCCTTTTTTATGGACACAGAAGGAAATAAGATAGGCTTGCATGCCGGTAATTAGTGAAACGAATTCTTTAGGCTAAGCAATACTTTACTCATAACTTCCTGTTCATAAACGCAATGTGGTCTCCTTATATTAGTGTAAACTATAAGGAACTCCTAACTATTTACCTATTTTTACTGTCTTATGTAATTGTATTTCACAGGCGGTGATATACACGTACAAATAAGGCATATACACCACTAATTCCGAAAGCCCGCGCTAAATATCATTGCATTATATATGTGGTACATTTATCTGTCTTATTATAAGACTTTAAAATTGTGTATTTTTAAAAACTCAATATCCAAGCAAACGTTTACTTTATGAAGTTTTCAAAGAGGCTATGTAACAGGTTGATACCTGTTTCATTAATGTGTTGTGTGTTTTCATTACAACTGCAGGCACAGCAAAAGGCAGATCAAAATGTATTGTCCATAGAAAGAAACTCAAGGGACAACACGGCAAAAGCTATTCGGTTCTCCGAAAATTCGCAGTGGCGCAATAATAATGCGCAATCCCTTTTCAGGCAATACCTTCCCCTGAACAGCGAAACAGACAAAATGGTATTAGCCAGCAGTACACTCACTAAAAGAGGTGTACTTACCGAGCGTTACGACCAATATTATAAAGGGATCAAGATAGAGAGAGGAAACTTTGCCATTATATCGAGGAATGGCATGGTGGGTTATATGATGGGTAATTACTACAAAACAGATGGAAGCTTGTCGCCCCAGCCTGCTATGACTGCAGGTACAGCCTTCAATCATGCTCTTGAAAACATAGACGCAAAGAAATACATGTGGCAGGATGCCAGCATGGAGCGGTTGATAAAAGACCGGTACCACAATACCGATACGAGTTACCTGCCAGCCGGCCAGCTGGCTTGGATAGAAGACTGCTCGGCTGGTAAGCCGGATGGAAAGCTACACCTTGCCTGGGGTTTTGATATATATGCCATGGAGCCGGTGGGCAGGTACCTGATCTATGTGGACGCTACAACAGGTAAAATACTATATAAGAACCCGCTTATTAAGCATACTGCAGCTACTGGTGCTTCTTTATACAGTGGCACTGTACCTCTTTCTACCTCATACTACGGTGGTAATTACAAGCTTTATGACTCTACCCGGGGCAACGGTATCCATACCTACAACCTCCATAACACCACAAACTATGGCGGTGCCACAGAGTTTACTAATGCAACCACCACCTGGGGGCTGGAAGCTGCAATAGATGCACACTGGGCTACGCAAGAAGTGTATGATTACTGGAAAAACGTACAGAACCGACTGAGCTATGATAACAATAACTCTATTATGCTTAGCTATGTGCACTACAGCAATAACTACGACAATGCCTTTTGGGATGGTAGTGAAATGACCTATGGTGACGGTTCGGGTTTGCCATGGGGCTTTACACCATTGACATCTATTGATGTTACTGCTCATGAAATAGGTCACGGTGTGTGCCAGTATACGGCTAACCTGGATTATCAGCTTGAATCAGGAGCTATGAATGAAGGCTTTAGCGACTGTTGGGGCGCAACGATCGAAAATTATGCTGACCCTCACGAAATCGATGCAATGCCTAAATCTACATGGGATATAGGCGAGGAGATAGCTGCGACACCTTTACGTAGTATGTCGGATCCTACCCTGCACGGCGACCCTGGTACTTACATGGGTACCAACTGGTTCCCTACGATAGGTTGTACACCCGGAGGTGGTAATGATCAGTGCGGTGTGCATACGAATAGTGGCGTACTTAATCACTGGTACTATACGGTATGCCATGGTGACACGGGTGTGAATGACCAGGCCAATGCCTACAGCGTAATGGGTATAGGCCTTACCGAAGGTGCAGATATATTATACCAAACAGAATTGTCACTGACAAACAGTTCTCAATACGCGGACTGCCGTACCGCATCTATCAATGCGGCAACTATACTTTATGGGGCCTGCTCACAGGAAGTAAAGACCGTAACACAGGCATGGTATGCAGTAAACGTAGGTCCTGATTATATACCTTGCCAGCCTCAGCTTGGTTTTACAAAAGATACAACGCAGATAACTGAGTGGGCCAATGCGACCAGTTGTGACGGCTATGTCACGGTGTTCTTACCAGTGGCTGTAATAGGTCTGCCGCCTGCAGGAGGTAACCCTACAGTGGTAGCAACACAAACAGGAGGCTCTGCTGTTGCAGGTATAGATTATGTTATGATCAATGACTCAGTAACCTTCCAGGCTGCCGTAACGCCCGATACACAATTCATTGGCTTGAAAGTGTATGATAACGGAGCTATAAATGATGACAGGGATATAGAATTTACTATTGCCTTGCACACAAATGGCAGTAATTCAACTCTCGATCCTACCCTGACCATGACCCATGTTATCATAAAGAACGATGATAACCCGCCAACATCAGGATTTAGCCAGACTTATACTGTGACCGGGCCTAATACGGTGACCAGCAACCTTACCTCTCCATTCTTCAGCAGCAGCAAGGCTGCCCGTACGCAATACATTATTACAGCTGCTGAAATGACCGCAGCCGGTATCATGCCAAATGTGCCGATTACATCGGTGTCCTTCAATGTAACGCAGAAGAATTCTTCAATTCCATTTACGGGATACACGGTAAGCATGGCAAATACCAATTTTGCCGACCTCAGCAGTAGTTTTGTGACTACCGGGTTCACGCAGGTATATAGTAATGACTTCAGTACGGTTATGGGAACGAATACGATACCGTTCACTACCAATTTTGTGTGGGATGGTACAAGTAATGTAGCCATGAATTTCTGCTTTACTAATACAGCAGCAGCTGCAAGCAATGATCGTGTAGATGGCTTTACCGTTGTGAACGACATTACGGATCATAACAACTCTAATGCTGCGCCATCGGGTTGCGGGCTGGCCTACAATGCCTTCCAGACATCGAATGCAAAACCGGTAATGACCTTCTCGCAAACAGTTCCACCTACAGTTATAGAAACCAGCGCTTCGAGTAACAGGACCTGGCCGGTTAGGACAGGACAGGAGGTGTATTTCTACTCAACAGCTGACAGCCAGTTGATAGCAGGCTTGAAGAACCAGTCCGACAGCCTGGGCTGTGTGGATGCCTCTGTGACACAATCGGGCAATGGCTTTGTGCCATTTGGCAATTTCGCGCCGGTTAACAGGTCTTTGAAAGAATTTAAGCTGACAGCATCTGCCAATACGAACAGCACATACACAGCAATGCTGTACATGACCGATGCGGAATTGAATGCCGCAAATACAGCCAACCTGCTGATCCTTAAAACTGATGCAGCAACCGATGCCGGTATCAATGTGGGTAATACAGAGGTGGTTACGCCTACCGTTACACCATTTACATCCTTCACCGAGTTCAGCGGCAATTTTACGGGCTTCTCCAGGTACTTCCTGATAGATGGCCCGGTTAACCTGCCGCTGGTTGCAGCCAATGTTAATAGGGACCTGGCAGGGCTGCAGGTGGATAATAATCCATTCCACGATCACATAGGTGTATCTTATCATATGGATGCCGATGCACATATAAGCATCAGGTTCATGGATATTACAGGCAAGCTGTTGTACAGCGAAGACAAACAGTTAAGTGGCAGTCAAAACCACTTTGATATCGACCTGCATAATATATATATGGCTAATGGTAACTATATATTGCAGATAATTACCCCTTCAGGCGTTATGAATAAGAAGATGCTTAGGCAATAGATTTTATCTATATTGTCTGGTATAAATGGGCATTTAACTAAATGCCCATTTTTTTTAAAAAAAAAGCAATATTTTTAGCATAAATTTATATTTCTGTACTTTTTTATTTGTCACCAAAACTGTAAATGATGAAAAGGAATTTATACATTCTTCTCACCGCAATTTCTGCATCATGTATATCTGTACATGCAAATGCACAGGGCTGTGTGGCCGTCAGGCCCATGGGTTGCACCCAACCAGGTAATTTAGAATCCGGCCAAATCATGCAAAAAGGGCAGTTCCAGTTCTCCGGGGCTTACCGTTATTTTAAATCGCACAGGCATTATGTTGGTGATTCTTACCAGGAACAACGTGAAACGGATGGGACGGAAGTGATCAACACAGCCCATTCTGTAGACCTGGGCGTAGGCTATGGTTTTAGCAAGCGTTTCAGCGCGGCCATTAACCTGCCGCTTATCAGTTACGACCGTTCATCTCTTTATGAGCATTATGGTAATAGTGTTAAGACCAACCCCGACCAATTACGCTTCCATACCCAGGCTATGGGTATAGGTGATCTTCGCCTGACTGCCTACTACTGGCTGCTGGACCCGGCCAAGCCACACCTGAAAGGCAATGCCCTGATGGGACTTGGAGTTAAGCTTCCGACCGGAAACTCGAATGTGCAGGATGATTTCCATAAACGCACTGCGGACGGCTCTGACTCGATAGTTAGGGGTCCTGTCGATCAGTCGATACAATTAGGTGATGGTGGTGTAGGTTTTACGGTAGAAACGCAAACTTACCTGCAGCTGACCACACCACTTAGCTTGTACTTCAGTGGGTTCTACATGTTCAATCCAATGGTGCACAATGATACACACAAAAGTGATGTGCCCAGCATAACGCAGTACCATTCTATTGCCGATCAGTATGCTGCCCGCCTCGGTGCTTCGTACTTCTTTGCCAAGACCGGTCTTGCTGCAAGCCTAGGTGCACGTATCGAAGGTGTGCCGGCAAAGGACATCATAGGAAGTAGTTGGGGTTTCCGCAGGCCCGGTTATATCGTGTCTGCCGATCCTAATATCGCCTTCTTCTATAAGAAGCTGGATATAACTATAGGTGTACCGGTAGCCATATACAGGAACCGTATCACCAGCTACGCAGACAGGTTGCAGGGGAAACACGGCGATGCTGCCTTTGCTGACTACCAGATCAATGCTACCATTCGTTACAGGTGTGGAGGTAAACATTCGCACCACGATATGCCTGCCTCGGAGCTGAAGCCACTGGAGATATCTAAATAATCATTTTTGACTCATGATCAGCGGGCGCTTCCATTGAAGCGCCCGTATCATTATATTCACCGTGAAATATGAAAGAAAAAGAGTCTGGTAAATTCGGGTTTTTACTACCTGTATCCGTGATTGCGGGGATATTATTGCTATGGTTCCTTATTTCCTTTTTCAGGCTGGTGCCTGCTTATCAGTTGCCGTCGCCGGCTGAGGCGCTGAAGAGCCTTAAAGAGGAAATAATGGCAGGGCGTTTAATGAATGATGTGATCGCATCACTGTGGCGTGTATCTGTAGGTTTCGCCCTGTCGGCAGCATTGGGCATACCTTTAGGCCTTTGGATAGGGCAGCATGCAGCATCGCGCAGGGCATTGCTACCGGTTTTGAATTTCTTTCGTTTTTTATCACCCCTGGCCTGGATACCTTTTGCAATTCTTTGGTTTCATATAGGTGATAAACCGGCAGTATTCCTGATATTCATGGCCACTTTTTTCCCCCTTGCTATATCTACAATGACAGCAGTTGCAGGTATCCCTACTATCTACTTTAAGGTGGCGAAAGATTATAATTATAAAGGGCGTGAGTTGCTTACCAAAGTCACATTCCCCGCTGTGTTGCCACAGATCATAACTGCTATGCGTGTGAGTTACGGCATTGCCTGGGTGGTGATAGTAGCCGCAGAAATGGTAGGTTGCCAGGATGGGCTCGGTTATGGTATCTGGGATGCGCGCAATGGCCTAAGGCTTGATATAGCTGTGGCATATATGCTGGTGATCGGCTTGCTTGGGGTTATAATCGATCGTATCATTTCCAGATTAACAAAACTACCAAACGTTCGTTGGGGTTATGAAAGATGATATAATGAAGAATAGATTGGAATTGAAAGACGTGTCGCACAATTATGGCGAGGTGTCTGTGCTGCAACAGATGAGTTTCAAAGTTGAGCCGGGAGAGTTTATCGTTATTGTCGGCCCTTCCGGCTGCGGAAAGACTACGTTGTTAAACATCTTATCCGGCCATATAAAGCCTACGAGTGGCAAGGTGCATTGCGAAGGGGTATTGCGTACTGTTTACCAGCAGGATGGGCTTTTCCCCTGGCTTACAGTTGCTGAAAATATTAGTATGGGTTTACGCTCCTTGTCTCCCGCAGAGAAAAAACACGAACTGGAGGACCTGTTCAAACTTATACACCTGCAGGGTTTTGAAAACCACTATCCACACGAATTATCGGGTGGCATGCGGCAGCGTGCGGAAATTGCACGCGCATTAGCAGGAGAATCGGACATATTGCTGATGGACGAGCCTTTTTCCGCATTGGATTACCAGACACGCCTGCGTATGAGGCGCGAACTGGTGCGTATGCTGGCGCAACGTCGGAGGACGGTGGTATTTGTGACACACGATATAGAAGAGGCGGCACAGCTTGCCGATAGGGTGCTGGTATTATCCAAGCGGCCCGCAACGATAACACGTGAGTTCATCATTAAGTCGACAAAGCCGCGTAATTTAACAGCACCGGCAGTGATAGCGGCAATGAAGGCGATATTAAGTCAATTGGGATTGCAGCCTTGGGATGGTAATACAAGTACTATCTTTGATGATAATATAAAACCGGATGAAAAGTCCGGGGAAGGAGGAAAGCCATGAAGTTGACAATGGGTAGGTTTGTGCTGGGCGTAATGCTTTTTATTGCAGTAATAGGTCTTTTACGTTTTCATCCCTGGTCGAAACGAAAAACAGGCGACGATAAAAAAGCGGTTGTACACCAGGGGCCAAAGAGTGATGCGGACCAGTCGTTGACGATCGGTTACCTTCCTGTTACCTGTCATCTAACCTGCCCGGTGACGGATTATGCATCAAAGACAACAAAGTCAAACACTAATTTTAATTCGCAGCGGTTTACCGATTTTCCGACGGTGGTGAGCGCAATGGAAGCTAAGCAGATACAGGCCACCTTTATGATAGTGCCATTGGCAATGAAACTCCGGGAAGAAGGTGTGCCGGTTAAGATATGTTATCTCGGGCATCGTGATGGCACAGAGGTCATGGTGCGTAAAGACAGCAAAGCGACCAGCCTCAGGGATATGAAGGGTAAAACAATGGCCATACCCAGTCCGTACAGTAACCAGAATATCATGATCCATAAATTGATGCAGGACCAGGGACTGAAACCTGATGACATCAATTTCGTAGTGTTGCCACCTCCGGACATGCCCACATCGCTTGCTGCGGGTGCAATAGATGGCTATGTGGTTGGTGAACCTTTCTGTGCCAAAGCCGAGCTGGATGGAACGGGCAGAGTATTATATTATGCCAGCGACATATGGCCCAATTTCGTTTCCTGCGCATTAGTGGTGCACGAGGACCTTATCAACGAACGTCCCGACGTGGTCAAGGACCTTGTACGCGGCATAGCTGAGTCGGGGAAATGGGCCGAGACACACAGAGCCGATGCGGCCAAGCTGGCAGCTCCTTATTTCCGACAGGATAGGAAGGTTTTGAATTATGTGCTTACCTCCAGTCCCAGACGTGTGAGCTATGTACAGCTTACGCCTACTGATGAAGAGCTGCAACATATTGATGACATGGCCGTAAAAATGGGTATCCTGAAAAGAACCGTGCCCATGAGCGAGCTGATAGATCGTGAATTTATCCCGCACGATGTAGAGGAGGCAGCTATCCGGTCGGATAAAATACCGGAGAAATGATTTGTTAAAACAGGCTTATCTGTTCTGTTTTCTGATACAGTTTTTGAGGGCGGCTTGAGTTTGTTCCTGTGGTGATATGGTACAAAGCAGTCTCCTCGTAGCGGGAGGCATGAATGATGGCGGTATCGCCTGCATGCGTTTTGAATAATTTAGTGACGAGTCCCGGTTCATTATTGTCTTTGGACAGGTGCGACAAGAACAGGTGGCTCATAAAAGAAGGTTTGTGTATTGTGAATAACTCCAGGGCCTGTGCATTGGACAAATGGCCTTCATCACCACTAATGCGTTTCTTTAAATGATAAGGGTAGCGCCCTTGTTCCAGCATTGCTTCATCGTAATTTGTCTCCAGGAAAACGGCATGGCATTGTTTGAAATGTTCAATAACATGTTCGCATGGCTTGCCAATATCTGTGAATATACCAATTGTTACGTCATTATAACTTACAGTAAAACTGTGTGGGTCGGCTGCATCGTGTTTTTTTAGAAAAGGATTAATGAGCAGCTCCCCTATAGCAATAGGTTCATTTGCATGGAAATGCGCTATATGATCTTTGTTCAGTTTCAGCCTGCTGGACCGCAATGTAGCAGCAGTGATATATACCGGCAACTTATATCGTGAGGATAACACTTCCACGCCGCGTATATGGTCGCCATGTTCATGAGAAATGAAGATACCTTTCACTTTATCGATAGAGAGGCCGATGCGTTTCATGCGCTTCACCGTTTCTCGGCAACTGATACCGGCATCTATCAGCACGGCTTCCTGTTCGTTGCCAATATAATAGCAATTGCCGTTACTGCCCGAGGCTATAGATGCGATAAAAAGCGACATGGCTGCAAAAATAAGCTGATTTTGGAACTGAGCACATCTAAAAAAGCTTACCGGGTGCAACATTATTGGATATTGTTACCCGCATCGAATTTAAAGTGTATGATCTGCTAAACCGCGTTATGCATTGCACATAGCAGCTATTTTTTCAAAGGCATGCTCATCTTTTATCACATATTCTTCAGCACCTTTGGTAATGGTTAGCAATGCTGTGCCATATGCTTCCTGGCTTGATAGCATGATGACCCTTATACTATTGTCGCGCTTTTTTATTGTTTCCAGTATTTGCATGCCGTTCGCAGCATCTTTAGATACGGAATTGAGGTGGTAATCAAGTATGATGATATCCGGCCCTTCGGCAATGTGCTTCAAACATTCTTCGCCGGTATTGAAGGAGCGTACGGTATGGGCTGTATCCCTGGTCAGGATGTCTTCCATCGCGGTAGTAAGCATCTCATCATCGTCCACTATAAATATCTTTTTGGCCAGTTTGTTTCCCATAATCGTATTTTATTGAGTACTAATTTAAGCTATTCTTTCCAGCTCTGCTACCGATCCACGGTTTTGTTGCAGCAAAACAGATAGTTGTTCCTTTAATTGTATTTCATTTCCGGCTTCTTTACAAAGTTGTTCTATCCTTTGGCCCAGCTCATTGGCGTGTTTCATGCCCATCATCATCCATTTGGGCTTGAATGAGTGTACAAGGGTTGCTATTGTTTCTTTATCATTTGCTACTATGGCTGCATTCATGTTCTTTTCAAACTGCGGAATTGCTTTTAGATAGATGGCTATGTACTTTTTCATTCGTTCCTCTTCGCCTTCGCAGAATTTGTTGAGATAGTTTAGGTCGGTAAGGGCGCCGCGTAAATCCTGCATTGTCGTTTCGGGGGTCTCATTTTTTTCTTCTGTTCTTCCCGTAATACGTGTAGTTCTGCCGGTTTGTGTAGCAATGGCTGTGATCAATTGCCATGTTTTGAAAGGTTTCGGTACATAGCTATTCATACCCGCTTCTTTACATTTATCAAGGTCGGTACGCAGCATGCTGGCAGTTAGGGCAATGATCGGTGTGTTGCTCTTTGGCACAGGCAATTTGTTACGTATATGTCGGGTGGCATCCAGCCCATTCATTACGGGCATTTGCACGTCCATTAGTATTACATCGTAGTGTTTTTGTTCCAGCATGCTGATGGCCTCTTCACCATTTAAGGCCTCATCTATTGTTACATCCGCTTTTAACTGCAGGGCTTCACGGGCTACCATGCGGTTATATTCGTTGTCGTCGGCTAGTAAGATAGAAAGCCCTGCCAAAACGCTGCCATCTGCTTTTTGTTCTTTATGTACCCGTTCATTAAGCCTTTGTTCGGAGCCCAGGGGGTAGCTGATCGTAAAAGAGAAAGTTGTGCCATATCCTTCTTTACTATCTACAGAGATGTTACCGTTCTGTAATTCCACCAGTTGTTTCGATATAGATAGGCCCAGGCCCGTACCGCCGTATTTTCGGGTGTCGGAGCTATGTACCTGGTTAAAGCTCTCAAAGAGCCTTTGCAGTTTCTCCTCCGGTATGCCGGGCCCGGTATCTTCCACAGAGAATTTCAGCGTCACATTTTCATTATTGGTTTCCGTAGTATTTACATCAATGTTCACGCTGCCTGTTTCAGTGAACTTTATGGCATTACCGCCCAGGTTAATGAGTACCTGGTTCAGCCTATAGGGGTCCCCTACCAGCACTGGAGGCGTTTTTTCGTCAATATGGGAAAGTAATTGAAGCCCCTTTTCTTCTGCTTTTATCGATAGCGTTTCTTTTACCTGCCGGATAGTGTCTGCCAGTGAGAAATCTATATGCTCCAGTTCCAGCTTGCCGGCCTCTATTTTTGAGAGATCAAGTATGTCATTGATGATGTGCAGCAGGATATCTGATGAGCGGGAGATAACTTGCAGGTAATTCTCCTGGTCTGGTCGCGGGTCTTTATCCAGCAGCAGGTCGGTCATCCCGCTAACGGCATTCATGGGCGTGCGTATTTCGTGGCTCATATTGGCAAGGAACTGTTGCTTGAACTGTTCTGAGCGCTCGGCCCTTAACCTTTGCTCTTCCGCCTTTTCTTTTTCCGTTTGGATGACCAGGTTAGCCTTTTTCTGCATGCTGTAATTGCGGTAGGTAAAAAAGGATAGCAATAATACTAGTGCAAGCCCTCCCAGGCTACCGTATATGGTAAGGCGTTGCTGCTGCATGCGCCGTCCTGTTTTTATATCTTTTTGGGCTTGCAGCAGGCTGTCTGCCAATTGTTTTCGGTCAAAGTCACCCTGCATGGCTATACGTGTTACTTCCCGGGCCTTTTGCAGGCTGTATATGCTATCGCGCAGCGCAATGTGTTGCTTATAGGCATCAAGGGCTTTTGCAGGCTCATTCATAGCAGTATATACATTGCTTAAGGCCAGCCAGGCATCTTTTTCAATATCGATGGTCCCTGTCCTTTGGCAAATGGTTACTGCCTTTTTCAGGTAATCACGGGCTTTGGTAAAGTCCTTTTCTTGTGTGAATATTTTGCCTAACAAGGTATATACCGCAGGGGCCTGTTCAAGGTCGGTGGCTTTGTCCCGGTCTTCCACAAGTGATAGGGCCCGGACGGCGTAGCTCATAGCAGTATCGGTAATGTTGCGCTCCAGGTAAAGATTCCCCATCTCATTTAATATCCCGGCTTTGCCGGAGCTGTCCCCGATATGCTCAGCGATAGCCAAAGCGGTTTGATAATATTGAATGGCGAGAAGATATTTTTTTTCAAGACTAAAAATTTTTCCTTTCCCTGTATTGGCCATTAGATTCAGTATAGGAAAATTGAGTTGCCGGTTCATTTGTAGCATACTGTCATAGTTACTAAGGGCCTCATCATAGTCCGACATAGATAAGTAAATGTCTGCTATTGTTTTTAGCAGGCCAATCTCCGCGATAATGTCACGTTGGTCTTTCTGTTTTGACGCATTCATCCTTTGGGCCAGCATTTTATAGGACGTTTCAAAGCATTTGAGGGCACGCGGATAATCTCCCAAACTGCTATAGGCCGTTCCCATATTCCCAAACGCCCCGATTTGCGTGGCAAGGTCAGGATTTAGGTTCAGGCCCTGTTGAAAAAAGTCTATTGCTTTGGCATACTCTGACGTATATTGATAGGTCACTCCAAGACCGATCAATGCTTTTGCTTCATTTGCCGTGTCGCCTATCTTTTTTGCTGTTGCCAGGTATTTATTAAAGCAAATGACGGCATCTGGATAATCTGCCGACATATTATAATAGTCCCCCATTAGTGTGTTGGCGCGCATGAGGCCCAATGGCCAGTTTAAGGTGTCTGCAAGATCCCTTGCCCGGATTATATATTGGAGCTTTTCGTCGCTTTGGCTCAGGTCGGTTTTGCTAAAAAGAGTTATGAGTAGGTTGACCTTATTGGTATCGGTTTTTGATGCCCTAAGTGCATTTTTCAAGGAGTCGGTAACACGATTATGCCCGGTTTGTGCAGAAGTATGGAGAGATAGGAACGCAATAATAAGAACTGCCCAAAAGCCGGATATTCTTTTCATTCCATAATTTGTTGAATTAGCTAATCAAAAAAACAAGCGAAGTATACAAATTTATAAAATAATATGTACTTTGTAGTGTCGTTTATACTTCTTCATATACCAATCTTCCCACGATAAACGAAGCCCTGTAATTCAGGGAGTGGGGTCATTTTGAGTGAGTGTTCAATGGTGCGAACTTATGAAATGGATGTCGTGCAGCACTCTTGCTTCTAATCACTTAACGGGGTTTCAAGTACCATTTTTTCTTAATAATAAAATCAATGTTTATGAAAAACAGGAATCAAACACTTATTATGCTATTCATTACATCCCTTACAATTGTATTTACTGCCTGCAACTCAGGCACAGAGACTAAAAGGGAGGTTGCTGCAGATTCGACGCAAAGTGATATTACTACAATGCAACATTGGGGCCTTGGTACGCCAATGAGCCAGAACATAGGCGGCAGTATACATTTTGGCACCATGAGCAACCCGGAATATACCTGCACAGGTGTGGGTATATGCGAGATCAAATCAAGCGGCAATGATTTTCCTGTAAACCTGCAGATATTCTGGAGCCGGGAACTGGCTACAAAAGATGGCCAGGTAGATAGTATATACGGCTACAACATAGCTGCTACATTTGATACACTTGCCCTGCATAACTACCAGGCCAAAAATCCCGGCATGGCAGATCAGATTCCTTCTATTGAGCAGAATAAGTATAATTATTCGGTTACTATAAACGATACGGCTATCCTTGGCAGATTGATGAGCGGCTTAAATAGTTTTACCTTGAAGGGTGATACCATAGCCCATACCAATTTATCATCGGGTAATCAAAAAGTAAGTATTGTTTTCATCCACCCCAGGTAATACGTGTATTTATTATTTCGAATAGAGGAGCGGGTAACCGCTCCTCTATTTTCAGGACCGAAACTGCGAAACTAATCCCATCAGTTCCTCTTTTTTTCTTCTCGATACATCAAGTGTGGCCCCATCGGTCATGATTACCTGCCCGCCCTCGCCTCGGAGGTATTTTTTTAGGTGTTTCAGGTTGATGAGGTAAGACTTGTGTATGCGGAAAAAGCCATGCGGGCTGAGTATATCTTCGAAATCGCCGAGGGTGCGCGAGGCCAGTATCACTTTTTTGTCGGCAAGGAATATGCGGGTGTATTTATCCTCTGATTCGCAACGGACTATATCTTCTATCCCAATAAACAACAGGCCTTCCATGGTAGGTATGGCCAGGTTGTTGAATCTCTTCTCGGCGGGTATGCCCAATATTTCCAGCGGTTTTTGTTCGCCGGGCTGTTTCTCCTCCATCTTCTCCCGCATCCGGCTTATCGCTTCCTGGAAGGCCGTTGTATCAATAGGTTTTACAAGATAGTCGAGTGCCGAAAAACGTATAGCCCTGATGGCATACTGCTCATAAGCAGTAGTGAAAATGATCTCGAAATTCACCGCTGGTAATTTTCGGATCATTTCAAAGCCATTCATACCCTGCATCTCTACATCCAGGAATACCAGGTCAGGTTTGAGCTCGGTTATTTTCGCCAGTCCTTCTGCGCCTGAGTTACACACACCTGCCACTTCAATGTCGGGTGAGTATTTTTTGAGCAGGTCTTGCAGCTGAAAACAGCAGAACTCATCGTCATCCACTATAATTGCCCTTATGGACTTCATGCTATAAAGATAATTTTTTAGCACGCTTTTTCCGACATGTATTGTTTGCATTGATTTGATTTCTTGTGGGTGTTAAAATGAAAGGGGCGCTCGTTAGAGACACCCCTTCTTCATATACCAAATGTGAAGGGCCGGGATGAGTTGTAGCATTATATTGCAGTTTCTAACGACCTGAAGCGATAGCCGGACTATTATTGTTTTGTGGTATATCTATATAAGGTTCGGAACCCATATTATGCTTTTCAAAGGCGTTGATAATAGGGGAATTGACAAAGGTCGCGTTCATTTGTACCAGTGCTACCCGGTAGTATTTGTATAGTGGTTGGTAAAGCTCATATTTATAATTGCGGCCAAGTACACTATTGCCGGCGGGCTTCAGTGTGCCAATGAGTTCCAGTTTGCTGCTGTCGTCGCCTGCCAATATCCTGTATTGATAAGCATTCACTTCTTCCGGCACCGAGAAGTTGAGTGTGTTCCGGTTATTTTGCTCCTTTAAGGCTACCGCATTGAAGGTCTGCTGACCATCTGCATATATCGTACCCGATATTAAGAGCAGGAGAAGGATGTGTAATGTTCTCATGTTATTTCGTTTTTGTTACACAAACATCCACCATATACCGGCCTCTTTAAAGCCTGAAGTAGCAAAGTACGGTTTTGTGGCGTGAACGGCAGGAATGAGGTAGTGAAAGGTGCGGACTACCCGGCTTTTTAGCGTTTTTAATGTTGCTGGTCATATTGCTGTCCTGCCCGTTATTTTTGTTGCCTGTTCCGTATATTGTTCTTTTATATCTTTAAACGGGATTTTATTGATATGAATACAGCTACAGCGGCTATTCTTGCAAAATTTATTCAGGGCATCCATCCACTCGCTACAAATGAAATGGATGCATTGCTGCAACCATGGTAGGAACTAACTGTTAAAAGAAAGACTATACTGACAGCTGCCGGGGAAACGGAGCGTTATATTTATTTTGTGCTTGAAGGAGTACAAAGGGCTTTTTACCTGGGCGATGATAATAAAGAAGCCACTGTTGTATTTACTTATCCCCCGTCCTTTAGTGGTGTGGCAGATAGTTTTTTGACACAGACACCCTCTGTTTATTTTCTTGAGACGCTGACTGCCAGTAGTTTGCTGCGTATAAGCCATGATGCAGTACTGCTGCTGATGGAGGCTTACCCTGCCATACAGAAGCTTTTCTTTATAGCAACTGCACATGCCCTTAAGGGTACTTTATACCGGCAGATAGAGCTGCAATGCTATACGAATGAAGAAAAATTCAGGATACTGATGCAACGTAGCCCGCACCTGCTGAACCTTGTGCCGCATAAATACATCGCATCCTACCTGGGCATCGATGCTACTAATTTCAGCAAGCTTTTAGGCACGGTAAGGATATAAATGTTGGCAGATACCAAGAAACAGGTGGAGCTGCATTGGGATATTTGCTGTGTCAAAAAAGAAATTCAATGAAAAAAATTAATTCAGAGACACTGGTAGCAGAGCTGCAGGCTGATGTACGGACTATAATTTTAAAAGCCACCCGCTTAGCGCATTATCCTGTAGATGTTTTGAACCAGCAGCCCGGTACAGGAGGATGGAGTGTAGCACAGGTGCTGGAACACATGAACATTTACGCGCGCTACTACATTAAAGCAATTGAGGACGGGCTTCACATGAATCAAACGAAGCCGCGGCCAACATTCAGGCCGGGCTGGTTAGGTAACTATTTTACCAATATCATGAAGCCGGGTGCAGGGGAGCTAATAGGCAATAAAATGAAAACGTTTAAGAATGCAGAACCTTCAATTTTGCCCGATGCAAAAGCGGTGTTGCAGGAGTTCCTTGGCCACCAGCATCACTTGCTCACGCTATTGCCCATTGCAGGCATGGCCAACCTTTCGGCAATACGCATACCCATATCCATCAGTAGGTTCATTAAGCTTAAACTAGGTGATACCCTGCAGTTTTTTGTAGCACATGAGCAAAGACACATGATACAGGTAATGAATGTCCTACAGTCTGTTGCGCCGGATATGCAGCATCGTTCATGATCCTGCTAAAATGGGACGATGAAGCGTAAGCAGCCGGTGGCTTGATTTTTTCCTCTTTTAGATCCAGATAATATTGTGTGATGAAAAAGAAACACGTCAATAAGGTATTGCTGGTACTGGCACTTTGCTTCCTGGTCTATGTTATTCTATTAGTGTTTGATATAGTTAAGTAAACATTTTGTTGCAAAGGCGTTAGCAGCGTATTTTTCTTCCTGCCAGCGGGTCTTTATACATTATCACCCCTTGCCGCTAACGGGGCGAATTTGCGTACAAGTAATTTGTAAGAATTGAGCATTTTATCGGTTCTGGACTTAGCAATTAATAAAAAGACATAATTATGACCAATCTCATGTACGCTTAACCCCACCTTACAATCAGATATCCATGTCTTTGAATACGGATAGAAATAAAACAACATGAAAACAAGGTCTATACTCGCTGTATTAATCTTCCTTGCAACATCTTTAAATGCGCAGGTGCCGGGATTTGATTGGGCGCGACAATTGTCAGGAGACGCTTTTATTCTATCCATGACAACCGACCAGGCAGGTGACTTCTATGCTACCGGTGCTTTTACCGGCACCGTGGATTTTGATCCCGGGGCTGGGGTAGACACCTTGGCAGATGTAGGTTTCGGGGACATATTTATCATGAAAATGTCTCCTTCCGGGAGCTTGATATGGGCAAAGCGGATCGGAGGTACATCGTATGACGAAGGGAATGCGATAACTACTGATGCAAACGGTAATGTATATGTTGCAGGGTTTTTTGAGACCGATTCTGTAGATTTTGATCCCGGCCCCGGAGTATTCCTTATGAGCGGCGACCAGAATTCCTTCGTACTGAAACTGACAACCAATGGAGATTTTGTGTGGGCAAAGCAACTGGCGGGTACTCCGGGTAGTTATGCCGTGTCGCTGGCACTCGACAGGCAAAATAACATACTCGCAACAGGAGCTTTTAGTGGTACGGTCGATTTTGACCCTAATGCCGGGACAAGTACTTTAACATCCGCTGGATCCGATATCTATATCTGGAAGCTTGATAATAACGGGAACTAAATATGGGCCCGCCAAATAGCTTCTATATCTACAGGTAGCCGCAGCTACAGCATAGCCAGCGATAATGCAGGAGATGTTTTTGTTTCGGGCCTACTGATTGGCACCACGGATATGGACCCGGGACCGGGTGTCAATAACCTTACGAGTATGGGAAATTTTGCGAGCTCTTTTCTACTCAGGCTCGATGCATCGGGCAATTTCGTTTGGGCCCGGCAAATAGATGATGCCGATATCGGCCTGGCTGGCTCCTGTGTGCTGGCCGATACAGGTGGCAATACCTACCTTGGCGGCAGCTTTTCCGGCACCGTCGATTTTGATCCCGGGGCAGGAGTGCACCCTCTTACAGCTGCGGCAGGACAGAATTATTTCATTTTGAAACTGGATGGCAATGGCAACCTGCTCTGGGTTAACCCCATGGCCGACGTGAAGGGCATTGCATCCGATGATATGGCCAATGTTTACGTTTGCGGCAATAGTATTAAGAAATTCAGTCCGGGTGGCTTCAATCTCTGGACCCTGGATAGCAGCCTTAGCAGCAGGATAGTCGTTGATCATTCCGGCGAACTCTATGCCAGCGGCGCATTTTCAGGTACCGTTGATTTCGACCCAGGGCAAGCAGTATATAATTTAAGCGATACAGGCACCGGTACCGGTACTTTTATCCAGAAGCTCAACCAGGATTCGATATTGGCTGTAAAAGGTATCGCAAGTGCCGGGAAGGTGCTTAGTGTTTACCCTAATCCGACCAACGATGTAATATATGTGCTATCAAATACTCCAGGCAAATATGTACTCATAAACAGTACAGGCCAGGTAGTGAGAAACATCCGCATTGAGAATAACAAGCCTTACTTAATGAGAATTAGCCAGTTACCGGACGGTCTATATCTTCTTTCAGAAGAACAAAGAACTACTGCCCCTGTAAAGATCATTGTCCATCATTAGCACAGGCAGTAATATTTGTGAAAAATAAAAGAGCCCAATAGTTTTCTATTGAGCTCTTTTTTACGTCGGGGAGACAGGATTTGAACCTGCTATCGACCTGCGGTTGGGGTCAAACCAAATGTGCTATCCCAGCTTATTCTTTTACAAATTTTCGTACTTCTATTTCATTTATTTTGACTAGATATACACCGGGTGGCAGGGAAGAAATATTTACTTGTACTCTCATGCTATTGCATTTATTACTGTAAACCATTTGGCCAATTAGATTGATAATAGATATAGTTTTAATAGCAGAATTAGAACTTATTACAAGCTCATTTGCAGTGGGGTTGGGGTAGACAATTACGCTACAATTTTCAGAAAGGTTGTTTGACACTGAGCTCAATGCACAGTTTTCCCAAATATTGTATTTGGCAACAAATGTGCGCTCATTTATATTTCTCAACGTATCCATGCCCAAAATTAATGTATCAGTCTCCCCATCACCGCAGATGCCAATATTCCCTTGCCCATCGCATGCTATCACGCTGTAACCGTCAGTTGAGATGCCTGATGAACGAATGTAGGTGCCGTCAGGATACCAACCGGCGATAAATGACGGCTCATGATTCATGGGTGGCGGGATAAGAATGTGACCATCAATGGTATCATTTATATTAGCGTCCATACTCCCTGCTATCCAAATGCTGTTAGTGCAGTTGTCGTACGAAACAGAATAGGGTTTTAAACCTTGACCTTGCATGGATTTCGCCCACTCAACATTGCCTGAGGAGCTATATTTGACGAGATAGCCATTATATCCTCCCGGTTGCGGCAGAGTGAATGTCCCAAATGTTATCGGAAACATTGAATAGCTGCCTGTAATGAAAACATCCTCATTTGAATCGATGGCAACACCTCGCGTTGGTCCCCATAACTCCACTGTACCCGAACCTTGGGCCCAAACCGGATTCCCTAAACTGTTGAGCTTGGTAATAAATATTCCATAATAGTGAGTTATAGATGATGTATCTGTAAGAATTGTGTTTCCGAAAGCGAGAGTATCGGAACTAAAATAGCCTGCCACATATATGCTATTGCCTGATGGAGTGACTGTAATTCCAGTCGAAATATCCCAGTCATTACCGCCAAAAGCATTTGTCCACAGTGCATTGCCAGAAGAATCTAATTTTGTAACAAAAATATCCCCCCCGGTTGCATGGTTTGTAATCGAATCTGGACCAATTCTAGCATTGTTTTTGAATGAGCCTGTAATATAAATATTCCCGTATGCATCGGTTGCGATGTTAGTGCTTCCCCAGTTGCTGCCGGCATCAATACTACCAATGTTTTTTATCCAAAGTACGTTCCCAGAGCTGTCATATTTTGCGAGAAAGTTAGTGCTGCTTACAGGGTATGGGTTGGATAATATGTGACCTTCAAGTCTAAAAAGAGTATCGTAAATGCCCAAGACATATACATGCCCAAATAAATCTGTCGCGATACCTTCTGCATAGGCCAGCCCAATATCCGGAGCGCTTGCCCATCGTAAAGTACCCATACTATCATATTTCACAAGAAACATCACGCCAAGGCCACTTACATTAGTATGAAGCGTATCATTTCCAAAGCAGGCCATACCAAAAAAGTAACCGGAGCCATATATATTGCCTGAAACATCGGTGGCGCAAAAAGTCCCTTCGCTCTCATTACAGCTTGCATTTCTTGCCCATCTCCATCCCTGTGCATTAGAATCAAATGGAATTGCTGCAAAACAAATAAGTAGGATAAACAAAAGGGTCTTTTTCATATTCAGGTATTGAGCTTCTATAAAAATAGGAATTAAAACTCATGTGAAGCGAAAGCATAAAAAAAGCCCAGCATTTCTGCCGAGCTTTTCTTTTTACGTCGGGGAGACAGGATTCGAACCTGCGACCCCCTGGTCCCAAACCAGATGCGCTACCGGCCTGCGCTACTCCCCGAACCCGGTTATTGACAGCAAGCCGCCAATCTCTTAAAGATCTGCGGTGAGGGCGGGATTCGAACCCGCGGTACGCTTTAAAGGCGTACGACAGTTTAGCAAACTATTGGTTTCGGCCACTCACCCACCTCACCTGCATACAACCTGCGGGCGCTGCCCGCAGCTATTTGTAAGAACTTTTATGCCCTGCAAAAGGGATTGCAAAGATAGATTTATTAGCCAAAAAACAAAAAGAATTTTGCGCCTCGTTACAGGCTTGCAAGCTGCACTTTTTGCTGCAGTTCAAGCAGTTGTTCCTTGTAGTCGCCATCGGTATCCATCAGGTTCTCCACCGTCTGGCACGAGTGGATGACCGTGGTGTGGTCAAAGCCTCCGAAGTGTTCGCCTATATTCTTGAGCGATGACTTGGTGAACTTCTTGGCAAAGTACATGGTTATCTGGCGTGCCTGCACCACCTCGCGTTTGCGGGTCTTGGCCAGCAGGCGGTCATATGATATGTGAAAATAATCGCATACCATCTTCTGTATATTCTCTATGGTCAGTTCGCGTGCAGCCGTCTTCACGAAGTTCTTCATCACGCGCTTGGCCAGGTCTATATCTATCTCTTTCTTGTTCAGCGTAGCCTGTGCAAAGAGGGCGATCAATGCACCTTCAAGTTCGCGTACATTGCTCTGTACATTGTAGGCCACATATTTCACCACCTCGTCGGGTATCTCCAGTCCTTCGTGCTTCATCTTCATGCGCAGGATGGCTTGGCGTGTTTCGAAGTCCGGTGGTTGTATATCTGCATTAAGTCCCCAGCGGAAACGGCTCAGCAGCCGTTCCTGCATACCCTCCAGGTCTTTTGGCGGTGTATCACTGGTCAATATGATCTGCTTGCCGCTCTGGTGCAGGTGGTTGAAGATGGCGAAGAACACATCCTGTGTTTTTATAGCCGGTACAAAGAGGTGGATGTCATCGAGTATCAATACATCAATCAGCTGGTAGAAGTGGATGAAATCGTTGATCTCATTGTTCTTGGTATGATCTATGAACTGGTTGATGAATTTCTCTGCGCTTACATACAGTACTGCTTTGTTAGGGTGCAATCTGCGCACTTCATTACCTATGGCCTGTACGAGGTGTGTTTTACCCCAGCCTACACCACCGAACACTACCAGTGGATTAAATGCTGTAGCACCGGGCTTTTGTGCCACATGCAAACCAGCCGAGCGTGCCACACGGTTGCAATCGCCCTCTACATAATTGTCGAAAGTGTAGTTAGCATTCAGCTGCGGGTCTATCTGCATACGCTTCAGGCCCGGTATGGCATAAGGTGTTTTTATGTTATGCGGGTCATCCCATTTCAGGGGCATGTCCACATAGTTATTTTCTTTCGATGGTTTTGAGTAATTGCTTGCGGGCATGTTGATGGATGCGGGGTTGCGCTGTGCTGCGCTGCTTTCCATTAGTATGCGGTATTCCAGCCGGCCTTCTTTTCCTAATACACGCTTTATCGTTTTACCGAGTAGTTCTACATAGTGTTCTTCAAGCCATTCGTAAAAGAACTGGCTGGGTACTTGGAGTGTAAGCACACTCTTTTCAAGAGCAGCAGCTTTAATAGGTTCAAACCACGTTTGATACGTGCGCCAGTTCACATTGTCTTTTATCACTGCCAGGCATTTCTCCCACGCAGCTTCCGCTTCATTTAAAATATTGTTAGGTGTATCGTAGAAGTTTTTGTCCATTTCTTTTTGCTAGTTCATCAAGTTAACATCATTTTGATAAACTTGGTAGTGTACAGCGACGAATTTTTCTCCCGGAAAAAAAAATAAAATTTTTACGGGCTAAAACCTTGCTTACCTGACCAAAAAATTATTACCTAATTGACCCTCTTTTCAAACCATTCTCCTCAGAAGTCTCCCGCCGCATTATTTTTGAGCAGGAAGACGAAATTGCTAACATTTTGTTGAAAAAAAAAATTAAAATGCCCTTGTTTGTTTTCTGATAATTACAGATTGGGCATTCGAAAGATTGGAATTGTTTTTGCTGTCAAAAACATAATCCAGCCGCCCTAATCTGAGTCCTGCCCAGCCTACCTGGTTAATGACTGTTTCCCTCCCGCTCTTATTCAATACCGGCACGGGTTTGTCTAAAAAAGTATGTGTATGTCCCCCTATGATCAGGTCTATACCGCTCGTCTCTTTAGCCAGCACTATATCACTCACCTTGTTAGAATCATATTGATAACCAAGGTGTGAAAGGCAGATCACCATATCACATTTTTCATGTTTGCGCAGTTGTTCCGCTATGGTGTTCGCTGTTACTATCGGGTCTATATATTTGGTATGCTCATACGCACTTTCCGGCACCAGGCCATGTAGTTCAATACCCAAGCCAAACACGCCTATTTTCAGCCTGCCTTTTTTGAAAGTTGTGTATGGTTTTGTTTTGCCTTCCAGTGGCGTATTGGTAAAGTCGTAATTAGCTACCAGTACGGGGAAGTTGGCATGAGGCAGTTGTTTGGCAAAGCCCTCGATACCCGCATCAAAATCATGGTTGCCCATAGTGCAGGCATCATATCGCAGCATGCTCATGGCTTTTATTTCCGGCTCTCCTTTATAGAGGTTAAAGTAAGGTGTGCCCTGGAATATATCACCGGCATCAAAAAGCAGCACATGCTCCTCTTCCCTGCGCACCTGCTCCACCAGTGCAGCGCGTTGTGCCACACCTCCCTGTCCCTGGTACTTACCGCCATCCATTGCGAATGGCTCCAGGTGACTGTGTACATCGTTGGTATGCAGTATAGTGAGTCGCTGCGTACGCTCACCGGCAAAGCTATCGAAAGGAAAACCTCCGGCCATTAGCAGGGCGCTACCAGCGGCAGCCCTTTTTATGAATGTTCGTCTATCCGCCATATTGTAGCCTGTTTTCAAGTTTGGGATGTAAGGGTTTGCCTTCTTGCTCCAGTTCTTTCACACGATCAATCAGTATATCCCTGATAAAAATATTGGTCGTTTCCTTTTTAAGCGGCACAAGGAAATCACAATTGTCACCGCCATTGGCCATGTAGTCGTTCACAGCCACTTTGTAAGTGCTATGCTCATCCAGTGGTCGGTTATTGATATAGATGTTCTTAGCCTCATGCCCCACTATGGTGAACGTGATACCGCTCACCGGCCAGCCTTTGGCAGTAGCCATATGATCGCAAAATTGCTTCATTACCTTGCCCGGTATTGTGGCTATTACCAGCATATTGTCAAAGGGCATCAGTTCATATATTTTACCCAGCGTTATGGGCCCCTTGTCAATGTAGGGTAGCCGTATCCCTCCGTAATTGGCTGCTGCTGCCACTACGTTTTTATCTATTTTTTTTGCCCTTTGCAGTTCAGCATCGGTCATGAAATTACCAAGTGTACATTCCGGTTGCATTTTGGTCAGGGTAGTGTCGGTATGGCCTATCACCACATGCATTTTAGCGTCCATCTCTTTTTTATAGGGAGCTATCATTGTCAGCAGGTTGCTGTCTGCTTTTACAGTATCCCTGACTGAATAGAAGCTATCGTGATGCTGCTCGATATAATAGGGTCTGTGGCAAGCCGATAATGCAAGCAAGCCAACTGCAAAGAATGTGCGTGAAATTTTTCTGAATAGCATAATGGGAATACATCACAAAAATACCATGCTTTATTCATTCAAATGACGAGTGCTTAGTAAATCTCTTGTTATATTTCAGCTGGCCGCGCTATCATTATTATATTTGCCTATGGCCCGTACTGAAAGTTATATTGATAAGTATGTTATTTCGCCTATAAGAGAATTCCTTGATGATAGCCGTGCAGTAGGGGTGATATTGTTATGCTGTGCGATAATATCTATATGGTTGAGTAATACTGCTGCAGCGCCATCCTATTTCGCATTCTGGGAAGATGAGCTTTTTACTTCTCCTGTTTTGCACCTGCCGCACACGCCTTTACATATTATCAATGATGCACTGATGGCCCTTTTCTTCCTGTTGGTAGGCATGGAGATAAAGCGTGAGCTGTTGGATGGCGAACTGTCAGATGTGCAGAAGGGTATGTTACCTGTTATTGCGGCATTGGGTGGTATGGTGGTGCCGGCCCTTATCTATTTTCTCTTTTGTGGTGGTACGCCCTACGGTCATGGATGGGGCATACCGATGGCCACGGATATAGCATTTTCATTGGGTATCTTGTCCCTGTTGGGCAAGCGCGCGCCTATTTCTATACGTATCCTGCTTATGGCGCTTGCCATAATAGACGACCTCGGTGGTATCATCACCATTGCGGTGTTCTATACGCGCAATATCAATGGCATGTATCTTGGTCTTGCAGGGCTTACCTTACTGGTGTTGGTAGCTATGAACCTGCTAAAGGTTAAAAGGGGGTATTCATACATGTTGCTGGGTACCCTGCTCTGGTATTTCGTGTACAATTCGGGTGTGCATGCTACCATCGCAGGGGTATTACTGGCTTTCACTATTCCTATGCGTAATATCAACCGGATGATACATGCGTACCACGATCCGGTGAGTTTTATCATACTTCCTGCCTTTGCTTTGGCCAATACTGCTATTGCCTTGCCCGATGGTATAGGTCATATGTTGGAGACTCCACTTACCTATGCTATCATGTTCGGTCTCGTGATCGGTAAGCCCCTGGGCATTTTTTCTTTCTCCTACTTTGCTGTGAAAACTAAGATCGGCGCCTTGCCCGACCGCATGACCTGGCGGCATCTCTTAGGCATGGGTATGATCGCGGGTATCGGCTTTACGATATCCATATTCATTGTCACACTTGCGTTTCCCGGCGATGAGAACCAGTCGCTTGCCAAGATAGCAGTATTGCTTGCCTCATTGGTTTCAGGGGTAATCGGTTATGTTTACCTGCGCTTCCTGAATAAGCGCATAAAAAAAGCGGCTGCAAAAGTGCAGCCGCAGGTATAGCATAATTTTCTTGCGTTCTTTTATATAGGCCTTTCAGGATCGAAAGCTTCCAACTCGTTGGCAACAGCCGTCAGGAAGCTGGCACCTAATGCGCCGTCCACTATACGGTGGTCGTAGCTTAGTGAGAGGTACATCATGTGCCGTATTGCTATCACATCGCCGTCAGGAGTTTCCAGCACCATCGGGCGTTTTTTGATACTGCCAACAGCCAGTATGGCCACTTGAGGCTGATTGATGATGGGTGTACCCATCAGGCTGCCAAAGGTGCCCACATTGGTTAGTGTAAAGGTACCGCCCTGCGTATCGTCTGCTTTCAGCTTGTTGTTACGGGCTGCATTGGCCAGGCTGTTTACGTCTTTGCTAAGGCCCAGCAGGTTCTTCGTATCCGAATTTTTGATCACAGGCACTATCAGGTTACCGCTGGGCAGCGCTGTAGCCATACCTATATTGATATCTTTCTTTACTATGATCCTGTCGCCATCCACGCTGCTGTTGATCATCGGATATTTCCGGATACAGTTTACTATGGCCTCTATGAATATGGGGGTGTAAGTTATCTTTTCGCCGTATTTTTTCTCAAAAGGCATCTTCACTTTATCGCGCCAGCGCACAATGTTGGTCACGTCAGCCTCTGTGAAGCTGGTTACGTGTGGCGCTGTAGCCTTGCTGCGCACCATATGGTCTGCTATCAGCTTGCGCATACGGTCCATCTCTACTATTTCTACATTGCCGCTTATCACGCTTGGGGCAGGTGCCGGCGCAGCTTGCGGAGCCGGGCTTGGGCTTGATGTTGGTGCAGATGTTTGTTGCACAGGTGCGGCCTGTGCCGGTGCAGCGGGGGCCTGTTGCGGTGCAGGAGCAGCAGGGCTAACGCCACCATTTTTCCTGTTCGCTACATAATTGAGTATGTCTTTCTTAGTAACACGGCCTTCATTGCCGGTGCCGGGTATCTGTTCCAGTTCGGCCATGCCGATACCTTCTTTGCTTGCTATATTTAGCACAAGGGGTGAATAGAAGCGACCACCTTCGGGTGCAGGGCCGGCTGCTGCCGGTTGGCTAACGGGGGCAGGCGGAGTGTAGGAAGGCGCGGGTGTAGGAGCAGGTTGAGGCTGTGCCTGTACAGGTGCAGCGGCGGGCTGTGCTACTGCAGCGCCGTTACCTGCGGTATCTATGCGGGCTATAACGGTGCCTACAGGCACTACGTCGTTCTCATTGAATAATATCTCAGTTATTACACCTTCGCCGGTAGAGGGTACTTCACTATCCACTTTGTCGGTAGCTATTTCCAGCACCGTTTCATCCATTTTTACTTTATCACCGGGCTTCTTATGCCATTTCAGCACAGTAGCTTCCATGATACTTTCTCCCATTTTAGGCATTACCAGGTCAACAATGGCCATAAATATGTCGTTTATATTATTTGAAACTAGTGGTACAAAAATAGTTATTTGCCGGGCAAATGTACAATGAAGCTTTTTAGCTATCGATATAAATATATGAAATAATAGTGCAATTACCTTTACTGGTTGTCATAGTAGCTTCGCCGCTTCACGATCTTAAGGTCTTGCAGCACAGAGGCCTTCACCTGTAGCGTGAAATTATAGTTCCTGTTCTTGCCAAAAGGTATTGTTGATAAGGTCATCTGCCAGCAATGCAGGTCGCGGTACAAGTTCAGGCTGGTACCTTGCAATTGTTTTTGCGTAAAATTATAGCTGCTTTGAAATCCAAGTTTCCACTTAGGGGTAATATTGAATTCTCCGTTGAACATGGCATAATGATTTAGGACCAACGTGTCTTTTTTCGAATACGAAGAATAGTTATTATTTACCGTTAGCGAATAACTAATATTGAAGCGCCAGGGAATATTAAAGTCAACATATTCATCATATACCGCATTGTGCATTACAT
The DNA here is from genome assembly GCA_964481425.1 of uncultured Flavipsychrobacter sp. Lineage (GTDB taxonomy): Bacteria > Bacteroidota > Bacteroidia > Chitinophagales > Chitinophagaceae > MKUN01. The sequence goes on from CAYZTM010000027.1 coordinate 32,393, forward strand.
TTTTATATTCATCTGTTTTCACGGTCTCGTTCTTAGTGGAAGGTTTTGAGGCAAAATTCGCGCTTAATGACAAGTTTGCGTTACTGAACCGCGCAATACCTTTATGAGCATCCCACATGGTTTGTTTCAGTCGTTGGCCGGTTTGATAGTCAAACGCATAAGGATCAAAATTGGCATTAGCAGTCACGCTCACTTTCTCCAGCAGATTAGTACGGAAGGAGACAGCTATTGTTTGCCATTGGAAGGAGTCCACAGCCAGATTATAACCGCTGTGTATGCTGAAGTTGTCAATTAGTGGTATGTTCTTGTACCCGGTAATGGTGTCTTTCCCCGAGCGTACTTTTATTTGCAGGTTATTGTCAAAGCCAAAACCAACAGTTCCTTGTTTCCCCGTAGGCGGAGCTCCTATCAGGTCAGACCCAACATAGGGGAACAGGTATTGATAATTCTGGTAGTTGTTCAGTGTGTCAAGCCTTGTCCGGTAATAATAATTGAAGGGTGAGGTTCTGAAATCTGGGTGGTAGTTAAGGCTTGCAGTGGGTGTAAGCGTATGACGTATACCGCGCAACTTTCCTTTTTTAAACATTTTCATGCCATATATCTTGGTACTCAGTTGCAGGCTGGCATTGAAATCCCTTGCTGAGTAGAAGCCGGAACTGTTGGTGCTGTCTATCCGCATTTCAGCATCGTTGTATTGTTGACGCAGTTGCTTAAAGTACCAATATTCATTGTATCCAGCGCTGAAAGTTGTGGTGATGTACCGGAATATATTATACGATGCGCTTATGGGTATGCTTTGGTGTATACCATTATTAAAATCATTCAGCGACAAGGTGTTGAAACTGAACAGGCTGTCGTAGAAGGTTGTCCTGTTCTTGGCATCCATGGTATAGCTAGTTGTTATCTTATCATACCAATGGCTGGCACCAGAAGAATGTTTGCTTTGGAAGGGATTGATCTGCGATACATAAAAGTTAATGTCAGGTAGCGTCACATTCACCTGCCGGGTTTGGGTGTTTTGGTTGTGATTGGCACTTATACTCAGGCTGTAGGGTTTGTTCAGCCATGTTTTTGAATAAGTAATGTTCGATTGGTATTGGTTCTGTGTTATCAAATCAAGATTGTAACTATTATTCTGGTTATAGTTATTGGTTATGATATCTACAGATGCATTAAAACTCTGCCCCGGTCTTGCTTTTGGGTCGGTTTGGTGCCGCCAGTTTATTTTATAATCTCGGCTGATGGAGGCAGTAGGCTCATAGCTCTCACCGGTCTTGTTATAATTATAGTCAAATTCCAGGTCGCCCTTATAATGGTAGATGTTCGCATAGTTGGTTATAGCGCTCACCCCATAGCTGCCTTTGGAGTAGATGTCCGTTCTCAATTGCAGGTCGGCATGATCGTCCAGGTAAAAGTAATATCCACCCTGCCTGAGGCCCAGTCCACGTAGTGCTTCTACGGTATATGTAGGTAAAAGGAAGCCCGAGCGCTGCCGCTTCGATATCGGGAATAGCCCGAAGGGCAGGAACAATGGGGTGGGTACCCCTTCTATATATATGTTAGCCGGCCCTGATGCTATTACCCTGTCGGGCACCACCTTTATCTTTTTGGCTACTATCCCGTAGTGTGGCGTATCCAGTGCGCAGGTAGTATATACGTTATATAGGCCGTATATCGATTGGTCGGGATTCCTTTTTATTTGCTGGCTGGCTACGTAGCCCTCGCCATATTGGGTGTGCGCATTGCGGGCTATTGCGCGCTTGCTTTTAAAGTTATATTGCAGCGAGTCATAAGTATACTTATCATTTCCCTGGGTGAAGACGGGCTTGGTTATTTGTTGTCCGTTGCTGTCATATGCCGGTGCGGCTGTAACGATGTTGCTCTGCTGGGAATAGACGACAGTGCTTGCATTCAGCTTCATGTCCTCATAGTTCACTTTGGCATCGCCGTACAGGTAAAAAATATCTTTATGCAGGTCCAGTACGGCAGAGTCTTCAGCATCTGCCTGGACGACTGAAGGCAGTGCATCTTTCGATATTTTTATACCTAAGCGTTCTTCGAGGCTGCTCTTCGCTGTGCTATCTTTTTTGGTCGTATCAGATTTTAATGAAATAGAATCGCTGACAATATTATCTTTTGTAAGTTTGCCGCTATCGGGGCTAAGGGCAAGGCTGTCTTGCATTTTTATCTGGCCGTATCCTGTATTTGTTAAGGCCAATATAAAAATAATGGCGCACAGCCACCCAATACAGCGTACTGATGAATTTTTTAGAATAAATTTACCGTTCAGGCTCATGAACTGGCGCAAAAATAGCTATTTGAAGCCTACGTTTATTAATTTGTATATTTAAAACTGTTTTTCTTAAGCACAATATGCGTACCAGAGTTATTGCCCTTTTATTTTTTGTGATATTCGCTCCTGTAGTTCTCTATGCAGGTAACGGTAAAGTGATCACTAAAATTGTACTGGATGCCGGTCACGGGGGGAAAGATATAGGGGCCAGGGGCAAGATATCTATGGAGAAGGACCTTACACTCGATATAGTACTGCGACTGGGCAGGATCATCAAAGAAAATATGCCTGATGTGCAGGTGATCTACACGCGTACCGATGATTCATATCCTACCTTGGTCGACCGTCATGAAATGGCCAACAAGGCAAACGCCGACCTTTTCGTATCGGTGCATATCAATTCTACTGCTGACCGTATAGAACGCACCGTAGTAGGGCATAGGTATATTAAACGTCACGGCAAAAGGGTAAGAGTCCCTATTTATCATGTTGTTCGTCACCACGAGGGCTCCCGACAGGGCACCGAGACCTATGTGCTGGGGCTGCACCGAAACGGCCAGAAGGAAGAGGCCATAGGTGAGTATGGCGAGACTGTAGCCGATGAGCCGGGCTTGCTGAACGAGAATGACCCCCAGACAGAGATCATCGTATCACAGTATGCACAGGCATTCCTGTCTAAAAGTGTGGCATTAGGTACCCGCATACAGCAGCAGTTCTACAACCAGGGCCGAAAAGATTATGGAGTAAAGCAGAAAGGCCTGGAAGTACTGGCTGGTAGTGCAATGCCCGGCGTATTGGTAGAATGCGGATTTATCAACAATCCCGAAGAGGAAGAGTATATGAACTCGGAGAAAGGACAGAAAGAGATAGCTAATGCCATATTTAAAGGCATAAAGGCCTATAAGAACGATATGGAGAAATAAAATATTTCTTTATAGGTTTTAAAATCCAACTAAACAGGATATTTTACCGTCCTATTGATTAAGATAAAGCAGGATAGCAGAGATTAGAAATTTACTATTCTGTTGCATTTTAAAATTGTTTCGTTTATCTTTAAGCTTTGTTAAAACATTCGCGCTAATGAAAGCTCGTTTCAGAACCATTATTCTCTCGGCATTAAGTTCAGTCCTGGCCTTTTCTGCCGTCACATATAATTCTTGTACACCGGATAAATGCAAGTCCATTCGCTGTGCCTATGGCGGCGTTTGTAAAGATGGTTCCTGCCTCTGCCAGTCAGGCTATGAAGGTAACCAGTGTGAGACCGTTGTAAGGGACAAGTTCCTCGGTGTTTGGTCGGTATTTGAGAGTGGTACCATGACAGGCCAGCCTGCAAACTATACAGTTTCCATCCTTCCCGGTGATAACATTACTGACGTAAAGATCCACAACTTCTACAACCTGCTTACCAGCGATGTGTATGCTATCGTAAAAGGTGATTCTATGGTGATCAATAGCCAGAGCATAGATGGTCGTACTGTGATAGGCTATGGTTATCTTGATCCGGATAAGCATTACACCGAGCACGGCAAACTGATCGTACGCTACGCTGTTACCATCGACTCTTCAGGTCGCACCGATGATTATGGTTTGTATCCTCAGTATGGTGGCACCGAATCTCTTTGGAATAAATAAGAATAACCAACATCATTATAAAAGCCCCTGTGATTTTCACAGGGGCTTATTTTTTAGCTTGTTTTATTCGACAGAGGTGAATTGTTGGCTTGTGTTCTTGCTTATTCAGGGGGATATAATGAAAATATTGAGAGGTCGCACCTGTTTCTCCCGTCCTTCCATACAGCGTCTTTCTACACAGCCAACCTGTTCCGCAGGCTGATCAGGAAGCCGATCACCATCACGATGACACCCAGCCATACCAGGTTGATGTACGGGAAAAGCAGGGCCTTGAGCACGATATAGTCATCTTTGGGGTTTTCCTGTTTCACCTGTATCACTGCCGCCTGTTGTTCGGGCAGTATTTTTTCCAGCCTTGCCATGATACCCTCGCTTTTCAAGGTGTCGGTTACCTGGTTGTCATACTTGTCGTGTATATAATATATAGGGCGCAGTTCACCTTTGGGGCCTTTCATATCATAATAGTCAAGGTCAGCAGTTACGGCTATATCGCCCTCCTGCGGTACATAGCGTGGATCATTCACATTACGGTTGAATCCTTTGAAGATAAGGTAGCCGCCACCAAGGAATATGGTATCGCCCTGGTGCACAGTATGTTCTTTGAATGTGCCTTTGTCTTTAGGCATATAGTATGAGGTAACATAGGTAAAGATGTCCTTGTCCCAATAATGCTTCGAAGCGGGGCTGGATATCAGGCCTTCCTGTCCTTTAGGGTTCACGAAAGCATCAGGATAAAGTGTGAACTGCTCTTCCACTTTTTTTGTTGCAGAGTCTATCTTTTCATAGTCCACCCTGAAGAAAGTGCGGGGGTCGGAAGCAGAGGTAGAATCCCCTTTATAAGTAGCAATATAGTCGCCGAGCACCACCTTAGCATCATGGAACATAACAACGTTGTCCCGGCTCTCTTTTGCATTTTCCGCATCTGATTTCCCAAAGGGTATTACAACACCCATGGTATTAACGGAGATAATCTCCTTGTTGTACGATGATAGTAATATACCAAGCAGCAACATGCCAAATCCTAAGTGTGCTACTGAGGGGCCCAACTGGCGCAGTTTTCCTTTTTGCACAGCTATTGCATAGTATATATTGGCCACTATGGCATAGCTTGTTGAGAAGAGCAGGGTAGCATATTGCCAGGCCGTTATTTTTTGGGTGATACCTATGAACAATGCCAGTACAGCAGCGATACCAGCGGTAAGGCCCATGCGCTTCAAGGCTTTTTTAGTATCGCTGTGCTTGAATTTCAGGTACAGTATAGTGGCCGAGAGCAGGGCAACGATGATAGCCACCCACACCTGGATATTATTATAGTGGCTCATGGGGTCAACCGGCGGAGCTACATCTTTGCCGGTTATCCATTTTGCCAGCGGGCTCCATACGGGTATCGAGGTGCTGATACTGATCTGTATGGCCGATAACAGCAGCACGATAGAGCCGATGAACATCCAGAACTCGCGCGAGCTTGTTTCTTCTTCCGTCTTTATCCGCGGTAGCTGTTTCCAGCGCGCAGCAAGGAAGGCAATACTCATGACAAGCAATAGACCTAAGACTACCACCAGGTGCCAATACAGCGCGCTACCCTCGCCGGTGAAGGCATGCACCGAGGTCTTACCTAATACACCTGTACGGGTAAGGAAGGTAGAGTACCATACCAGCAGGTAGGTGAGCATGAAGAGTATGAAGGTGATAATGAGTGAGCGTTTAGTGGACTTATAGACCAATAAGGTATGCAGGCCTGCCACAAGGGTTAGCCAGGGAACCAGGGAGGCGTTTTCCACAGGGTCCCATGCCCAATAGCCACCAAAGTTCAGAGACTCATAGGCCCATGCGCCGCCCATCATAATACCTGTGCCCAGCACCGCACCTGAGAACAAAGACCAGCGTATGGTAGGCTTTATGAACAATTCATAATCTCCTTTCCATAATGCAGCTATGGTATAAGCAAAAGGTATCAGCGTAGTGGCAAAGCCAAGGAAAAGCACCGGTGGGTGTATCACCATCCAGTAGTTCTGCAGCAGGGGGTTCAGGCCATTACCGTCTTTAACGAAACTGAGGTAATTAGGAGTACTGAATATCGGGGCACCCTGCATCTGGTTGCGCAGCAACATGAAGGGCGTACTGCCCACTTTGATATCCGGACCGAAGTAAAAGCCAAGAAGCATGGTGGCCAGGCAGGCCTGCACGAATGATATGATGACCATAGTGCGGGTCTCCAGTTTTTTGGCCGTGCTCATTACTATGAGCCCAAGTACACTGTTCCACAGGGTCCAGAGCATGAAGCTGCCTTCCGACCCTTCCCAAAAACACGATAAAAGGTATTTGGAGCGCAGGGCCAGCGACGAGTGCTGCCAGGCATAATGATATTCGAACAAGTGATTGGCAATGATATAATAGAGGGCGATGAAGATGCCAACTATAGAAGCTGCATGGAGGACAAAGCCATTGCGCCCCAGCAGGTGCCAGGAGTGACTATTATTGGTATCTGTGGTCTCGGTCTTTACGGCCCGCCAGTAGCTGAACATACTGAACAGGGCGCTTACAAAAGCGCTGATCACAAAGAGATGGCCCAGTTTCCCGGGCCACAAGTGTTCTCCTATGAATTGTGTGTCCAAATGACTTTCGTTTTATGGGATCTGTGATCCGGAATTTGTCTTGTTGTGGTCTGGTACTTATCTCCCGTTTCCCGATTCACCAAATTAGCTTGCATTCCCCGTTACGGTCATGTTATTTTTCTTGTACTTCGACGGGCATTTCATTTGTATCCCGGTGCAGTGAAAAGCATCACCTTGTACGTAGCCTTTCATTACGATCTGTTCGGAATGCTCTATGTCCCTTGGCTTTTCGCCATTAAAGATCACTTTATTGATAGTGCCCGATTTATCTTTTGCATAAAAGGTAAAATGATTGGGGTCCTTTAGCGGGTCATAATCCATGGCCTTATCTTTGTCAAGGTAGCCTATTACGTGGAATGACTTACCGGGTTGCTTGGCTGCAGAGGCGAATGTTTCATAAGTGCTGAAATCGCCGAACATGCTAACGATAACACATACTGCCGCAGCTACGAGAACGAGAAGAACGATATGCGACTTTTTCATAATTTTTCAGGATAGCAAAGTTACAAACAAATGAGATACGGCTTTCTTAAAAATTAGATGACAAGGGTCTGGGCTATGCTGAAACGGTTAAGAATAAGCATATTGGCCTAAAAAATATTTACGCTTTTTCATATTTGCACATTTTTTACATTATTCATCTTAAATTCGCGGCCAAAATTAATTTTTGCAATGGCCGATCTTTCGAAGTTTGACCCCAACTCGGTAGGCTTAAGGTCCAATAACATTTTTGGACTGCCTTTCAGTGAAGACGAATCAGCGTTGGTATTATTGCCCGTACCCTGGGAGGTGACCGTATCTTACAGGCCGGGTACTGCACGGGGACCCGAGCATATTTTTGATGCCTCTATGCAGGTTGATCTATATGACCCTGACGTGGTAGATGGCTGGAAGAAAGGCTTTTACATGCTCCCGGTCGATAAAAATATCCGTAAAAAGAGCGATTTCCTTCGCCAGTGTGCCGAATTGATCATATCCTATCTTGTAGAAGGCGGCCATGTGCCTGAGAATGAGCAACTTTCCGAAAAGCTGCAGGAGATAAATTGTGGCGGCAAGATGCTCTACGATTGGGTGCATGAAATGACATTGGATTTGCTCAAAGAGGGCAAAAAAGTGGGTCTCATCGGTGGCGATCACAGCACACCCCTTGGTTTTATCAAGGCATTATCAGAGGTGCATGAGGAATTTGGTATTCTGCAAATAGACGCCCATGCCGACTTGCGTAACGCTTACGAAGGCTTTAAATATTCGCATGCCTCCATCATGTACAATGTGCTCCATGAGGTGCCCCAGGTAAAGAAATTGGTACAACTTGGTATACGCGATTATTGTGATGAAGAACTGGAGATGATACAGAACAGCAATGGCCGTATTGCTACTTTCTTTGACCGCGATGTAAAGGCACAACAGTTCGAAGGGGCTACGTGGAAACAAGTTTGTGAGCAAGTGATCGATCAGCTTCCTCAAAAAGTGTATATCAGCTTTGATATAGATGGTCTCGATCCCAAACTTTGTCCCGACACTGGCACACCGGTACCAGGGGGCTTCGAGGTCGAGCAGGTATTTTACCTCTTCCGCTTGCTGCACGCCAGTGGTCGCGAGCTGATAGGTTTCGACCTCAACGAGGTTTCCTGTGGTGAGCACAGTGTAGATGGCATCGATGCTATAGTAGGTGCCCGTATCCTTTACAAGTTGTGCAACTTTATGGTAGCAAACGTTTAGTGCAATGCTATTTGCCGGGCACGCCGGATCAGCTTTAGCTAAATATAATGTACCAACTTTCAGCTTTGCACATTATTTTTAGCTCATGGAGCAGGTGACCATAACTTCCAATAGATCAGTGCACCGCGCATGGTCTATGTACGACTGGGCCAATTCGGCCTACAATCTTGTCATCACCTCTACTATTTTCCCGGCCTATTACAATGCCATTACTACTATTAAGGAAGGCGATAAGATCATCAGTGATAAGGTAACTTTCTTTGGTTTTACACTGAAGAACAGTACCCTGTTCGATTATTCCATTGCTGCAGCCTACCTTATTATAGCCTTGCTTTCCCCGATACTGTCATCTATTGCCGACTACAAGGGCAACAAGAAACGTTTCATGCAGTTGTTCTGCTACCTTGGTGCGCTGGCTTGCTGCGGGCTCTATTTTTTCAAGGCCGATACACTCGAGTGGGGCATACTTTGCTCTTCTGTTGCAGCATTGGGCTATTGCGGCAGTATTGTATTTTATAATTCGTACCTGCCCGAGATAGCCCTTGAGCATGAGCGCGATAAGGTAAGCGCACAGGGATTTGCCTATGGGTATATTGGCAGTGTATTGCTGCAGATCATATGCTTTGTCTTCGTACTCGATCCCGGTTTGTTCGGTATCACCGATGCATCATTTCCACCCCGCCTTTCGTTTTTGCTTGTGGGCATATGGTGGTTTGGTTTTGCACAGGTAACCTTTTTTAAGTTACCCAAGACATACCCTTCCACCAAAAGACCGGGACATAGCATACTGTCCAATGGTTTTTACGAATTGCGTAAGGTATGGCAACAACTGCGTGATCTGCCTGTACTTAAGACCTATCTGGCCGCCTTCTTTTTTTACAGTATGGGTGTGCAGACGGTCATGTTGGCTGCCACCCTTTTTGGAAGCAAGGAGCTAAAGCTGGAGACTACCCAGCTCATAGCTACCATACTCGTCATCCAGCTCGTGGCCATTGCCGGGGCCTACCTGATGGCGAAGCTTTCCGAACATTTTGGCAACCTCCGCATATTATTGCTGATGGTATTCATTTGGATAGGCATTTGTATTGCTGCTTACTTCATACATTCCGCTACTGAGTTCTATATAGTAGCTGCTTTTGTGGGCATTGTTATGGGCGGCATACAGTCGCTTAGTCGTTCCACCTACTCCAAGCTGATGCCGCCCACGCATGATACGGCATCGTTTTTTAGTTTTTTCGATGTCACTGAAAAGGTGGCGATTGTTATCGGTATGATATCCTTTGGATACATAGACCAGGTGCTCGATATGCGCAAGGCTGTCATTGCGCTTATTGCCTTTTTTGTCATCGGCGCAGCTATTTTGTACCTTGCAATGAAGAAGAACAAGACATCACTTGCGGGTTGATCTTTTTGAATTTTGAATAGATATGAGGTTATTCACAATAAACACGGGGAATTTTAAATTAGATGGCGGCGCCATGCATGGTGTGGTACCAAAGACATTATGGCATAAAGTGCATCCTGCCGATGAGAACAACATGTGCTCGTGGGCATTGCGCTGCCTGCTCATAGAGCATGGCAACAACCGTATATTAATAGACAATGGCATTGGCGACAAGCAGGATGCTAAGTTCTTCAGTCACTATTACCTACATGGCGACGATACGCTGGAACGGTCGCTTGCTACGCATGGCTACACTACCGACGATATTACCGATGTTTTCCTTACCCACCTGCACTTCGATCATTGTGGGGGTTCCATAAAAAAAGAAGGTGATAAATTGGTGCCTGCCTTTAAAAATGCCCAATATTGGAGCAATGAGGCCCATTGGAATTGGGCAGTGCAACCCAATGATCGCGAAAAGGCATCCTTCCTCAAAGAGAATATCTTGCCCATACAGGAAAGCGGACAATTACGCTTTGTGGAGTGTAGTGATGGGGAAGAGTGGATGCCGGATATCCGTGTGCGTTTGGTCAACGGGCACACCGAGGCCATGATGCTGCCTCAGATCAATTACCATGGCCATACCATACTCTATTGCGCCGACCTGCTGCCCAGTGCTGCGCATATAGGCATGCCGTGGATAATGGCTTACGATATGCGGCCCCTCGATACGCTCAACGAAAAGAAGAGGATACTGAAGGAAGCAGTTGCTAACGATTGGGTACTGTTCTTTGAGCACGATAACGATATTGAATGTTGTAACCTGCAGGATACGGATAGGGGCATTAAAATGAAGGATACGTTTAAGCTTGCCGACCTGGGAATAAAAAGCTAAGCATGCTTTAGCTTGCTGGCAGGCCATTGACAAAATACATGTCCAGTTCACCTTTGTTTTTTACTTTTATTTTACCTCGATAACTGCAGTCGAAAGATCCCTTTACCAGTTCGTAGGTATTCCCGGATATATTGATGTGCCCCGGTTCGGAATGTTCTTCCATTCTTGCCGCAACATTGACGGTATCGCCCCATATATCATACTGGAACTTGTGCCTGCCAACCACTCCCGCAATAAGCGGGCCGCTGTTAATGCCTATACGTACGTTAAAGAATTTCCCGCTTTCATCGCTGTTTACATATTGCAGTATATCCATCGCTGCCAGCAGTACATCTGTTGGGTTGCTCTCGTTCTTTACCGGCAGGCCTCCGGCGCACATGTACGAGTCGCCTATGGTCTTTATTTTCTCCAGGCCATGTTTTAAGATGATGTTATCAAAGGCCCTGAAGTATTTGTCTATCCGGTCCACGAGGTCTTCTGCACTCAGTTGTTCTGCGGTAATGGTAAAGCCTACGAAGTCTACGAACATTACCGTTACCAGTTCATATTTATGACTGCGGGCAAAGCCATTGTCCATCAACTCTGTAGCCGTTTCCCCCGGCAATATATTCAGCAACAGGCCTTCTGATCGTTTTTTCTCTGCCTCTATTATCCTGTTTCGTTGCAATATTCTTCTTTGGTTCCACCATGCAAGTGCGCCTATCAGCAGCAGCAGGAAGGAGATAACCACAAGAAATAGGTTCACTTTCCGGTTGAAGGAGATCTGGTTATGTTGCAACGCTATCTCCTTGTCTTTGGCGTCCAGGTCATACCGGGCCTGTAGCTCTTTTATTTGTCTTGATTTTTGCTCATTGAATAAACTGTCTTTCAGGATGCTCCATTTGGAGAAAGCATCAAATGCTTCCTTGTACTTGCCTTCTTTTTGGTAGGTATTCTTAAGGTTATCGTACGCATCAATGCTGATATAGGTAGCATTCAGCTTTTGTGCAAGCGCCAGTGTCTTGTTCGAGTAGGCTTCACTCCGTTCATAATCCCCCATGTTATAGAACAGTATAGCCATGTTGTCACTGAGTATCGCATATGCATTCAGGTCGTTGGTAGTATCTGCCAGTGCCAGTGCCTGCTTATATGCGGCAAGGGAGGCTTCATAGTTCTTGTTGCTCTTCAGGGCAATGGCCATATTACAGATCGAGCTCATCTCTGTTGCTTGGTCGCCCGTCTCCTTTGCAAGGTCTATGGACTGTTTATAGATGCTGATAGAGGTATCATACCTACCCTCTATTTTATACAGGGTTGCAAGATATCCTAACACTTCGGCACGTCTTGAGTTTACCCGTTTATCATTTTTGTGTTCATTGCATAAGGCCATGGCAGCCTCCACATATTTCCGCTCACTGGCTATATCTCCTATTGCATCATACACGCGCGCTATACCCAGAGTGGTAGTTACTTCACGCAGGTAAAGACCTAATTCTTTCTGGCCCTGCAGTGCTGCCAGGTAGTGCTTGAGACTTTTGGGATAGTCAGACAGTGATTCGTAAGAAAGGCCCATTTCAAAATGCGCGTTGGCAGCCATCAGTTTATTGCCCTGCCGTTCAGCCTCCTGTAATAATAGACCGGCAGCGTTGAGTGCTTCTCTTGGTTCTTCATCCTGCACCTTCCTTGTATAAGTATATAAAGAGTCTAATCTGGCTGAGTCGTTTTTGATCTGTTGTATGCTACTCAGGCGGATATTGGTTGTGTTAGGTTGCTGGGCACAAGCATACACAGTAAATAGGAGTGAGAAAATGGCCAATAAAGATGCCCGCATAAAACAAATATATACATTCTGCTGGTATATGGGAGGGTGCGATTTGAGGGGCAGCCAAACCATGGGAAATAAAATTTTCTGCAAATATCGCTCCCGGGAACTGATACATATCATTACCAGACTTTACATTATCCTGACAATACGCCTCGTTTATGATAAAGCTTGGTCGTAGTTTTGCAAACAATAATATTTAGATAAACATGAAAAAATTTGCTGCCTTATTATTGCCTGTAACTGTTGCAGCTTTGCTGCTTTCGTTCTATGCCAAAGCACAGGATAATAAGCTGACATATCCGGACGAGAAGCATTTTAAGAATATGCAGCAGGTGACTTTTGGCGGTGATAATGCTGAGGCTTATTTCGGCCCCGATAGTAAGCATATTACCTTTCAGCGTACCGACCACCGCAAGGGTATTGATTGTGACCAGATATTTTATGGACCTTTGCCTTACAAAAATCTACATACAAAATATAAGATGGTGAGTACCGGAAAGGGTCGTACCACCTGTGCTTATATAATGCCCGATAACAAGAGCTTTTTATACGCTTCCACTCATAAGACCGCGGATACTTGCCCTCCTGTACCAGACATCAAAAAACTGAAAAAATATGTTTGGCCTATATACGATAGCTACGATATCTATGTTGCCGATTTTAATGGAAAGATCATCAAACAACTCACAGACACATTGGGCTATGATGCAGAAGCAACCATCTCGCCCAAAGGTGATAAGATCGTCTTTACTTCAATGCGTAGTGGTGATCTTGAGATATATACCATGAATATTGATGGCACCAATGTAAAACAGCTTACCCACGAGCTGGGTTATGATGGGGGTGCCTGTTTCTCTCCTGATGGCAGTAAGATAGTTTGGCGTGCCTCTCGCCCTAAGACCAAAGAAGAGATACAGGAATACAAAGACCTGCTGGCTAAGGACCTCGTCATGCCTACGCAAATGGAAATATATGTGGCAGATACCAACGGTAAAAATGTAAAGCAGATAACCCACCTTGGAAAGGCGAACTGGGCCCCGGCATTTACCCCTGATGGTAAACGCATTGTATTTGCATCCGATTATGAATATGAAAGAGGGTTTCCTTTTAATCTCTACCTCATTAATATAGACGGTACGCACCTTGAAAAGATATCGCACGATGGCGGTTTTGATGCTTTCCCCATGTTTTCTCCGGATGGCAAGAAGTTCATATTCAGTTCTAATCGCCAGAATGGCGGTGGCCACGATACCAACGTATTTGTTTGTGATTGGGTGGAGTAATGCAATATTCATTTAGGAATTTCCGGCCTGGAGCGTAATTTTAGGGAATGAGAATGTTTATCGACTTCCTCGTTGTGGGCTTTGGTGGCTTCTTTGGCAGCATGGCCCGTTATGGTACCGCTTATCTTATCAGTAAAGTAACAGCAGGCACTTTCCCCTTTGGTACGTTTATTGTGAATATCCTGGGCTGCCTGCTGATAGGCATGTTATTCGGTTGGGGTGATCGTATGGAGTGGCTTCAGGGCAATGCCTGGTTGTTCCTCGTAAGCGGTTTTTGTGGTGGCTTCACTACCTTTTCCACTTTTGCCCTCGATAATAATGACCTCTTTAGCAAGCAGCTATCTATGCAGGCCATGATGTACACGGTACTTAGCGTGGTAATAGGCATATCGCTATGCCGACTGGGTATATGGTTAACACGATAAAAAATACACTATGCAAGATTTCAAATTTCCATATGAGCGCCAGGTGAAAACGGAATTACCCGCTAATATCCAGCAACTATTGGCTGCTGCCGAAGCTGTGGCCGATAAGGCATATGCGCCTTATTCGCATTTTAAGGTAGGGGCGGCCTTGCTGATGGAAGATGGTAGCATGATAACGGGTTCTAATCATGAGAACGCATCTTATCCTGTAGGTATTTGTGCCGAAAGGGCGGCCTTGTCTGCGCTGGACATGAATAACGATGCCAATAAAGTAAAGGCCATTGCTGTAACATACAAACCTACCGGCCATACGCACAATAACCCTGTGGCCCCTTGCGGCATGTGCCGGCAGGCCATCCTGGAGGTACAGCAGTGGCAGGGACGGCCCATAGCGGTCTATATGTATGGCCCCGACGGGGAGGTGATCTATGTGGACAATGCTGCTTTCCTGTTACCCTTTGCCTTTGGCAGCGGCGATTTTCATTCAGCTTAGACTTAATATATAAGCGGCCCTTCTTTTTTGATTAATACCCTGCGGTTTGCTAATTTAGCGCCCGGAAATCCGGTTTTAAATGATAGAGATAAAAGTACCTACGGTTGGCGAGTCAATAAACGAAGTAAGTTTGGTCAAATGGCTGAAGAAGGACGGTGAATGGGTGGACCGCGACGAAGTACTGTGCGAACTGGAATCTGAAAAAGCAACATTTGAGCTTAATGCCGAACAGGCAGGCGTATTGCACATTGTAGCGCTGGAAGGTGATACCCTTAATATTGGGGACGTGGCCTGTAAGATAGACGAAAAGGCCCCTCAGCCCGAAGGTAAACCCGCCCCTGCAAAAGAAGAGAAGCAGGTGGCTGCCAAGACCACTCCAGCCACTGAAAAGCCGGCTGAACAGCCAAAAGCTCCCGCAGCCAAAAGTGATGTAAAAGCAACTCCCGTAGCCCAGGCCATAATGAGCGATAAGCAGGTGAAGCCTGCAGACGTTAAGGGCAGTGGCAGCAAGGGCAGGATACTGAAACAGGATGTACTGGATGCCTTAGAGCACCCGGGCCGTAAAGGTGGGGCCGAAGCCTTCAGCAGGCAGGAGCAGCGCAACAAAATGACCAATTTGCGCAAAACTGTATCGCGCAGGCTGGTTGAGGCCAAAAATACTACTGCTATGCTCACTACCTTCAACGAGGTGGATATGGGCCGTATCATGGAGATACGCAAGCAGTACAAAGATAAATTCAAAGAAATGCATGGGGTTAACCTTGGCTTCATGTCTTTCTTCACCAAAGCATGCTGCATAGCGCTGCAGGAATGGCCCGCGGTAAATGCTTATATCGATGGCGATAGCCTGGTGTACCATGAGTATTGCGATATATCCATAGCCGTATCGGCACCCAAGGGCCTGGTGGTACCTGTGATACGTAATGCCGAAAGCCTGAGTATGGCTGAGATAGAGGCAAAGGTGGTGGAACTGGCCACCAAAGCAAGAGATAATAAGCTGAGCATGGAAGAGATGACCGGGGGGACTTTTACCATTACCAATGGCGGAGTTTTCGGTTCGCTGATGTCCACCCCTATCATCAATATTCCGCAATCGGCCATACTGGGTATGCACAAGATACAGGAGCGCCCCA
>CAYZTM010000028.1:0-47505 GCA_964481425.1 uncultured Flavipsychrobacter sp.
TACAGGCAGAACAACTGGCATAATAATGATTTTTTGCGTCAGAAAATCCTGTTACTTAAACAGGTTGTACTTTAAAATGCAATAAAGGGCCCTGAAAGCATCTTTCCAGCCTATTTTCTTACCTTCCTCATAGGTACGGCCATAATAGGAGATACCCACCTCGTATATGCGTATTTTAGGCACGCGGGATATTTTAGCGGTAACTTCCGGCTCAAAGCCAAAGCGCTTCTCCTTAAGCTTAATGCCCTGTATGATCTCTCTCCTGAACAGTTTGTAGCAGGTTTCCATATCCGTCAGGTTCAGGTTGGTGAACATATTGGAGGCTGTGGTCAGCCACCTGTTGCCAATGGAATGCCAGAAGAACAGTATCCGGTGGGG
Source organism: uncultured Flavipsychrobacter sp. (assembly GCA_964481425.1). Lineage (GTDB taxonomy): Bacteria > Bacteroidota > Bacteroidia > Chitinophagales > Chitinophagaceae > MKUN01. Next base: position 379 of record CAYZTM010000028.1, read on the forward strand.
ATTACCACCCATAAAACGCGAACCGTAAACCACATCTGCAAAACCATCCAATATTGGCTGAAGCAGGATATTGTATTCATTCGGGTCATATTCCAGGTCTGCGTCCTGTATTATCACATAATCCCCCGTGGCAATGCGTATCCCCGTATGCAATGCAGCACCCTTGCCCTGGTTCACCTCATGTTTGTGGTAGGTGATGGGCAATTCCGGATTTGCATCCTTATAGGCGAGGATAGCCTCTTCGGTATTGTCTTTAGAGCAGTCGTTCACAATGATCACTTCCTTTTCCATAGCCCCTGTGAGTACCACAGCCTTTACTCTATTAAGTATGTGGTGTATGGTAGCGCCTTCGTTGTAGGCCGGTATTACTATGGATAATTTACCACTCATGCCTTAGGGAATGATGTTGAGGGCCGCAAAATACGCTCATTTTTGCAAAATTCACCCTTTATCCCCATAGCATTCATAACCGCCACATTAAAACAGCTTTATAGTAACTTTGTAATCAATGCAGCAATACTTAGAATTACTACAGCACATAATGGATACCGGCACAGCCAAAAGCGATCGTACCGGCACTGGCACTACAAGTGTATTCGGTTACCAGATGCGCTTCGACCTGCAAGCCGGATTTCCTATGGTGACCACCAAGAAGCTGCATTTGAGGTCCATCATTTACGAATTGCTGTGGTTCCTAAAAGGCGATACCAACATCGCCTACCTGAAGGAAAACGGGGTGAGCATTTGGGACGAGTGGGCAAATGAACAGGGGGATCTGGGCCCCGTTTACGGCCACCAGTGGCGCAGCTGGATGGGTGCAGATGGCCAGACATACGACCAGATAAAGGATGTACTGCAGCAATTGAAAACTAATCCTGACAGCAGGCGAATGATCGTAAATGCATGGAATGTGGCTGACCTGCCGAAAATGGCCCTTAGTCCCTGCCATGCCTTATTCCAGTTTTATGTGGCCGATGGCAAGCTAAGCTGCCAGCTCTACCAACGCAGTGCTGATGTATTCCTTGGCGTGCCCTTCAATATTGCATCCTATGCACTGTTAACCATGATGATGGCGCAAGTATGTGACCTGCGACCCGGCGAATTCATCCATACCTTTGGCGATGTGCACCTATACAACAACCATGTGGAACAAGCTAAACTACAGCTTACACGCGAGCCCTACCCACTACCTCAAATGAAACTGAACCCCGCAATAAAGGACCTTTTTGAATTTACCTTTGAAGACTTTACGCTGGAGAACTACCAGTGTCACCCTGCCATAAAAGCACCAGTGGCCGTCTGAAACGACTTTATTGGTTTTTTGAATTTTTAATAGCATGATCATATCCGCCATAGTAGCCGCCGCAGAAGATAATGCCATAGGGAAGCAAAACGGGCTCCCATGGTATTTGCCTGATGACCTGAAATTCTTCAAACGCGCCACGCTTGGCAAGCCTGTGCTTATGGGCAGGAAAACATTTGAATCGCTGGGCCGACCACTGCCGGGGCGACTGAATATTGTGATATCAAGCCAAAAAGATCTGCAATTGCCGGAGGGCGTATTGCTTTATCACTCACTTGACAAAGGTATCGAGCGTATGCAGCAGGAAGATACAGACGAAGGGTTCGTGATCGGCGGAGGGAAGATCTTTGCAGAAGCTATGCCTTCCCTCGACAGGGTATACATTACGAGGGTGCACACTACAGTATATGGAGCAGACGCCTGGTTCCCCGAAATAGACCACAGCCACTGGAAGCTGGTGTGGGAGGAACCACATGAAGCCGATGAGGCCAACAAGTATGCTTTCACTTTCCAGAAATTCGAACACATAGACCTGTGAGCTTACACGCCCTGAAAGAGTACATCAGGTACAGGCTGAAAGCCAAAACAAGACACAGTGTTCACTCTCCATTTGTTTATGCCCTGACGGACAAAATATTGCGAAATAAAAGCAACATCCCACTATCGGAGCGCCTTAACAAGTACCTCGGGATGCAAATGATATCTGCCGGGGATGATCCGGGGGTGTGGGAAGACATGCTAAATAATTTACCGGACAAGAACAGCCTTATGTTGGTGCCCGGCATCCACCGAACAGTCCTGCATAGCCAAACCTGGAAGGCATTGCAAAAAAGTCGCAAAGTGACACTGAGCATCGACCTTTACCAAACAGGCCTGCTATTCTTCAAAGAAGAATTCAAGGAAAAACAACACTTCATACTAAAAGCGGCTTCCGCCAAATAATAATGTCCCGCGGTGTTCGCGGGACATCAATTCTTTTGCACAGCGACATTAGTCCTTTTTACCGAACATGCCACCCAGCATATCACCAATATTGTGGCCTTCTTTAGATACATTACCTGCCAGGTTCTCGAGCATGCCGCCCAGCATAGGTATCTTTTCAGAAAAATAGTCTTTAATGGCATGTACAGCCTTGGTGGCCTGCTCTTCGGTAATACCGGCTTTTTCTTTCAGGTGGTCGATCAGTTCCTGCATATATGTGTTGTTTTTGTTTTAACGATTTTACGCTGCGTTTTGCAGGCCCAGTTTCGAGTGCTCCAGCATCCTGTGGGCATACTCTTCGGTGATGACCAGCTTGCCATCATGTTTTTCAGATGGCAGATCGAACATGGCATCTGTGAGTATCATCTCGCAGATAGCCCGTAGCCCACGGCCACCCAGCTTGTATTCCACGGCTTTGCTCACCATATAGTCCAATGCTGCATCCTCTACCTCCAGCGTTACCTTCTCGTATTCGAAAAGCTTGGTGTATTGCTTGATGAGTGCATTCTTTGGCTCGGTAAGGATACGCTTCAGCGTAGTCGGGTCCAATGGATTCAGGTAGGTAATGATCGGGAGGCGGCCCAGCAGTTCGGGTATCAGCCCAAAACTGCGCAGGTCCTGTGCATTCACATATTGCAACAGGTTGGCACGGTCCAGGTCCTTACTCACCTTTATGGCATTATAGCCTATGGCCGATGTCTGTACCCTGCGGGCTATCATCTTATCGATGCCTTCGAAAGCGCCCCCACATATGAAGAGGATGTTCTGTGTATTCACCTTTACCATCTTCTGCTCGGGATGCTTGCGACCACCCTGCGGCGGCACCAATACTTCAGCGCCTTCCAGGAGCTTGAGCATGGCCTGCTGTACACCTTCACCGCTCACATCGCGGGTAATAGAAGGGTTATCGCTTTTGCGGCCTATTTTATCTATTTCGTCAATATAAACGATACCGCGCTCAGCAGCAGCCACGTCAAAATTGCTCGCTTGCAGCAAGCGCGACAGAATGCTTTCCACATCCTCACCTACATAACCAGCCTCGGTGAATACCGTAGCGTCCACTATGGCGAAAGGTACCTGTAACAGCCTCGCGATGGTCTTGGCAAGCAGGGTCTTGCCCGTACCGGTCTCTCCTACCATGACGATGTTCGATTTTTCTATTTCCACATCGTCCTGCGGGGGCATGATCAGTCTTTTGTAGTGGTTATATATCGCTACCGAAAGCACTTTTTTAGCGTCATCCTGGCCTATCACATATTGGTCGAGGAATTGCTTGATCTCGCGGGGCTTGTATATTTTGTGTTCAGAAAGGTCTATGCCTGGTTTCTGGTCCTTATCCTTTTTTTTCTGCTCGCCCATAGCATCCTGGAGCAGGTAATGAGCGTTCTCAATGCACTGGTCGCAAATGTTTCCCTTCATACCTGTGAAGAGGATGCTTACCTCACTCTCCGCCCGGTCGCAAAAGGAACATTTTCTTTCCATCTGTTTTGCCATGTAAGTAATGTAATGGTATTATCCGGCGAAGGTACGATAAAAGCGATTGGTAAAGAGGGGGATATTTGCTTTTAACATCTTATATGTGTGCCCAAGATATCCACATTTACCTGCAAATCAAGTGGCACTCAAATGTGCATTATAGGAAACACCAAGATTTGACTAAATTGTAGTTTAGCAATGAAAGCATTTACCGCCATCATAATTTTTGTCTTATTTGCCACTTCCGTTTCGTCGCAAAGTACCTATGGGGGGTCCTACAGCAACAATTATTTACCCGTTAGTATGGCATATGTGGACAGCATTTTATACTCGCTATATTATCCTGAGATGCTTAAAAACAGGGCCGGGATCAAAAAAGTACGAGATGGCAATATCCGCAAGGCGACAGGCCAACGCATATCCTTTAATGCGATCTGGACAAACACATTTGGTAAATACGGGTCAAATCTTCGCCTGCTCGACACCCAACACAAAGTAGCTTACGATCTTGATAATGACAAAATTGCGGGCCGGAACAATGAAGTGAGCGCAATAGAATTGATAATAAAGGGTCACAAATATTATTTACCCATCACAACCTGCAACTGGGACAAAGCGCGGGAAAAAATGATTTGGGAAATGTCGCTTGAACATAACCCTGTAAAACTTCACATCTATGCTTACCTCATCACAAGTATTGAGGGTCACGCCGTTTTACCCACTTTACTGATCGATGATTTTACTCCGGCAGGGGGAAAATAACCTTCAAGATATCCACATTCCACAGGCTTTCCAAGTTGGTTTTACCCTGTTTAGGGCTTTGCGCTTAACTTGCAGCTTTATGTTCGCCGACGTGATTCTACCCCTCAACCTGCCGCAGGTGCTTACCTATGGCATACCTGCAGATATGCAGGATATGCTGCGCCCCGGTATGAGAGTAGAAGTATCGCTGGGCCGCAACAAGCAATATGCAGGCGTGGTGCAGCGCATACACAACCACAAACCGGAGCTATACAATATCAAACCCATACGCAGCATCATAGATGAGGAGCCGGTGGTAAATGATACCCAACTACGGTTTTGGGACTGGATAGGCCATTACTATATGGCCGCGCCCGGCGAAGTAATGCAGGCAGCCCTGCCTGCTCACCTGAAGCTGATGGCGGAAACCACGCTGATATGGTCGCCGGCAATGGAACATGCTGTATATGAGTGGAGCGATGAGGCCTACCTGGCCGCCGAGGCGCTGGAACTGCGCAAGGAATTATCCATAAGTGAGGTACGGAATATCGTGGGACCTAAACAGTTCAACGAGGTACTCAATGAGCTCCTCGAAAAAGAAGTAGTGCTCATTAACGACACACTGGAGCCATCCTACCGGCCCAAAAAAGAAAAGATCATTTCGCTTTCCCCCGTTTACAAAGAGGAGGGGGCCATGCACGGACTTTTCGACAAACTACAAAAGGCCCCCAAACAGCTGGAGCTGCTGATGGCCTATATAGAGCTATCGCTCAAGAACAGCTTCGTGCGACAGCATGAACTTACAGAACGCTCAGGCGCTACCGCTGCACAGGTAAAGGCCCTGGCAGATAAGGGCATTTTCGTCATAGAGGAGAAAGAGGCCGAAAGGCTGGCCTATCGCAAAGGAGAAGAAGCAAAGGAGATCGTCTTTACACCGGCACAGCAACTCGCACTCGACAAGCTGGAGCAGGGCCTGGAAGAAAAAGATGTAGCGCTGTTGCATGGCGTTACCGGCAGCGGTAAGACCCTGCTTTACATCCACAAGATAAAAGCCTGCCTCGCAGCAGGCAGGCAGGCGATATTTTTATTACCTGAGATAGGCCTGACCACCCAATTGGTCAATCGCCTTTATGCCTATTTCGGAGAGGAATTAGGCGTGTACCATTCCAGATTCACCAACAATGAACGCGTGGAGATATGGGAGAAGGTGCGCACCGGCAAATACAAAATAGTAGTGGGGCCGCGCTCCGCACTTTGGCTGCCTTATAAGGATGTAGGCCTCATCATTGCCGATGAGGAGCACGATAGCTCTTATAAGCAAAGGGACCCCTCACCACGCTTCCATGCCCGCGATGCAGCTATATACCTGGCCTCATTGCATGGAGCAAAAGTAATTCTCGGCTCCGCCACACCATCGGTGGAAAGCCTTTATAATGTGCAGCAGGGCAAGTATGCTTTTGCACAGCTTACAGAACGCTATATGGGCGTAAATATGCCGGCCATCGAGGTCATCAATGCAAAATCGCTGGATACGGTGCGGCAACTGGGCTATAAAGTGCTGACCCCCGAATTGCAGCAGGCCATGTTATCGGCCCTGCAGCAACACAAGCAGATCATCCTCTTCCAGAACCGCCGGGGATATGCCCCCTTCCAGGTGTGCATGATGTGCGGCTGGGTACCGCAGTGCCGCAACTGCGCGGTATCGCTCACGTACCACAAGAGCACAGACAAGCTTCACTGCCATTACTGCGGACTAAAGTACCCCCTTGTGCATACCTGCCCCTCCTGCGGCAGCAACCGTATACAGAGCAAGACATTTGGCACTGAGCGTATAGAGGAAGAGGTGAAACAATGCTTCCCCGATGCGCGTGTGGCCCGTATGGACCTGGACAGCATGCGAGGCAAAGAAAGCATGCCCCGCCTGCTGGAACAGGTGGAAAAACATAAGATAGACATACTCGTAGGCACACAGATGGTGGTAAAAGGGCTCGACTTTGCCAATATTGCCATGGTGGGGGTACTGAGTGCCGATACCTTATTGAGCTTCCCCGATTTCAGGGTAAATGAAAGGGCCTTCCAGCTGATGGAGCAGGTAAGCGGGCGCGCAGGTCGCGCCGACGGCGCGGGCAAGGTGTATATACAGGCCTACAACCTGCAGCACCCGGTACTGAAATGGGTGCAGGAGCACGACATGAAGGCCTGCTACGAATACGAGATACAGTACCGGAACCGCTTTGCCTATCCCCCCTTCACCCGGCTGATAAAGGTAGTCTTCAAACATAAGGATGAGCCCAAAGCCATTGCGGCCGCCGCCCAGATGGCAGAGGCCCTAAAACTTATCGAAGGCATACAGGTGCAGGGGCCGGTACCCGCATTAGTGCCCCGTGTACGCAACCAGTACATACAGGAGCTATGGATAAAGCTGCCCCGCGGCGTGAAACTCCTGGAACAAACCAAAGCTGTGGCCAAAGAGCAACGCAATATCATCACCGCACAGCGCGGCTTTACTTCCCTGCAGGTATTGTTCGATGTGGACCCGGTATAAGCTATTTATTCTTCGTACCTTTAAGTGAACTCAATTTGTTGTTATGATCGCAACCATATTGAATACCCGTCCCCTGTATCTATTGTCTATGCCCGGCGGAGGGGAATGGCTCTGGATACTCATCGCCGTCATCGTCCTCTTCGGTGGGCGCAAAATACCCGACCTGGCGCGTGGCCTTGGCAAAGGCGTTAAAGAATTTAAGGACGCCAAAGACGGTAAAAAGGAGGATGATAAAAAAGAGGAGAAGGAAAAATAGTAAACCCCTTCTGTAGCGGAGGATTTAATTTTTCCCGACCACAAACACGAAAGGCACACTCATACGCTCACGCAGCGCCTGGCTCACTTTCTTTGTTTCTTTGATCACTTTATATTTCTGCAGGTCTATCACTTCAAGGGCCGGCACATAACTTTTCGTTATAGCAACCTGCCGCAGGTAGCTGGCCAGGAACACGGCTGAGTATACATCGGCTGCGATGATGTCCTTCACGTAGTGCAACCATGTTTTATCTTGTCCTTTCCACATAACACACATTTTTAAAACAAATGCCGGGACCTGCTGTTATAGGCTTTGTTGAGATCTGCTCCGCAGCCACAGCCTTTTTTAGACCCTGCACAGGATTGTATCAATATCATGCCAAAACTCAATAACAGGATGTACACTATTGTTTTCTTCATCATTACAGCTTAAAATCTACTTTTGTAAAAATACGGAATTCTTGAGCAGCACGATACTTAAAAATTTCCTGGTAGCCCCGCTCGACTGGGGTTTGGGGCATACAAGCCGTTGCGTGCCGCTTATCAGGTATCTGCTGGCTTCAGGCCACAAGGTAGTATTTGCGGGTAATGAGTGGCAAATAGATTTTATTTATAAAACCTTTCCCGGCATCGAAAGCGCTTATTTACAAGGATATAGCATTACTTATAGCCATTCCGCAAGGGGGTTTATGCCCGCCATCCTGAAACAAACACCAGGCATACTTAACACCATCAGGCGCGAGCATCAATGGCTGCTCGAGATCTGCAAACGGCACCATTTCGATGGCATCATTTCCGATAACCGTTACGGCTTGTATCATCCCGATATACCTTCCATCATCATGACCCATCAATTACAGGTACGAACCGGGATGGGAAAGATAGCGGATAGTATCTTCCGCCGCCTGCACTACAAAATGCTGCAGCGCTTTGGCCAGTGCTGGGTGGTGGATGTACCCGGCAAACCCAACCTCGGCGGCTCATTATCACACCCCCAAAAACCACCTCGTGACACAAAATATATAGGCCTGTTATCGCAATTTGAACCCGACGAAGAGCTACCCCGAGAAGAACACCTGCTGGTACTGTTATCCGGCCCCGAGCCGCAGCGCGGCATGCTGGCAGCCCTGCTCTGGCAACAGTTGCAACCCTATAAGGGCAAGGTAGTGTTCGTGGAAGGGAGTAACAATGTGGTGTTCCCGGCTCAAATACCTCCGCACATCGAATATCACAAGCAGCTGACAAAAGATGAATTGCAGCCGTTGATAAAGCAGGCAAGCATGGTCATCTGCCGTAGCGGCTATTCTACGCTGATGGACCTCGTAGCCCTCGGTAAAAAAGCCATTATCATCCCCACGCCGGGGCAGACAGAACAGGAATATCTTGCTGACCACCTGAGCAAAGAAGGGATGTTTTACGCTACCCGGCAGGAAGATCTTATATTATCCAAAGCACTTGAAGCGTGCAAAACTTTCCCCTTCAAAAAACCGGCGCTTAGCGGGGCTTTCGGGCAATTCAGGTCGGTGATCGACAACTGGATATTATCTTTACCGCAATGAGCAAGGCGGATAATGAAAGACTTAAGGCGCACCTTGCGCTGTTTGGCGCTAACCTCTTTTACGGGGCGGGCTTTACTGTGGCCAAACAGGTAATGCCCCGCCTCATCCAGCCATTAGGCTTCATCTTTATCCGGGTAAGCATCGTAGGTGTACTGTTCTGGCTGAGCATTGCTATCGGCCCCAAGTACCGAGCAAAGATCGATAGGAAAGACTGGCCGGTGCTGGTACTTGGCGGGCTCTTCGGCGTAGCGCTCAATCAAATGTTATTTTTCCTTGGCCTCAACCTCACCTTCCCCATACATGCCGCACTCATCATGATGAGCACACCGCTGCTTATTACCATCATTGCCACATTTGTGCTTAAGGAACGTATAGGTATCGGTAAAGGCCTTGGTCTTTTGCTGGGTATCAGCGGGGCTATACTGTTGATGAGCGCAGGCAAGGAAATAACTATGACGGGCAACTCGGCACTCGGCGACCTGTTCATTCTGCTCAATGCCACATCTTATGCCATATACCTTGTCATCATCAAGCCGCTGATGCAGCGCTACAGGCCTATTATTGTGATACGCTGGGTATTTTTCTTCGGCTTTTTATTCGTGCTGCCATTTAGCTACCGGCAGTTTTCGGCCATTCACTGGGTGCAATTCCAGGCAAGCGATTATCTATGTGTGGCATTTATCGTTATCTGCGTCACTTTCTTTACCTACTTATGGAACATCTATGCCCTGCGTCACCTGAGCCCATCCACGGCAGGGGCCTATATCTACCTGCAGCCCATCTTTGCCGCTATTATATCGGTACTGGTGACCGGCGAAGAACTAACGCCGGTAAAGCTGCTGGCAACCGCCCTCATCTTCACCGGCGTGTATATGGTCAATTTCCTGAAGAAAAAAACAGCCTGATGTTACTTACTGCTTGAAGCTCCTGAAGAAATAGGTGATGCCTTTTTCTTCCAGTACCAGCTCGTTGTCCTGGCACTTTATTACATGCAGGTCACGGCTATCGCGGCCGCTGCAATGCAGTACCTGTGTTTTGCTGTCGTAGCTGTCGATATGCCATGATGGATTATTATCCGCATCGCGGGTAGCAAATACATAGCCCCAGTTACCATCTTCGAAATGAGTGAAGATGTCCATCATCTTGATGAGGCGCTGGTAGTCCACTTCCTGTATAGTATGGTCACTTGTACGTTTGAACTCCGACCAGTGGCCTTTCATCTGCATAATATCGCTCACGGGTTGGGCCTTCGGTTCCTTTGGCAGGCTGGCGGTAGCCTCGTTCGGGCTGTACAGCTCAAATTCATAGATACCTGCATCATCCTGTAATTTCAGGTGGGTCTTGGTATGCTTCAGTATGGTATAGAAACGTGAACCCATGTCGAGGGTATTGTTCTCCATCTTATAAGTGCCCTTATAGATAAAGCCGCCTTTTTTCTGCGACACGTATTCATTGCCGCCCATAAAGCGGAAGAACATAGTATCGGTAAAGTCGATAGTTGTACCGCTTTTTGCCCTTACACGTTTCACCTCGCGCCAGTCGCCGGTAATATCTTTACCTTCGCTGTATATTGCAATAGCTAATAGTGCCGTGGTGATAACTAATATTTTTTTCATAACATCGCTGTTTAGGCCTTAAAAATATTTATTTGAGTCTTTATATCAAATTATGGCTAATGAATTTTTAAACATCACGCTGGTACAGCCCGATATTGTGTGGGAAGACAAGGCCGCCAACTTTGCCCAATATGAGCAGATGATCGCAAATGCAAAGGACAAAGAGGTAGTAGTGCTTCCCGAAATGTTCAGTACCGGCTTCAGTATGGCGCCCGAGCGTATGGGTGAGCCTATGGATGGCGCATCCGTACAATGGATGAAAGACATGGCCCGCAAGCACCGCTGCATACTCACCGGCAGCCTCATCATAGAAGACGGGGGCAAATATTACAACCGCCTGCTTTGGGTGCAGCCTGATGGTACTGTAGGGCATTATGATAAACGCCACTTGTTCGGCTACGCCGATGAGGACAAACACTACAGCCCCGGCGATACGCGCCTGATAGCACAGGTGAAGGGCTGGCGCATATGCCTGATGGTCTGCTACGACCTGCGCTTCCCCGTATGGGCGCGCAACTACGATGCGGCCTATGATGTGCTGATCTATACCGCCAACTGGCCCGAGCGCCGCAGCCTGGCCTGGCGTACCCTGTTACAAGCACGCGCCATCGAGAACCAAAGCTATGTAGTGGGTGTGAACCGTGTGGGTACCGATATCAACGACATATTTTATAAAGGCGAAAGCGGCGTATATGGTCCCCTGGGTGAGCCGTTGGCCCAACTGGGCAGCGAACCCGCCGTACAGACGCTGAACCTTAGCAAAGCAAGCCTGCAGGAAACACGCAAACAGCTACCCTTCCTTGCCGATGCCGATAAGTTCATGATATTATAGAGGCATCATTTTTATGTGGTTCTCATGACCACATCGCAGGCAAAAAAAATGTCTAAAAAGGATACGAACCTGGAAGAGCAAATTCGGCAACTGATGCTACATAACAAGGCCTTGGGATATTGCGAACACTTCCACAAGCATTATTCTTATACTATGCCTTCTCCGGGCGATTACCACAACCAGTTTTTTTGGGACTCATGCATTCATTGCATCATTCAAAGCCGCCTTGGCAATATTGAAGCCGCCAAAAGTGAAATGCGCAGCCTGTTCGCGATGCAACAACATGACGGTTTCGTAGGTCATATTCTTTTCTGGGAAAACCACCTGCCTGCTAATGGCCTGCAGATCATACAGGCCCGACTTTCAATGCAGCAGTTTCATCCGCATATGAGCGCATTAATGGAGCCTCCTCTTGCTGCGCATGCATTGATGACTTTGTTTCAGTGCAGCGGCGATAAAGATTTTGTACACGAAATGTTGCCTGCGTTGAAGAAATACTATGACTACCTGGAGCGGGAACGCATGTCTGATAATGGTCTCTTATTCCAGGTTAGTGCATTTGAATCCGGTATGGATTGGAAACCATCATATGACAGCCTGGTCCATTTTAAAAATGGCAAGGCAAACAACAAATTATTCCGGAAGATAATGTGGGTGGAACGCCGTAATTTCCTCAATAACTACAATACCCGTCGCATCTATCGACAAGGATATTTTATCATCAAAGAGATGTGCTTCAATACGGTTTTCGCTGACGGGTTATTTGCACTTTCGGAACTTTGCAAGCTTGCCGGCGAACATAGCGCAGCAGCACAGTATTATAAGTTATATGAGAGCACGTCCTTCGCCATATTAAACAGTTATTGTGACAGTCGAAGGGCATTCTTTGACCTGGATGGCAAAACAAATGGACCAATAGAAGTGTTGACACCAACGGCCCTGTTTCCTATGATACTGGATAGTGTACCTGGGCATGTTTGCGATCAAATGGTACATACACATCTTGACAATCCGAAAGAATTTCTGTTAAACTATCCTTTGCCATCCGTGGCAGTCAATGAACCCTCATTTGAGGACAAAAAGTCTAAATTCTTATGGCGCGGCCCCGTTTGGGCTTTTAATAACTGGTTTTTATTCAAAGCTCTGCAAAAGAGGGGCTATAAACAATACGCTGATCGGGTGCGGCAGTCGCTGACGGATTTAGTACACAAAAGCGGCTTTCGGGAATATTACGATCCATTTAATGGTGAAGGATATGGGGCCGAACACTTCACTTGGCCAGGTCTGTTGCTGGATATGCAATAAGGCGAGTTTCGTTTATTAGCACTTAATTTGAAATGTTCAAAGTGAACTTGCTGAACGCAATATGACTATCGATTTACCATCCATAACATTTAAAAGCAGGCTGTACATGTACAATTTTTACAGCCTCTGTATAATTAATTACCGACATATGGCTGGGGAGGAAAGTACTCTGCCCCATTTTAACTACTTTTGCAGCCCTTAGTCTAAAAGATAATGTGGCACCGTATCGCAGCTTTTGTTATTAAGTTCCGTATAGCGCTGATGGTCATCCTGCTGGCGCTTACAGGCATCATGGGCTATTTCGCCTCTAAAGTGCAGCTGAGCTACGACTTCACCAGTGCTATACCCCGCGATAATCCCAAGTACATAGATTACCAGGCTTTCCGCAACCAGTTCGGTGAGGACGGTAACCTGATGGTGGTAGGCCTGCAAACAGACCATTTTTTCGATAAGGGTTTCTTCAGCGATTATGCCCGGCTGGCCAAACAGATAGAAAAAGTACCTGCAGTAGAAAATGTGTTCAGCATACCCGATGCCATAACACTGGTAAAGGACACTGCAGCCCGCAAGCTGAACGTAGTGAAGGTGGCCGATATGCCCCATGCTTCAGACCCGGACAGTTTCAAAGCCCGGTTCTACCAACTGCCCTTTTACAGGGGCTTCCTCTACAACCCCGATGCCCATGCCTATATGATGGCCCTGCGCATCAATAAGCAGGTGCTCAACTCTCCCGGCCGTACCAAAGTTGTAAAAGACATAGTGGCCCTGGGCGATGCCTTTGGCAAAGCCCACAATGTGGAGCTGCATTACAGCGGCCTACCCCTCATACGTACGATGATGGCGGCGCAGGTGCAGCAGGAGATGAAGCTTTTCCTTGCCCTGTCTTTCCTGCTCACAGCTGTGATACTCTTCCTGTTCTTCCGCAGCGGTGTTGCAGTGCTTACTTCCATGTTCGTGGTGGCGGTAGGCGTAGTATGGTCGCTGGCCACCATAACACTGATGGGTTACAAGATAACCCTGCTCACAGCGCTTATCCCATCACTTATTGTTGTCATCGGCATACCCAACTGCGTATACTTCCTGAACAAATATCATAGCGAGTACCACAAGCATGGCAACAAGATGAAAGCCCTGCTGCGCATGGTGGACCGTATGGGTGTGGTGACCCTGTTCACCAACCTTACCGCAGCCATAGGCTTCGGGGTGTTCTTCTTCACAAAGAGCGCCTTGCTGAAAGAATTTGGGCTCGTAGCAGGTATCAATATCATTGCCATATTCTTCATCTCACTGGTGTTCATACCGGCACTGTTCAGTTTCCTGCCGCCACCAAAAGGCAGGCATACCAGCTACCTGGACAGCAAGTGGATGAACCGCCTGCTGACCGCGATAACCAATTGGGTGTTCAGCCACAGGGTTTGGATATACGGGGCCACATTACTCATTGCCGCCTTCTCTGTAATGGGCATGATGCGCCTGCACAGCGTGGGCCATATAGTAGATGATCTGCCGAAAGACGATAAGGTGTACCTGGACCTTAAATTCTTTGAGCACAACTTCCGCGGAGTAATGCCGCTGGAGATCGTGATAGACACCAAACGGAAGAACGGGGCGGTGACCCTGCCTGTGCTGCAAAAGATGGACAGGCTGCAGCGATACCTCGACCGTTTCCCGGAGATAGGCCATTCACTGGCACTCACTGAAGGAGTGAAATTTGCCAGGCAGGCCTATTTCGATGGCGACAGCAGCAGCTATGCTGTGCCCACAGGCATATTTGATGCGGCGTTTTTACAGCCTTACCTGAACTTCAATAGTGGAAATAGTAAGAACAGCATGTTCGGCAAGCTGGTCAATTCGTTCATTGACAGCAACAAGCAAAAGACCCGAATCAGCATCAATATGGCCGATGTAGGTTCAAAACGCCTGCCGGTATTGCTCGATAGCATACGCCCCAAGACCTACTCCCTGTTCGACACTTCAAAATATAACATAACCTTCACAGGCACCAGCATTGTGTTTCTTGAAGGTAGTCGTTTCATTATCAATAGTTTACGTGACAGCCTTATTTTGGCCTTCCTGATGATATTCGGATGCATGGTGTTCCTGTTCCGTTCATGGCGTATCCTACTCATATCCATTACTATAAACATAGTACCTTTACTTATAACAGCCGGATTGATGGGCTGGGTAGGTATACCTATCAAGCCATCTACTGTACTGGTCTTCAGTGTAGCGTTGGGCATCACTATTGATGTTACCATTCGTTTTCTTGTTAATTTTAAGCAGGAATTGTCGCGACACGATGATGGTATAGCGATAAATGTGCAACGCACGATACGCGATACCGGGCTAAGCATCATCTACACCTCGCTGATATTGATAGCAGGGTTCGGGGTATTTGCCCTCTCGCAGTTCGACGGCACTAAATCATTGGGTTACCTTACCTCTTTGACCCTGCTCCTTGCTATGGTGACTAACCTGACACTGCAGCCTGCATTATTGATGTGGATGGATAAAGCCGCAAGGAAAATAAAGAACCCTGAATGGCTTATGGACGAAGAAAATGAAGACGGGGAGGATGGGTAAAGCATAGGGGTATAGTTTTTGTGATAAGCACAATAGCCATATGCAAGTTGACAAAATTAAGAACAAAGGACAGGGAAGGTTATTTAAGAATGAGTACCTGGAAACGATGACGAAAACGCACCCCTTGGTCATCTACAGCATTTATCTACCAGTTATCGGCTTTCTCTTATACTACGGTGTTGCCTACCGCAGCCTGGCTATAGCCAACAGTGCACTGCTTTTTCTGGGTGGCGCACTGGCATGGAGTCTTTTCGAGTATATAATGCACCGTTACCTCTTCCACTTCACTGCTCACAGCAAACGTGCAGAAAGGCTATTATATACCATGCATGGTGTGCACCATGAGTTTCCACGCGACCGGGAACGCTTGTTCATGCCACCGGTTCCCAGTATCATTATGGCCTGCATCGTTTTCTCATTGTTCCGGCTGCTGATGGGCATCAATGCGTTTGCCTTCTTTCCAGGCTTTGTCTTCGGTTACCTACTTTATGGTTCTATGCACTATGCCATACATGCCTTTGCACCGCCTCGCTTCATGAAGGCACTGTGGCGCAATCACCACCTGCATCACTACAAATACCAGGATAAAGGCTTCGGCGTCAGTTCTGTGCTCTGGGACGTCATTTTCGGTACGGTACCCAAAAAAGAAGAAGCCTGAGACTTAGCAAAAAATAAGCCCGGACTGTTGCCCGGGCCGTTGTGTTCCCTTTTGGTCCTACAGTCTCCGGCCCGGCCTGCCTCAATGCGGGTTATCGGCACCTACAAACCTCAAGGACACACAATATCTTAATGCTCAACAATATTAGTGCTGCGGGAAAAAAATTGCGATGATGCGCATCATCAGCGAATGGTGACGCTGGTCATAAAAACATTAGGAAAACAATTACCTGTGGAACAGTTACATAATAAGGCGCAATTATATTAACTTTATGAAAATACCAACGGATGGCCTCCCGAGGGACGTCTTTTAGTAAGGTGCTGAACGGATAATTTTTATGAAGAAAAGCTACCCATTACTCTTGCTATTGCTGTTCATTGCAAGCGCTGTTTACGCACAGTACAACGCGCCCCAAGGCAAGATATGGGCTTTTGGTCACCAGGCAGGTCTCGACTTTACTAATGGTAACCCGGTACCGGTCACAACACAGATGTCTCCTTATAACAGTAGCGAAGTGGAAGGCTGCGCCAGCGTATGTGATGCCAATGGCAACTTGCTTTTTTATTGCACAGGCAACAGGGTCTGGAACAGGTATAACAACATAATGCCCAACGGCAGCAATATCCTACCCCTCAATGTTTTTACTGATAACAGTACACAGGGCACCGTCATTACACCGGTACCCGGCGATGCTGCCAAATACTATATTTTCTCGCTGCAGCAGGCCAGCGCCAATCTGGGCCATGATGAATGCCGCCTGTACTACAGCGTGGTGGATATGAACCGGAACAACGGCTATGGTGATGTGATACCGAACAGGTCGGGGATACTATTGGATTCTAACCTAAGTGAAGCTATGACCACAGTACCCGGCGATTACTGTGATGTATGGGTGGTGGTACATGGGCTAGGCAACCATATATTCAAGTCATACCACATTACCAATTATGGCATCAGCGCACCGGTGCTTTCTAACACAGGTACTTTCTCCGGCAACAAAGCCTATATATCGGGTGTAATGAAGTGCTCGCCCAACCGCCACAAACTGGTGGTATGTACTAATGAGCGCGGTACACAATCTATGAGCATGGGTGCAGAACTGTGCGACTTCAGCCCTGCTACCGGCAATGTATCAAATGCCATAGCAATAGACACCTCAGTAAATGGTTATGGCGTTTACGGCGCAGCCTTTTCTGCCGATAATACCAAGCTGTACCTGCATACAAAGTCTTACACCACCGCGGTTAATATGGTACTACAGTTCGATCTAAGCCTGCCTGCAGCTACTATAATAGGCTCCCGTTACCTGGTTTACCTGAAACGCAACCTTTCGGATATGAAGCTGGGGCCCGATGGCAAGATCTACCTGGGGTCCGACGATAGTGCCCGGGCACTCGACTGCATAACCGACCCGGGGCAAGGCGGCCCGGCCTGCCATTATACCCGCAGTGCTGTGATACTGCAACCTGGCACCTCTATATCCATTGGCCTGCCTAATGCCTACGCCAGTGTAAACCCGGCAGATACGATAATAGCCACACACGATACATTTATCTGTAAGCAAACGCTCGCTCCTTTTGCGCTGCATGCAGTGGAGGGTTATAATTATTACAGGTGGTACGATGGCAGCCAGGCCGATACAGTGATCGTGAGCGATACAGGAAAATACTGGGTATACAGCTATGAGACCTGCGATGTACATATCGATACTTTCAGGGTCAAATATCTTACTGCCGATACACTGCACAACAAAATAACTGCCAACATCTGCACCCCCAACAATACTACCCTGGTGGCGCCTGCGGGGTATTTGCACTACACCTGGAATGATGGCAGTGAGAACAACACAAGGGTCGTCTCAACCGCTGGTACTTATTGGCTTTATTCGGTAAAGACCTGTGTTGTCCGCGTAGATAGTTTCATTATGCAAAACCAGGTGGATCTATCCTTCTCGCTGGGCAAGGATACGTCTATATGCTCCCCGATAATTCTTTCGGTATCGCTGCAGGACGTAAGCTATCGCTGGCAGGATGGTAACAGCAGCCGGCTCTATATTGCTGATCATTCCGGTACTTATTACGTTACCGTTAGTAAGCAAGGTTGCTCCTATACTGACACAATACATATCGCATACTACAATATTGACCAGCACCTGAACGATGCGGTGTATTGTGATGAGGAACCCATCGATATGGTGCTCGAGGCTAACACCCCTAAAGGATCAAGCGCGCTCTGGTGCGACGGCAGTACCGCCCAGACGCTACACATTACAGACACCGGTAAATACTGGGTCAAAGTATCAGCCGGCAATTGCGTTGTGAGCGACACCGCCAATATCGTCAGTGGCCCCTGCGAATGCCTTGCTATTTTGCCCAACGCCTTCTCCCCTAACGGTGATGGCAAGAATGACCTGTTCCGTGCCATACAGGAAACAGGCTGTAACTTCTCGGCTTACTCACTCGATGTCTATAATCGCTGGGGCGACAGGGTATTCCATACCGAAGACATAAACGAAGGCTGGGACGGCACCTATAAGGGGCGGGAGGCCGTGGCAGATGTGTATATGTACATAGTACAATACCGGTCGGGTGTGAAAGCGAAGAAACATAGCCAGAAAGGGGACGTGACCCTTATACGCTAATGCGGTCTCATATCTTATTCATAGCAAAACGCCCCGCGAGACCGCAGGGCGTTTTTTCAACTTTATTATGAGAAGCGTTGTGCTTAAAAAGCCTTATTAATTTCCTTCTGCTACACTGCGCTGATACAGTACCTGGCCTATACCATTGCGCAATTCCTGTGCTTCCTTGGCCGCCTTTACAAAAGCTACAAAGAGCGGATGCGGGTTCTCCACGGTGCTTTTATATTCAGGATGGAACTGTACCCCTACATAGAAGGGATGATTCTGTAACTCAACTATCTCTACAAGCCCGGTCTCAGGGTTAGTACCGGCAGCTGTCATACCTGCCTGCTCAAATGCATCGAGGTATTCATTGTTAAATTCATAACGATGGCGGTGGCGTTCCGATATGCCGGTAGCTCCATAAACAGATGCAGTGCGTGAGCCCGGTTTCAACTCACAAGCATATGCGCCCAGGCGCATAGTGCCACCCATTTGTGTGATGTTCTTCTGTTCTTCCATCATGGCTATCACAGCCTGTTCAGTATCCGGGTTCATCTCTGTAGAGTGAGCCTTCGTGAGCCCCAGTACATTACGGGCAAACTCCACACAGGCCATTTGCATACCAAGGCATATACCGAAGAAAGGTATCTTCTTCTCTCGTGCATAACGGATGGCATCTATCTTGCCCTCTATACCACGGCTGCCAAAGCCCGGTGCTACCAGGATCGCATCCAGGTTATGCAGTTTTTCTATTGCATTGTCAGTTGTCAGGTATTCGGAATGGATGTTACGCACTTCCACTTTGCACTCGTTCATGGCCCCTGCATGTATCAGCCCCTCCAATATTGACTTGTAGGCATCCTGTAGCTCCACATACTTACCTATCAGGCCGATGGTCACTTTGGATTTGGGATAGCGAAGCTTATTCAGAAATTCCTTCCAGCGCGTCAGGTCGGGTTCTGTGCCCATTTGCATGTTCAGCTTTTGCAGGCAAATAACATCCAGTTTTTCCCGCATCATTTCCAGCGGCACACTGTATATGGTATCTGCATCCAAGGCTTCTATGACAGCGTCCTGCGTCACATTGCAGAACAGCGCTATCTTCCTTTTCAGTTCTTTATATAATGGTTCCTCCGTACGGCAAACAAGCACATCAGGGTTCAGCCCGTTCTCGCTCATCATCTTCACAGAGTGCTGGGTTGGCTTGGTCTTCAGTTCTTTCGCAGCCTTCAGGTAAGGAATCAATGTCAGATGAACGACAAGGCAATTTTCATCACCCATTTCCCACTTCAACTGGCGAACTGCCTCTATATAAGGTAACGATTCTATATCGCCAACTGTACCGCCCAGCTCCGTAATAACTATATCGTACCGGTTATCTTCACCCAGCAGGGTCATTCGGCGCTTTATCTCGTCGGTGATATGCGGGATGACCTGTACTGTCTTACCCAGGTAAGCGCCTTCGCGCTCTTTATTGATCACATATTGGTAAATACGCCCCGTGGTAACATTATTGGCCTGGGAGGTAAAAGTATTCAGAAAACGCTCATAATGGCCAAGGTCCAGATCGGTCTCAGCACCATCCTCGGTTACATAACATTCACCGTGCTCGTAAGGGTTAAGGGTACCCGGATCAACATTGATATAGGGGTCGAATTTCTGAATGGTTGTTCGGAAACCACGGGCCTGGAGCAGTTTAGCAAGGGATGCTGCTATTATTCCTTTTCCTAATGATGATGTAACACCCCCGGTTACAAAAATATACTTTGTCATAACGCTCCTGTTTTTTGACGACCGGTGCGCAACCCATATACACTAATAAAAATGAAGGAATTGGCTTTTGGTCGTACAAAGATACAACTTAATTGCGCAATCACTCAAAAGAATACGCCTGCACATATCCCTTCAAAATTGTTATGGGGATAAAATGGGGATATGAAAATGATCGGAACCGTAATGCCTACAAATGGTTCACCTCGCTGGTCACGTAACAGGAGTCGTTTGTAGACGGATTCGAGTTAGTACATGCCTTCAGTGCATCGCTCTCTGTGGTCTTACCTATATAATAAGTTGCCTCCTGCCTGATGCTCTTGGTCGTGATGTAGCAATGACATGTATAGTCACGGTGGCAGGAGCTGGAGAGGATAGCCAGGATACCAAGGATGCTATATACTACGGCCTTTTTCATGTGCAAATCAATTTTTTAATGGCGGAAGTGAAACTACTCACTTATCCGGCCAGTCGAAACATGGCGTTAAATTAATAAAAAATCGGAAAAAAGAAGGTATAAATATTCCGCTAAGATATTCTCATAAAAATCGGTCATAATGCCTGATACTCAATGAATATATATTATGTATATGCATATCGGTGAGAAATTATCCTAATAAAGATAAGAGAGACCAATACCTTGAGCGCACAGAACACAGAGAACTCTGGATACCTGCTTTTGCCGGGTTATCATCGCAGATCACCCTTGCTATTTCACTTATTCACTAAATTCGGGCAGGTTATCCACATGCCTTCTATAAATCCTCCAAACGACTATCTTTGTTGCCAAAGAAATTATAAAAAATGCGTTTCATTGTCACATCGACCGCACTGCTGAAAAACCTGCAGCAGATCAGCGGCGTCATCAGTTCCAACACTGTGCTGTCTGTACTGGAAGATTTTCTTTTCGAGTTAAAAGGTAATACCCTTACGCTCACGAGTACCGACCTGGAAACAATGATGCGTGTGCAGCTTGATGTGAATGATGCGCAGGGCGATGGCCGTATCTGCATACCATCCAAGATATTGATGGACTACCTTAAGAACCTACCGGAGCAACCCATCACCTTTAATATCAACGAACAGGATCTTTCGATAGAAATGTCGAGCGATGTAGGCAAATACCGCATTGGTGGCGAAAAGGCTGACGATTTCCCTAAAGAACCTGCACCGGGCGATGCCACCAGCTTCAATATGTCATCTATGGCGCTCCTGGAGAGCATCAATAAAACACTATTCGCGGTCAGCGGCGACACATTGCGTCCTGCTATGACCGGCGTTTATTTTGAACTGGCCAAGGATGGTATCACCTTCGTATCTACCGATGCGCATAGGCTGGTACGTTTCCGTCGTGATGATGTGAACTGCCCGACAGCTGAAGGCTTCGTGGTACCGAAAAAACCATTACAACAGTTGCGTGCTACCTTACCCGCAGACGATTCCCAGCTGCAACTTTCTTACAACAGCAGTCATCTCTTTGTGAGCAGCAACAAGCTGAGCATGAGTTGCCGCCTGATTGACGCCAAGTTCCCGGATTATAAAGCAGTGATACCTGCCGACAATCCATACAAGCTCATCATCAATCGCAATGATATTATCAGCGCACTGCGCCGTGTAAGCATATTCGCCAATAAGACCACCAACCAGGTGGTGCTCGATATCAATGGTAATTCATTGCAGCTCAGTGCGCAGGATATTGATTTCTCTTACGAGGGTAAAGAAACACTGAATTGCCAGTATAAGGGAGAAGACATGAAGATAGCCTTCAATGCAAAGCTGATGATAGAAATGCTGGCCAATATGAATAGCGGCGATATACAGGTGGAATTGAGCACACCTACACGTGCCGGCGTTGTTCGCCCGGTAGAAACTACCGAACACGAAGACGAACTGATGTTATTAATGCCACTGATGGTTGGGGTGTAATCCCAAACCCGGAACGGATATTATATTATTCTGAAGATCTCCCTAAGAGGGGAGATCTTTTTTATAGCTGCAAATGCTCCGACTTTACTTCTCTACCAAAGAATATGGTAGCATGTTCATCGAAGTCAATGGAAGATTCTGTTGTATAAAATCTCATCGTACCATTGCGGCTTATCCGGGTTTCCATTTCCGGATGGCGGTGCAGGTAGTCATCCAGGCTATCCGCAATAATGTCACCCTGCGCTACAACCGTAACATTTTCCGGCAAGTGCTCTTTTATCTTCTTCATCAGTAAGGGATAATGCGTGCAGGCCAGCAGGATGGTATCAATGTCTTTTGCTTTTCCCAATAGCTCGTCTATGTACATCTTTACATATGTGCCTGCTATATCTTTATCATAATCACCATTCTCTACTATATGCACCAGCATAGGGCAGGCTTGCTGATATATATTTATGTCCGGGAAAAACTTCTGTGTTTCTATCTTATATGCGTTCGATTTTACAGTACCTATGGTACCCATAATACCTATAGAACCTGTTTGTGTGTACTTACCGATCACCTCAGCGCTTGGCCTTATTACGCCAAGTACCCGCCTGCCCTCATCTATCGCAGGCAGATCATTTTGCTGTATGGCCCTGAGCGCATTGGCCGATGCTGTATTGCAGGCTATGATCACCAGTGGACAACCCATCCTGAAAAATTCCTTCACACATTCAAGAGTATACTGGTAGATGGTCTCAAAGGGACGATAACCGTAGGGGGCACGGGCATTATCACCTATATATATATAGTCGTATTGCGGCAACCGGGCGGCTATCGACCTGAAGACTGTCAGGCCACCATAACCTGAATCAAAAATACCTATGGGATGTAACGCCTTTTCAGCCATGAGGCAATAAAAATAAGCAAAAACGGCGGCCTGTTTATTAAGGATTCGGTACCATAGTGGAGACCTCCCTTCTTCGCCACCAATGCCTCCTGCCGGCGGGCACTGCCATCACCTTCTCGGCATCTACCCGGGGGCTATCCACTTTTTTCATTACAGGCCGCAGATCAAGGTCTTGTTTCGTGTCCTGCCAGGCCTTTACTTCAATACCCTGCAGCTTTTGGCGCTCATAACCTGCATACTTGCTCACAAGGTCGTATGTCCCTATGTACATGCGGTTCGTCAGGTACGCACCGGCACTGTCAGTAGTCGCGGAGCCAATAATATCGTTCCCGTCATAAACATACAGCTCTACCCCCTTCATCGGCAATGCATTTTCATCCAAGACCCTGCCTGATAGGGTGCCTTTCACCGGTATGGTATCTTGTTGGGACAGTGTTTCATCACTTGTATCCTCCTGCGCAAATGCCGTAAGAACAGATAGAAAAAGACCGGAGAATAAGAGTGCTTTCTTCATGCTGCGTAGATTTTACATATAAAGATAAACACCAAATATCATGCCCATAAATTAACCGTATAAGTTAATAGTTTACAGTGTTTTGGACAGACTTTACTAAAGGTGTAACTTTGCAGCACTTTATGAGCGACGTAATTACACCGCAAAAACCGGCATTGACGGCCAAAGATTTCGCTACCGACCAGGAAGTGCGCTGGTGCCCCGGCTGTGGTGACTATTCTATATTGAAACAAGTGCAGACCATACTGCCGCAAACAGGTATCCCGCGCGAGGATATCGTGATCATATCAGGCATCGGCTGCAGTTCGCGCTTCCCTTATTATATGAACACCTATGGCATGCACTCCATACACGGACGTGCTACTGCTATAGCTTCAGGGCTTAAAGCTACCCGCCCCGAACTGAGCATCTGGATAGTGACCGGTGACGGTGATAGCCTGAGTATTGGCGGCAACCATACCATACACCTGTTACGCAGGAATTTTGATGTAAATGTATTGCTGTTCAATAACCAGATATATGGCTTGACAAAAGGACAATACTCGCCAACATCCGAAGAACATAAAGTAACCAAGAGCACACCCTTCGGCAGCCTCGATCATCCTTTTAACCCGCTGGCACTTGCGCTGGGTGCCGATGCGTCCTTCATTGCCCGCAGCATGGACCGCGACCCTAAGCACCTTCAGCAAATGTTGCTCCGCTCGCATAGCCATCATGGCGCTTCTTTCCTCGAAATATACCAGAACTGCAACATCTTCAACGATGCTGCTTTCGAGATATACACAGAAAAGAGCACCAAGGCCGAGCAGGCATTATTCCTTGAGCAGGGCCAGCCGCTGGTATTTGGCGCCAACAAAGACAAAGGCATAAAGCTGGATGGATATAAACCTCAGCTTGTTGACCTGAACGAAGGACACAGCGCAGACGAGCTCTGGATACACGACGAGACCGATTTCTACAAAGCACAAATCCTCGTACGTTTCTTCGACAGTCCTGCTGCTCCGGGCCACCTGCCACGCCCATTCGGCGTTTTCTTCTCACACGAGCGCCCAACTTATGAAGATGAGATGCGCCTGCAGGTTGAAGAAGCTATCGCAGCAAAGGGTGCCGGCAAACTTGATGCCCTGTTACGTGGCAAGGAAACATGGGTTATAGAATAAGTAAAAGACAAAAGTTAAAACCTTAAAGTATAGTCCTGCAAAGGCAACTTTTTGCTTTTCGCTTTTTACTTTTGGCTTATAATTTTTCAAAACCAATCATTGGCTTCAATCAAAAAACTGGCAGGACAAACGGCATGGTATGGCATCAGCTCCATATTTGCACGCCTGCTCAATTATTTACTGACGCCTTATCTTACGGCCTACCTCGCTGCTTCCGACTATGGAGAGATGAGCATGCTCTATGCTGCGATTCCCTTCATGAACGTGCTTTTTACCTACGGGATGGAAACAACTTTCTTCCGTTTCAGCAACAAAAACGAGAATGAGCAGCATGTTTTCAATACTTCCAGTTTATCGCTGCTCTTCAGTACACTGGCATTCACTGCGCTCATTATCATATTCCGCGACCCCATTGCCGTTTTGCTCCGGGTCAACGAACATCCCCAGTTCATCACCTGGTCAGCGGTCATCATAGGCCTCGATTCACTTACCACACTACCTTTTGCCAAACTGCGCCTCGATGGCCGCCCGCGCAAATATGCTTTTATCCGCGTATCTGGTATCCTCCTCAATATTGCAATAGTAGTATTTTGCTATACCTTGTTACCCCACATTGCCGCTAATGATCCGGGCTCTTTCATGGCAAAGTGGTATGACCCAAACATGGGTACAGGCTATGTGCTCATTGCGGGTATCGCCATGTCGGCATTTTCTTTTGTCATGTTATTGCCGGAGTTGTTGTCAGTTCGTTTCGAATGGGACAACCGTCTTTGGAAAGAGATGATGATCTACGCCCTCCCTATCATGGTCTTTGGCTTCGGCGGCGTGGTCAATGAGACCTTCGACCGTGTGATGCTTGGCTGGTGGGCGCCCGGCAACCTGCATGAGCAAAAGGTGCAGGTAGGTATTTACAGCGCCTGCTATAAATTGTCCATACTTATCTCGCTCTTCGTGCAGGCCTTTCGTTTAGGGGCCGAACCTTTTTTCTTTAAGGAAGCCAAAGAGAATGACGCCCGCGCCACCTATGCACGCGTCATGAATTATTTCGTAATTGTCATTTGCAGCATGTTCCTGTTCGTCATGCTGTACATTGATATCTGGCGCGAGTTCATCCGCAACAAGCACATGTGGGAGGGTCTGAAAGTAGTGCCTATCCTGCTCATCGCCAATATGTGCCTCGGCGTTTACTATAATCTCTCTATATGGTATAAGTTAAGCAACAATACCACTGCAGGGGCCATCATCACCATTATAGGTGCTGTAATAACTCTTGTCATTAATTACCTGTTCATACCGCAATACGGATATATGGCCTGTGCCTGGGCCACCCTTGCCTGTTATGCCAGCATGATGCTCATTTCTTTCTTCTGGGGCCAACGGGTTTATAGGGTACCGTACAATGTGCGTAAGATACTTTACTTCTTTACGGTCATGCTGGCTTTCTATGCGCTGCAAAGCATTGTGATATACTACACTCCCAATCTCTGGATACATCGCCTTACCGGCACCATCCTGATGGTTGCCTATGCAGGTTTCGTGTTAAGAACGGAAGGAAAAGAATTGAAGGGATTGCCCCTTATAGGCAAATATTTTTCTTAGGCCAGTAGTTCGCAAGGTTTCATGCCTGTGGCTTTCTTAAAGGCAGTACTGAAGTGCGAGATGCTGCTATAGCCCAGTGAGTTGGCAACCTCAGATACAGAACGGCCCTGCTCCTGCAGCAATTGTTTCGCCTTGCTGATCCTCAGTTCCTGCTGGTATTCATGTATGGTCTTGCCCACCAGCGCCTTAAAGCCCTTTTTAAGGTAACATTCATTCATTGCCACCTTGCGGGATAATTCCTTTATCGTGAATGACTGGTCTATGTTCTGTTCTATGATGCGTTGTGCATCCAATACTTTTTCCCGCTCACTGTCATGCGCCAGGAAACGACAGGCCGGCACCTGGCAAACTGTAAAAGGCAAAGTGATCAGCTCTATTGCACGTCGTAATAGTTGCAGTGCCGTTTCGCTTTGTTGCAGCGAGCGCAGCAATTCTGTAGCTCCGCTCACATGCTCCAACTGCTGCAAGAGGTTCCTCGTTTGTGCACATACATTAAATTGTTGCTCAACGGTACGGTCAAAACTGAAAGGCATATTGGCCATTAGGCTATCAGCGGGGTACTGCGCAAAAAATCCGGGCAGGAACTCCAGCCAGCATACACGGGCTGCAAACGGTTGTTCTTCAAGGGGACGTATATAGGCCAGTTGCAGGCAGTATTCATTATCGGCAACGGGGAAGAGTAGCAAACGTGCATGCTCTTCGGGCACCACATTACCAGCAAAAGCTACATCCAGCCATTCGGCTTTGATGCAGTTGCTGATAGATTGCTCCTCGCTTTGCAGCAATTGCACAGCATGGCCCAGTACCCGCTCCAACGGGAAATGCCGGTGTATCGCAACTATATTTTTTACATTTTGCACGGTTGGCAAAGATAAGCAGAATGTAGCTCAATGCCCGTTCAATGGGTGTAATGCTACAAAGAGATGACAAACAGGGATAAAAGAAAAAGAGACTGTGGGTTATACAGTCTCTTTTCGATCGCTAAAAAATTCATCTTACTTTTTAGCAGCTTTCTTCCTTTTCGGAGCAGCTTTCCTTTTTGCAGGAGCAGCGGCTTTCTTAGGAGCTGCAGCTTTTTTAGCAGCGGCTTTCTTAGGAGCAGCTTTCTTAGGAGCTGCCTTCTTTGCAGCTTTCTTAGGAGCCGCTTTCTTTGCAGCAGCTTTCTTAGGAGCCGCTTTTTTTGCAGCTTTCTTAGGAGCCGCTTTCTTTGCAGCTTTCTTAGGAGCCGCTTTTTTTGCAGCCTTCTTAGGAGCCGCTTTTTTTGCAGCTGCTTTCTTAGGAGCTGCCTTTTTTGCTGTTGCCATAACTGTGAATTTAAGGGTTAAACAAAAATCTTAAATGTTATATGGCAAATCGCCGAGGGGGTTAGGCCTCGGCGATAGCTGATACTTCTTTTACTGATACCAAAGTCTTGGTACGTGTCTTACGGAACTCAACTATACCATCCGTAGTTGCGAAAATGGTAAAGTCTTTTCCTAAACCAACATTTTTTCCGGGGTGGTAAACTGTCCCACGCTGACGAACGATTATATTACCCGCTATTGCAGGCTGTCCGCCATATATCTTCACTCCCAATCGTTTACTTTGCGAGTCGCGGCCATTCTTTACACTACCTTCACCTTTTTTATGTGCCATGCTCTATATTCTTGTTACAAATTTAATGAACAAAATTAAATTTTATATAATTCCGTTGATTTTTATTTTGGTCAGGTACTGGCGATGACCATTTGATTTTTGATAGCCCTTGCGGCGTTTCTTTTTGAACACGATCACTTTATCGCCTTTAAGATGATCAACTATTTCGGCTTGAACTTTTTTAGAACCGGCAAAAGAAATATTCCCACCGTCGCTGCTCATCAGCACATCCGTAAATTCTACCTTGTCACCTGCATTACCCTGAAGGCGGTGAACAAACAACTCCTGGTCCTTCGAAACTTTGAACTGCTGACCAGCTATATTAACAATCGCAAACATGAATCCTAAAAATATTTCGCGCAAAGATAATACACTTTTTGGTTTTCGGACAAATAAATTTTATTTTTTTGCCTGTTTAACCTTTTTCACCAAAAATATCACGCACTTAGCACAATTATTATATGGCATTCTGCGTATCATAATTGTACTTTTGTCCTCCCGCGCCATATGATGAAAATAAAATCTTTCCTGGCCAAACCGTATGCATCTATTGTGTACAACCGCATACGCAAAGGTATGGGCACTGCCGTGGCCGATCAGCAAGCCATCCTGCAGCAACTGCTCAAGACCGGGGGGCGAACTGTCTTTGGGCAGGAACATGGCATGAAAGAGGTAAAGACCTATGACGAATTCAAACAGGCTATCCCCATACGCGATTACGAAGCGTTCAAACCATACATCGAACAAATAAAAGAGGGGCAGCAAAATATTTTGTGGAAAGGCAAACCCATCTATTTTGCGAAAACATCCGGCACCACAAGCGGTGCCAAATACATCCCCATCACTTCTGACTCTATACACAATCATATAGACACAGCGCGCAATGCCCTGCTCTGTTATATGGTACATAGCGGCAGGTCTGCTTTCGCCGATGGCAAAATGATATTTCTCAGCGGCTCACCCACGCTCGAGCGTGTTGGCGGCATACCTACCGGCAGGTTAAGTGGTATTGTCAACCATTACATACCCCGCTACCTGCGCAGCAATCAATTACCATCTTACGAAACCAACTGCATAGAAGACTGGGAGCAAAAGCTCGATAAAATAGTTAATGAGACCATGGGGCAGGATATGACCCTGATAAGCGGTATACCACCCTGGGTACAGATGTATTTCGACTGGCTGCAGGAGCGTGGCGAAGGCAAAAAAATAAAAGAGCTTTTCCCAAACCTCCAGGTCATCGTACACGGCGGTGTTAACTTTGAGCCTTACAGGTCTAAACTGATCGAAAGCTTAGGCGGTGAAGTTGATTTTATCGAAACATTCCCGGCATCAGAGGGCTTCTTCGCCTTCCAGGATACACTTACAGAAGAGGGGCTTTTATTGAATACCAACTCCGGTATCTTCTACGAGTTCATCCCTGCAGCTGAGATATTCAATGAGAACCCCACACGCCTCTCACTCGCCGATGTTAAAGTTGGTGAGAACTACGCACTCATCATTAACAACAATGCCGGCCTATGGGGCTATAACATTGGCGATACGGTCCGCTTTGTCAGTACCGATCCTTACCGGCTTGTGGTAACGGGCCGCATCAAGCATTACATCTCGGCATTTGGAGAGCATGTAATAGGTGAAGAAGTGGATAGCGCCATCATGCAGGCAGCGCAGGAGCACAATACACATATTGTAGAGTTCACAGTAGCACCCAAGATCAATACCGATGGCGAGCTGCCTTACCACGAATGGTTCGTTGAGTTTGAGCAGGCACCTGATAACATTGTCGCCTTTGCGCACAGTGTCAACCAGCACCTGCGCGAAAAAAATATTTACTACAACGACCTGATCACTGGCAATATCCTCCAGGAGCTGAAGATAAACGTAATGAAGCCTCATGCTTTCATAGAGTATATGAGGTCTGTTGGCAAGCTGGGCGGACAGAACAAAGTACCCCGTCTGGGCAATGACCGCTTGCTTGCCGATGCGCTGGAAGCATGGGTACAGAACTAACATACTTCTACTATCTCAAAACACACAGTTTTCAAGACGGCGTTAATAAGATTACGGGGAATTAGAACTTTCTTTACCCATTGTTCTCGCCCTTCGCGGACTCAATGGCGCCAGGGAACTAAAGCTGAGTTATAGCAAAACCCATTCTCACATCTGCACATTCACGCATTAGCATCACTCCTTCACCACCATGTGCACACTATCATATCCCGTCGCATTATCCAGCACATGCAGCAGGTACACGCCGCTGGCAAGGCCCTTCATGTCCATACTGTGGCTTAGGGGTTGTTGTATCAGCACCTTGCCTGCCATATCGCATAGTTCCATCTGCCCCTCCGTGATATTGCTGTAGCCTACCTGTAAAACTTCTTTCACAGGGTTGGGATATACATTCACCTCCATTGACGCATTACCCACATTGGCCACATTGACAGGCCATACGCTCATGGTCAGCGGGGCGCTGAGTGCCGTGTCACATTCGCTAAGGCCGCGCACGCGGCAGGCTATTTGGTCGCCGTTCTGCAGGGTAGTGGTGGTGTAGGTCTGCTGTGTCTCGCCCGGCAGGTTGCTGCCGTTCTTCTTCCACTGGTACTGCGGGTTGGTGGCATTGGTCACATTGGCTGTGAAGGTCACACTTTGGTTCTGTGCGATCGCTGTGCCGGGGTTGGCCGTTATCGTTACCTGCGGTATAGTCACCGGTACGATCAGCATGGTGTGCGCTGCGCTCGTCACTTCGTGCGGGCTGGGACATACTGCGCTGCTTGTCAGTTTGCATTTTATGATGTTACCGCTTATTTGCAGGGGCACATAGGTATTGCTGTTCGTGCCCACAGGGTTGTTGTTCTCATACCACTGGTACACGGGGTTGGGCCCGCCATTGGTGATGCTGGCTGTATAGGTGCTCACGTGCTCCTGGCAGATGGTGTCGCCCAGGTCGGCAGCTATCGTTATCGTGGGGGTCACGCTTTGTACCACCACTACCGTTATCGTGTCGCTGGTATCGGTGGGGTACACATTGCAGGCGGCGCTGCCCGTCAGCACGCAGTACACCTGGTCGCCGGTATTCAGGCCGGCAAGGTACAGGCTGTCGTTGTTGCCGCCAACAGGCTGGTTGTTCTTATACCACTGGTAGCCGGGGGTGGGGCCGCCATTGCTGGTCGTGGCCACGAACCAGGTACTGTCGGCGCTGCATACCGTATCGCCGGGGATGGCCGCTATGCTGATGCCGGGCTCCACGCAGTTGTTGATGCAGTTGAAGGTGTTCTTGTCTATAAGGGTGCCGTCGCCCAGTTGACCTTTGTCATTATGCCCGGCCAGGCATATGAGGCTGCGGTCGTCTTTGAGCACGCCGCTATGGTCGGCCTCGGGACCGCTGAAGATGTGCACAATGGGTGTTTGTGTTATTTGCTGGGGGCTGTTGTAGCCGGTATTGTTGCCCAGCCCCAGCTGGCCGTAGTCGTTATTGCCCCAGCTCCATATCGTGCCGTCCACCTTCCAGGCTATGCTATGGGCCTTGCCTGCATTGGCGGCTATCCAGTCGTTACCTGCACCTACCTGTACGGGGCTGTCCTGGTTGTTGTAGTTCCCTATGCCGAGTTGGCCGTCGCTGTTCATTCCCCATGCCCACAGGGTACCGTCGGCTTTAAGGGCAAGGCTGTATTGGTCGCCGGCGCTTATCCATACCCAGGTATCGCCGGTGCCTACTTGTACGGGGCTCAGCTGCACGGTATTGTTGCCGGTGCCCAGCTGCCCTTCGGTGTTTCTTCCCCATGCCCAGAGGCTGCCATCGGCTTTCAGCGCCAGGCTGTGCTTGCCGCCTGCTGCTATGGCCAGCCATTTGTCGTAGCTGCCTATTTGCACGGGGCTGTTGAAGGTGCTGTAGTTGCCTGTGCCCAGTTGGCCGCTGCTGTTATCGCCCCAGGCCCATAGGGTGCCGTCGGCTTTCAGGGCCAGGCTGTGGGCGCTGCCGCAGGATACGCTGGCCCAGTTGCTGCCGCTCACTTGCTGCGGGTTGTCCTGGTCGTTGTAATTACCTATGCCCAGCTGGCCGTTGCCGTTATCGCCCCAGCTCCAGAGGGTACCGTTCGACTTTAGTGCGGCAGTATGGCCCTCACCGGCCGATACGGCCACCCAGTTGCTGTCGTTACCACTCATTACGGGGGTGTTCTGGTCTGTATTGTTGCCTGTGCCGAGCTGGCCATGATCATTGCTGCCCCAGCTCCAGAGAGTGCCTTCGGAGCGCAGGGCTACGGTATGGCTGCCGCCCACTGCGCCGCTCACCCACTCGGTGGCGGGGGTGCCGGTAGCTGTGGGACTGAATACACCCATGTTCGCATAACCGAGCCCCAGCTGACCCAGCACATTCTGGCCCCAACCCTGCAGGTTGCCATTACTTTTAAGGCCCATACATTCAGCTGCTTCGCCGGCGAACACCCAGTCGTTGCTATTGCCAACTTGTATAGGCACATTTGAATAACCATTGTTGTTGCCCTGACCTAATTGTCCGTAGTTATTAATTCCCCATGCCCATATCGTTCCATCAGCTTTCAATCCTAAGGAGGCACTACCTGCCGCCGCCATCACCCAGTCATGGTCTGTGCCCACCTGAGTGGGCACCCATCGGTCCAAGGTATCTCCAAGTCCAAGGCAACCGGAAGAATTATCACCCCAGGCCCAAAGGGTGCCATCTGCCTTTATGGCCAATACATAATCACCGCCATTGCTGAAATTCACCCAATCATGGTCGTTCCCTATTTGCACAGGCGTGCGCTCCGGCAAGGTATCCCCAAGTCCAAGATTGCCTTGCGTACTGCTACCCCAGCCCCATAACGTCCCGTTTGCTTTTAATGCTATTGTTGAAACCGTGGCAAACGAAACGGCCACCCAATCATGGTCGTTCGCCAACTGGACAGGTATATGCTGATCCGTAGCATTGCCTATGCCTAGTACACTATCTGCATTGCTACCCCAAACCCACAGCGTACCGTCCGCTTTTAATCCCATAGAGCTAAAATTGACTGCACTTACATCCATCCAGTGGTTATCATTGCCGCTTTGCACAGGGCTGAGTTGTTGCTGTGTATTACCTGTACCAAGTTCTCCATAAGCATTATATCCCCATGCCCATAGCGTTCCGTCTGATTTTATTGCCAGCGTATGCAGGTCAACACCCCCTACCATTATCCAGTCATTGTCGGTGCCTGTTTGCACAGGGCTGTATTGGATATTGGTATTGCCTATACCTAACTCACCTTCCCCATTGTATCCCCAGCCATAAAGTTTACCATTTCTTAGCTCAAAACAAAGACCTGCTCCTGCATATATACGTTGGTAATGATTACGGTAGGCAATATTGCTCTTGTTGCGGCTGTCTGTAAGCCGGGCATATACCGGCATTTGGTCCGCCAGCATGCAGGTAATAAACAGGAGGATGAGACTTTTCACGGTGGCAGTGTTTTTCATAATAGTGTTTTACAACAATATAAAATTAATAAAATAGTATCAATGTATCCAATAACATAAGGCAAGCTATAGCCTGCCTTATGTTGGGCGTTTATTTATTCCTTAGTTATTTTTATACCGCTGATGCTGTTGTCTGCATTGGTTATGTTCAGCAGGTACAGTCCTTTCGCCAGTTTGGCGATATTCAGTTCCTCTGTCTTATTGTTTACCGGGCCCTCCATCAATGTCCTGCCCAGCACATCACTAATAATGTAGTGTTTTGCAAGCTTATTACCACTTTGTATATATAACCTGTCCTTAGTGGGTATAGGATAAACACTTAATCCATCATCAACTTTTATGCGTTCCGCTCTAGCCGACTTAAAGCCGGGGGTGAAGGTTGAGGTTGCTTTACAATCTATTTTCGATGTGTTGGTATTATACCAGCAAGTAAATACTTTGTCGGTATATATAGCCCCGGTGGCATAGATATAGTCATTGCTGATAGCCACAGGATCATCTGCGGCATAGCCGGTATTGTAGTTTACATTGTAATAATCTTTATCGCCTGGATTTGCTATTTCTGTTAGCAGTCCAGAGTTCCACTCTACGCTGTTCAGCCATACATTATTGTCACCTGAATTCGCATAAGCTATGGAAAAAGTTTGGTCATCGGCATCCTGGGTACCTGCTGCCACTACGGGTTTAGAGTTGTTGCTAGCACCAGTACCAGTATTATAATATGCCGAAGCGTTATCAAAAGGTGGGCCACCGTATAATTGGTTTACTGACATGACATCCCACGTCAGGCTATTGTAATAACGATATACTGTTTCCTTATCAATGTCACCTGCAGGCACGATCTGGTCTAACACATCTATGCGGGGATATTCTATATTTCCAGCTCCTGGGTTGTCAATAGGCAGACCTTTAGTTAATGTGGCGGTAGTTATATCCCATTTACCTAAATAAAGATTACCCCATCCAAAATTTGCATCAGCAAAAACAAACTGAGCTATGTATTGATTGTTTTGCTTATTTAAAGCGATATCCACCTGTTGTCCCCCGGAACGCTGGGCTCCAGTAACAACATTCAAACATGATGAATAGGTAAAGTTAGCACCAGTAGCACAAGTGGCATACGCAATTAAAGAGCCCGCACAAGCCCTTGCTCCGCGGGTATTAGGCGCCAGAAGCATCTGACAAATATCGTCTTCCCATGCGATTGCAAATTCGTCAGCAGTAACGTAGGTGTTTGTACCCACTATTTCATTTGCCAGGTCTATGTGCGGATCATATGCAGTGCCCGTATTCGTAACCTGTATTACTGAAGGACTACATGTAGTATATCCTAGGGCAGTATTGGTACCTATATTCGTGATTGTATATAGCTCCATGTAAATGTTATTAACACCAGCGTTCGTATTTTGGTAAACCACAGCCACATATGTATTAGTGTTATCGCCACCAATAACGATATCTGGGTGATGTTGTGTACCACCTGCACCGGCACAAGTTATAGTGCCGGTTGTTTGTCCTAAATAATCCCTCACCTCGAAGTAAACATAACCTCCATTTTCGTCCCAGGTCACTGCATAAGCTGTACCGTTACTATTTTCGAATACGCCATTATTCATCCATACCGGAGTCGCATTAGGCGATGAAAATTGCACATCATTGTGGGCAGCCCATATCAATTGATACTGTGCTTGTACTTTATTTACCAATAGGGTAGACAACGCAAACAGGCTTAGTCCAATGACTAACTTAGATAGTTTTTTCATTTTGCTTGGTTTTGGTTTGTAAAAAAGATGTTTATTAAACCGCTTATTATCCTGCCTTCAATGATTAGCTGTTACGTTTGCAAGCCGCGGCATATTTGCTCTTATAGGGCAGTCGGGTGGTATTTACATACTATGCAAACCATTTCCCCTTGTTAGGCATTCTCTTGTTTGTGCTGTGTGATCTGTCCATAGGCTTTAATTTTAATTGCAAAGCTATCATCTATGTAAAAAAAAATCAACCGTGAAAACACCCCCTTTTTGAACTCTTTGCTATTTTATAATATGACAGCATTTATAGGCATTTGAGGCATACAAATAATATTTTACAGCTATGCATCTCGAAGATTGAGCCAATAAAAAGGCCCCATGCTCCGGTGTGGAACATGGGGCAAATGATTGCTGCCGGTACCGATCGGCTCTATATTATTTCTTCGTCAGCAGCGCCTGGTATTGCGATGGCGCATTGATGAGTTCCAGCGCTTTCGCATATTCTTTATCATCCTTCAGGCTCTGTTGTATGCGTCCGCGCAAAAAGTAATAGCGCGATACGATCTCGTTCTCCAGCAGGTCTTTCACTTCATCTTTATGTTTCAGCAGGTCCTGCTTTTTATCATGCGATATCTTGGCTTCCAGCGCAGCAAACTCGCTCTTAGCCTCATCGTAATATTTTTCCCTTTTGGCTACCTGCTGCAGCGTATCAAAAGCTTCCTCAGTCTCTGTGTCGTAGCTATAGTCCTTATTGCCCAGCCATTTTACAAAGTCATCGAAGTCAGCGTCGCTCAGCGCAAAGCTGCCCGCATCGGCTATGCTCGGGTGTTTGCCTTTGTACAGGGTAGCATAGTCAAAGAAGTAGTTCTTGGTGTACAGCATTATCGCCAGTTTGCTGGGCGGCTCGTCCTTCAGGTGCACCTCCGGTTCCACACCACCACCGCTTAGTACCGTGCGCCCGTTCTTTGTCTGGTAAGCCTTCTTCAGCGAGTCGGGTACATAACCCACGCTGCCATCCGCATTGCGGTGGCTGTAGTCTATGGCCTGTATGCAGCGCCCGCTCGGGGTGTAATATTTCTGTATCGTCAGCTTCAGTTTCGAGTTGTAGCCCAGGCTCACCGTGTTCTGCACCAGCCCTTTGCCGTACGAGCGCTCACCTATGATCACGCCCCGGTCCAGGTCTTGCATGGTACCCGCCACTATCTCCGATGCCGATGCCGATGAGTGGTTCACGATCACCGTTAGCGGCACCTTGGTATCCCAGGCATTTTCCTTCGTCTTGTATTCTCGGTCCAGCTCATGCATCCTGCCCTTTGTCGTCACCACGGGCGAGCCCTTGTCCAGGAAAATGCTGCATACCCCTACCGCTTCGTCCAGCAGGCCGCCGGGGTTATTGCGCAGGTCCAATATTACCCCCTTAAGGTTAGGCTGCACTTTTTTCAAGCTGTCCAGCGCTTCGCGCAGGTGCTTGCTGCAGGCCGGGGTGAACTGGGTCAGCCGCGCATAGGCTATATTATGCTGCGCACCGGCCAGGCCGGCATAAGGCACGCTCGATAGTTCTATCTCGCCCCTTGTGATCAGCCGGTCCGTTATAGCGCCGGAATATACGTCCTTAATATTAAGGTTCACCTGTGTGCCCGGCGAGCCTTTCAGCAATACGCTGATGTCATCTATGGTTTTGCCTTTCAGCACCTGGCCATCTATAGCCACCACCTGGTCGCCCGGGTGCAGCCCGGCCTTCTGCGCAGGGCTGTTCTCATATACATCTCCCACAAATATTTCATCTCCCTTCCGGTGCATGGTAGCTCCTATGCCGCCATACTTGCCTGTACGTTGAAACTCAAAATCCTCTATATCCGCCTCAGTAATATAATTAGTATAAGGGTCCAGTTCGTCCAGCATGGCATCTATGCCCGTTTTCACCATCTTTCCCGGCTCTATTGGGTCCACATAATAGGTATTCAGTTGCCGGAACAAGGTCGCGAATATGTCCAGGTTCTTCGATATCTCGAAGTAAGAATCAGTAGTATTCGCTTGTATGAATAAAAAACAAATGCTTGTGAGGCTCACCCCTATGATAAAGCCTTTTGCATTTTTTATTTTTCTAATAAGTGCTTTCATATCGGCACGGTTCTTGTCTTTTTCAAAATCAAAGCAATGTACGAAAATATAGCTTGCTGATATTCTATAAGGAAAATTTAACAACCTATAATAAATACAGCTTTGACAGATTGAAAAATTAATGTATTTTGCATAACAATCTAAAAGTGTAACAGAACGAAGATGAAGAAGATTTTACTCGTATTATTTGGGGCATTCAACCTATTAGGCTCCTACGCTGTAAATGCCCAGGCTACATTTACTACCGACAAAGACACTGTGTTTGCTACGGTCTATGGTAATAATGCTACATTTCATAATGATATAACAAATACCAGCAGCCAGGCCATCAATATCAGGTGGACGGTTGGTAATAATGATTTCCCTACTACCTGGCTTAGCAATACCGGTATCTGCGATGCGGAACTTTGCCAAACCGACCTTACAGTGCCCCACTCTACGGTTGGTGCACCTTACAAAGTAGATACTGCCAACCTGTTTGATATTCAGCTGAGCGGGTTCAATAGCGCACCGAGCGGTACCCATTTTATGGTGGTCAATATTAAGGATATTACCAACACTCCAAGTTACAATAAGGATATAGTTTTCGTGATCAATAAATTCCCGACAAACGTTCCAAAGACCACAAGGCCTGATGAAAATATCACCTTGTATCCCAACCCTGCCAAAAATGAGTTGAATGTACTCTTCAACGCCGATGCTGATGTTAAGATCATATCGATTTACAACCTGATCGGCAAGGCAGTGAATGTTTACAGGCTCACCAGCAATAATAGCGCTAAGCTCGATATTGAGAATATGCCCTCCGGTGTATATTTCCTCCGTATGATCGACTCAAAAGGTCAGGTGATCGCTACGCGCAAATTCACGCACCAGTAATTAGTTATCAATAACTTATTATAAAACATGTCCCGCCCCGCGCGGGACATGTTTATTTATGGCATTTCTTTTGATAATTATATAATGACCAACAATTATTGTAAATTACAATGACCAAACAATCTTTCATGTACAGCACCCTTAAAAATATTAGCATCTTTCTGCTGTGTGCATCGGCCCCGTCGCTTGCCACAGCACAGAAGCTATTCATTGAGGGCACCATCGAGTACAGCTGTACACTGCAACCATCATCAGCCGATGGCAATATGGGTGAGCATACCGGTCGCTATATCATTACAGTTAAAGGGCAGCAAGTAAGAAAAGAGTTCCGCCTCGATGATAATAACTTTGATAATACTATCATCCTGAATGGGGACGCAAATACCGCCTATTCCCTTAAAACGACCCAGGGCAAAAAGTACGCCATACAGCTCAATATGAACGAGTTGCAGCAATACGATGAAAAATACTCCGGCTTCCGGCTACAGGATGAAGGTAACGGCGAGACCATAGCCAAATTGTCTTCCCAAAAAGCCAAAGTTATCTATAAGGACGGTTCTTCCGCTTCTATATCATACACCAAAGAATGGCAGCCTGCCGACGATCATCTCTTCGAGCATTTCCCTGCTATAGCCGGCATACCCCTCGACTACACCTATACTACGGGTAATGGAGCCCTCATCCACTTCCATGCCGAGAAGGTAACACCCGGCGTCGTAGAAAGCGGCGCATTCAGGCTATCTAAAGATTATAAGATCATCAGCACCTCCGAATACCAGGAACTCAGCAAAAAATAATTGTTACACACAATATTTTTTTGTAAATTGAGTTATGCTCCTATCCAAAAAACTATTATCGGTGATACTGCTGTTGCTGCCACTATGCAGCAGGGCAGAGTCTTATTCCGACCTGGAACAAGCACTCGATAACAGGTTCCGGGTCACTGAAATCAGGATGGCCTGGAACAACATGGATACCATTCCTGATATCTTCGACCAGTTTCCCAACCTCGAGATCGTGAAGCTGAACAACAACCGCCTTACAGCTTTGCCACCCTCACTCTTCAGCTGCAAAAAGCTGAGGAAGCTTATAGTCTACCACAATAGGATCAGCGTATTACCAGAAGCTATCGGCAGGCTGAAACAGCTGGAAGAGGTTGACATAAGCTATAACAAGCTAAACATACTGCCCGACTCCATAGGCTACCTGCCACGGCTTACCATACTGCAGGTAACTGGTAACCGCCTCAACAAGTTGCCCAATACGATAAGCAGGCTACGCAACCTCGACATCCTGCGTGCAGCATCCAATATCATAGATACCCTTCCGGCGAGTATCGTCACTTTGAACAAGCTCAGCCTACTTGACCTGAGTGAGAACAACCTGGACATCTTGCCGGAAAATATAGGTAACCTGAAGAACCTCCAATTCCTGTACCTGGCGCGCAACCAGATAGATTACATACCGGCCTCGCTGGGCAATTGTAAAAAACTGCAGGAACTGGATGTGGTCTTCAGCGGGGTCATCAGGCTACCACAATCGCTGGCGGACATACAACGACTGGAACTGGTATATATTGACAACCGCACACTATCCTTCTATCCCAACCCCCGGTTTGCATACAGGCAAAATGTACAGGTGGTGGACGGCGGTACCTATCCATACCGGAGCTCACAATAAACTTAAGGAAACAACACCCCCTGGTATTTATTCACATCAATTTGAGGTAATGTACTTCCATACTTTTTATTGATCGCATTGATGACCTGGTTGGCAATGAGGGCGTAGCCCCGCTGGGTAAAGTGCAGGCCGTCGAGCGAGTAGGCCCCACCTTCTACAAACTTAGGTGTGTAGGTAACTCCGTTGAATACTACACCGGGATCGAGGGTCTTCAGGTAGCTGTTGATATCTACAAGAGCAAGGCCATATTTATCCGCCTCTTTTGCAATGAATGCATTGTAGCCGGCAATAGCATTCCGCACATTGTCTACTTCCATATTAGGCGCTTTATTGGTAAGCGCCCATTTGTCGGGTATAGGTGTAGTGACACCCCAGCCGGCACACTTCAGCGAATCGAGCGGCATCTCGAGGAGCAGGTGTTCGCCATCGGCAATGTTACGGGTCACCGCCCGGTCCATTATCTTAAAGTAGTTACCACCATTATCCTGAAGTGGTATGGTATTGAAATAGGGCATGTCCATTATATCCGGTATATTAATTAATACGCCCTGTGCTCCGTTCTTCACCATTGCCTGCACGAGTGTATCGTAATTGGTCTCAAAAAGTTGCTGCGGTGTGATATCGGCAAAACCGGGGGCACCGGGAGGGAATGCGCTGCCCGTGCCTCCCGCCTGTGCATAGAGGAACACATCGTAGAAACCCAACCACATAGTAAAGAATGTAGGGTTGAGCGTATCCCGGGTGTACTGCAATTGTTGCAGGGGGCTATAATGAATGTCATGAAAAAAACGCGCTGCGAAGGGCAGCTCACCGGGTTTCAAAAAGTTCAGGGTAGTAATATAATCGGGTAACAACACATCGGCCACACGAAGGCCGGGCAGGGCTATGTTATTAAAAGGTTCCTGTGCCGTGATATTATCATGATTGCCTGCTGTGTCCCAACGGGTATCGGGCACGGGCATGAGCGAAGCGATACCATCGCAACCGGCAGCAATGGCCAGTACGTTCTTAGGGTGGGGCAGGCCAGATTCACCGGGTACGAGCGGCTGCTTAAAGTTGCCCCCGCTTACCTGGCTGAACTGTGCAGCCAGCATAGCCGGAAAAGAATTCTGCTGTGCTGAGCGGTAGAGGCTACCATCGGCAAAACCGGCAGCATAAGAGTCACCTACCACCATGAAGCGGGAAAAGTTCGCACCGCCTGCTGCCGGTTTATCAGGTGTCAGCTTGGGTTTGCATGCCGTAATGCAGCAAGCAAGCAAACTATATGTTATCAGCTTCTTCATTGTTGTGTTCATTTTTGCCGGGTTTAAAAATCATAGGTTATGCCAATGCCGGGTATAGCCGCTTTGGCCTGGTACTTGCCACTGAAATTAGCAGGGTCATAACTGGCAACATGATCGCCGATGACCTGGTACTCTAAGGCAACAATGATATTCATTTTCGGTATGGGGTTGTAGGACAGCCCTCCATTGAGTACGATGCGGTTGGCATCGGGCAGGTCTGGCGAGATGTAGCCATCATGTGCCGGCGTGGGATCGTATGCACCACCAAGCATTACTGCCAGCTTACCAAAACTATAATTGGCCCCAAGCCTGAATGCAGCTACGCTCTTATAAAGCCGCGGCTGCTTGTTGTCTTTAAGGTTATCCGTCTCCTGTGCAAAATCGAAACCCAAAGAATCATAGCTCTTCCAGCCCACGTAGTTAACATCGAACTGGAGCGTGAGGGCTTTGACAGGACGAACGCCCACACCCACAGAAAGAACGGAGGGCAGTTTCACGCCGCTTTTGAAAGTAGTATTGGGGAACTGGCCTGCAAGCGAAGAAGGCACGGTGAAAGTAGCTTTGCCATTGTTCACCTTCATATTGACCTGCGAACGGTAGGAGATACCTGCCTGCACCTTTGGCGAGAAGCGATAATGCAAGCCGGCATTGAAACCAAAACCACCAGCAGCACCCTGTAATTTTGCTTCGCCTTCATTACCATTGGCATCGGCAATCGGTAGTGCCTGGCGAAGCAATATGCTACCAAAACCATAAATGAAACCAACACCGGCCGATAGCTTATCGGTGATACCATAGCTTACCGTTGGTTGCACAAAGATGCTTTGCAACTGTATCTCCTGTATCACATAGCGGCCTGCCCAGTCATCGTCCCACTTGATGCCACTGCCAAAGGGTGTATATACTGCAAGGCCGAGGCCTATCTTGCTGTTCTTTTTCAACGGGCCGCCTATATATACATTGAATGGTGTATAGAGATGCGATTGTGCATCGGCAGTATAGTTGCCCGTAGGTGTCTGCACATAGCGGGTATGCGGGCTAAGAAATATGAGGCCTGCATAAGCCTGCATACCGTTCATATGCGTGATGCCACCGGGGTTGTAGAAAATGGTGGAGGCATCCCAGGTCCAGCCGGTGCCGCCGCCGCCCATGGCAAGCTGGCGCAGGCCCTGCAGGTTGAGCTGAAAGCCGCCGGCCAATGCACGGAGCGTAAGCAGGAATAACAGAACTGTAAATGTTGATCTTTTCTTCATTAAGTGCAGCTTGATCGTGGTGTATCCTTCAAATTTAATTTAAGTAATCGTGAAATGCTATTCGCGGGGTGATAATGGAGAATTTTTTTCGCAAAAAAAATATCCCGCACTTTGATTGATAATGAATGGTTTAGGGTGAAAAAATATCCCAAAAATATCCCGGATGGGACCTCTCCCCAACCCTCTGCGAAGGAGGGGGCAAAAGGGACGGTTGTGCGGCACAATTGCTCAAAATGAAAAGTAAATCGAAAAAACTGTTCACTTATGAGTGTGGTAAAATGTGCTG
Organism: uncultured Flavipsychrobacter sp.; assembly: GCA_964481425.1. Classification (GTDB taxonomy): domain Bacteria; phylum Bacteroidota; class Bacteroidia; order Chitinophagales; family Chitinophagaceae; genus MKUN01. The sequence continues at coordinate 43,077 of CAYZTM010000028.1, forward strand.
AAAGTATTGAATTCATTGCCTTATTGGGAACTTGCAGATGTTACGAAATGTAAATGCGGGATGCTGGCATTTGATACAGGATGCCTGAACTGTGATGTTGGTCCATAGTTTTTTGTCGCCTCTTTTTTAAAGGGCGATGCAGCTCGCTCGCTGAAAAGCCCCGGCGGTTGACAAAGTTACGATGGGGAACCGGCAGGGATGTTTTTTGGGGATAAGTTGTTATAGAATGGAAATTATTGATGTAGTGGAATTTGATTTAACTGCGAAGACCTGCCTGGCGGCAGACAGGCGCGAAGGCGCAAAGGCATCATGCGGGTGACCTAAGATGAACACCGCCCTATCTCCTCAAGAGGGGAACTGCACTTAGCGCGTCTGACCGCTTTGTAGCGGTACTGACGCTATGCGGATGTACATCTCAGCTATGGTTCCCTGATCCCATTGAGTCCGCGAAGGGGGAGACTCAATGGGTGAAACAAAAAGTTTGCAAATGCTATATAGACTGTGGCAAATGCTAGGATAACAGTTAACCAACTTACGCAGAGGTAGTGCCACTATCGTCAGGCGGCTTACCAAAAACTAGGTCGTTCAGATATTGGTCTTTATCACCTTTAATGAAATTATCCGAATCATGTAAAATAATCTTCTTTAAAATTCGCCTTATTAAAGCATCTAACCTTACGGAATAGTCTAGCAAAATTGGCGCAGATACACCCTTAAGGCTTTTCTCCCCATATACTTGCCCATGAAGATACTTAGACCTTATATCATAACATTTATCAACCAACCGATCAATGTCTTTTCTTTCTTGATAGCTTTCTCCAATATAGAACGCAGTTCTATACTTTAGTTTACTAGTTATCTCCCCTGTTGTTGTAGAAAACAAACACTCGAGTATAGGCATATAAAGAGCAATCTTGTAAATTAAATACTCATTACCTCTTGCCATCTCTAGGAACTTCATGGCTCTCTCTATGCAATTAGTCTTATTGTAGTCGAAATTAGTATGATGCCCTTTAAATCTCGTTCTAATTATCTCCGTGTCCTCGGTTTGAGAAATAATAGTATCTTCTTGGGGATGGTTATTGGCCGATGCTACCAAGCTGTTATATTTAAGCCAAATACCATGTGCTTCAACCAATTCTGCGTTAGAAAATGTAACGTTTTCAAACTCTCCCGATGCGTTTGAAGGGGCAACGTTGTCGCCATGTGAAACATTCCCCCAAGAGGTTCCGACTAATCTACCAGTTATGTGGTGTATCCCAATACTGTTATCCTTCACAAACCACAAAAACTGCAAAAAAGATTTAAAGACTTCAATTTTCGCATTATTACTAACAGCAAATCTCCTTCTAATTTCCAAATCTGGCACGTCTTCTATTTCAAAATCAATTTGCTTGTTGTAAAAAGCGTAGCAGCTTCCAATAGGGAATATGCAACTACTTCCTCCAACAACTAACACCATTTTAGCATCATAAAACCCATCTCGGAAAACCTGGTTGTTACTAAATACATAGTTAGATAGTTCAATAGTATCGAATTGATTGGCAACTAAACCATCAAGATTAAACATTATTTCATGCGTCATACACAAGAAGTAAGACACCTAATATAGCAATTTTTATTGCGTTGGTAGTGTCCTATTATTTCAAACGCCTCTCGCCGACAGTTGAAAAATCCTCAAAATCACTGGTAAGATCATCATATCTAGCACAATCTTTGGCAATCTGCCATATTTGTACCCATGCTTTGTATTCTTCGCTATTTACCAGTATCTATTGCTACTATATTTTCCGTCGTCTTAAGCGCTAGCCACTCTCAAGAGCGGAAATTGTACTTAACGCATTTGACCGACTTGGAGCGGTGCTGACGCTACGCAGATGTACATCTCAGTTATGGTTCCCTGATATCATTGAGTCCGCGAAGGGCGAGACTCAATGGATGAAACAAACACAGCCCTATCTCTTCAAGAGGGGAACTGCACTTAACGCGTCTGACCGCTTTGGAGCGGTACTGACGCTATGCGGAAAAACTATGATTTGTTCACTGCAGATCAGCTTTGTTCATAGTCCCAGCTTTTACACCCCCCTGGCCCCTCTCAAGAGGGGAATTGCACAAAGCGTCATTTTAACTTTTGCTGCAGCTCGGTGAGGAAAGCTTGCTGGGCAGGGTTTATTTTTTCGAAGGCCTGCGCTATGTCGAACCATTCTGCTTTATCTATTTCGGGAAATTCTTTCATGGTACCAGAGCGGGGCGGCCATTCGAGCCGGAACGTATTGCTCTTGACCTGACTTATGCCAGGATCAGCTTCAATGGCCCATGCTGAAACCATTTTACCACTTTTTTGCCTGAGCGGCGATAGGGGTATAAAATGGCCTTCGATGTCAATACCCAGTTCTTCTTTAAATTCCCTTTGGGCAGCGGTAAGTGGTTCTTCATCTTCGGCATATTCGCCTTTGGGTATGGACCATGAACCCAAGTCCTTTTTAGCCCAAAAAGGACCTCCGGGATGTACCAACAGCAGTTGCAGCCCGGTATCGCCACGCCTGAAAACCAATATGCCAGCGCTTTTTTTAGGCATAAAAATCCGCCTCCGCCGCCCTGAAAGGAGGGAATATATTATAAATTGGCACCAAAAGGCCATATTTTGCAACACAAGTCATAAAACAATTTGTTTAACTAAAATCAATGCCATACCTTTGCACTCCCTTAAAATAAATAATCAAGGTCCCGCTGCGGGCGGGAGATATAAAAGTATAAAGATATGAAACGTACATTTCAACCACACCGCCGCCGCCGTAAGACAGTACATGGTTTCCGCAAGCGTATGCAATCGGCAAACGGCCGTAAAGTGCTGGCATCGCGCCGCAAGAAAGGACGTAAAAAGCTGACCGTATCGGACGAAAGCCGTCTTAAATAATATTTTAAAACCGACACGCCATTCGTAATACTTTTAAAGCATACGAGCGGCTCAAGCGCGAGCAGCATATTGATACGCTTTTCCGGACCGGGAAAGCGTTTTCTGTTTTCCCCATAAGGTTCGTGTACAACAGCGTGGCCCGGGGCGATGAGTTGTCGCCTGTACGGGTGGGCTTTTCCATACCTAAAAAAAGGTTTCGCCTGTCGGTACACCGCCACCGCATACGCAGGCTGATGGCAGAGGCCTGGCGGCTACAGAAGCAAGGTCTTTACAGCGCCATAGCGGCCGATAAGCAGCTGCAGGTATTCCTTATCTTTGCTGACAATACAATGCCCGACCAGGAGACCATATCGCAGGCAGTAAAGACGGGTATGGAGCGACTGATACAAATGCAGGATGCGTAAATTCTTTTCCATATTGTTCATAGGCATCATAAGGCTATACCAGGCCTTTATATCCCCCTTATTAGGGTCTAAATGCCGCTATACGCCTACCTGTAGTGCCTACGGGCTGGAAGCCATAAAAAAATATGGCCCCTTCAAGGGTGGCCGGATGGCATTGAAACGTATTGGCCGTTGCCATCCCTGGGGTGGCAGCGGCTACGACCCGGTACCGTAGGGAGAGCGAGTTTTGCCTCACCCTGGCCCTCTCCGAAGGAGAGGGAGGAGAAAGAGAGTGAGTGCGGAGAGCGGAAGGTGTTTAGAAGGATGCAGTGGATTATTAGCGTAATTTTGTGTTCTCCTATCTTTTCTTTTTGACCTTTCAATTTTTAGTTAAGATATGTTTTACTCATTTAAAGGATTCATACCGGTAATTGACCCGAGCGCTTTTGTGCATCCGCAGGCGGTAGTGACCGGTAACGTGGTGATAGGGCGCGACGTATATATTGGCCCGGGGGCTGCCCTTCGCGGCGACTGGGGCGGCATAGTGATCGAAGACGGCTGCAATGTGCAGGAGAACTGCACCATCCATATGTTTCCCGGCGTGACGGTGCGGCTTAAGGAAGGGGCCCATATAGGGCATGGCGCCATCATACACGGGGCTACCATTGGCCGCAATGTGCTGGTGGGGATGAACTCGGTGATCATGGACGAGGTGGACATTGGCGATGAGTGCATCATAGGCGCCCTTACCTTCATCAATGCCAATACCAAAGTGCCGCCACGCACAGTATATGCCGGCAACCCGGGTAAGATGATCAAAGAGGTAAGCGATGAGATGCTGGAATGGAAAACCAAAGGCACCCGCCTATACCAAAGCCTGCCGAAAGACTGCTATGACAGCCTGCAGGCCTGTATGCCCCTGTACGAGATGCCGAAAGACCGGCCCAAACAGGAGGCACTTTATGAGACCTGGGAACAAATAAAGAGGGGGTAACCCTCCCGGCTCCCTGAAGGGAGTGACATGAAACCCACAAGACAGGCTTACAACAGAGATCAGCATTTAACTAACATTTCTATGACTAGTCCTAAAAAAGGTTGACTGGTTTTAAAATTAAGAAAGCATCGGCAA
>CAYZTM010000029.1:0-46894 GCA_964481425.1 uncultured Flavipsychrobacter sp.
AAGAAAGCGTATTGGCCCTTGCTGCCACGATAGAAGTCGCCATCTATGTAAAAGGTACAGATGTTATCCCCGTTTGGGCTATCCTCAACTTCAAAATGATAAAGTACAAGCACCAGTTCATCAATGCTGCTCTGGTTGCATGCACCTATCCTGCAGAAATATTCCGGCAAAAATGTGTTCAGCGGCATCTCGCTCAAAAATGGCTCTCTCTTGTCGAACATTTTGGACCTGAAATGCCCTAAATTGTCTTTGTTTTTTCTTATGTCAATTACTCGCAGAGCGTTACATGTGCTTTGGGTAGATATGTAGTATGCACTGTCTTTACTTAATGCAAATATTATTTGCGCTTCCAGCTTGTTGGGCAACAATAGGAAGATAGAAAACACTGCAGTTGATATAAGTTTATACATAGGTTGTGTTATTGGTCATTAACTATAATTATTTCTCATCCACTTGAAATAGCAGCCTCCGTTCAGAACTGCTTATACAGTTGGGATTTAATACAGCCTGCTGACCGGTATGAACTTTTTTGTAGTAGGGTCAAATTTTGCACGATATAAGGCATCTCCTGTTTTTTTATCATTACCCGATGCAGCTTCAGCAGCGAGCACTCCCGCCACACCGAAAAGTGCTCCGGCACCTAAGAGCACATCATCGTTATTTCTTAGACCTTTGAGCCATTTTTTTGCATAAAAATCACCATCTTCAAAAAACATAGCTTCACAGTGTCCGTTAATTCCTGTAGCCCATGTACTACCGTCATACAATGCGAAAAATGAATTCTCTTCTACACGTTTGCCTTTCCTGCCCTTTTTGTTGGCGTAGTGATAGGCCATTTCCTTTTTTTCTCCTGAGAAAGACTCCTCCTTGATGATTGGCGTGTCTACCGGCTGGTTGTTGATAAACTGATCTACCGTGTAGTAAATACCCTTTTTGAATTCTTTTGTCCGGTAGATTGGATATTTTTGTTTCTCGGTTTCTCGGCGATTCAAAGCCTCCTGTACTGAAAAATATTTATCATCGTTCTCTTTTAGTATAGCAAACCGTGATAACAGGTCGCAAATTTTCATCGGGGTTGCATTTAGTAGTTTAGATGTCGCATCGAACGCAGCACGCAGTTCATATAGCGAATCTACTTTCCCAAGGAACTTATATTCCCCTGTGTGTCTGCCGTAAAAGTCTCCGTCAAAATAAAAGGTTCCCATGCTGGTACCTTTTGGCTGGTCCTCAATTTTGAAATGGTATAATACGAGCATCAGCTCGCCTTCATCTTTGTTTGCTGTTGACAGCATTTTTTCAAAACATAGCGACAAGCATGTGTCTAATGATTTTTCTGTAGCAGCCTTGCGTACTTTGCTGAACATGCCTGTTTTTACGTATCCTATATCCTGTTTGTTACTACGCATATCCAACACTTTGAGCGTGCTGTATCTACTCTTTGTTATATGAGAAACTGTATCGAAAGGTACCGTGAATGTTTCTTGGGCACTTGTTCGAAAAGGTAGTAGGAAATATACAAAAGCAATAACGAGTTTGTAGTTGTACATAATAGTGGTTTTAAGAACTGATTTTTTATTTAACTATAGCTATCCCCCATCCACAGGGCGCCACCGATACTGTCTTTTTTTGCACCGGTTACGCTGCTCATTACATTGTTCTCTTCCCGCCAGCGCAGCGCTCCGAACAGGGCCATTACCAGCGCTTCTTTATACTGTATCACGGTAGCATCAGGTATGTGTATCGTAACATTCAGGGGTGCTAACAATTCCTGTAGTCTTAGCACCAGGAACTGGTTAAAAGCGCCACCACCAGTTACCAATATACCCGCCTGCTCTTTGCCCGCAGGATAATTCTTTACTGCATGGCCTACCTGCTCGGCTATGTGCTGTACCATAGTATGCAGCATATCTTTTGTATCATGTGCACTCTCCAGCAGCGGCGGGAACACCAACTCCATCGCAGCCTCATTGCTCAGCGACTTAGGCCCTTTTAGCTGGTAATATTCCTGTGCGTTCAGCTCGGCCAATACATCGTGGAGCAGCACACCCTTTTCAGCCAGAGCGCCATCCTCGTCCATGTCCTTACCTTCATTGCGTGCCAGTTTGTTCAGTACCTGGTTAGCGGGGCATACATCAAAGGCCAGCAGCCCGCCCTCATGTGGCACGGTGATATTCGCTATGCCCCCAATATTCAGCCAGTAGTCAAACTGTCCGAAGAGTAGTTTATCTCCTATGGGGACTATCGGTGCACCTTGCCCGCCCAGTGCCACATCCAGCGCCCGCAGGTCGCTGATGACAGGCAAGCCGGTAACGGCCGCTATTGTAGCCCCGTCGCCTACCTGGCAGCTGGTATGGTGTTCCGGCTCATGCAGCACCGTATGCCCGTGCGATGCGATAAAAGCCACCGCATGATCTATCCCATGCTCTGATATAAAGTGGTTCACCTGCTCACCCAGGTACCTGCCGTAAGCCGTATTCAGCCTCAGGAACTCCGGCACACTCAACTGCGACGCATGGGATAATTGGTAGGTCCACTCTTCGGTATAGGGCACACAGGCTGCATACAATATCTTGTAGCTCCATTGACCCCTTACCTCATCCAGTTGCACATATACTATATCCAGCCCGTCCAGCGAACTCCCCGACATCAAGCCGATAACCTTGTAAACCATGCCGCAATATTAAAACAATTTCCTCCTTGCACGTAACCTTCGAATACGCTCTGTGATATATGGGATAGGCTAAGCCTTATTGGTTCACGGTTTCAGAACCCGGAAATCCTTAAATCCCTTAATCCCGGTTCTGACTATCTTTAACCCTATGTACAAGATGCCCCACTTCACCGAGCCCGACAGGGATAAGGTACTCGCCTTTATGCGGGCCCATTCCTTCGTGACCCTTATTGCCAATGACGGGCATCGTAGCGAGGCCACACAAGTGCCGGTGCTTTTCGATGAGCGCGATGGCAGGCTTATGCTCTCCGCACATATCATGCGCAAGACCGGCCATTACCTTGCCATCGGGCAGAACCCCGAAGTGCTGGTGCTTTTCACCGGGCCGCACTGCTATATAAGCTCAAGCTGGTATACCGAAGCGATGGGCGCTACCTGGAACTACCAGACCGTACATGTGCGCGGCACGGTGACCTTCACGGATGAAGCAGGCACCATCAACATCCTCAACCGCCTGACTGAAAAATATGAACGTGTGCAGGAGCGGCCCTTGCTGATGCCCGACCTTCCGGCAGGCTATGTAAATGCGCATGTAAAAGCCATTGCCGGACTGGAGATAGCTGTGACCGACATCTACCCCATCTTTAAACTGAGCCAGAACCGTGATGATGAAAGCTATAAAAATATAGTGACCCAACTCCTCAAAACCGCCGACCCGCAGGCCCACCAGATAGCCGAAGAAATGAAACAAGGCAGACCACATTTGTTTTAGACACCATGTCACTCCCTTTAGGGAGACGGAGGGTTTAGTTCACTGCCATCCATGCCATCATCCCCACACCTACTTTCAATGCTTCCTCGTTGATGTTGAAATGGGCATTATGTACAGGCGCCAGGAATTCCTTATTATCGGTATTGGTGCCTATGCGGAAGAAGCAGCCCGGCACATGGTGTGTATAAAAGCTGAAGTCTTCACCTGCCATGCGCCTGTCTAATGTGCGCACATTATCGGCGCCCATGTATTCCCGGGCCCATGCCTCGGCTTTTATTGTGAGGGCCGGGTCGTTGAACAGGGAGGGGTAGCCAACGGGTATATCCACTATGGCTTTGGCGCCATAGGCAGCGCAGGTCTGTTCGGTAAAATCTTTGATCCATTTATGTGCCTCGTAGCGCCATGTTTCATCCATGGTGCGGAAGGTGCCCAGCAGCTCTACCTTATCGGGTATCACATTGGTAGCAAAGCCACCCGCTATCTTGCCAAAGGTGAGCACAGAGGGTATCAGCGGGTTGCCCTTGCGCGATATCACCTGCTGCAGGCCCGTTATCACCTGTGCGGCGATGGCTATGGGGTCCACCGTCTGGTGGGGCAGGGCAGCGTGGCCGCCCCGGCCTTCTATAGTAATGTATATCTCGTCGGCACTGGCCATGTATTGGCCAGCGCGGAAGCCCGTAGTGCCCGTGGGCAGGTGCGGGTACACATGCAGCCCGAAGATGGCATCGGGTTTTGGGTTTTCCAGCACGCCCGCCGCTATCATCAGGCTGGCGCCGCCGGGGTGTTTCTCCTCGCCCGGCTGAAAGATCAGTTTCACCGTTCCTTCCCATTCATCGCGCAGGTCGTTCAGTATGCGTGCAGCGCCCAGCAGGCAGGTGCTGTGCACATCGTGGCCGCAGGCATGCATCACGCCATCGTTCTGCGAGCGGTAGGGCACATCATTGGCCTCCTGTATGGGCAGCGCGTCCATATCGGCACGCAGGGCCACGCAGCGGCTGCCGGGGTTCTTGCCTTTTATAAGGCCCACTATGCCCGTGCCGGCTATGCCCGTAGTATGCTCGATGCCCCATTCCCCCAGCTTGCCCGATATAAAGGCTGCCGTTTGCTGCTCCTGGAAACTGAGCTCAGGGTGTGCATGGATATGGTGACGTATCGCCTGTATCTCGGGATAGTATTGCTCAGCTTTCTGTTTTATGCGCTCAATCATCTTTCTTTTCTCTTAGCGTATTAACAACAATAAAGTCGGGCACGATCATGCAGGGCGTGTAGAGCGTGCTCACCTGGTCGTACATCTTTTTGGCCTCCTGCCTTGTCTGGTAGTCGCCCACCTTTACGCGGAACTGCGGCTGCACGTAGGTCATATACGTACGCACACCGGGATAGCGCCGTGCAAAGTCGATCTTGATACGCGTGGCTTTGCCGCGGTCGTTGCCGCTGTATATCTGCACCCTGTAGCCCCGCGACGAATAAATGCCCGTAGGCGTGGGCTTTTTCAGCAGCACTGCCAGCCTCGGGTCGGCATGTACCACCACGCCTGTTGAGGAGTCGGCATCGCCTTGTGCATAACTGCTGCCTGCGCTGCAGAGCAGCACCATTAATGTTAGTATGAATAATACGGGGCGTTTCATTTTATCATTCCGGTATCACAAAGTAACGAATCGATACGAACATATTCCTAATTGCCTGTTGCCTCATTAACGATAGCCACGCTGGCCGAGCAACCCAGCCTTGTAGCACCGGCATCTATAAGCTCTTTAGCAAAGGCATAGGTCTTTATGCCGCCCGATGCCTTTATCTGTATATGCTCCGGCAGGTGCTCCCGCATCAGCTTTACTGCATGGGTAGTAGCGCCCACCTCGGCATAGCCTGTTGAGGTCTTCATAAAGTCGATGTCGAGCAGTGAGTAGAGGTCGCAGCAGGCTATCAGCTCTTCGTCGGTCAATATGCCGCTCTCCACGATGACCTTTATGATCTTACCTTGTTCATGTACCATTCGGGTCGCCAGTTCTATGATATTCTCATTATGCTCCCAGTCGCCCGATCTCATGGCCCCGATATTGTGCACAAGGTCTATCTCATCGGCGCCGCTCACCAAAGCATCTGATACTGCTGCTAATTTTGATTCGAGCATGCTGTAACCAAAAGGAAAGTCGATGACAGTGGCAAATTTTATGCCTGTATCCCTGCCCAGGAAATCATGAGCTTCAGGCAGAAAATAAGGCGGTACACACACAGCCGCGAAGCCATATTCCTTTGCCTCCCGGCATAAGCGTTCTATATCATCAGCCGTAGTGGTCGGCTTCAGTATCGTATGGTCTATGTATTTGGCTAAGTTCATTTTTTTTAGTCGTAAGTCGAAAGTATAAAGTCGAAAGTACAGTATTTCTTGCACGACAGTCTTATACTACTTACTCATTCACGCAACAGCTTTCTACTCTTTTAGTCGTAAGTCGAAAGTATAAAGTCGAAAGTACAGTATTTCTTGTACGACAGTCTTATACTACTTACTCATTCACGCAACAGCTTTCTACTCTTTTAGTCGTAAGTCGAAAGTATAAAGTCGAAAGTACAGTATTTCTTGTACGACAGTCTTATACTACCTATTCATTCACGCAACAGCTTTCTACTTTCTACTTTAGACTTTCTACTCAACTATAAATTCCGCACTATTTCCTGCGCAAACTCGCTTGTCTTCAGCAGGGTGGCATCGTGCATCAGGTTGTAAAAATCTATGGTCACCCTCTTGCGCATAATAGCCATTCCAAGGGCCTCTTTTATGGCCGTGGCCGCTTCCAGCCAGCCCATGTACTCCAGCATCATCACCCCGCTCAGCAGCAGGCTCGATGGGTTCATGGTATCGGTATTGGCAAACTTAGGCGCCGTGCCGTGCGTGGCCTCGAACACTGCGTGGCCCGTGTTGTAATTGATATTGGCGCCCGGCGCTATGCCTATGCCGCCCACGGCTGCCGCCAGGGCATCGCTTATATAGTCGCCGTTCAGGTTCAGGGTGGCCACCACGCTGTAGTCCTTAGGCGCCAGCAGTATCTGCTGCAGGAAGTTATCGGCTATCACGTCCTTCACGATCAGCTTGCCAGCTGCTTCCTCGCGCTTCATGGCCGCATTGGCCGCGTCCTCGCCCTGTGTTTTGCGGGCTTTGTCCCACTGGCCCCAGGTATATACCTTGTCGCCAAACTCGCGCTCGGCCAGCTCGTAACCCCAGTTCTTGAAGCCCCCTTCGGTGAACTTCATGATATTGCCTTTGTGCACGAGGGTAACGCTGGGGCGCTTGTGCTCCAGCGCGTATTCGATGGCCGCGCGCACCAGGCGCTCCGTGCCTTCTTTCGATACGGGCTTGATGCCGTAGCTGGTGGTATCGGGGAAGCGCACCTTTTTGGCCGCGCCCAGCTTTTGTAGCAGGGCGTAAACCTCCTTAGCCTCGGGGCTATCGTAATTCCATTCTATACCGGCGTAGATATCCTCCGTGTTCTCGCGAAAGATCACCATGTCCACATGCTCGGGGTGCACCACGGGGCTGGGCACGCCCTGGAACCAATGCACCGGCCTCAGGCACACATAGAGGTCCAGCTCCTGGCGCAGGGCCACGTTGAGGCTGCGTATGCCGCCGCCCACTGGGGTGGTGAGGGGGCCTTTGATGGATACCAGGTACTCTTTGGCTTTATCCAGCGTTTCGGCAGGCAACCATTCGCCCGTTTGCTTATAGGCCTTTTCGCCGGCCAGTATCTCCAGCCATTCTATTTTGCGCCTGCCGCCGTATATCTTTTCTATTGCGGCATCCATTACCAGCCTGCTGGCGCCCCATACATCTGGGCCTATGCCATCGCCTTCTATAAATGGAATGGTGGGGTTGTCGGGTACATTCAGTTTGCCGTTGGCACCCATCGTGATCTTAGCAGCCATAATATCTTATATATTTTCTTTTTAGCGGGGCGAAACTACGAAAAAAAGGGCGCGGTTTCGCTTAGTAGCAGGGAGTAGTGGTAGTGTGCAGTTGCAGCGTGCAGATATATTTACTTTTAATTCTCTTCCGGTTTTAGTGAAAAGTAATTTAAGAAGTGGAAAAAATGCAATTAGCTGATAATCATTGTGTTTTGAAAAATAGAACTTCCGATCTGCTTCCGGTTTTTTGCAGTTGGCAGAAGGCAGTGGCAGCGTGCAGTATATTGCATTATTTGATAATTTCTGCTTTTCCGGTAACAAAATAATTTATTCGCTTTTCTATTATTTCCGGTTTGGTGTTCATGAAAAAAGTTCCGGTTTTTTGGGACCAAATAGCGGGAAGCATTGCCGGTATTGACGTATGTAATTTTGAGTAATTTCTGGTCGTTTCCTGTTTTTTGTCTGAACCGGGATTAAACGGATTTACTGATTGGCAGGATTTGCGATTAGGGCCATAGATGTCAAAGAACTAATATCCTGTGCTCCGAAGATGGAGTTGGGATTTAGGCACCGCCTGTGCATGAAAAAAAGCTCCGGCGGACAAGGCAAGTTACGATTTGGGAGGGGGCGGTTCCAAATTTAGATACCCACATTACAATTCGTTAGAAGAGTCAGTAGCAAATTTTGCAGATGAAAAAAGTTGGATAGGCGCTGTTAAAAATAGGGTGTTTTTCACATTGTAGTTGTGAGAAATTGATTGTAACGTTGCGATATATAGATTTGATAAATTTACAAAATGAATTTTCAGGTATTGATTGACGACGCTTTTTCGGTATTAACGGTAGACAGTACGCTTACTCCAATGCATAATAAGAAGTTGTTGAGTATAGTGAATGACTTTGAAAATGGGGATTGGAGATACGAAAATTTTCAAAAGTTCATTTGGAATAATATTAAAGAGACGGCCTTAAGCATGCGTGAGCGTACAGCGTTAATTGAAGAGGGAGAGGATTCAGTTTTGACGGAAGCTGCAAAAAACCTTAGACTTTCCGAAAACGAAAACGACATTGGCCGAGGAAGTGAAATTGCAGAAATTGTTCTTTATGGGATAATGAAAAACCACTATAAAGCATTGCCGATTGTCCCTAAAATCTTTTATAAACAGAATCGACAGGATAATGCTAAAGGTTCTGACAGCGTACACATTGTTATTGAAAACATTGATTTATTCTCACTATGGCTTGGAGAATCGAAGTTTTACAACAATATCGAAGATGCAAGGCTGTCGAAGATTGTCGAGTCTGTGAAAGATGCACTAAGCCTAAAAAAATTAAGGAAAGAGAACAGTATTATTACTAGTATTTCTGATATTAATGAATTTGAAGAGATTTCAGAAGAACTTAGGGCAAAAATCACACGAATGTTATCACATAAGGAGTCGATAGATGATATAAAACCTATTCTCAACGTGCCAATTTTGCTCCTACATGAGTGTGAAATAACTAAATTAGAAACCCATTACACTCAGAAGTACATAGATGCCATTGTCACTTATCACAGGGAACGCGCTACAAAATATTTTGAAAAGCAAATACAAGAATGCCGTGAGATTGACTTATACTCTGAGATTCGATTTCATATTATCTTATTCCCTGTGCCAGATAAGGCCTTAATAGTGGATAAATTTATCAATAAAGCTAAAGTATACAGAGGGTAAGATGGATCAACATGTTTTCGATACCTGCCACGTCATCAATGACTTAATATTAGAAGGGAAGGACAATCTCGCACGTGAAGAACTTATCAAATTGCTAGACTATCATTCTGCGAATCAAATCTCTTATTCAACATTGGTAAACCATTTTATCCGCGAAACTGGATTGTTCCCTTATTTGAGAGACGAAAATTGTGATTGGGAGGAAAGATATGTTTACGAGGTTTTCAAGGTGAATGTTGGCAATCCACAACCTGTCACTCTTCATAGGGAACAGTCATTTCTCTTAAAAAAGTTGTTAAAAGGTAGTAGCGTTGCGGTTAGCGCACCTACTAGTTTTGGGAAGAGTTTTGTTATTGACGCTTTTATTAAGTTGAGAAAGCCGAAGAATGTTGTAATCATTGTACCTACAATTGCACTTACGGATGAAACAAGGAGAAGACTATATAAGAAATTTGCGTCGGAATATAAGATAATTACTACTGCGGATGTTGAGCTTGCCGACCAAAACATTTTTATTTTTCCTCAAGAAAGAGCTTTAAATTATTATAACAAAATTGAGGAAATTGATATTTTAATTGTTGATGAATTTTATAAAGCAAGTAATCAATTTGATAAAGAGCGATCTCCCAGCCTTGTAAAAGCAATAATAAAATTAGGTCAAAAAGCTAAGCAAAAGTATTTTCTTGCGCCTAACATTTCTTCCCTTGAGGACAACCCTTTTACAAGAGATATGGAGTTTATTCGTCTGGATTTTAGTACAGTGTTCCTCGAAAAGCATGAATTATATAAGGAGATAAATAGGGACAATCAAAAAAAGACTGAGAAGCTGCTTGATATTTTAAATGCCAAGGAAACAAAAACATTGGTTTATGCCGGTACTTATTCTAACATAGATAGCATTTCAAATATTATTCTCGCAAATTTTGCTGAGACAAGGAATGAGCTTTTACACCATTTTGCCTCATGGCTAGCTAAAAATTATGATTACAATTGGAATTTGACAAATTTGGTGAAGCGGGGAGCTGGGATTCATAATGGTAGATTGCATCGTTCTTTGAGCCAAATACAGGTCAAGCTGTTTGAGGAACCTGGGGGGATTAGCACTATAGTATCAACATCGTCGATTATAGAAGGTGTAAATACTAGCGCTGAAAATGTTGTTATCTGGATGAATAAGAAGGGACAATCCGGCCTTGATGATTTTACATATAAGAATATAATTGGCCGCGGAGGGCGAATGTTCCGACATTTTGTTGGCAAAATTTATATATTAGATAAGCCGCCAGCCAGTGAAAAAACGCAACTAAATATTGGATTTCCTGAGGAGATACTTGGGGATTTAGACCAAGTGCAACATGAAAAAGTGCTATCAAAGGAACAGGTAGCTAAAATCATTTACTATCAAGAAGAAATGTCCGAATTGCTTGGACGGAATGTTTTTGACAGACTAAAAGACGAAGCGGCTTTCCAATCAAGCAATTCTGATCTAATAAAAGCAATAGCGGTTGACATGTCACGTAATCCTAATAATTGGAATGGGCTGTCTTATCTGAATTCCGCTAATAGAGACCATTGGGACAAATCACTTTATACAATAATCAATTTACAACCGGGAAACTGGGAAACAAAAAGTAGCAGTTTTGTTGCTTTTATTAAAGCGTTACGAAATAATTGGTTTAAAACAATACCGGAATTATTAGAAGAATTGCAACCCCATGACATAGGTATAAATGAATTCTTTCAGCTTGAAAGGAACGTCTCTTTTAAATTTGCTTCTCTGTTAAAAGATGTCAACACCCTTCAAAAGGAAATTTTAACCGAAAAAAATTATGATATATCTCGTTTTGTAGCATATGTATCTCATGCATTTTTACCTTCTGTGGTCTTCCAACTGGAGGAATACGGATTACCTAGGATAATTTCGAAGAAGCTTCATCATGCTGATGTTATTAATTTTTACAATAGAGAACTGACCTTACATGATGCAATTCAGCAATTTTTGGATATCGGAATGTCTAAGTTGGTTAAGGAGGTAGAACTAGATGATTTTGACAAATACATTTTAGAATATTTTTACGATGGAATCCGCATAAATCATTGATTTATACTTTTTTACACTTTAAAAATGACAAAAGCTTTAAGGAATTCGGTTATTTTTTTTCTTGTAGGAGTATCAATAATATTTGGATCTCTTATAATAAAGCATTATGGTTTGGGAATTTCTGCCGAATCCATTCACGAATATTTAATTGACATAACTCGCGACCTAGGTATTGCGTTCACCATTGGGGCGATAGTTTTTTTTCTATACGAATTCAGTACACGGTCGGCGGAAAAAAAGGAAGGAGCGGAGGCTATAATGGATTTGATTTTCGGAACGGATACACCCAAAGAACTATGGGCAGAGGTAAAAAGTGAGATATTGTCTCGCGGGGTTTGTAGGTCAAAAATGGTTATGAACGTTGATTTTTTTGAGGGTAGCATTAAAAACAAGGAACTAGATTTGCAGTCGATAGCAGTTGGGAAAGCTGTTATTCGAGTTGCGATATCGTATGAGTTGAAAGGACTCTTAAAAAGAAAGCATAGTGTGCTGGTCACCCATATTGCTGATCAACACATGTATGATGCTGCGTTAGGTCTACCTTGCTTTACGTCGGCTTATATCAAGCCAACTAATTTTGTTTATGACCAAAATGAAATAAAACAACGGGTGAAGGCGGGCGTTTTGTCTTTCCCCGCTGTTACCTTTTCTCCACCAGACGATAACATTTTTACTGTAGAAACTATTCGATACGAAATAGTAAATATCCCGGGCTTATATACAATGGTCCTTCCGGAAATGGTACTTCCTACAACCTCGCCAGACGGTGAAATCGTGCCCGCCATCCAGGTAAATCTGAATTCAACGATAAGAAATGATCTAGATATCTCTGTAGAAACATGGGCCAATTCGAAAAATCATTCCTTCAAAAGAGCTGTAAATTCAAATCTATGGAAATTTGATGGCGTTATGTTACCTGGTCAAGGATTTAGTATAATCTTTAAAACTGTTCATCCGCTGGGCTTAATCCCTGATTAAGCCCAGCGGTACCCAATCTCTGGATTGGCATATAAGCCCCGCTGAGCGTAGTTTGTACATCGCTCGGCTTAATCTCTGATTAAGTCTTACTGGTACCCAATCCCCAGCTCGCCTTAATCTGTAATTATTCATATCTGATACCATCCGTTAGGAATGACTATGTATTGGATTGCATGACTTACATTCTTTTCCATAGTTACTAACAAAGGGTTTGTGAGTTTTGATCCAGGTTCGTAAGTCGTTCAAATTATTGGAGCATATTTTTACATATTGTCTTGTTGTGAATGCCCCGGCATTTTTATGTGAAATAATATGCCTGCATGTCGCTCGATGTAAAACACAATAGTTCGTTTCTAAATTCTTTCTGGAATTAATTACAAAGCCTTTGGGATTAGTGTCTCTCCATTTTTCGAAGCTAGCCTCCCTATTAATAAATTCGTTAGCCATAATAAGTGATTTATAAATATACTAAGTTTGGCTAAATATATCAAGCATTTTCGCTCAGCTTAATCTCTGATTAAGCTGCACAGGTACCTGATCTCCGGATTGGCGTATAAGATGCCCCTAAAAACTATTTTTATCATACCCCGAAAAAAGGGGTATGATACCCTAAAAAACAGGGTATCATAAAAATTAAATTTCCCCATCCTCCTCCTGCAGCAGAACTTTGTCTTACAAGTCCCCTCTTGTGCCTGGCTTTGTGTGCAAGCGAGATGGGATTTAGGGCTGTGTTATAAAGCCCGGGCTGGCAACTAAGCCTATGTCTTGTTGTCTAGTCCTGCCAGGAGGCAGGTCGGGTACAAATCGGGCATCGGGCATTTTGCCAACTGGAAGATTGTCAATGTTTTATCGTAAGATCAATGCCCGATTTTATTTTTATGCCCGATTCGGGCAGGCAAACTAAAACGAGCCCAAGGGCCGCTTGGTACCCGGTTCCTGGGGATGTTCCTTTAAGGCATACTGCCGGTGACAGTGCTCCGCCTTGTAGCCAGGTACAGCATGGTAGTCCCGGCGATACCCAGCAGGCTAAGCCACTGCGATGGGCTTAATGCCAGCCCGCTGAACAGCAGGCCGCGATCGTCGGCCCGCAGGTACTCTGCGAAGAAGCGGAACACCGAATAGCTGAGCAGGTAGATGGCAAAGCTTTGCCGGGGGCGGTAGCGCAGCAACAGCAGGCATAGGCAGAGCGCAAAGCCGGCCTCGTAGAGCTGGGTGGGGTGTATGGGCACGGTGCTATGGTAATGCCTGTAGGGCAGGCTGCCCCTGGGAAAGCTGAGACCGGTGAAGAAATGGGTGGGCCTGCCAAAGCAGCAACCACCGAAGAAGCAGCCCAGCCGCCCGAAAAAATGGCCCAGCGCGAAAGGGGCAGCCAGCATATTGAGGGTAGGTAGTATGGGTGTGCGGCTGAGCCGGAGGCAGAGGGCCAGGCAAAGGATACCGGCAAGCATACCTCCCATGAGTGTGAGGCCGCCGGAGGCGCTCAATAAGTGGCCCTGCTGCCGCTGCGTAAAGGCATCGAACAGGTAGGCCCCTGCAAAGCCGGCAAGCACGGTGAGTAATAAAGACAGCTGCAGCCGGTGCTGCTGTTCAGCACCAAGGCGGCGGAAGGCGCTGCCCTGTTGCAGCAATAGCATAGCGGCCACTATACCGATACCTATGCACAGGTTGTACATAGGTATGTGTATGTGAGCGCCGATGTGGAGGTAGGGATACATAAAAAAGGAAAGGGGAAAAGCTCCCCTTTCAAGATGAAAAACGAGTAAATATTTATGCTGCTACGCGGCCTCTTTGCGAGAGGGCCATTGCGCCGCCAACGATGAAAAGAATTGCAGGGATGAGCGCTGCCATATTCAATGATGCCAGGCCCACCAGCGATACCAGCCCTGCCAGCAGCATGATGGCGCCCCACATGCCGGGTTTCTTTTTGTACAGGAAGGCTGCGACAAGGCCCAGCAGTGCAGCGATAAGACTGATCCACATGAAGGCATCACCGGCCTGGGAGGCCTGCTCGGCAGTGGTGTTGTCGGCTACCGACGATATACCGGCTGCACAGGCGCCGGAGCATACGGCAGAGGGCAGCCCTATGACGCCGCCTATAATGCCCAATATCATAGGTGCATTAGAAATAGGTTTTTGTTCCATTCTATAAAGTTTAAATGAAGAGAAAAATAAATCACAAGAAAAATATAAACTGTTTGTTGCCGGTACAATAGCCAAAGCGTCTTTTGCTGAAAATGTGGATATCTTCTAAAGGTAGCCGGCGGATGAATTTTGCATTAAGATGATGATAGTCATTTCATTTCCAGAATAAATTTTATTACATTCACAGTATAAATAATGTATTTATGCGAAAGACTTTATACTCATTGGCCGCTGTGCTGATGCTGTGCGGCCAGGCCCCGGCTGCAATGGCGCAGCAGGATAATGCACAGGTAATAGCCACGGCCCGGAACGACCTGCAAAGCTTCCTGGGGCAGATACCCGCGGGGCAATTGGAATATTTTGGCTTCAGCAGCCGCTCACAGTTCGCTAACAGCAGCATAGGCAAGCCCTACAGGATGCTGGGCCTGAACATGGACCTCTACAAGGGTGTCGACGTGAACGAAGCATTTGCCATAGTGCCGCAAAACAGGTGGCGCCTGCCGGTGCTGGCCGATGGCATACAGCGTATGCTGCTGGACGTGACCGACCGCAGCGGTAAATATGAGACCGTTGCCATGGGGGCCGCACAGCTGGCTGCCGAACTGCAGAAGAAGAGCGCACTCTCAAGCCCGGCACATCAATATGGCTTGCTGCGCATCTACCCCCTCGAGGCTGACTTCTTTGTGGAGTCGAACGGGGATGACTATACAGGCGCCAAATACTATCCGCTGTATTCGGCCACCATGTCGATGCCGGTGCTGAATGAGTACGGCAATTCGTCGCTCACTTTGTCACAGCTGCTGCCTATTATCAAAGATGCATTAAGGAACCATCCAAAATACTGACCAGATGAAAAAGTACATTACTATAATTATCGTACTGCTCAGCAGTTCGCTCATAAAGGCGCAGCAACTGAATGTGCCGCTTACCATACAGGAGCAGGACCAGTGGTGCTGGGCCGGCTGCACTACCTGTATGCTGAACTATTACGGCTATCCCGTAACGCAATGCCAGGTGGCCGAGTATGCGCGTAGCGTCATTACCTGGACAAGCTTCGGCACCACCAATTGCTGTGTGGACCCCTCGCAGGGCTGCAACCAGCCCAATTATAACTGGGGGCAGTACGGCAGTATAGATGATATATTGCTGCACTTCGGCAATATCAACTGCAGCCATGCTACCTCGCCACTGCCGCTGGCCACTATACAGAACAATGTGGCACACAATCACCTTATGGTTTACCATTGGTCGTGGTACGCAGGCGGCGGCCACTTTGTAGTGGGTACAGGCGTTAACGGTAATAACACGTATTACATGAACCCATGGTTCGGAGAAGGCTATAAGATGTCGACCTACAACGACCTCGTGGATGATGGCCAGCACTATTATAATTCTACCAATATAGTAATGTCGCCTACGGCTGTAAGCAATATATCGCTGCCGGTGGGTAATGAAATGGTATATCCCAACCCGTCTACAGGAGGCATCTATGTACGCAATGCCAATAGTGTGAAGGTGTACAATACTCTGGGCGCACTCGTGTACAACGCACAGACCGAGGCCAGTGACAGAGGCGCTTATATAGACCTCAGTGGCCTTGCCAAGGGTATCTATTACCTCTCTGCCAATGAAGGCAGCAACAGGGAATACACCAAGTTTGTACTGCAATAGTCACAAATGATCCTGATAAATAAGAACAGGGCGCTGATGCGCCCTGTTCTTATTTTGGAGATAAGACGTTTATTATGCCGGGAAAGTAGTGATGTCGCGACTACAGTGCAGGATTCTCACGATCCTAATACTGTCTTTCGATATGCGGTAGAAGACTATGTGAGCATCCTTTACTAGACTTCTTAGGCCTTTCTTTATTTCATCGCGCCCCCTGCCAATTTTCGGGTTGTGGCCAATTGCAATAAATACATCCTCAAAGCTACTCACATAACTTATAGCCTGCATGACACCAAACTGCGCTGCAGTGTAGTCAAATATATCTTCAAGGTCTTTATCGGCTTCCGATGAAAGCTCATAGGGTAGCTGCATACGGCTTACAGTTTGTGCTCACGTGATTTAGACTTGACGATGTCCTTAACATTGCGCTTACTTGACGGTCCGGTCCATCCCTTGGCAATTTCCCTGCGTAGCTCTTCCAGTACCCGGGTGCGGTACAGTTCATGCAGGCGAAGCGCATCACGTACAACTTCCGAGGCGTTCTGGTAGTCGCCTGAGGAGAGCTGGTCGCTGATGTATTTTTCCTGTTTTTCTGTGAAGCTGATATTCATATGAGGTGCTTTCTGTAAAGATACGTGATATGTCTATTTTTGACAAATATGGACATAGCGAGGATGTGCGCAAGCATTGGGTATGCTAAAATGCATTACGGCCTAAGGGATATACTGTTCCGCTAAAAGAAAAAGACATGATACCCGAAAATAAAGGGTATGATACCTCCGAAACAGGGGTGTGATAAAAATCAAATTTCTCCGGGCCTTACAGAGGGGGGACCTTTGTGTGAAAAACAAGATAAATGGAACTACCTATTTCCCGCTCACAGGCCATTACGGCTGTGCAATGGCTGAAAGCAAATTTTGGTGCGCAGATAGCTGAGGCCCTCCGGGGCACTGCATTCGATATTGATCATGCCTGTGGTATAGCTTGCCAGGAGACTGGCAGTGTCTGGGTACACTGGATCAACGAGCAGGCCGCGCAAACCATTGTAGAGCGATGCGTGTTTGATGCCAGCGGTGACTACCCGGGGACAAAACGACTTGCCTTCCCGCGCGATACGAGGGCTTTCCGGCAAAAGTATGGGGATGCATTTGCGGATATGCTTATTGCTGAAGCGAACGAAACACGCGCATTGCGGCATTATGGTCCTGCACAGTGGGTGTACAAAGGTTATGGCGTCTTCCAGTACGACCTGCAACATATTGGTAATGACCGGGCATTTTTTGAACAAAAACAATGGTACTCATTTGATGCCTGCCTGGAACGGCTGAAGCGCGAGTTGTTGCAAAAATTTGCTGCCCACCCGGATGTGCGCACTGCGATAAGGGCCTATAACGGCGCCGGCTCCAGGGCAGAAAACTATGCGGACAATGTGATGCTATTCACCGAGTGGAGCAGAACAGTATAGGCGGGCAAATGATATATTGTGAAGTTTATTCTTTCCCTTTCTCGAGGGTGAAGCCGAATGATGAACCTACGCCGGGTTTGCTACGGGCATTTACCGTCTGGCCATGGGCCTCTACAATGTGCTTGACGATGGCCAACCCAAGGCCTGTGCCACCTATGGTACGGCTACGGCTGCGGTCGGCGCGGTAAAAACGCTCGAAGATGCGGGACAGGTGCTCCTCGGCTATGCCGGGGCCATTATCCGATATCTCAACATAGATGTGTTTGTCGTCCATCTCGTAGCAGCCTGCCGTAATGATGCCGTCATCGTTACCATATTTCAGGGCATTCTCCACGAGGTTGATGAGTACCTGTTTGATCTTGGGTTTGTCGGCGTATGCAGTGATCGGGCGCTCGGTACCTTTTTTGAACACCAGTTGCACATTGCGGTCACGGGCCTGTAAGGATAGCTCTTCGTACACATCTTTCACAAGGTCCTGTATCACGAAGGATTCCTGTATGATGGGTATACGGCCCGATTCCAGTTTCGATATCTCGTCGAGGTCGTCCACGAGGCGTACCAGGCGGTCGATGCTTTTGGACGCGTTGCCGAGAAATTTACGATTTACGTTCTCATCTTCGAGCGCACCACCTAACAGGGTATCCACGTACCCCTGTACGTTGAAAATGGGCGTACGCAGCTCGTGGGCCAGGTTCATCAGGAACTCTTTGCGGAACTGTTCGTTGGCGCGCAGCATATCTATTTCGTCCTTTTTCTGGTCGGCCCAGCGCTGCACATCAAAGCTTACTTCCTCGATGGACTTGCGTGGCAGGATGTTCTCGTAAAAAAATTCTTCTTTCTTGGTAGCCTTGGTCTGGTATATGAATTTGTAGATGAGCTTGATCTTACGGTATATGAAACGCTGCAGGGTATAATGGTATAGCCAATAGGTGATGATGAAGGTAAGCGCAAAAACGATAAGCGGCATGTACCAATGCGGCTGCAGGGTAAGGCTGAGCAATGCATTAACGGTAGAGATGATGAGCGCCGTAAATAGGGAAAGCAGCCTGGGCGACGGATTTTTAGTACCTAATACCGACATAGGATACTAAACTACTCCATTTCGAACTTATAACCTACACCTTTTACGGTAGTGATGAGGTCCACGCCTACCTTCTGGCGTATCTTGCGGATGTGTACATCTATGGTACGGTCGCCAACGATAACATCGGTACCCCAAACGCGCTGTAGTATCTCGTTGCGGAGGAACACGCGGCCGGGTTTGGAGGCCAGCAGCGAAAGCAGTTCGAACTCTTTCTTGGCCAGCATTATTTCCTGTCCCTTGTAGGTAACGGTGAATTTGGTCTTATTGATCTCGAGGTCGCCAAAAGTTAGTTTTTGCTCCTGGTCCTCATCCTTGCGCAGGCGGCGCAGTGCGGCGCTGATGCGTGTGGCCAGCAGTTCGGGCTTTATGGGCTTCGAGATATAGTCGTCAGCACCAGTTTTGAGGCCTTCTATTTCAGAACGTTCGTCGCTAAGTGCAGTCAGGAAGATAATGGCGGTCTGCTCGAACTCAGGCATACGGCGCAGTTCTTTCAAAGTCTCCTTGCCGTCTTTGTTGGGCATCATTATGTCGAGCAATATCAGATCGGGACGGAATTCCTTGGCTTTTCTCAATGCTTCAACGCCGTCTTTGGCTGTGGCAATAAGGTAGCCTTTACTTTTTAGATTATAGCTGATGAATTCGACTATATCCGGTTCGTCATCAACTATAAGTATCTTTCCTGGTAACACTTCCATAATGAACTCCTAAGTCGTGTGCAAAAGTACCGCCCCGAGTGTGAACAAAAAAGAAATACAGTATTATCTTATTGTTACCTACCGGGCAACGGACCAGATAAAAATATAATAAAATAATGCGCCCCGCAAGCTGCGGGGCGCATTATAATGTATTGCGAATCAGTGATTATTTCTTTAAGCTAACGCTACCGCTGCCTATTTTATAACCACCGTTGTAGATCTCGATGTTGTAGCTGCCCGCCTTGTAATCTGTTACCTGGTGCCAGTCTACTGTCACGTCTTTGACCGGCTGGCCTTGCTGTAGGGGGATGTCTTTTACCAGGGTGTAATTCACATTCTGGCCATCAACGAGGGTAGTGCTGCCTGAGCCATAGGCGGGGTCGCTGAACACGGTGCCGTCGGGGCCGGTTATCTTAAGCTGCACCTGCTTGGTGCCACTCTCGGCAATGCGGTTCTCGTCGATATCGAACACGATACGTAGGATATCCACCTTGTGGGCATGTTCTGTAGTACTTTCCTTTTTGCCCCCCTTTATGAGGTGTATGGGGTTCATACGGATATTGGATGCATGCAGCACAGAACCTACTTTTTTGAGCGCAATGTTCTGCGTTACGGTAGAGTCACGCTCCTGTGCCAGTACCTCATTTTTATTATTCAGGTCCTGGTTCTCGCCTTCCAGTTCGGCTATGCGCTCTTCATACGACTTGACGCGGGTATTGAGCCGGGCTATCAGGTCGCGGGCTTTCTTGAGATCGCTGGCATTGGCCCTGCTGTCGCCAAGTATGTGGTTGATCTGGTCTTTCAATTTAGCTATCTCACCATTCTTGCTGTTGATGGTACTATCCATCTGTGCATTCTTGGACACCAGTTGGTCGAGGCGCGCGAGTGCTGCGTTGTAGTCCGTCTCGATAGCTTTGCGGCTTGAGTCGGAGGTAGCGAGTTGTTCTTCCGTTTGTGCTTTCTCGGTAGCTGTTTTGTTCTTTTGAACGAACAGGATGATACAAGCCACAAGCAAAATGCCTATGATTACCCAATACACAAGTGTATTTTTACGGGGCGGCTGCGATGAATTTTCAGTTGGTTGCTGAGAGGAAGGCTGATTAAAGTCCTGGCTCATAAAATGTTAGTTTTGTTATTTTAGATACAAATATAGATATGTAATCCAGTAATGGAGCAATTAAAAAATATCCTTTTCATAGACATAGAAACCGTGCCAGTTGTACCGGAGCATTCTTTACTGTCGCCGGTGATGCAGGCCGAATGGGCAAAGAAAGCAAAATACCTGAAAAGCAGCACGGATGAAAATGCCGGGCCGGAACAATTGTTCGGGGAGCGGGCGGGTATATTTTCAGAATTTGCCCGGGTGGTCTGTATCGGGTTCGCCAGTTTCCATAAGCACGGCGATAGCTGGAAGTTCCGGATGAAATCGCTGACAAATGACGACGAAAAAGTTTTGTTAAATGATTTTTCCGAACTGATCGGTAAGTTCACCAGCCGCTACCATGAGCTTAGGTTCTGCGGGCATAATATCAAGGAGTTTGATATACCCTTCCTCTGCCGGCGCATGGTCATCAACGGGATGGAACTGCCGGAATGCATGCAGCTAAGTGGCAAGAAGCCATGGGAGATCAGCCACCTGGATACGCTGGAACTATGGCGTTTTGGTGACTATAAACATTTCACCTCGCTGGCTTTGCTGGCAGCGGTATTGGGCATACCTTCGCCCAAGGAGGATATAGACGGCAGCATGGTAGCGGAGGTGTATTACAAGGAAAAAGACCTGGCAAGGATAGGCAAATACTGCCTGCGTGATGTGCTGACGACCGCCAAAGTATTTTTGAGGCTTAAGGGCATAAAGGATGAGTTTCCCGAGCCTGTATTCGTAGATGAACCATGACCGCTGACCTGAAAAAATTATTTCAATCGCTGAAGGCGAAACAATATGCGCCCATCTACCTGGTGGATGGGGAGGAGCCTTATTACCTGGACCTCGTGACGCATTATTTCGAAAACAATATACTGAACGAAGGGGAGCGCGATTTTAACCTGATGGTGCTGTATGGTAAGGACAGCGAGTGGGCAGATGTGGTGAATGCCTGCAGGCGCTTCCCGATGTTTGCAGAAAGGCAGGTGGTGATACTGAAAGATGCCGCGCAACTAAAGGGCTATAATGAACTGGCCGGTTACCTGGAGAACCCCGCACCCACTACGGTGTTCCTGGTGGAGTACAGGGGCAAAAAGGCAGATGGACGGAGCAAGACCACGAAACTGGCCAAAGAAAAGGGCTTTTACTTCAGCTCGGATAAAATAAAGGACGACCTTGTACCCAGCTGGGTACAGCAGTACGGGGTGGAGATCAACTTTCATATCGGGGAACGTGAGTCGCAGATACTGGCTACCTACCTGGGCAATGACCTGCAGAAGATAGCTAACGAGATAGAAAAAGTGCGCATCAATGTACCGGGCCAGGAGGCGCTTACTGCCGACCTGATACAGAAATACATTGGCATCAGCAGGGAGTACAATGTGTTTGAGTTTCCGGAAGTGGTTACCGGGCACGACAGGGATAAGCTGTACCGCATGCTGAGCTATTTTGCCGCCAATCCCAAATCGGCGCCCATGCCATTAGTGATCGGCTCCTTCTACAATCATTTCAACAGGCTATACCAGGCCAATTTTTTAAGGGGCAAAAGCGATAAGGATATAGCGGCTGCCCTTGGCACTTACCCGAACAAGGCAAAAGAGGTAATGGCCCTTGCACAGCACTGGCCGCTGGCGCGGGTGGAGCGCTGTATGCTGCTGCTGGGTAAGTACAGCACCATGGCCGTAGGCATAGAAAGCAGCGCACATGATGGTGAATTGCTGAAGGAGATGGTGGGGATGATGATCGCGTAATTGCTTAATGCTAATGCCTAACCGATTTCGTAAATTTGAATATGCTTAAACGGATTACGGTTTTATTTGTCTTTCTTATCCCATTGAGCGTTTTCGCACAGCCTGGCACAGATACAAGATTGAAACGACAATTAGACAGCCTTATGGTTGAAGACCAAAGGTATCGAGAATATATGAGTATAAAGTGGAAGGGTAAAGCTGCTTATGATTCCCTATGGGCATTACAAAGCCCCCTCGATTCTATGAACCTGGTTTTTGCTGAGCGGATTATTAAAACGAGAGGATATCCTGGGAAATCGATGGTTGGCGAACCGGCTAATGAAACTGTGTGGTACATCATACAACACTCGCGAAAAATAAAGGAGTATTTTCCTGTGATAAAACAGGCGGGAGAGAAAGGAGAATTGCCAAGATACCTTGTGGCTAAAATGGAAGATAGACTGCTAATGTGGGAGGGCAAGGAACAGCTATATGGCACACAGTGGGTATCTATTCCTGTTTATGACATTGGTGGTAACCAAATAGGAATATCAGCGACTGTTGTTTGGCCGATAAAGGACCCGGATAAAGTAAATGAGCGAAGGAAACAAGCCGGGTTTGTTCAAACAGTGGAACAAGATGCAGCATCAATGGGTGTTCTTTATGAGAAGAAGCTTACTGTGGAAAAAATCAAATCGCTCGAACGACATTGAGTTGTTGGAAAATCTTGAACGTGTTTGACTGCGTGCTGACGCTACCCTAATATCTTAAGCGAGTCTTCTTTGTCTTTGTGCAGTTGATCTGTTAAAGCATCCAATGAATCGAATTTTTGTTCATCACGCAGGCGGGCAATGAATGCTATCTCCAGCATGTCGCCGTATATCTCTTTGTCGAAGTCGAAGATGTTCACTTCCGTTTTGATGCTCTTATCGTCCGTAACGGTAGGGTTATGGCCAATGCTGAGCATGCCTTTGAATGACTTGTCCTGCCATTTTGCGTATACAGCGTAGATGCCTATTGCAGGCAGTATCTGTTCCGGTTCGGAGTGGCGAATGTTGGCTGTGGGATAGCCGATGGTGCGGCCCAGTTTGTTGCCCTCTATCACCGTGCCGCTGATGGTGTAATTGCGCCCGAGCATGTGCCCTGCATCACCTATGCGGCCTTCGGCAAGGGCCTTACGTATCTTGGTGGAGCTAACTGCTGCCTCGTCAATAAGCTGTGCCGGTATCTCGAAGACCTTATACCCATATTCAGCAGCCTGCTCTTTCAACAGGTTAATGTCGCCTTTCCTGTCGTGGCCAAAATGATGATCATAACCAATGACTATGCTATGTGGCTGAAATTTTTTGACGAGGAAATCGCGTATGTATTGCTCAGCGGATAGTTGTGAGAACTCCTTGGTAAAAGGCGCAACCACTACATGATGTATGCCTGCTTTGATAATAAGGTCGAGCTTTTGCTGCAGGGGAGTGATGAGCTTGATAGGCTGATCGGGGAACAGCAGCTTACGCGGGTGGGGCTCGAAGGTGATGACGATACTTTCTCCTTTCACCTCTTTGGTATGCCTTACCACCTCGTTGAGTATGGTACGGTGGCCCAGGTGCACACCATCGAAGGTGCCTATGGTAAGCACTGCGTTTTCAAAACGGGGCAGGCTATCTATGTCGAAATATAATGCCATTCTAATTGGTCAAGCTACCGTAGCTGGTCAAATGCTATTCTGTTTTTAAGGGTGTGATCGTTGGCCGCATTGTTTGTTGTGCCTTTGCAGGCAGCGAACAGCACAATGGTGAAAACAAAGAGGACTCTTTTCATAAAAAAACTATTGCAGTGACATGAGCGTTTCGTAGAAACGGTAAACGTCCTCGAACGTATTGTATAAGGGCACAGGGGCCATACGTATCACATTTGGCTCGCGCCAGTCGACCACCACGCCATTCTCGGTTAGTTTCTCAAATACCTCTCGGCCCCTGTCAGTAAACAGCAAGGACAACTGGCAGCCACGGCGTGCAGGTTCCGAGGGGGTGATGATCTCGAAGGGTAAGTGGGTAACCTGCTTCAACAGGAATTCGAGATAGCCTGTAAGTTTCAGGCTTTTTTCGCGGAGGGCGTGAATGTCGGCCTTGTCAAAAATATCGAGCGATGCATTGTGGGCCACCATATTGAACACGGGGGCATTGCTCATTTGCCATCCTGCCACACCGGGTTGGGGTATGAAGCCCTTTTCCATTTTGAAGCGGTTCTTTTCATCATTGCCCCACCAGCCTGCCAGGCGGAAACTTTTAGGGTTATTGCCGTGATGCTCGTGTACATACATGCCGCCAACGGCGCCGGGGCCCGAGTTAAGATATTTGTAAGAGCACCAGCAGGCGAAGTCTACACCCCATTCGTGCAGTTGCAGGGGTATATTGCCCACGGCATGAGCCAGGTCGAAACCGGCATAAGCACCATTGCGATGGGCTACATCGCTTATCCGCTCCAGGTCGAAGAACTGGCCGGTGTAGTAGTTTACCCCGCCTATCATGACCATCTGCAGTTGCTCGCGGTTGTATTCTATTGCATTGATGATGTCTTCTTCATCTATGGTATGTGCACCTTCGCGTGGTGCTATCTCGATGATGGCATCCTCAGGGTCGTAGCCATGCATGCGCACCTGGGTCTCCACCGCATACTGGTCGGAAGGGAAAGCCCCCGCCTCCATCAATATCTTGTACCTGCCATTTTGCGGCCGGTAAAAAGATATCATGAGCAGGTGCAGGTTCACAGTGAGTGCATTGGCAGCCACTACCTCAGACGGCTTTGCCCCCACTATCTTCGCCAGCCTGTCTGAAAACAGGTGATGGTAGGAAAACCATGGATTGCGTGCGCGAAAGTGACCTTCAACCCCGTGCTTAGCCCAGTCTTCCAGCTCTTTCTCCATAAGGTATTGCACACTTTTGGGCTGCAGGCCAAGGGAATTACCACAGAAATAATAAACGTCGTGACCATTGTGCTGCGGGAAAAGGAACCTTTCGCGGAACGGGAATAGTGGGTCTATCCTGTCCTGCGTTTGTGCGTACGCTAATGAAGCTTCGTATGAAATGGGCATGCAAATGTTATTATCCGGCAAAAATACAGGACTATGTTAAAGTTTGGGCATTTATTTGCGTATGCATAATATGAATATAGCAGGGCTGGCACGATTGTTTAAACGCGTTAAGCAAAATGTGTGTTATGAAAAAGATATTCTTATTTATTGCGACGATATTTAGTCTTGTAATTGCCCAACCCGCAGAGGCCCAAAAAGGAGATGTAGCCCTTGGCCTGCGTGCAACTCCCGATGGTGGCGGCTTTACCGGTAAATTTTTCCTGGACAGGAACCTGGCCATTGAAGGGCAGATGAATGCAGGTGGTGTACTGGGTTGGGAAGATGGCACCAGCTTCAATGCCGTAGCATTGCTGGAGTACCATATTTACCTGCCAAGGCCTGAGTGGAGGCTATTCTTTGGTGGTGGTGTGCATGCAGGTGTCTGGAACCATGACGGACGGATATATGACTACGAAACAGGCCGTTACGGTAGGGATAATGAAGGTATATTCGGTATAGATGGTATAGGTGGTGTAGAATATAAATTCCGTAATATACCCCTGGGCCTTAGCGCAGATATAAAACCCGCTATCAATTTCGTACGCGACCTTAATTACTTCCCGCATAATATGTTTGGCCTGAGCGCCCGTTTTTACCTTTGATAAGCAGTATACATATTGTTGATAAAATGATAACGCCGGTCGCTGACCGGCGTTACTGTTTTAGTTGCAAAACTAAATGTATATTTGAGGATAAAACTAATAACAATGAAAGGCTTATATGTTGTTCTGGGCATTTTATTGCTCCTTGTATTAATGGGTGGCTGCAGCTATAATGGCATGAACAAAATGAGGGGAGATGTGGATGAGAAGTGGGCGAATGTTCAAAGCAGTTACCAGCGCCGTGCCGACCTGGTACCCAACCTTGTAGCTACGGTAAAGGGTGTGGCCGATTTTGAAAAGACCACGCTTACACAGGTAATAGAGGCAAGGGCCAAGGCTACACAGATGACGGTGAACTCCAAAGACCTGACCCCGGAAAAATTGCAACAGTTCCAGCAATCGCAGGGCCAGCTGAGCCAGGCACTGGGCAGGCTGATGGTAGTGGCCGAACAATACCCGCAGTTAAAAGCCAACCAGAATTTCACCCAACTGCAAGACCAGCTTGAGGGCACCGAGAACCGTATTAAGGTGGCAAGGGACGACTATAATGCTGTAGTGAAAACTTACAATGTAAAGATCACCTCCTTCCCGCAGGTGATGTATGCGGGTATGTTCGGTTTCACCAAGAAGCCCTGGTTCGAAGCAGATAAAGGTGCTGAAAAAGCGCCCCAGGTACAGTTCTAAAAAAATTGAAGATCATGTTCCCATTCCGGAAGAAACGGCCCATACTTGATGAAGAATCGCAGCAGCGTGTAGTTGCCTGTATCAAGGAAGCGGAAGGTAAAACTACCGGTGAGATACGCGTGTTCGTAGAGCATAAGTGCAGTTACATGAACGCGATGGACAGGGCCGTAGAGCTCTTCGGCAGCCTCGGCATGTACAAAACGGAAATGCGTAATGCCACAATAGTGTATGTGGCAGTTACAGACCGGCAATATGCGCTTTTTGGCGATTCAGCCATTTTTGAGAAGGCAGGCGGCCCGGTATTCTGGGAGGCAGCAGCTCAAAGGTTGAAGGACTACCTGCGCAAAGGCGAAGTAACCGAAGGGCTATGCGCCTGTGTTACGGAGTTAGGTCATGCTTTGGCTACGCACTTCCCCTTCGATCCCGCTATAAACAAGAATGAATTGCCGGATGAAATAGTATTTGGAAAATGATGCAAGTTGTAAACAGGATATCGGTTCGGCTGTTGGGATTATTATTCCTGCTGCTGGTGGCTGTGTCGGTAAAGGCTGGTGATGAAGATTTTCCGCCAAGGCCCTCACCGCCCAGGCTGGTGAATGATATGGCGGGTATGATGAGTGCTGATGAACAAGCCCAACTGGAAGCAAAGCTGGACGAGTTTGACCGCACTACATCTACGCAGGTCGCGGTAGTTACTATTACCTCGCTGGGCAATTACGATGCCAGCGATTATGCCGTGAAGCTTTTTAATAAATGGGGTATAGGCCAGCAGGGAAAGAATAACGGGGTACTCATCTTTGCCTCGCTGAACGACCGCAAGATGTGGATCACGACAGGCCGCGGCGTGGAAGGTGCGCTCACCGACCTGCAATGCGGTGAGATAGTACGTAACGAAATGCGCCCGGCATTTAAGCAAGGCAATTATTATGAAGGCTTTTCGCGTGCCGCAGATGCCGTGATAGCTGCTACCAAAGGAGAATACAACGCAGATAAAAAAGATCAGCAGGGTATGCCGGTTGGAGCCACAATATTGCTGATAGTAGTGATCTTTTTTGTACTCTGGCTGCTGAGTAAGAGAGGTGGCGGCGGAGGTGGCGGCGGCAACTATATGAGTGGCCGCGGCTGGGGCAGTTTTGGCGCCGGCTGGTTGATAGGAAGCATGATGAACCGCGGTCGCTCAGGCGGCTGGGGCGGAGGAAGCTGGGGTGGTGGCAGCGGCGGCTGGGGTGGCGGCGGAGGCGGTGGCTTCGGCGGATTTGGTGGCGGCAGCAGTGGCGGCGGTGGCGCCGGCGGGGGATGGTAAAATCATTTTGTATTAGAAGATGCGTATCGTAAAGAATATTTTGCTCAAAGGCAGCCATGGTAAACCTATACCAACTGATATCTTTTACCTCCACACAGAGCAGGCCAAACCTGTTGTTGTCTACTCGCATGGTTTCAATGGCTTTAAGGACTGGGGTAATTTTGATCTCATAGCCGAGCAATTTGCGTCTGCCGGTTTTGTATTCATTAAGTTCAATTTCTCGCACAATGGCACCACGCCCGAACACCTGGACGAGTTCGTGGACCTGGAGGCCTACGCCAATAATAATTACACTACCGAGCTGGACGACCTCGGGGTGGTGATCGACTGGGCGCTATCGGCTACACAGGAGCATGCAGGGCAGATAGATAAGGAGCGACTGATGCTGATAGGCCATAGCCTTGGCGGCGGCATATCTATCCTGAAAGCTGCGGAAGATGCCCGTGTAAAAGAAGTGACAACCTGGGCATCGATACACAAGTGCAAGACCCCGTGGGGTGGCTGGCCTACAGACCGGATAGTGGAGTGGAAAGAAAAAGGCGTTACCTACACGACCAATAGCCGTACCAAACAGGAACTGCCCCTGAACTACCAGTTGTACGAAGATTACCAAAACAATAAGGAGCGCCTGAATATACAGGATGCGCTCAAAAAGCTGGATATACCGCTGCTGTTCTGCCATGGGATAGATGATACCTCTGTGCCTGTGGAAAAGGCCTACACCCTGCATCGCTGGCATCCCTCTGCCGAGCTGTTCCTGGTGCCTTCCGATCATGTATTCGGGCGCAAACACCCCTGGGCCGAAAACCACTTGCCCAAGGCGATGCAGGAAGTGGTGGAGCATACGATAGAGTTCTTTCAACATCCGGAATAGCTTAAATATCTATTCAATCAGGCTGGCAATCCATTTTTTAAGTGTTTATTGTAATTTTATACGTAAACTTATATTTATGCTATCTTCTTTTAACGCTCTTCGGGCACTCTTTCTATGCTGTTGCTTGTATGTTTTGCCGGTACTCTCTATTGCACAGGTGCCACAGTGGGCACTACAGTTTGGCAGTAGTGGAAGTGATGAAGGACTGTCCTGCAAAGTTTTACCTAATGGTAATGTTGTAATCGGCGGTAAGTTCTCCAACACGATCGACCTTGACCCTTCAGCAGCTGTATACAATATAACCAGTAATGGGTCTGAGGATATGTTTCTGGCTTGTTACACTGCTTCCGGAAGTTTTTTGTGGGGATTTAACGCAGGAGGTACTGATATTGATGCCATTTACCGTATTGCCTGCGATGCCTCCAGTAATGTGTTTGTCTGTGGTTATTTCCGTGGGCAAAATGTAGATTTTGATCCTTCAGCCGGTGTGGGGACTCTGAGCGATGTAGGAATAACGGGAACCAATACGCCTTATGGCGGAGATGGATTCCTGGCAAAATATTCCGCTACAGGAGCATACCAGTGGGCTATCGATCTGGGTGGGTCTACAATTGGCGATTATTGTCGTGGTGTTGCTGTAGATGAAGCAGGGAATGTTTATGTGGAGGTTTGGTATACCAGTGTGATGGACATAGACCCCTCGCCTGCCGTTGTTAATCTTAGTAGCGCTGTAAATGGAAAGATATGCCTTGCTAAATATACGCCTAGTGGCCAGTTAGTATGGGGTATAGGTTTTGCGTCGAAAGGTATTGGAGGGATAGATGCTACATCACTTGACCTTGTGTATAAGCAGGGAAATTTATACATGGGTGGGGTCTTTATGGGAACAGCGGATTTTGATCCTCAGGCGGCTAATGCCTCTTCGGTGCTAACTTCTTTAGGAGTGCATGATGGTTTCCTGGCAAAATACGATACTTCAGGTCATTTTGTTTTTGTAAGGCATATGAAAGGCAGTGGTGATTTGGATCTTGTGGAAGGAGTAACCTTAGATTCTGCAAATAATATCTACACCATAGCCAGTAGCAATGGCGCAACCGTTGCTTTCCCGCCCGGTTCACCGATCAGTACGCCTGGTGGCGGTGGTAATGATGATATCATCATCTGTAAGTATGACAGCGCAGGTACTTTGCAGTGGTCAAAGTTCATTGGTAGCTCACAAGCGGATGAAGGCCATTCAATTGTTGTATCCGGGAACAGGTTATATTGTACGGGCTCATTTTCTGGAACTGTGGATTTTGATCCTTCTCCCGCTGTGTCCAACCTTGTGGCAAACGGTACCGACAGCGATATATTTGTAGCAACCTACGATTTGAATGGGAATTATATTTGTGGCTTCAGCGAAGGTGGTTCTAATACTGCTGATGAAGGTTATTACATCTGCAACGATTTACAAGGACATCTTTATGTTACGGGCGCATTCAGCGGATCCACTGTGGATTTTGATCCTACCGGGACTTCACTACAGTTAAGTAGCAGCGGTGTGGGAGATGGATTTCTAGTAAAATATCCAGGTGGTTGTAATACTACTAATCCTGAATCGGTTAAGCAGGAACCGGTCCTTCATGACTTTGCCCTCTATCCTAATCCTGCTGGCGATGAGGTCACTGTTACGAGTGGATATGAGAATACGGTTGTTACCATCTATGATGTTACCGGCAGGGCTGTAAGAAAAATTGCATTGAAGGATAAGGAAATGAGGGTTTCTCTTTCAGGGATTATCCCAGGTGTTTATAACTGCAGCTTTGAGCTACCGGACAGATCCGTGACATGCAAAAAGCTTGTAATACTGGAATAGGCCTGTATAAAGTCATTGGCAATAGAACGGTGCTGGCTGTTCGTAATCATGTTATTTTGTATAAAGTCAGTCGATATTTATTCGATAAGACTAATCACATTTGGATTTCTATATGTATATAAATGCACTGTCATTTTCGCGTTCAAGTATTACCTTTGCCCTGTTTTAAAATAATCCCTTTTATTTCTACTATTAATGTTGCGTGAAGAGCCGATAAAAGCAAGGGGGCAAATGGTATTACTGGGCCGTGTAAAGGATTACGCCCAGTTGCTGAAGCCCAACCTTAGTTTTATGGTTGTGTTTTCGAGTGTGGTCGGTTATCTATTGGCTCCCGGTACCTCATTCGCCTGGAAAGAAGTGATCGTGCTGTTTGCCGGCGGCCTGCTGGTGACAGGCGGCGCTAATACCATCAACCAGATAATAGAACGCTACAGTGATAAGCTGATGAGGCGCACCATGTACCGCCCCATGCCTGATGGCAGGATGGGAGTGGCCGAAGCCTGGATCTTCGCAGCGCTTACGGGCTTTACCGGGGCAATGCTCCTGGGCTATTTCTTCAACCCGCTTGCGGGTATATTGAGCTTCATATCCTTATTATTATATGCCTTCGCCTATACGCCTATGAAAAAGGTGCACCCTGTGGCAGTGCTCATAGGGGCGATACCGGGTGCGTTACCTCCGCTCATTGGCTGGGTGGCGGCTACCAATACGCTTACCGGGCCGCTGGCACTGGGTGGCTGGGTACTCTTCCTGATACAGTTCTTCTGGCAGTTCCCGCATTTCTGGGCCATTGCCTGGGTGGGTTTTGATGATTACGAGAAGGCCGGTATCCGTATGTTGCCCTCCAAACAAGGGCGTACACGTTTCACAGGCTTGCAATGCATGTTTTACAGCCTGGTATTGATACCCATGGCCATCATGCCCCGCACGGTGGGTATCAGTGGCAATATGGGTATGTTCATAGCCATTGCCTGCGGGCTGTTTTACTTTGCTGCCTCATTTGTATTTTATAAGAATAACGATCACAAGTCCGCCAAGCGGGTGATGTTTTCGTCGTTTATATATTTACCCACAGTTTTGCTTGCCTTGTTATTTGATAAAATGTGATCTTGCCCATGTGTCGTGAGCAGGAGGTAGGGTAAGCTTCTGTGGCATAGGACAAAGGCAATGTAAAATTCAAAAAAAGATGGATAGAATAGTGGAACAGGCTACACCGCAACGAAAAAAGATACACCCCCAGAAGTTCATGCTTTGGGTGGCGATGGCCAGTATCGTAATGATGTTTGCCGGCCTTACCAGCGCCTATATGGTGCGCGAGGCCCAGGGCAACTGGGTATTTTACAGGCTGCCCTTCGTGTTCAATATCTCGACGGCAACGATCATCCTTAGCAGCATCACCATGGCCATGGGCCTGCGTGCGTTCAAAAAACGCCAGATGCCCCGGTTCAAAGTGCTGATAACAGCCACCTTATTGCTGGGCGTATTATTTGGTGTACTGCAATTTATGGGGTTTGGGATATTATACGACAATAATATACGTGTGGATGGCAACCCAAGCGGTTCATTCCTGTTCATCATAGCTGGGCTGCACCTTTTGCACATTTTGGGTGGGATTATTGCATTATTAATTGTATTTTTCCGTGCCTTTAGAAAACGGGTGAAAGTATATAATGCCACAGGGCTCGAAATAGTATCTACATACTGGCATTTTGTTGATGCATTGTGGATATATTTATTTGTGTTCTTTCTGGCAAATCAATAAAATTGTTTCGAAATTCGCAGCCGAATTCACAATTATAAAATAACCTTCAAATAAGATATGTCACAAGCTACAGCTACTACAGCGCCTGATACTAAAATGTGGGGAGGAGGACGTTCTCCTTTCAATGTGAGTTACGGAAAGATAATGATGTGGTTCTTCCTCTTGTCCGATAGCTTCACATTCGGAGCTCTCCTGATCGCTTATGGTACCACCCGTTTCTTTAGCGCTGCATGGCCGGATGCCAACCAGGTGTTCAAGTCATTCCCTTTTATGGGCGAGGCAAACCTGCCGCTGCTTTTTGTGAGCTTGATGACCTTTATACTTATCATGAGTTCGGTAACCATGGTACTGGCCGTACATGCCGGGCACTATGGCGATAAACAAGGCGTTATCAAATGGATGCTCTGGACGATAGTTGGCGGTATCTGCTTCCTGAGCTGCCAGGCATGGGAATGGACACACCTGCACAGCGAAGGTGCCTGGTGGGGTTCTTTCGTAGATGCACCAATGTCTTCTTTCCACCACTTCTTTGATACGCATAAAACTACAGAGGCGGCCATGGCGGCGCATGGCTCGCAGGCCACGCACGACTTCTTCAACTACTTCTTTACCATTACGGGTTTCCATGGTATGCACGTTACCAGCGGTGTGATCTTCAATATCATTATCCTGATCAATACCGTGAATGGTACCTACGAGCGCCGCGGGCACTATGAGATGGTAGAGAAGGTGGGCCTTTACTGGCACTTTGTGGACTTGGTATGGGTATTTGTATTCACCTGTTTCTATCTACTATAGTTCATTCAAAACAATTTCGTTCACAACAACTAATTATATAAAGAATGTCTCATCATTATAGCCAAAACGAAATACAGCACTATTACGAGGGCGACCAGTCCAAACTCTATTCGGGCATCATGCAGCACCATGGCGACCTGAATTCAGCCGAAAGTAAAAAGCAGGTAGGCCGGATATGGAAAGTATTCTGGGTACTGCTGGTAGTTACTATAGTGGAAGTGATATTGGGTATGTTCTTCAGCCACCATATGCCTAAGGTATTGGTAGCTTTCTTCTTCCTGGCCCTTACACTGCTTAAGGCAGGCTACATCGTATCAATATTCATGCACCTTGGCGACGAGGTAAAGGGCTTTATCATCACCGTATTGATACCGCTTACGCTGTTCATATGGTTCATTATCGCTTTCTTGTCCGACGGTGGTTTCTGGTTGTTCATGAACAGTACTGCGCCAACAAGGTAAGTTCTTCTTATCTTTGCGGCATTATAAATAGTAATGGCCAGCAACAGATCAAAACGATATATAATTGGGATAGCGGTAGCACTTTTGCTACCGCTATCTGTTTTTTACATCACCCGTAAGATGGCTGTCGGAGTGGTGAAGCTCCCCAAGTATTATATTGCCGACAGGATAGACAGCCAGCTTGTGAACGGGAAAATGAAGTATGATACCCTTTTCCATAAGGCACCCGAGCTACAGCTAACCAACCAATTGGGCCACAAAGTATCCCTGAACAAAGACCTGAAAGGGAAGATACTGGTTGTTGATTTTTTCTTTACGCATTGCCCCTCTACCTGTCCCCGGCAAACCCGCAATATGGAAATGCTCGAGAAGGCATTTAAAAAGAATGATACTGCCGTGCAGTTCATATCTATTACTGTTGACCCAGCAAGGGACTCTTTCCCGGCACTGCGTGAATATGCTGACAAATATGAGGTAAACCATGACCGCTGGTGGTTCCTGACCGGGGATAAGAAGGATATATACGATTACGCCCGCAACCAGCTTCACTTGTCCGTACAGCCGGGAGATGGCGGGGCGGATGACTTTATACATACCGAAAAATTTGTACTGCTCGACCAGTACCGCTACATTCGCGGCTACTATGATGGTACCGATGGCGCTGAGATGAAACGCTGTTCGGACGATATAGTGCTCCTGCTGTTTGAGAACAAACACAGGGAATAAACTTCGATTCAGGACCTTTCAATATATCATAATGCTTACTCCATTTATTAAGAAAAATGACTCACGCGCACGCTTGCTGATCCTTACTGTTTCCTTCGTGGTATTTGCAGCTGTCGCTATACTGTCGCGGGTGAAGCTGACCGTTCACCTTGGGTTTGATATACATGTGTTCGCCCTTTTCAATGCTATTATCAATTCAATAGTGTCCATATTGCTGGTGTGGGCCTATGTTGCCGTACGTCGTAAAAACTATGTTACGCATAAGCGACTTATGCTGACTGCTATCGGGTTATCTGTAACCTTCCTCTTATTTTACATCAGTCATCACCTAATGACTGATGAAACGAAGTTTGGTGGTGAAGGCCCTATCCGTTATTTCTATTACGTGTTATTGGCTACTCATATCGTGTTAGCCGCAGTTATATTACCTTTCATATTGTACACTGCTTATTTTTCTGCCACAGGCGAATATGGCAAGCACAAGAAGCTGGCTCGCTATACCTGGCCATTATGGTTGTATGTCAGCATTACCGGCGTAGTGGTCTATTTGATGATATCACCTTATTATATTCCGCAGATATAAAAAATGAAAGCCCCGCTATCAGCGGGGCTTTCATTTTTTATATTGAATCTTATTCCTTAGTTATTTTCAAAGTCTGTGACCTTGCATCGTCGGTGTATTTGATGAGGTACATGCCTTGCGCGAGTGCGCTTATGTCAGCAATCGCCTTGTCATTGGTCATCGGTACCGTCATTATGGTCCTGCCGGTAATGTCTGTTACAGATATCATGCTGTTGGCGGCACGCTGCCCGGTTACCGTAACGGTAACCTTATCCTGTACCGGGTTGGGGTAGGCTATTACCGAGAAATCATCAGGCTGCACCTGTTTCAGGTTGAGCGGGAAATTGCCGGTATGGATGTAGAAGCCGCTGAAGCCTGTAACGGGGAATACCAGTTGCCACCATTGGTGTACAGGGTCCCAGCTAACGGCAGGGTTGATAACAGTGTATGTACCTGCTGAATAGTTGCCGGGCTCAGTTCCTGTGCCATGGAATTGTGTCACCCTTATATTACCGGTCTGTACAAAGTCGGTAGGCATCAGGGGCAGCCCCAGTGTATCGGCCACTGCATTATATGCGTCGAACTCGCTTTGATATGCATACAGTGTAACGAATGCGGTAGCGGTCGAAGCATTGTTTGCAGGTTCGATATCGAAGTGGCGCTGCAGGTAAGGCTGGCCGTTATACATGGTCACGTCCGGGTCAATCGTCACACGAACATTGGTATTACCTGTTATAGGATCCTGCCATTGCGGTTCTATTGAGACCATAAGGTCGCAGTTGGCATCCCTAACATCATTCTTAACATAGCCTGCTATTACCTGGTTCTTGCTGATACTGTTACCCAGGCTTCCTGAAAGATAAGGGCTGGCAGAGAAGGTCTGCATGGTAATGCTGTTGCTGGTAACCGTGTCAGGTATTGCACAAACCGCACCGCTAACCACAGTGCACTTGATCACATCGCCGGCATTCTGGAATGCAGCAGTATAAGTATTTTGATTATTACCTACAACATTTAAATTGTCGGTCCATATAAAGGTTGGTGACGAACCTCCATCGGTAACTTCAGCACTAAAGATAACAGCAGCACCTGCGCAGACATCGCTGCCCGGGTCGGCTGTTATCGTTACTGTAGGTATCACTACCGGGATTATCGTTACTGTGATCGTGTCACTATATACTGTTGCCGGCGGAACGCATGGGTTGCTACTGGTAAGGTCGCAGGTTACATAGTCGCCATCTGCAAGCGTATTGCTGGTGTATGTTGCCGTATTACCTCCAACCGCGTTGCCATTTACCCGCCATTGGTATGTTGGGGTGGGTCCTCCGTAAAGTACCGAGCTGGTGAATGTCATTGGCTGGCCTGCACAACCTGTATCGCTGGTGGTGCTAATGTTTATCTCGGCGGCCAAAGGCGGTGTTATGGTCATCGTAATAGCGTTGCTCGTGTCATTCGCAGGTGTTACACAAGGAGCATTGCTGGTGAGCACGCAGGTAACAACATCATTATCATTCAGGGCGTTTGTTGAGTAAGTAGATGTATTGCCACCCACGGGGCTACCATTTACCATCCATTGGTAAGTAGGCGAAGGGCCGCCATTCGTGATGGCTGCAGTAAAGGTCACATTCGTACCTACGCATACATTATTGCTGGGAGACACTGTTATTGATACACCTGGTGCTATAAGGGCGTTAATGGTAAGATCAGTACCATTATCAGCTCCCGTTAGGGCCACATCGCTTGACTTGGTCCTTATACGG
The DNA here is from genome assembly GCA_964481425.1 of uncultured Flavipsychrobacter sp. GTDB lineage: Bacteria > Bacteroidota > Bacteroidia > Chitinophagales > Chitinophagaceae > MKUN01. The sequence continues at coordinate 36,579 of CAYZTM010000029.1, forward strand.
TAGCCTGTACCACTGGTTTGTGCAATTGGTATGGTGCAGTTGATGGTGCCACTTGTTGCCGTGCTGGCTAAAGTGCCTATAGTTGTAGGTGTAGCAAAAGAACCTGTTGCATCGCTTAGTTCTACGGTGAATGTATTACCCGCATTAAGCGTAAGGCCAGTTGAAGCATAAGATATGGTCAGTGCATCGCCGGCACAGAAAGGCGAACCGGTAACTGTAGTAGTGAGGCTGTTGAGCGGGAAAGAATTCACGTAGAAGAAGATATTTTCCCACAGGTTGGTGCTTTGGGGGCTTGGACTCCAGAAGTTGGGCTGTGTACAGCCGCCAAAGAAAACAATACCGTTGCCCCATAATTTGTAACATAGTACGGAACGTTGGTTTGCAGCGAAGGCCTGATCGTACAAAAGACTGGTAAGACCGGTTCCTGTAATATAGGCATGCGCAAAGGCACTACCGGTATAAGTAGTAGCTGTAGGCAACATAGGCCCCAGGAATATATCGTTAGTGGGGACCGTAGTAGTCACCGTATTAGCATATGACGGATAATTCAAGGTGGTGCTGCTGAACCCCCATGTTTGGTTGCCACCATAGTTTGGCGCTGCGTTCATGAACAAACGGCCACCAGCAGCTACCCAATTCTCAATAGTAGTAATATTAGTATTAATAAAGTTGGGCATATTGCTGTTGCCATCGCTACCCTCAAGCATGACGAAAGTGGTGGTTGGAGCAAAAATGGTAGCAGCTGGTGTACCCGTATTAGCCAGGGTCCAGTTACCTGCTCCAAATACCGCATCCATACAGGTTTGGTTGGTTGTTTGTCCCCAGGGGTTTACATCCTGCACATAATATACACCTGCATTGGTGCGGTAGTGCGTTAGCAGCAGGATAAGCAAAAGGGGGAATAGCCCCTTACTAAATAAATTCAACCTCTTTTTTACAAGGTAAATTTTAGTCATCATCGTTTTTGTTTTATTGCTATGTAGAGATAATTTTTTCTTAAGTAGTTTAATTATTGCCGGGCGAAGGGAGGAATTATTAACTCTTTTTTAAAAGAGCCCTTTAAAATTATGCATATTATTTGGTTTTTGTTAAAGACTGCTGTTGGAAATATCTTGTTACGGGAACAAGAGTGGTAATTTAATAGTTATTAATGTTTTTCGTTTGACGCATATTATTTATGTGATAGTTGTTTGTCATGTGTTACCCGAAAAAACAATAAGGAGGCTTATAAAGCCTCCTTATCTCTTGTTATAGTGGAATGAGTACCGGTGCCTATTCCTTTGTTATTTTCAAAGTCTGTGACCTTGCGTCGTCTGTGTATTTGATGAGGTACATGCCTTGCGCGAGTGCGCTTATGTCAGCAATGGCCTTGTCATTGGTCATCGGTACCGTCATTATGGTCCTGCCGGTAATGTCTGTTACAGATATCATGCTGTTGGCGGCACGCTGCCCGGTTACCGTAACGGTAACCTTATCCTGTACCGGGTTGGGGTAGGCTATTACCGAGAAATCATCAGGCTGCACCTGTTTCAGGTTGAGCGGGAAATTGCCGGTATGGATGTAGAAGCCGCTGAAGCCTGTAACGGGGAATACCAGTTGCCACCATTGGTGTACAGGGTCCCAGCTAACGGCAGGGTTGATAACAGTGTATGTACCTGCTGAATAGTTGCCGGGCTCAGTTCCTGTGCCATGGAATTGTGTCACCCTTATATTACCGGTCTGTACAAAGTCGGTAGGCATCAGGGGCAGCCCCAGTGTATCGGCCACTGCATTATATGCGTCGAACTCGCTTTGATATGCATACAGTGTAACGAATGCGGTAGAGGTTGCAGCATTGTTTGCAGGTTCGATATCGAAGTGACGCTGCAGGTAAGGCTGACCATTGTATGTGGTTACATCAGGGTCTATTGTTACCTTAACGTTGGTGTTGCCGTATACCGGATTTTGCCACTGCGGCTCTATGGTGACCATAAGGTCGCAGTTGACATCACGTACATCATTCTTAATGTAGCCTGTTATTAGCTGGTTCTTGCTGATGCTGTTCCCCAGCGTGCCGGACAGGTATGGAGTAGCATCGAAAGTAGTGATGGTCATGCTATTACTGGTAACCGTATCAGGTATGGCGCAGGTGGCATTGCTCACCACAGTGCAGCTTACTACATTACCGGATATAGGGAAATTGCCGGTATAAGTATTTTGGTTACCACCGGTAACGGCGTTATTACGGCTCCATATATACACAGGTGATGTACCACCATTGGTAACCTCGGCAGTAAACGTTACAGGTGAACCGGCACATACATTATCGCCGGGGTCAGCTGTGATGGTAACGGTTGGTACCACTACCGGGTTGATGGTAACAGTAATAGTATCGCTGTTGACGATTGCCGGGGGAACGCATGGGTTGCTGCTCAGCATATCGCAGGTGATCACATCTCCGTCGTTCAACCCGTTATCGGTATAAGTGGCATTAGTGGCGCCCGGAATAGGATTACCGTTCTTCATCCACTGGTATGAGGGAGTAGGCCCCGCATTGGCAACTGAACTGGTAAAGTCCATAGGCTGACCTATGCAGCCATTACCATTATTGGTAGCTGATATAGTGATAGTTGCGGTCAGCGGCGGTGTGATGTTCATTGTAATGCTGTTACTTGTCACATTGGCGGGGGTAGCGCATGTGGCATTACTGGTGAGCTGGCAAGTAACTACGTCGCCATCATTCAGGGTAGTGGTCGAATAAGATGATCCGCTACCAACCGGATTGCCATTTACATACCATGCATAAACAGGATTAGGCCCGCCATTTGTAGTAGCAGCAGTGAATGTTACATTTGTGCCCGTACATACGCTTGTTCCCGGGGATGCTGTGATCGTGATAGTGGGCAACAGTGCCGGATTGATGGTTAGATCAGTCCCATTGTCAGCACCAGTAAAGACGGGGTCATCAGATACCGTGCGTATACGGTAGCCTGTGCCAAAACCTTGTGCCAGGGGTATTGTACAATTAATGTTCCCGCTTGTTGCAGCACTGGTCAAAGTGCCTATGGCAGTAGGTGTAGCGAACGATCCTGCGGCATCACTGAGCTGAACTGTGAAAGTATTTGTTCCTGTAAAGGTCAGGCCGTTCGAAGAGTACGATATGTTCAGGTTAGCGCCGGCGCAGTAAGTAGAATTGGGTACCGTTGTCGTAATACTTTGTAACGGAATATTGGCCACATACCAGAAGATGTTTTGCCATACATTTATTGATTGAGGTGAAGGTGTCCAGAATTGCGGTTGTGTCATGCCTCCGAAGAATACAACACCTGCTCCCCATGTCTTATAAGTCAGTGACGAATGCGAGGGGTTCAGTGGGTCGTAAAAAAGTGTTGTAAGGCCGGTACCTGTTATATAGGCATGAGCAAAATAACTACCGTTGAAATAAGTTGCAGTGGGTGTATAAGGACCGATGAATATCTGGTTGCCCGGTACATTGGTTGTGCCATCCCACGCAGGTGAAGTGACGAAGTTGGGGTCGAATACTAGTGTAGTACCGCTGAAACCCCAGTTTTGATTGTTCGTATACCAGGGCGCCGCATTGATGAATAGACGCCCCCCGTTATTTACCCAGTTCTCTATTGTTGCCTGGTTTGCCAGCATATAAGACTCCAGGTACGTATCATTGTTTTCGCTACCTTCCATCATAACGAAAGCAATACCAGGGGCAAATACCGTAGCCGCCGGTGTCGAATAAGTGCCCTGGGTCCAGTTGCCTGCGCCAAAAACAGCGTCCATACAGGTTTGGTTTTGTGTAGATCCCCAGGGATCGATGTTTCTCAGGTAGTAATTGCCTGCATTCGCATGGTAACCAGCCAGCAGGAGTACTAATAGTAAAGGAATGAGTTGCCTTGTGCGTAAAATCAGCTTTCTTTTCCCGGGATAAAATTTGGTCATGGTATTTATTTTTATTTCTAATGTAGAGTGAAATTTTCATTAATGGGGTCTACGGCTTTTTACATAGGTTACTACATATAATCCGGAGAAATCAATTCTTGATAAAAATATGAATATTTTTTGATTTATAGCAACCACAAGTAAAAAATAATGACATTGTTTTTTTGATTAACGTGTATGTGATACGTTATTGACAATTAAAAAAGACGGAGGCTTTAGCCTCCGTCTTTTTTTTACAGAAAAGTCGTTGCCTATTGTTTTGTGATCTTGATAGTTTGTGTCCGTTCATCGTCACTATATTTCACAAGGTACATGCCTTGAGCCAATGAGCTGATGTCAGCGATCGCTTTGTCATTGGTCATCGGTACGTCCATAATGGTCCTGCCTGCAATATCGGTAATGGCAAACCTGCTGTTAGCGGCTTGCTTGCCAAATACCTGTAAGGTCACTTTATCCTTTACAGGATTAGGGAAGGCCATGACCGTAAAGTCTTCAGGCTGCACTTGTTTCAGGTTGAGCGGGAAATTGCCTGTATGGATGTAAAATCCGCTGAACCCTGTTACCGGGAATACCATTTGCCACCAATGGTGTGCTGTATCCCAGCTTACTGCAGGATTAATAATAGTGTACGTTCCCGCAGAATAGTTACCCGGTTCTGTACCTGTACCATGGAACTGCGTAACCCTGATATTGCCAGTATAAATAAAGTCTGTTGGCATCAGGGGTAACCCAAGCGTATCGGCCACAGCGTTATACGCATCAAATTCACTCTGATAAGCATACAGCGTAACAAAGCCCGTTGCTGTTGATGCATTGTTCGCCGGTTCGATATCGAAGTGTCGTTGCAGGTATGGCTGTCCGTTATAAGTTTGTATATCGGGGTCTATGGTTACTCTTACATCCGTGCTGCCATAAACAGGGTCCTGCCACTGCGGCTCTATCGTAACCATCAGGTCACAATTGTTGTCACGGATCACATTTTTAATGTAGCCTGTAACAAAGTAATTTTTACTGATAGTATTACCCAGGCTGCCCGATAGATAAGGGCTGGCCGTAAATGTGGACATAGTAACAGTATTGCTCGTTACGCTTTGTGGTATGGCACATACTGCATCGCTGGTCATCACACATTTTATAACATCGCCTGTTACAAGGTTTTGAGCAGTGTACGTGTTTTGGTTACTACCAACGGGTACGTTATTGAGAAGCCATTGGTATGTAGGTGAATTGCCTGCATTTGTGGCAACTGCAGTAAAATTGACCGGTGAGCCTTCACAGATATTACTGTCCGGGTCAGGCACTGTCATTAATGTTGGTGTAACAGGTGGTATCATGGTCATGGTAATACTGTTACTTGTATCGATCGTTACAGGTACGCAGGGGTCATTACTGGTCAGCACACAGTAGATAACATCGCCCGTTACAAGACCGGCGTCAGTGTACGATGATGAGTTGCTGCCCACTACCGTATTGTTCTTTATCCATTGATAAGCGGGTGAGGGGCCGCCGCTGGTGATAGTTGTATTGAATACCACGGGTTGACCGGTACAGCCGGTATCTCCGGGAGTAGCATCGATCACTATAGTTGGCGCACTGCCATAGGTGACATCTACGGTAAATGTGCATGAATCTGCGTTGCCGTTAGCGCTAACAACTTTGTACATCACATTTGTAGTGCCGGGGTTGAAGTAAGTGCCGCTGGCATCGTTAGTACCGCTACCGGTAGTAGCGCCCGATAGTGTATAAGTAACCACGGGACAGGCAGCATTATTTACAATAGGTGCTATGTTGTTAACAATATTATTGCACACGTACACATTGGCAGGGCATTGTACTATCGGGTGAGAGGTGTCGGTAACCGTGATCGTAAAAGAGCAGGTTGCATAGTTGCCCAGCCCGTCATCTACCTGGTATGTTTCAGTAGTATTGCCTATCGGGAAAGTAGAGCCCGGAGGAAGGCCGGCTATCAGCGTTGTAGTGGCTGTGCCGCCGGCTATTTCTACCACGCCATTGCCGGTATTACCCACCGAATTATTTTGATTGGTACCAGAGTTGTATGAGCCGCCGCCGCCGCCATTGCCGGGGAAGTGATAAGAACCACCGCCACCCCCATATCCGCCGCCGCCGCCGCCGCCTGCGTTACCGCCGCCACCGCCGCCACCATAGCCGCCATTGATCGCGGGGTTGGCACCGCAGCCAAGGCCTCCTGCACCACCTTGTAAAAAGCCCTGTCCGGGACTACCACATAAACCGGTAGCGCCGGTGGTGTTGAAACCACCACCATTTCCTGCATGGGGAGGATTGGGGCCGTTGGATGCACCATTACCACCAACGCCTCCTATACCATAATACGTGGGATATGCGGGGCTATAACCATCTACCCCATCATTGGTAGTAACTGCATCCATGCCTATATTAGGCACACAGATATTGCCACCACCACCGCCTGCTATGAGCAAGGGGGTATTTGAACCGGTGGTTACAAAAGAGCCGCCACCGCCGCCCGCGCCAAACCATGTACCACATACGGTGAAGTTGGTCAATCCTTGTCCACCAACCAGTATGTTGAGTATATCGCCGGGTGTTACGGATACCGTACCCTGCATAATGGCTCCTAATCCACCATTATTGCCGCCCTGTGCGCCCTTGGCAGTGATGGTAAGTGTTGTAATGCCCACTGGTACTGTATAATGTTGCATACTACCTGTGTAGTTAAATGTTTGGGGCGCACCACATGGATTGGTACCAACAGGCGCCACAAAATTCACTATCGCGCCACATGTGTTGGGATCATTGCTTACTGTCATATTACCCGGACAAGTAATGGCTGGACATTGGGCAGAGGCCTGGTTCATTATTCCCATCAGGAGCAAAGCAGGCAGCACTCGTTTTAAGAGGTGAAGATTTTTGTAAAGAACTACCATAAGTTAAAAGAGGTTAATTAAAAAACTACTATAAATATATGTTAAAATAGGCTAAAGCTGCCAAAAAAGCAAGAAAATAAATAATTCGTTAGGCAATACTTTTTCAACAAGCTTATATATATGTATTGCGTTTTTTATCAACTTGAACTTATTATTGTTTCGTGCTTGCGTTTTTTATGGAAAGTGATATTTCTTTATTATACAGGGTCCTGTTAAAGGGAGGGCAAATTACCAAGAAGAGATAGTCATAGTTTGCAACAATGTAATAAGTTATTGTTATGTTAAAACCCGGATATGTATTACCGAAGGCGGAATTATTAATGTTGTATTATTTCTATATGAAGTGCTGTTTTTCAAATCCTTTATAGGCTGGAATATAGAAAGGTAGGTAGTCCTAATGTTCTAATATCCCCGGTATTGATCTTTCGTATTGCTATTAGTACATCCGGTAGTTGGTGCCGGCATTTACAGCATAAAAAATGCCGCTCCTTTACGAGGAGCGGCAAAGAGATTCTTATTCCGTTTCTTTATCGCAGCAGGCTTACGTTGCCATGCTTCTTTTCTGTGCTGTTATCCAGGTAGGTGACGTCAATAATATAGGCATACACATCTGCCCCGGCAGGTTGGCCGTTGAAAGTACCATCCCAACCTTTGTTGATGTCGTCAGTTTCAAATACCATATTACCATAGCGGTTATAGACACGCATCGTTGCTGTCTTGATGCTGAAACCGCGCATGTATAATACATCGTTGTGCCCATCGCCATTAGGAGTGAATGCAGAGGGGACAGCCACAAGTTTCAGTATGTCTGCCGTGAGCGTTTTACATGCAGTAGCGCTGCAATCTATTGAATCGGTTACTGTCAGGCACACTACATAGTTGCCGCCTACATCGTATTGTTTTACTGGGTTCTCTTCTGTACTGTGGGTACTGTCGCCAAAATCCCACTCATAAGATACTATGGGTCCCAGTGAAGCATTTGAGAAATAAATAGGCTTGTTTTGCTTGGGTACCGGCGGGTTATACACAAAGTTTGCAATGGTGCCATAATGCAGCACTTCATTATAAGACAAAGTATCATGACAGCCTATTTGGTTGATCAGCACCACACGTATCGGGTTGGGCTCATCCTGGCTGAAACTGTGCACTACAGGACTCTCATTTGACGTATCAGTGCCGGCATCATTAAAGAGCCACAACAGGCCTATTATGGTGTCGCCACTGACATGATTTACTTGTACCATTGCCGTTCTGCAGTCTATGGTTGAGTCTGATACTTCATATTCCATAGGTACAGAAAGGTCCTGTACTGTGAATGTAGTAACGTAGGAACAGGTATCTGCATCCGTTATGGTGCAGGTGTAGCTGCCTGCCGACAGTCCGGTCGCAACCGGCGACGTAATATTTCCCGGTGACCACAGGTAACTGTAAGGTGGATTGCCCCCGGTCACATCTGCACTTGCTTGCGCATCATGGTGACCAAAACATAAGATATCGGTGTGATTAACGGTGGCTGATATAGGCTGGGTTTGAATGATGGTAACGGTAACGGCGGTTTGGCAACTGTCATTGTCCATAATATTGCAGGTGTATGTTCCGGCATTTAATCCATCAATTGTTGCAGTAGTATCACCCGTCGACCATGAATAATAATATGGTGTTGTACCTCCTTGTGGAACTGCAGTAGCCATACCGCTCACATGGTTGCAGTTGATGTTCACATGCGTGCTGTTTGCTGTCAGGGGTGGTGGAACGATGATATTGAACACATGTTGCGCTACACAGTTGTTCGCATCTGTTACGGTACAGGTATAGGTGCCTGTTGATAGGTTGCTGATGGTGGGACTGGCACCGGTAACGGGTGCCCATGAATAGGTATAGGGTGGACTCCCTCCTGTAACAGACACAGTCGCGCTGCCTGCGCTGTACGCACAGGATATGTTATGTTGCGTGCCTGTGATGACAATAGGTACACCTGTTGTTATGGTAATAGTCTGTACCACTGAGCAACTGTCATTATCATAGACAGTGCAGGTATAGGAGCCTGCGGTAAGGCTATCTACAGTAGCGGTAGTATCTCCTGTCGACCAGAAATAATGGTAGGGTTGTGTGCCCCCCGTTACGTTCATGGTCAGTTGTCCTGTACTGGCACATTGCGTGTTGGCTTGTGTAATAGTGGCTGCCAGGGTCGATGCATTCACTATTGTAATTGGTTGGAAGGTAGGGCACCCATGTGCATCTACTATTGTGCAGGTATAGTTGCCGGCAGCCAGCCCTGTGGCTGTATCATTAGTGCCACCGGTGGGTGTCCATGCGAAGGTATAAGGTGGCGTGCCCCCGGTTACCGATACCGCTGCGCTACCGGTGGGGCTATGACAGCTTATGTTGCGTTGCCATGTATTTACAATGGTTTGTCCCGGCTCTGTAACATGAAAAATATGTTTGAACGTGTCATTGTTAGCGTCCGTCATATATAGGGTGTAAGTACCCGCCGTAAGGTTCGACACAGTATTGGTCGTGTAATTGCCCGGTACCCATAAATAGCTATAGGGTGGCGTACCCCCATGCCCAACGGCTCCCAATGCTCCTGTATTGCCACCAAAGCAGTTCACATTAGTTAGTGAAAGTGTAGCTGTGAGGAAAGGAGGAACCGGTTCAACCCTTATGTCGTCAAAGTAGTAATAGGCATTCAGGCCTGCGTTATTCAGGTTCATAGCCTGAACATTAGTGTAAAGATTGTCGTGAAAATTCCCGATCACAATGAACTTGTAAGCTGAATCTGAATAGAAAGAGTCCTTTAGCGTTACCCAGTTCACGCTGTCGGTAATGATACCGTAGCCGGAATAATCTATTTGCGGCAACACATTGATCTGTGATCCGATATTCGTATCGCCAAAGCCATATTGGTGGAAGAATACGCCAAAGCCATCGCAGGCATATCGCTCCCCTTCAGCTCTTGATACATGGATGGTCACTCTATAGAAGCTCCCGACACTCAACCATGTCAGGTTTCCCATCATATATTCCCTGTAGTTGGCCGATGCATACATATAGCCACCGGCATAGGCATTGCCGTTGTATGCAGCCTGGTACCCTACAAAGTTTGTAGGAATGCCAACATCCACCACATTACAGGTATTGAAATAGTCGGCGGTGCCCTGTGTGGGGCGTTCCCATTCGGAACTATGTGCATAATTTAGCTCGCTATAACTAAATGGACAGGCTACCGAGACGTCAAATCCCGGGTTGTGCACCATGTTTTGCGCGGGGGACGCAAATGATGCAACCAGTAAGGTAAGTACAAGGTAGAGGCGTTTCATATGTACGGTACAGATATCATTCAATACTAAAATAACAAATATTTACTGTAACATGAAATATTTGTTACGATATAAGTTTAGGGCTATCTCAACAAAGAAATACTTCCTGCTTTTTGGATGGTGCTTCCATCGGTAAAAG
>CAYZTM010000030.1:0-46520 GCA_964481425.1 uncultured Flavipsychrobacter sp.
TGGCCGATGGTACTGCACCACAATGCGGGAGAGTAGGTAGCTGCCATATTTATTTGAAAACCCCGTTCCTCTAAAGGAACGGGGTTTTTGTTTTAATAGCCTTACCCCAGCGGCACCTCAATAACAACAGTTGTTCCCCTGCCAGGTGAAGAGTCAAAATCTACCGTACCGCTCAGGTACTGTATCCTCGACAAAATATTCTTAAGGCCTATGCCGCTAAAGTCGTTCAGCTTCGATGTGTCAAAGCCTTTCCCATTATCTTCGATGATAAAATTCAGGTAACCCTCATGCCTGATGAGCTGTATACCTATTTTGCTGGCCTGGGCATGTTTGATGATATTGCTCACGGTCTCCTGCATTATGCGGTACAGCACAGTCTCCATAGTGCTGTCAAGCCTTTCATTCAGGCCCACTATCTGCAGGTCTATTTTTAGCAGCCCGGCCGATGCTATATTGTCTATGAATTCCCGCACTGCTGCAGCCAGTCCTTTCCTGATCAGGGCATTGGGCATCATATTGTGCGACACTGCCCGCACCTCTTTCAGCGTTTCATCCACCATATGCTCCAGCACCCTGATACGCTCCTGCTGGTCCGTATTTTCTGCTAGTTCCTCTTCCATGGCATTCATATTCAGTTTTACGGCGGCCAGTTGCTGGCCTATACCATCATGCAGGTCTTTGGCTATACGTATGCGCTCGCGCTCTTCTGCATCTATTATTGCTTTGTTGCGTAGTTCCTGTTGTTTGATCAGTTCCTCATCCAGCTCCCGCTGCTTTTTAAGTTTATAGCGGTTATAGAGCAGGTACCCTGAGGTAATGAGCAACAATATGACTACAGCAAGGCTGCCGATAATGATCTTCCGCTTTTGCAGTGCATATGCCGCGCTCTTTAGCGCAAGGTCTTTTTTGCCCGATTCATACTTTGCTTCCATGTCGGCTACTATATGGCTGTTCTCATCTTTTACCAGCGAATCTTTGAATTTGTTATACTCCACATAGGCATCCATGGCCTGCTTGTAATCTTTCTTTTTACGGTATAGCTCGCCCAGCACTTCATATACGTCCATATACATCTTTATCTCACCGCCGGAGCTCTTAAGCAGGCCCAGGGCTTCCTGCCCATAGCTCACAGCATCTTCATACTTGCCTTTGAATCCATAGGCCTGTGCCAGGCTGAGTACCGAGGTGAATATGCCTATCGTATCCTGTGTCTCTTTTTGTATCTGTAGGGCCTTTAGTTGATAATCTATGCTCTCATCCACTTTATTCGTTTCCACTAGCACATTGCCAATATTGCTGAACAGCCTCGCACATTCCACCTTGTCGCCCGCAGCTTTAAAGATGTTGAGTGCACGGCCGTAGCATGCCAGTGCATCATCGTATTCGTTTAGCTCGTAGTGGAGAAACCCGAGTGCAGTCAGGTTGCGGGCTACTTCGAAGGAGTCGCCAAGCTGTGTTCGCAATTCAATGCTCTTGCGTGCGTATTCTTTCGAATGTTCAAAGTCCCTTTTGTTATAGTATATCCTGCCTATGTTGTTATAAGCTGCGGCAATTCCGGCCGTATCTTTCATTTGTTCCCTCAGCTTTAGCGATTCCAGGTAGCATTTCATGGAGTTGGTATAGTCGCCCATTTCTGTATAGGTGCGTCCCTGGTTATTGTAAGAGGAGGCCATGCCTTCCTCATCATTGATCTCCTGCCAGATGGCAAATGCTTTTTTATGGAAATAAAGGGAAGAATCGAACTTTTGTTTATTCTTGTATAGGATGCCATAGTGGTTATAGGCCAGTGCCAGTCCGTCTTTATAACCTATTTCACCCGCCAGTTTAACCGACTTGTCCAGTAGTTCGAACGATTTGGCCTCATTGTATAGTCGGTACTCAAAGGCTATCGCATTCAGCAGTTTTACGGTGTTGGTATCGTTTTTCGTACTGTTAAGCCGCCGTTCCAGGCTGTCGATAAGCTTTTGGTTTTGGGCATGTAGCAGGCTTGCAGAGCACAACGCCAGGCAGGCAATGATAAGGAGCTGTTTCATACGTTGAAAATTCGAAAAACAAGTTCTCCTTTATTTTATAGCTTTCCAATACCGCGATTACGGTATATTTCCTGGTGCCTCGGTCGGAATAGTTCTGTCGCAGACTGTTCCTGTTTCAGCGAAAATATAGTAAATTAATAGGCTGGTTAAGGGCACACCTGCTTTGTGAAAAGAATGAGATACGAGTATTTATTCAGGATATTTTTATTGTTGTTCACCTCGATCCGGGGAGGGGTACTTCATGCACAAAGGATATTGCCGCTACAGCACATTAGCGTTGAGGAGGGCTTGTCGCAAAGTACCGTATATAGCATATTGCAGGACCGGCAGGGCTTTATCTGGTTCGCAACAGGCGACGGTATCAACCGCTACGACGGCAGAACATTTATTCCCTATAAGACACGGTTCAACGATAGCCTGTCCCGCTATCCCAAAGACAGGAACGTCAATTCGCTTTTATTCGAGGATAAGTTTGCTAATATATGGTTCACTTCAGATGCAGGTCTCTCTTACCTCGATGCCAGGCACAGGAGCGCGCGCTTGGTGCACAACAACTTTGTGGTAGGGAATGGCATCTTATTTGCCATCGCTGATGATTCTGTTTGGATAGCGGCCCATGATCGTGGCCTTAACGTATTTGCACTAAATGGTAAGGGCTACAGGCAATATAGGTATAGAAAAAGCGAAGATAGCAGCCACAACATAGTGGTAGGGGCGGTAATGGCTGGACGATCAGTATGGATAGCCGATCATGAGGGGCTCCTTTATTTTGATAAGGCAACTCGAAGCTTTCAGCGCAAATTCAGCTCGGGTGCTATAACCGGCCTGTACAGGTTGGCCGACGGCAACCTGCTCTTAGGTACACTAAACGGTCTGTACAAGTATGAACTAACTTCGGGTAAAGTGGATTTTTTACCACTGCGGTATGACGATAAGGACATGCAATGGTCGGACATGGCTGAGGATACCGTTACACACAATCTTTATGTATCAGCATTAGGTGCAGGTACCCTCTGCAAGTTTTCTTTGGTGTCTGGCGATAAAGAGTTTTTCGATTTCCAGGGGAGCAGCATCAACAGTCTTTTTATCGATCGTTCTATGAACCTGTGGATCGGTACCGATGGGGCAGGTGTGTACAAGCTGGATATCAAACCGCATAAATTTTATTGTTACCCGGTTGACCGGCCTTACAATGCACCGATCGAGAACGGGTTGATGGTCAAGAGTATTTACCGCGACGGGAAAGGCAGGTTTTGGATAGGTTCTTACTACAAAGGTTTGCTTATTTACGACCCATCCACCAGGGAGTTGGAAAAGGTTGATATACCGGGCTATGATCATGCCACACAGCCTGTAACAGTGGTAAGTAAAGATCATTCAGGCAGTATGCTCGCCGCATTCAATAACAACCTTGCCTGGATAGATCCGTCAACATTAAAGCTGCGCAGGCATCTGCAACTGGAGGATTTTAGTGGTAGTAGCCAGGTACCTGTGATGGTCTCTTCTGTAGTAGAATGGTCGCCGGGAAAATACCTGGTCGGGACCAACCAGGGAGTATATGTCTTGGCGGACGATGGCGATAAGCACTACCTTGGCAAACCATATGCTTTCTTGCACCACCAGTACACATCCAGTTGGAATTATAGTTTATATACTGCCGGAGATAGTATCGTATACTTGGGTACAAGGAATGGAATGGCGAAAATAAAGATGACGGGAGATACCACCTTCAAATTTATGTACGGTAGTTTTGATAGTGTTCCCGTTCGTGGTTTTTACAGGAGCAGCAGTACATCCATATTATGGATCGCATCAGAACTGGGACTTATTGCCTATAACGAAAGCACAAAGAAGTACCGTGTATTCGATGAACGCTCGGGCATGGCCAATAGTTTTGTATATGCTATATTGCCACAGGCCGATACTACGCTTTGGCTAAGCACCAATGGGGGTATTACTAATCTTAAACTGGGCTTGTCGGGTGATAGTATATTAAAAACACACTTTGACAATTATACTGCAAAGGATGGGCTCCAGTCCGATGAATTCAATACCGGTGCCTACTACAGAAGCCCTGATGGTATCATGGCATTTGGCGGCATTAATGGCATCAATTGGTTCGATCCCGCTCTTATAAAGCCTAATCCCTACAAAGCTATCCCTGCAATTGCTTCTATCGAAGTGAATGATACACTCTATGCCTCGGATACGGCAGGATTTATACGTTCCCTGGCTTTACCCTACTCGGGCAATACCATCAGTTTTTCATTGAGGGCCCTGGAATACACAAATCCTGCACGCAACAGGTTTGCCTATAAGCTGGAGGGACTGGACAAAGACTGGGTATATACTACCAACGATAAAGTACGCTATGCCGACCTGAAACCGGGCCAATACCACTTCCTGCTCAAGGTGTCCAACAATGAAGGCCTATGGAACGACCGGCCCTTAAGTGTGAGACTGGTGATCCAGCCTCCCTTTTGGGAAACATGGTGGTTTCGTGTACTTGCACTGCTGGTATTGCTGCTAAGCGCTTACCTCGTAGCCCGCTACTATATACGCCAGAAGGTTAAAGAGAGAACGCTTGAGCTTGAGAAACAACAGGCGCTTTACCTGGAGCGTATGCGTATCTCTAAAGACGTACATGACGATCTGGGTTCAGGACTCTCCAAGATAACCCTCATGGCCGAACTGGCAGGTAAACAAAAGAATGGCGAACACAGCCTCGATGAAACTATTGATGATATCTCGCAAATATCGCGCGACCTCGTAGGTAATATGCGCGACCTGGTATGGGTACTCAATCCCGAGAATACCACGCTGGATAGCCTGGTGGTACGTTTGCGCGAATATTGCAGCGATTATTTTGATGGCCTCCCCATGCAGCTACAGCTCGATTTCCCATCATCCGTTCCTGCATTTCGGGTCTTACGCGAGGCACAACGGAATATATTCCTTACGGTAAAAGAGGCGCTGAACAACGCGGTGAAACATGCGGAAGCCAATGTCATTAGTGTTCAGCTAAGCCTGTATGATGGTATGCTCCACATCTCGGTATCCGACAATGGTTCCGGTTTCAAGCCCGAGCTTGCCGGTAGGGGAGGGAATGGCTTAAAAAACATGAAACAACGCATAGAGGTGATAGGGGGTGATTTTGAGATCATCTCGCGCCCGGGATGTACCATTGCTAAGATGTCTGTTCCCCTGCAGAAAATAGAAGCAGGAGAAATAACACCTTAGTGTGATTGACCCGCTGTTCTTGCTAAATTATTTTTGAGTTTATTTTGCAGACCTGATGAGCATTAAGGTAGTAGTAATAGAAGACCAAAAGGAAACGCGTGATATGCTGGCCATCCTTGTTAATGGCAGTGAGGGGTATGAATGCGTCGCTACATTTGCCAATAGCGAGGAGGCGATAGCACAGTTGCCCTCCATGCCGGTGGATGTGGCCATGGTCGATATTAATCTGCCGGGCATATCGGGCACTGAATGTGTAAGAAGATTAAAGCAGTTGTGCCCTTCAGTGCAGTACATAATGTGTACTTCGCTCGAGGATCCGGAGCACATCTTCGCTTCATTGCAAGCCGGTGCGAACGGCTATATAACCAAGTCTGCCACGCCTGCCAAAATACTGGAAGCCATTAGTGACGCCCATAATGGTGGCTCGCCTATGAGCAGCCAGATAGCCCGTAAGGTGGTCGCTTTTTTTCAAAGAACGGAGCAGGTAAAAAGCGATGTCGAGCTACAAAAGTTGTCGCCGCGTGAGCAGGAGGTACTCGACTATCTTTCCAAAGGCTACCGATATAAGGAGATAGCAGCCGCCTTGTACCTGAGTATAGAAACAGTGAGGAAGCACATACACAATATCTACGAAAAGCTCCAGGTCGATTCCCGCATCGATGCGCTGAATAAAGTTTTTCCCCGCCGCTAAGTCCCATTTAAAATACTACTAAAATGTGAGTGCGCGCCGTTTCAGGTGTCGGTAGCTTTGTGAAAACTAATAACGGTTTATGAAAAAAGTATCAACACTCACAGGCCTTTTGTTATTGGCCGCCACCGCAGTAGTAGCGCAGCCGGCTATTACAGATACTGCTAGTTTCATTCCCATTGGCTATGGGGATTCGATAAGTGTAATTACTTCCGCGATACCGCCCGGTTCGGCCGGTGCAAACCAGACATGGGATTTCAGTGCCCTGACCCCGACTACTGCGGGATATGTTTCTTTTGTTTACGCCAATACCACACCTTATTTTGCCAGTTATCCTGGCGCAACCAGGGCGGTGAAGATCCAGATACCTACGGGTACTATTTACGAATATGATATTGTATCGCCTACAAAAGTGGAAATGCTTGCAGGCAATGTCTCTGCTACAACCGGAGACGACTATACCCCCAATCCAAAGACAATGGTGCCCATTCCCTTTCATTTTGGTGATGTAGTAGTAGACACGTTTATCGTAAATGCTGCGGGTCCATATACGGTTACTATGACCTTCGAGGGCTATGGTACGCTGATCACTCCATTCGCTACCTACAGCAATGTGATACGCATGAAGCGTTCGTTTGGTGGCAGCGACTATTATATTGATTTTTATGCTACAAGTCCTTTTGTAAGTAATGTTGTTTCCTATGACAATAATACCCAGCAATACACCTTCTTTGGTTCAAGTCCTACTGGTGTAAAACAGATGAATGCCAGCAAAGCTACTGTACAGTTATACCCCGATCCTTTCTCCGAAACGGCCAACGTGTTGATAAATACAGCTGAAAATATGAAGGGTGCAAAGCTTGTGCTTACCGATATCACAGGTCGGGTGGTGAAACAGGTCAATGTAGAAAAGCCTGAAATATTGTTGAGCAGGGCCGGGTTGCAGGCCGGCATGTACTTCTATGCCGTTTATAACGCCGGTACTTGCATTGCTCAGGGCAAGGTAAGCATACAATAAGATCAGGATATTCCCTTTTACCCCGGGAACGATCCCTCTGCTTACCCTCAGGTAGGCTAAGCGTCCCGCATTTGCGGGACGCTTTTGTCGGCAACAAGTACAATGGCGCCGTATGGCAGCAGATCACCTATGTATCCTGAAAGTTCCCATTCGACCTATGTATTAATGTCTTGCTCCGCCCCAACGTCGGTTAAAATACCACTAAAGTGTGATTGTACACCTTTATGGCTGCAGGTAGCTTTGTAAAAACTTAAAAACGGATCATGACAAAAACATCTACACTTTCAGGACTTTTACTATTAGCCGCTACTGCAGTAATGGCTCAGCCTGCTGTTACTGATACGACCAATTTTATTCCTATCGGCTACGGCGACTCTATCAGCGTGCTGACCTCTGCTGTACCGCCCGGTTCCGCAGGTGCCAACCAGACATGGGATTTCAGCGCATTAACACCTGCTACCGCAGGTTACGCCTCGTACGTATATGCGAATACCACTCCCTATACAGCCAGCTACCCTTCAGCTACTAGGGCTGCCAAGATAGAGACGCCCGCGGGTACTATTTATGAATACGATATTGTATCGGCAACCAAATGGGAGCAACTGGCAGCCAACGTCACTGCAACTACAGTGGATGACTATTCCGTTAATCCAAAGACCATGTTGCCGATCCCCTTTCATTATGGCGATGTGGTAGTGGATACTTTTTATAAAAATGCCGCCGGGCCATATACCGTTACCATGACCTATGAAGGCTATGGTACACTGATCACGCCCTATGCTACCTACAACAATGTGATACGCATGAAACGGTCTTTTGGTGGTAGCGATTACTACATTGATTTTTACTCCACAAGTCCCTATACGGATATTGTCGTTTCTTTCGACAATAATACCAACCAATATACCTTCATTGGCACCAGTCCGCTGGGCCTGAAGAAAGTAAATGCTGCCAGGGCTACCGTGCAGCTGTATCCAAACCCTTTTACAGAAACTACAAGGGTACTGATAAACACTCATGAGAACATGAAGGGTGCCAGTCTTGTACTCACCGATATAACAGGCAGGAAGGTGAAAGAATTGCCTGCTGAAGAGCGTGAATTAACCCTCAGCCGCGATGGATTGCAGGCAGGTTTGTATTTCTACTCGGTTTGCAATGCTAATGGCTGCCTTGCCCAGGGTAAAATAAGTATTCAATAATAAGCACAGGACATTCCCCTTTTACCCCGAGGAACGATCCCCCCGGCTTATCCAAAGGATAGACCACGCGTCCCGCAACAGCGGGACGCTTTTTTGTGTAGCGGCTTAATTTACCTTAACAAGTTTGATGTTCAGCCTTAGATCGTTGCTCCTGATGCAAAGCAGGTAGATGCCTTGTGGCAGGTCGTTGCCTATGTCCAGTGTATTTTGTCCTGCTTTTATGGTCGTATCCCAGCTTTTGCATACGGCCCCGGTGAGGTTCAGCAGTTTGATGTTAGCATCAGTTATATCTACTGTGCTTTGTAAAACGATCTGTTTGTCAAAAGGATTTACAACCCTTATGCCTGCATCTGCCTGTTTTGTGTTATTGATGCCCGCGGTGTAGCAGGTGTAGCTCAGCGGGTTTTGTTCCAGCGGTGCGCCCGGTGTGAGTGTGTGGTTGGCAAAGCCTGCATAGGTAGGCGGGTACAATGTGCACCTGAAGGCAAGGTTCTGCGTGGCTGGTGATCCCTGGCTGATGGCCCCGGTATTGCTGATCGGGTTTACATATTTCCATACCGTATTGCCGCTGCTGTCCACTTCGAAGAAGGTGCCTGCGGGCCCGTTACAGATCAGGGTATTACCATTGGCTAATCGCTGTGCCCCCGATATGTTCATGGCATAAAAGTCTGTTGGATTGGCAGCGGTATAGGACCAGTCGGCACTATTGGGCAGGTATGGTTGTGAGCCGCTGATGCTGTAGTCACCGTTATTGTCCACCGGGGGAATGATTATGTCCACGCTGCTGTAATTCACGGGCTGTCTGCCGTTACCGTTATTGAATATCATTATTTTACCGGAGTCGGGTAGTCCGCCGGCTATCCAGTGTGCATTGTGCTGCCCGAATAGTTTTCGGTCTGCCACTGTGCCCCTGTCATAAGCTGCCGGGTTCCCCCAGCGGTACAGCAGGTCTCCGCCTTTGTTATGTGTGCCGCCGCTGTGTCCGGCAGCTTCAGCCGTAGTAGTGCTGTGGTCTATGATCCATATTTCATCAAAGTTGTGAATGCTTACCATCACCTGGTCAAGTGCGGCATTGTAGGCAATGGCATTCATGTGCAGCCAGTCGCTGTTTGTGGCTTGCCCGGTGTAGTAGTTCATATTGATGAGTTCTGGATGATCGGTCACAGTACCGTAATTATTCTTGGTATTATCATAGTCCTGCACCAGGTGGTCCCATGCATGCCATTGCCATACGATATTGGCACTGTCGGTACCAATAGGTTGCAATTCCAATAGCTGTTCGCTCCAGAGCTCAGTGCCTAATAGCGATGGGTCGCGGCCTGCCGCTACAGCATCGGCTACAGTTTTACGCTCCCATGCTATCACCAGTACATTACCATTAGGTAGAGGGCATATATCGTGATGCTGGCATTGGTTACTGTCTGATATAACATATTGCCACAGCAGGTTGCTGTTCCAGCCTATATGCTCCACCACGCCGCCGTTACCACCCGCAGTAAATATGGGGTTATTATTGCTCCCCGGCCGCATCAGGCTACCGTCATCCAGTAAGTATGCCGATTGACCCGGCTTATGCGTACTGCCCCAGCTATGTATCTCTCTGCCACACTTGTCTATCAGGTAAGTACTATCATTCATCATAGGTGCAAAGAGCACGTAGCCATCTTCAGAACCCGCCGTCTGTGTGAACAGGCCTACGGTTTGCTGTGCATGGCTATTACCGCATACGGCAGCAAGGATAATACTGCAAAGAACTTTTCTCATGGTTTCAGCTTTCTTTATTGGACGTTTTACTGGTTTATATCCTTTTATAAGACCCTGCAACCAACTGAAAGTTTAAGAACTGTTAAAACACAGCGATGTGCAGAAATTTTTTCCGTAAAAAACTTGGATAAAATCAGCCATATAGTATATTTGCTACTGATAGGGTTTATAGGGGCTGGCCTGTTCTCAGGCTGGCTTTTTTATTTTCAGCAAACTTGATTTTCAGTTCCTTTCTAACTGATTGATTCGCATTAAGTTGTGACGATTTCCGCGCTTTGCCTTACAATATCCTGTCCCTCAGGCCATATTTCTCACATAATTCCTTTGCCTTCCTGCCAAATGCGGCATTATAATAGGCTGGCAGCTGTGTGCTGTTATCGAACAACTGGTGGTATTTAAGGGATAGATGGGGATAATATTTATCTACCGCCCTCATGACAAGCGTTTTACTGTCCGATGGCCCCTTGCCGAATAACGTTATCGTACTGGGAAAGATGTATTGTGCTCCTGCCTCTTTGAAACTCGCGAACATTTCTTCAAGATGGGCTCCCGTATCCGTGATATAGGGCAGTAAGGGCATCATGCTCACCCCGCTCAGGAAGCCTTCTTTAACCACGGTCTTTAAGGTATTCAATCGCAGGCTCGGCGCAGTGGCTCCCGGCTCAAAAATGTGTGCTATCTGGTCGTCAACTGTTGAGAAGGAAAAAGTGATGAATACTTTTCGTGCGCTCTTTTGTTCAAGGTCTGCAGGCAATATCGCCTGCCGGTCTATTTCGGCCAGCAGGTCAAGGTCGCGTATCACCAGGTCCGATTTGGTAATGATATGCACCGGGAAACGGTACTTCAGGATCAGCTCCAGCAAACTTCGTGTCAGTTGATATTCTCGCTCGAACTGGAGGTAAGGGTCTGTGGCCGATGACAGGACGATGAAACCATATTGGCCCTTTTTGGCACGCAGGCTTAGTTGTTTTTCAAGCAGCTCAATAGCATTCGCTTTATACGACAGCTTATCCTCCATATGCGTACCGTATTTGCTACCTCTAATGTAGCAATACAGGCAGTTGAACGAACAACCGCTATACGGGTTTATCGTATAGTCGTCCAGGAACCATGGGTCCCTCCTTTTGGTCTTGTTCAGTATGCTCTTAACTGTTATACCGGTGGGCATATTTATCACTGCGGCCTAAACCGATCTTTATTTTTGTTTTGAACCATTGCCTTACTTCCGGGTCATGTTCTATTTGGCCCGCGTGTTGTGTTATGATGTCCGGGTGAAATTTTGCAGTTGTCTTTGCGGCCCAGCCAATACCTTTTTTGGTATGGAACTCCGTAGCATTACTCAGCGACAGCAATAGCTCAAACATCCCCGCCACGTATTGTTTTTTCAATCCCTTCTTTATGGCATAGTGTGCCGCTACGCCAATGCAGCGCACCAGCCATTTGTCCTCATTAGTGGCCAGCTTTTGCAATACAGGCAGGGTTTGGTCCGGGTATTGCAGCAAGGCATGGCCCATCACCCTTTCGCCTATTATGTCGCATACATACCACTCATTGCCCAGCACTATATAGTCCATGGCCTTCTTCATTGCCTTGTTATAATGGCCCGGTAGCATGCATTGCAGTATCATGCCTGCCAGCACATAGCTGCCTATCTCGTCCAGTGCCACTATTTCATCCGTGATGGTAATGATATCCTTTGCAGGTAGTCTCGCGAATAGTTCCCTTGCAGCATATTCCAGCACGGGGAATCTGACCTTCTTTTTCAATACATCGGTATGCAGCTTTTCGATAAAAGCTCCTGTATCTGACGTTCTGTACACCGATAAGCATCCCGCGATAAGGGGCTCAATTTCTTTCCTGCTGCCGATTATTTTCATAAGCTTGTTATCCCTGCAAATATAATGTTGCCATGTGTCACTGGTAGCATCAGCTAGGCCCTTAAGCCGATCCCCGGCCTATTGTTGTCGGAATACTATTGGTAGCGTGAAGTACACCGGGCGTGGACGGTTATGATCTTTTCCTGGGCTTTTCCATTTCGGCATGGCCCTGATAACATTCCGTGCGGCTTCGTCAAAAACAGGATGTACTTTTTGAGCTACTTCTGTTTCGCCTATGCTGCCATCTTCATTTACCACGAATATTATGGCTACTCTCACCTTCCCTTGGGTAAGTATATAGCGGTTGGGGTCCGGGAAATGTAAATTGTTGGCAAGATATGTGTCGACAGGGTACCCGGCATCGGGTAGTTTAAATGAGTCGCACTGTGCCTGTTTTAGGCCTTTGTCATCGAAGCACTCATGCCGCAGCAGTTTGCCTTGCTCAAAATATTCACGGTAGGCGACCGCACCGTTTTTGTAATAATAGGTCCATATACTGTCTTTTGCGTGCCCTTCACTGTATATGCCGTACGAATCTATACTGCTGTCTTTATAAAAGTTGGTTTCAGTGCCGGTACCCTTCCCCTCTTTATCATACACGCCTATGCTTTGTATGTGTCCGTCATCATACCAGTTATAGCTGAACTGGCTGGGGATGTCGTTGATGTACAGTGTCGAATCGGTAATTTGTCCCTTTTTATTGTAATGTTTCAGCAATCCGTATTTTTTATCATTAATATAACGGCATGTTTCCTTTTTCTTCCCGTCAGGGTAGTAGTTGATGAACGAGCCCATTTTTATTTTCAGGCTATCATCAAGGTACGATCCTTCAGTAGCTATTGTCTGGTCCTCGATGTAGTATTTGCTGCTATACCATACGTCACCATCTTTTATTGCTATACGGTAAGAATAGGCTACCTCGGGTGCACATAGTTTTCCCTCAAAGTTCAGGTATTGCCGGATCGTATCCTGCCCCTTGGCAGCAGCACTTATTGACAGCAGGCACAATAGCATTAATACAGGATTTATTATTGCAGAACGCATAGGTAGATGTTTCGTCTGCAAGATAATGCTCTGAGATCGTTTCTTATACTGTCGCTACGTATTATCCATTGCCCTACTTATCCAGGCTGGTTTTTTTCCTGATGATCTCCTTGATCACATCATCCAGCTTCTCGGCTATGGTAGCTATGCCTTCTATCACCGTTTTGTTCTCCGGGGCGGCTATATTTTCCCTGTCGAAGACTTTTGTCAGTCCCAGTATCGTAGCTACGGGCCCTCTTATGTCATGGGCCTGCATATGGGCTATCTCTTCCAGTACTTCGTTGCGTATCTTAATGTGTTTTATCTGCTCTTCTATAAGGCTCAGGTGTCTTTGCCTTTCCTGCGCCAGCATCCTGTTCGACCTTCGGTAGTTACTTACCGTTTTAAGCGCTATGGCGGTCAGTACTACAAGCAACACGATGCTGATGATGTACAGCACGCTTTCATTTCTTTTCTCACTTATTTTCAGTTTTTGTATTTGCAGCTGTTTGTCTTTCAGCAGCAGGTCCTTGTCTTTCAGTTCCGATGCCCTTTGATTTTCCAACCGTGCTATCTGTGTTATTTTCTCCAGCGAGAAGACCGAGTCTTTTGTTCGGGTATATTCCTTATATGTTTCAAAGGACCTTTGGTAGTTCCCCAGCTTTTCATAGGCCTTCGATAAGTTCAGGCTGTATTCTATCAGCGGCCCCCGGAGATTTATAGTGTGGCATAAGCTTACGGCTTGCTCCAGGTACTTAACGGCTTCATTCAGCTTGGCTTTTGTTGCGTTCCCCGTTTCGTTTGCTGCCATGGCAATATAGGTTTCACCTATATTGCCGAGGTCTATCGCCATGCTGTTATCGTTGTGTAGCTGGCGGCTCATCGCCAGTGCCCTGAACTGGTATCGCAGTGCCTGCTCATACTGTTGCATATGGTAGTACACATAGCCCACATTGGCAAGGTTTATCTGTTCTCCCTTCTTATTTCCGCTTGCTTCATTCATCTGCAGGGCCTCCATATGGTACTTTAGCGCTTCATTATAGTGCCCCTCTGCATCAGCCACTATGCCTGCATTGCCCAGGTTGCGTGTCACACCTTTTGGGTCGCCCAGTTCCTTATAGGTCTTCTGTGCTTTGCTATAGTATAGGCTCGTTTTCTTGTAGTTCTTTTGTTCAAAGTACAGAGTGCCGATGTTTTCAGATATGATAGCTATATTTTTTTTGTCGCCCAGGTCTTCATACAGGTTCAGGGCTTTAAAAGCATATTCCAGCGCGCTTGGATAACTGCCCTGCTGCATATAGGCCAGGCTGATGTTGGCCATATTGCCCGCAACGCCGCTGCTGTCGCCCAGCGACCTGCAAATGGTCAGTGCCTTCTGGTCATATGTTATCGCAGTGGTGAGCTCAGATTTTGCGGCCAGGTTAATGCCAATGTCCGCATAGGCCATGGCAAGTCCTTTTTGCCATTTTAATTCTTCCGATAAAGCCCTCGCCTCGTATCCCTTGGCAAGCCCGCTGTCAGGATTAATGGCTGACCATGTATAGGCCAGGTTGTCCAGCAGTTTTATTTTACTGCTGTCTTTAGGGGCTCTGGCCAGTTCTCTTTGCAGGGAGTCTATTTTACCAATATCGGTACTTTGGCTATATGCAGGCAATTGAGCTGCCGCAAGCAGCAATAATAGAAATATTCTCATGGCGGAGGCTACTTAATGGGCTGTGCTAAAAATAGACATTTTTCCCCGTCCCATTAAGGCCCCGGTAGCACATACCTGAAATATAATGTGCCGTAATACTTTAAGCTACATCAAGGCTGTTCACCTTGATGAAGTATTCGGCATCGCAATGTTTCATCACATCATCACTCTGGGGGTAGTCGAAGTAAACGATGAGTTTCACATTGTCCTCGTAGGGCTGCAGGGCCTCGTCCAGGCTGCAGCGCCTTGCGGTGATGTCTTTAAGCATCTCGTCCAGTTCTTTCTGTCCTGCAGGCAGTATCAGCAGGTCTTTCACAGGATACTGGAATGGTTGCATCACCTGCCCCTTATAGACGGATAACTGGCTGAGCAGGTCTTTTGCGTGGTGTAAGTTCATATCGGTACTTGCGTATTTTGCCATAAAGTTTCACCACAATTACCGCCGTACAAAATATTTTGCCTTGCTTAACCTTGCTTTTGTAAACGCTTAGCAGATCGTTAAGAAATGGCTGTTGCAAAGTTTAATGGCTGCTGCAGCTGGTTTGCATGAAAGATAAATTGTGTCGTAACTTAATATTATATTACTTTTACAAAGACATTTGGCCTCCTGCCTTTGCATTTTCTGATCTGCTTTAGTTTTCTATCCTCTTCAGTTCTCGCTTTTACAGCAGCCATTATTTTTAACTACACAATTATTTTGTATGAAACTTTTTGTAGGTAATCTGAATTATCAGACCACAGAAGATCAATTGAACAAACTTTTCTCAGAATTTGGCGAGGTAAAAGCGGTGAACATCGTATTCGATAAGTACACCAATCGTCCACGTGGTTTTGCATTCGTTGAGATGCAGGGCAGCGAGGCGGGCAACAAGGCGATAGAGAAGCTGAACGACACCAGTTTCGATCAGCAGACTATTGTGGTGAATGAAGCAAGGCCACGCGAAGAAAGGTCGCGTAACGATGGTTATTCCAACAAGGGCTTTAACAGGCGGTATTAGTATCCCCGGCTGTTGATCTTATTGTGCCCGGCACAAAAAATAAATAAATGGCTGTACAAGGTGCAGCCATTTATATTTCCGTTCCATAAAAAAAATGACTTATGAATATTTACGTTGGCTATCTGGATGTGCATGTTACCGAAGGCCGCTTATTTGATCTTTTCAGGCAATATGGTAAGGTGAATTCGGTAAAGATCATCACCGATTTTGAAACGGGTAGTTCCAAAGGTTTCGGCTTTGTCGAAATGGACGATAAGGCCGATGCTGCTGAAGCTATAAAGTGCCTGGCCGGTATCGAGTTAATGTCCAAAAATATATCGGTTGCACAGGCTATAGAGAAAGAGTCGGCCGAGAGCAAGTTTGTGTCCGAATCAAAGAACAAAAAAGCCTCAACGCAACGAAATTCTTCAAGAAAAAATAATTGAACACGCTGAATGGAGAAACGCATAGAGGTCGGTTTTGTATTCAAAGGCAAACCCTACATGGCCAATGTATTGATCACGAATAACCACGATGGATACGATTTTGTCATTAACCTGTTTGACAAAGCGCTGAATGAGGCCTTCCCCGTCAGTTATACATTTATAGGCAAAGACAACAGGTTCATACCGGTCAAAGCTATGAGTGTCGACAATCTGGAGCTTGTTGATGCCATCAAGAATGCTATCCGGAGGCATCCGGACAACCCTTACGTTTTCGTTGATTAGCGTTTCCCCTACAGGCGTCTATGGGCGCAGGCCTGCCCTGCGGGCTTGCTCTCGCCTTAACAGGATGCCAGGCTTAACGCTCACAATGGCCCCTGGGATGATTGTATAATTATTCCGTTTGCTTGTTTCCGCTGCCTTATATTTGTCTTTACAAGCTTATCTATGTCATTACTCTCAGGAAATAAGAAGGACGGGAAAAAGGGCAATAAAAACACGAAAAATGCCCTGCCTGGCGCCAAACAGAATATAAAGCCCGGTAGCAAGGCCGCATCATTTAGCAAGAAGCCGATAAAAACAGGCGGCACACGCGGCAGTTAACACCGCTTGCAATTAAACGTTACTGGTCGAGCATCTTCTCAAGTTGGCGCAAGAATGCCGCGGGGATTTTGTGCGTCAGCGTTCTTGTGCCTCTCGCGGCCCCCTCCCCTGTTGGCGCAAGAATGCCGTCCAAGTCCATGTGAGTTAGCCTTCTTGTGCCTTAGCCCAATCAACCCCATATAGCCTTATCTATCATTATCACGTCCAGCAATCCTTTCTTGCCGGTATAATCCCTCGCACTGCTATATAACCAATCTTCGGGATGCTCCACGAAACCAGCCTTGACAGGATTGTAGTGAATATAATCAAGGTAGCGATAAAAGACTTCCTCGCTATACAATTCAATGGGCTTATTATGTTGTTGCCACAATTGGTGGATGGTATTGTTGGGATTTTTTCTCGCCGCTTCTCTGAATTGTTGCATCATCCATTCCCGCCTGCTCTCCGAAGCGTTATTGCTTATCGTCTTGCTCAGCAATTCCGATGTATGCCGTTTATGGTCGCGTAAAATATTTTCCATTGGGTTGCCTCTTGTACTTATGATAAGGTGGACATGATTGGTCATCATACACCATGCGTATAGGTCAAGATCTTTTTTCTCGCAGCAATGTTTCAAGCTGTCGAGAATGATGTGTCTGTATTCATTTCTTGTGAACAGGTCGATCCAGTTGACTACCGTATAGGTTACAAAATATAGCCTGTCCTGGTTATGAAATTTGTACTTTCGACTCATGTTTTAAAGATAGCCTGTTGTGTGGGAAGGCACAAGAACACAGGCGCACATAGCCAAGCGGCATTCTTGCGCCAACGGGGAGAATAATTTACTAAATTCGTATGCCTTCAAGATAGTTTCAATGTTTGAGATTAATAAACATAATCCTTTTCCTTCTGTATTAAGGGGAGATAAGATAAAAGGAGCATATTGCGAAGTCTCAATTGATAATGGTCTTAAGTCGAGATATGTCATCATCAGACCAAAACCGTATGATGCTGAAATAAATAGACATAGATTTAAGATCGCAGGAATTGAAATTGAGGATATACAACCTGGCTGGTCACATTTACTTAGACTGTTAGGCCGCGATCCAAAACATGGTGTTCCCTGGATATATTTGGTTCAGACGTTTGTTGTAGACGGCAAATTTCAAGGTAATCAAAGTAGTTTAATAAAACATATGCAAGATTTTTTAGAATACGCATTTGATGACATAAACGATGTGCTAGATTTTTGCGAAGAAAAGTTTGATGTAAGCGCAACAGATTTTGGGAAAGATTGGGAAACTAACTATCCGCAATGGTAGTATCCCCCCTGTTGGCGCAAGAATGCCGTGGGGATTTTGCGCGCAGCGTTCTTGTGCCTCTTGCGCCGGAATGCCACATGCTTGTGCCCCTCCCGCCACAAAAATGTGGATATCTTCTCCTCCAAGCCCTTTGTTTCCTGTCGTATCTTGCAGGGTTAGAAGTTCTTTCTCTTGAACCTGCTCTCCCGCCATGGCGGGATGAGTGGGGGCAGGGTAAGGCAAAAACAAGGAGAATGGGAAAGAAATGGGACATTTTTGGGATATTTTTTGAGGCTAAAGGATTGATTATCAATAAAAATAGGGGAAATAAAAAAATCGGTGGAACAAGGGGGCATTTATATTAATTTAGAACAGCTTTCTACTTTCTACTAACGACTTTCGACTAACAAAGCATGTCAGACAATTACATAGTATCGGCCCGTAAGTACCGCCCCCAGACCTTCGATACGGTGGTGGGGCAGGAGCACATTACCACTACGCTGAAGAATGCCATAAAGCACCAGCACCTGGCGCATGCTTACCTCTTTTGCGGTCCCCGTGGTGTGGGCAAGACCACCTGCGCCCGCATATTGGCCAAGACCATCAACTGTGAGAACCCCACGGCCGATATGGAAGCCTGCGGCGTATGCAATACCTGTCAGAGCTTTAAGAACAATACTTCTTTCAACGTCTTCGAACTCGATGCGGCCAGCAACAACTCGGTGGACGATATCCGCAACCTTACCGACCAGGTGCGCTTCGCACCCCAGCAGGGCAGGTACAAGATATACATCATCGATGAGGTGCACATGCTGAGCGCCGCGGCCTTCAATGCCTTCCTGAAGACACTGGAGGAGCCGCCGCCCTATGCCATCTTTATACTGGCCACTACCGAGAAGCACAAGATATTGCCCACCATCCTCAGCCGTTGCCAGATATTCGACTTCAAGCGCATCACCACTACCGATATAGTGAACCACCTGCACAGCATAGCCACCAAAGAGGGCGTAGTGGCCCCCGAGGCTGCCCTGCATGTGATCGCGCAGAAGAGCGAAGGCTGCATGAGGGACGCCCTTTCTATGTTCGACAGGATAGTAAGCTTCACCAATGGTATGCTGAGCTACAGCAATACTATGGAGCACCTCAACCTGCTCGATGCCGACTATTATTTCAAACTGGTGGACCATATGCTGGCGCAGGACGTGAGCAATACCCTCCTCCTGCTCGACCAGGTACTCGAAAAAGGCTTTGAGGGCGATGTGATCCTCAACGGCCTCGCCGAGCACATGCGCAACCTGCTGCTCTGCAAAGACGCCCGCATGGCCAAAATGCTTGATGTGCCCAATGAGCATAAGCCCATGTATTATGAGAAGGCCAACCAGGCGCCCCCGTCCTTTGTGCTCACCGCGCTCAACGTCCTCAATGACAGCGAGCTACAGTACAAGAATGCCACCAACAAAAGGCTGCATGTCGAGATGTGCCTTATCCGCCTTTGCTATGTGCTGCAGGCCACCAAAGTGACGGCCGAAGACGTAAAAAAAACCTCTGATAGCGTAGCTGCCAACCCTCAGCCGGTAAGTGTGAGTGCACCGCCCATAGCGCAAAGCCCGGCGCCACCGCCAGTACAGCCGCCGGTAAATACAGCACCTCCTCAGCAGCAGGAAGCACCGGCACCCCCTCCGCAGCAGGTACAAACACCCCCATCACAGCAGGGGAGCACTAATAGTACTGCTACCCAGCCCAAAGCACGCCGCATCAGCAAGGGCCTGCTGAGCGAGATGGAAAGCGAGCTGAGCAGCAACACCGCCGTACAGGAGGTAAAAGAGCTAACAGAAGCCGTGGCCGCAGAGGTATTCGATAAATACAAACAGCAGCTCAGGGAGATGAACCGCAGCGTGTACCACGCCCAGTTCAGCGCCATGAGTATAGAAGCGATTCTCCCCGACGAGATCCGTTTCATCACACCCAACGAGCTCACCGAGGCCTATGTGAAAGAGCTCCGCGACGAGCTCATCGATTTTTTCCGCACTCATACCGGCATCAGCGCCCTGCGCATCACCAGCGAGGTCCGCATCGATCCCGCCAGCATACAGCCCGTAGAAAAAGTACTCAGCAAGCCTGAGATATACGAAGCCATGGCTGCCAAAAATCCCAACCTCGCCCGCCTCAAAGACGGCCTGAATATGCAGATTGATTATTGACCCCCAAACCCCTGAAGGGGCTTACTATGAGAAATCAGAAAATATATGAATACTCCATTCCCCCTTTAGGGGGTGAGGGGGTTTTTTACTACTTTTGGCTTCAAAATAAGAATAGACCAATATGGCTGAAGTGATACGCATGCCGCTGCTGAGCGATACGATGAAAGAAGGGGTGATAGCGGAATGGCACAAAAAAGTTGGCGATAAAGTAAAAAGTGACGACGTAATAGCTGAAGTGGAGACCGATAAGGCCACCATGGAGGTAATGCCCTATGTAGACGGCGTATTGCTGTACAGGGCTGTAGAGAAAGGCCAGGGGGTGCCGGTGAACGGCATCATGGCTATAATAGGTAAGGCTGGTGAGGATTTCAGCGCCCTGCTGAAAGAAGAGGGATCGAAAGCCCCTGCGAAGGAAGAGGCCCCCGTGGCCGAAGCTCCTAAGGCAGCAGCTCCGCAACCCGCTGCACCACAACCACAACCACAGCCTGCGGCTGCTCCCGCCCCGCAGGAGGAAGCCCCTGCCGATACCGATGACCGCCTGAAGGCCTCGCCACTGGCAAAGAAGCTGGCCCAGGAAAAGGGTATAGACCTGCAGCAGGTAAAAGGCTCAGGTGATAACGGCCGTATCATCAAACGCGATGTGGACAGCTTTGTACCGGCTGCAGCAGGGCCGCAACAGGCTGCCGCACAGGTGATGCCTTTTGCTCCAGCAGGACAGGAAGGCTATACCGACAAGCCGCTTAGCCAGATGCGCAAAGTGATCGCGCAGAGGCTGGCCGAAAGTAAGTTCAGTGCGCCGCACTTCTACCTGACCATGAGCGTGAAGATGGACACGGCTATAGAAGCCCGCAAGGCCATCAATAACCTAAGCCCCGTAAAAGTATCTTTCAACGACCTCGTGATAAAAGCATGTGCTATGGCACTGCGCCAGCATCCGGATGTGAACAGCTCCTGGATGGGCGATTTTATTCGCACCAACAAACACATACATATAGGTACAGCCGTAGCGGTGGACGAAGGACTGATAGTACCCGTGGTAAAGTTTGCAGATCAGAAATCGCTCTCGCAGATAGCACAGGAGGCAGGTGAACTGATAGGCAAGGCCCGCAACAAAAAATTGCAGCCGCCTGAGTTTACCGGCAATACCTTAACCATCTCCAACCTCGGTATGATGGATATAGACGAATTCACGGCCATCATCAATCCGCCCGATAGCTGTATACTGGCGGTAGGTAAGATAGAACCTACACCCGTGGTAGAGAACAACCAGGTAGTGATCCGCAACATCATGAAGCTCACCCTCAGTTGCGATCATCGTGTAGTGGATGGTGCCGTTGGCTCCCGCTTCCTGCAAACGCTGAAAGCACACCTGGAGAATCCTGTGACCATGTTGGTATAACGCAAAAAAGTCCTTCACGGGAAGGACTTTAAGATCTTGCGTGTCAAAGCGTTTGTCTTTCTGCTATTAAGCGATATCCGGGTGCATGGGCAGTCGCTCAGGTTCACGGCGTACTTCTATGAACCAGAACACCGGGAATGCAATAGGCGCGGCAAAGGTCATGAACAATATCCAGATTGCCTTGCTGCCGCTTGGCATAGTAGCCAGTCGTGCCACGTGTACTACAAAATACACCAGCACCGCGGCTGTAAGTCCAAAACAAAGGATAAAGAAAAGCAAGGCGCCATCGTAGTTTTGTGAAAGTATAGTTGACATGGTGGCAGAGGAATTCTTCCCGATGATCACCAGGTATTGTATGAGCCAGCCTATGTATGCAAATAACGGTAACAGACTGATCAATCCCATCCTGCGTTTCGCTTTGGTATCCATATTTGCGATCCGGTACATAACAAATATTTTTTGGTTCGCATTAATTGCGAAAAATACCATGCCATGGCGATACACATAAATGATAAAAAATAGCTTAACTTGTTTAGGTATCCACGCATTATCCATGAAAAAGATCTATGTGTTAATATGCTGCATGCTATGCGCATTTGTTGCTGAGGCACAGCTGAATATCAATTATACGGTCAATGCCGTGCAGGACAGGCATGATATTAGCCCATACATTTATGGTATTAATAACGGGGTGTACAAAAAGGCTACCTGGCGGCGCTGGGGTGGTAACCGGACGTCGGCTTACAACTGGGAAAATAATTACTCCAATGCAGGGGCAGACTATTTTGACCAAAATGATGACTACCTGCCCTGGGCGATGAACCTGCCTGCAAACCAATACCACGATCCTGCTCAATGCCTGATCGCTTTTCATGATAGTGCACTGGCACAGAATGCTGTGAGTGGCATCACATTACCAATGGTAGGCTGGGCAGCGAATGATGGTGACGGACAGGTGCTGGTAAGTGAAGTGGCCCCCTCGCCACGCTGGGCACAGGTGCAGGATATAAAAGGTGCTCCTTTTACCCTGGCACCCGATACTGCGGATGGTAAAATATATGTGGATGAAGAGCTAAACTTCCTGCTGCACACATTTGGTGCAGCCAACACGGCAACCGGGATAAAGGCCTATATAATGGATAATGAGCCGGGCCTGTGGTGTAACCAGTTTCAGCATATGCGTACCAACTGCGTTACATACAATGAACTGTTCACCAAGACGGATACACTGGCTGCAGTGGTGAAGAGCATGGATTCAAGTGCCTTGGTGATGGGGCCGGAATCGTTTGGTTTCAGTGAATATTGGGACCTGCAGAATGCTGCTGATAAGGCCGGCTATGCCGCTGACCATTGGTTCATCGATTCTTATTTAAAGCATATGCAGCAGTCATCGGCGGCAGTGGGGCACAGGTTGCTCGATGTACTGTCGGTGCATTGGTATCCTGACATCACCGGGGTGCAGGTATATTCTGACGATACCGACCAGCATACCTGTGTAGAGCGGATGCAATGCATCCGCACACTGTGGGACAGCAGCTATGTGGAAGATAGCTGGATCGGTACATGGTATGCATCTGAACTGCCGATCATTCCAAATATAAAACACTCCATTGGCCAGTTCTACCCCGGTACAAAATTCGCTATCAATGAATACGATTATGGTGGCCATCATCATATATCGGGTGGTATCGCGCAGGCCGATGCGTTGGGGGCTTTCGGTAAAACAGGCGTGGACTATGCCGCACTCTGGGGAAGCATAGAAGGGTATAATATTTCTGCCTTCGACCTGTACCGGAATTATGATGGCAATAATAACACTTATGGCGGTATCTATGTGGGGGCCTCCTGCAACAATGCGGATAGCTCATCGGTATATGCATCGGTAGAGGACAGTACCAACCAGGTGATGCACATCATAGTGCTAAACAAATCGGGTAGTAATACTATCAACGCGACGATCAATATACAAAATGCTGTTACCTACAATAAGGCCGACCTGTACTACTTCGATGCGCAGGACACCGGCATACAGCATTTATCATTGCCCGCTGCTGTCTTGAATAACAATACACTTAGCTACGATATACCACCCTATACAGCCTGCCATTTTGTGCTGCGCGATACGGCTGTGCTGGCGGTCAATGAGCTGAAAAACAGGCAGCCGGAACTTTCCGTATTCCCTAACCCTTCGGCGGGAGCGGTAAGCCTTAGTTACCGTAGCACATCGAACTACAGCGGAAGTATAAGTATCACGGATATGCAGGGTAGGGTACTGCAAGTGTATAAAGGTCTGCCTGAAAAAGGTGAGATACAAACATCAGTACCCGGTTCGGGTGTGTATTTCGTATGCTACGAAAGCGGCCCGTGGAGCAAGACACAAAAGCTGGTGATATTGAAATAAGAAAGGGCTGCAGTTGCAGCCCTTTCCGGTAATATCTTTTTTATCGCTTACAGACCGATCAGGATATGGTAGCTGATGGTTGCTTTGGCATGCAGTACTGTATTTGTAGTCCTGCGCATTTCGCCTGTCAGGTTGTAAGTAAAGCTGTTCGCATCGAAATAATCTTTCAGTTCAATATCGGTTTGTGGTGCGAATACCAATTCTGAAGAGAATACGTCGGGGTTATCACTAACGGATGCGATGAGGATATTATCCTGCTTGGCATTAGATGACATCATGGCCGAGCAATTCTTCAGGTTGGCAAAATTGTTCGAAGAATCCGAATTGGTGATGACGATCTTCATTTTGGTGATCTTTGCGGATGTTATGTTGCCGGCACCCAATTTTGCATTGGCGGCTTTAATGATACTATCCACATTGACCGATGTAGTAAAAGTACCCATGGCAGCGCCCGGGCTTGTGGTAGATACAATGGGAATATCGAACGAAACTTCTGTAGAATTAATATCCACTTCGGCCTTAACTACTTCCTTTACTTTCTCGCATGACTGGAACATGGTGGTGACCAGTGCTGCGGCTGCTACAAAAAGTGTAAATTTTTTCATCTTCATCTTATTTGATGTGAAATTAAAATTAGGGGAACAAGAAACAAAAATAGTCCCTAATATTTGAATATGAAATAGTTTAGGGCCTAATTGTCGGGCTATATAAAGTAAAAATATGTTATAATGCCGATATGTGATAAAAGGATAATGAAATAATACTACCCACACTATTCCATTTACCTTATCTTCGCCCAAATTTTTTAGCTCTATGAATTTGCACGAATACCAGGCCAAAGAGTTGCTGAAACGTTATAATGTACCCACCCAGGAAGGCATTGCGGCCGAAAAGGTGGATGATGCTGTGAACGCTTATAAGCAGATATCAGTAAACAACGGGACGAAATTTGCGGTTGTGAAAGCCCAGATACATGCCGGCGGACGCGGTAAGGGCCGCATGAAGGAAGTGCCCGAACAAAGTGGTGTATCTGTAGTGAAGAGTGCGGAAGATGTGGAACGCGTGGCCAAAAACATATTGGGCAATACCCTTGTTACGATACAGACCGGCGCAGCCGGTAAAAAGGTACATAAGATACTGGTAGCACAAGATATGTACTATGATGGCCCCAGCGAAAGGAAAGAGTTTTACCTCTCGATACTGCTGGACCGTGCCAAAAGGCAAAATGTGATCATGTATAGCACCGAGGGTGGCATGGACATCGAAGAAGTGGCACATAACACTCCCGATAAGATATTCCGCGAATGGGTAGAGCCTAACCTGCCCCTGCAGGCATTCCAGGCAAGGAAGATCGCCTTCAACTTCGGGCTGAGCGGCGATGCTTTCAAGAACATGGTAAAATTTGTTACCAACCTGTACAATGCTTATGTAGGGCTTGACTGCTCGATGCTGGAGATCAACCCGCTGTTCAAGACCGCCGATGATAAGGTAGTGGCCGTGGACTGCAAGATGAACCTGGATGATAATGCACTGATGCGTCACCCCGACCTGGCAGATATGCGCGACAAGAGCGAAGAAGACCCCACAGAGGTGGAAGCAGGCGAGCATAACCTTAACTATGTGAAACTGGACGGTAACGTAGGCTGTATGGTGAATGGTGCAGGCCTGGCCATGGCTACCATGGATATGATCAAGCTGGCCGGTGGTGAACCTGCCAACTTCCTGGATGTGGGCGGTACCGCTAATGCGCAAACGGTTGAAGCCGGTTTCCGTATCATCCTGAAGGACCCTAATGTAAAAGCGATACTCATCAACATATTTGGCGGCATCGTGCGTTGCGACCGTGTGGCTGCCGGCGTAATAGAGGCTTATAATACACTGGGTAATATCAATATCCCCATCATTGTGCGCCTGCAGGGTACCAATGCCGAGCAAGCTAAAGAACTGATCGTAAACTCAGGCCTGAAGGTACAATCGGCCATACTGCTGAGCGAAGCTGCAGAACTGGTGCAGAAAGCAGTAAGTGCGAATTAATATTCTCCCCACTCCCTGAAAGGAGGAGGACCATAAATTGATAAAGCTACTCCGGAAGGGGTAGCTTTATAGTTTAGATAGTGTGGATCTTTGGTTAGTGTATGATTGAAAGCTTTTGTATTGTACTGCCTTTAGCGCCGGATATTTTAACGAGGTAATTACCTGTGGGCAGGTCGCTGACATTGATGGTTTGTTTAGCATCATAGCCCGGCACGAGTGTACTGTTTTTCAGTACGCTTCCGTTCATACTTAGGACACTGATATTGCCCTGCTGTGGCTCATCCCAATGCACATTTACGGTTATTTCGTTACTGGCAGGCACAGGGTATATAGTGGCACTGCCACCCATGCCGGATAGCTCTTTTACCTGCAAGGTATAAGGTTCATAATGGTACCTGCCGCCATATTGAGGATCGGTCCAGTTGCCGTTCGACCAATATGATGCGGCATCGCTGGTCAGCTGCTCATAATTGTTATACGTGTTCAGCGTCTGCGTATAGTTGGTGAATACCTGGTTATTATTGTCCCAATGCTGCTCTATTGCAGTTTGCGGAGCATGGCCAACGAAGCTGCTATATGTGGTTAAGTTGTTTGGTAGCCAGTCATTTAATTGCATATTCCAATTATAGCTTTCATCGGTGAGCAGGTTGTTCATCGCATCATAGGTAAAGGTGTCTTTGGAATTGAGCTCCCAGAGGTGAGTGGCAGCATTATAGATCTGAACGGAGGTAAGCATGATGCTATCGTTGGCATTACGGATGTTCAGAATATGGATCGTGCTGTCCCACTTGTTTTGGGCGGTATTCCATGTTTTGATAAAAGTAGTGTAAAGCTCGTTGTTGGCATTGTAGGTATATAGGTCTTCCTCATTGTTCGTCCACGAACTGCTGGCCTGGTCCCATTCCTGCCAGGTATGGGTTATTTCATTATTGGTGGCATCGTAAAGAGAACTATCCCTGTAACTGTTCACCCATGCATTTGCGGCCTGATCCCAGTCCTGGATCGTCGTCTTTAGCAGGTTGTTGTTCAGGTCATATTCCAGGCTCGCCTGTTCGTAGTTGTCCCAAGAGCTGGCAGCATTATTCCACTGCCAGATATGCTGACCAACGATATTGTCATTGGCATCGAAACTTTGCGCTGCCGACATGGAGAAGTCATAATTGCCCGCTGAGTAGTTGAATGCCACACCACTATCATACTTCATGATATGGTTGAGGTCGCCGCCCCTGCTGCCCGAGTAATAAAACTGGTTGGAATCGGCCGGTAAATAGGAACTACCGTCGTTCTCCATATCGAGCAAAGAAATAAGCCGGGAACCTGTTGCTGTGGCTTTACCTCCCATCCGTTGCCCGTGCTGCCATTGCTGAAGTGCGGTCTCTTTTTGCCGGAATGTGTTCGATAGAGAGTGGGCTTGTTGTGCAAGGGCTGCATGTGTGCAGAGGGTCATACAAACAATAACTGTGATTCTTAAATGATCCATTGGTAGTGTATTTTAAGGTAAGAGATAACCTTAGAAACGGGTATGCGTCCCCGATATTGTGTTCCTGATAGTGCTATCTTTATACAAAAGTCCCAACATGAACTTGCGTACGATTATCCTACATACAGTATTATTAACTTTTAGTTTATTGTTCGCTGTGCCTGCAATGTGCCAGTATGGGCTTGAGGAGAACAAAGATGCCGGATATGTCCATGGTGTAAAAGTTTATAACGGGAAGCATTTTACAAGCGATGAAATAGAAAAGATAAACCGGGGACAAGATTCTGCCAACGCATCTTATGCAGGACGTATGTATATGCCTTTTGACCTGTTGGATGAGACAGGAAAACATATATGTACTGCATCGGTTATGGGCAAAGTGACCATACTGGCTTTCCGGGAACCGACAGATACCCGGCATTATGAAGTGCTGAAAGACCTGGCGGGGCGCTACAACACTAATAAAGATGTGCAACTTGTATTGGTTAGTTTCGATACCAGCGGCTTTAAAAAGACCCTTACGGCGCAGGGACTTGCCAGCCTGTCCTATGTTTGCGTGCGGGAAATAGGAGAAGCCCATGAAATGAATTTTGGTAATAGTTTCCCGTCTTTCGTTGTACTCAATAAGCACACCATCGTATCGCTTGTGATGGGCGGCAGGATAGGCAGCAATACAAACTTTGCGGAGGAGATAAGCAGTACTGCCGATACACTGTTAGCTATCAAAGACTGATCTGAAAATGAAGATATTATTTTTGTTATTAGTTAATTGTTAAGTATATAAACATGGTCATTTAGTAGTTATCTTTATTTTCATAAACTATAAAAATGAAAGAGCTACTTAATAAAATGTCCGAGAAAATAAGTGATACCCGGGATGCGGTAATGGACAGTCTTGAAAACGCGTTCAGCATCGAAAAGCTCACTGAAAAGTTCAACAGTATGACGGACTCAGCTCGTGAGCAATCGGCAAATTTCACCAGCGATATCATTTCGCTCTCACCCATCATAGAAGAGATCGGGTTCAAGACCAAAGGCATTACGTTAAGTATAGGCCTGCCCCCATCAGCCACTTTTCATTTTGAGAAATTTAAAGACATCGCTCCTGAAAGAAGGAACGAAATAGTAGCGCAGCATAAGGATAAGGCCATGCTGGGCATTATTGTAAAGACACTGGTGGCGGCGGATGATTACCAGAAAAAAATAAAGCTGGGCTCCTTCAAATTTGAATGTATCGAGGTATGTATAGGCCTTGGGCCCGGGGTAAATGTGCAACTGGTACCCAAGCACTAAAAATAGGTGCGTGCTGCCGTATCTTTGCCTTATGAACGGGCAGAACCGCGCAGATATATACAGGGGGCTGGAAGTGGAGATAATACTAAAGAAAGACCAGCGTACAGGCACACGTACATGGGGTATCGTGAAAGATATACTTACCAGCGCTCCTTATCATTCGAGAGGAATCAAAGTACGGCTTGAGGACGGGCAGATAGGCCGCGTGGCGGAGATCATCGGCGACCCGGAATAATTGGCTTATTTCATTACAGCGGCAATCGCTTCAGCACACCTTTCGCCATCGATAGCGGCGGATACGATGCCGCCTGCGTAGCCGGCACCTTCGGCACAGGGATACAGGCCTTTTATTTGCGGATGCTCCAGTGTTTCCTTATCGCGCGGGATGCGGACGGGTGAACTGGTGCGTGACTCTGTAGCTACCAATATGGCCTCGTTAGTGTAATAGCCTTTCATTTTTTTGCCAAAATCAATAACTGCTTTGCGCAGCGCTTCATTGACCTCACCGGGCAGTACATCTTTTATGGCTGCACTGTGCACACCGGGCAGGTAAGAGCATGAGGGGAGTGTGGAAGACAGCTTGTTCGTTGCAAAGTCGACCATGCGCTGCGCCGGGGCTACGAGTTTTCCGCCGCCAATATCAAATGCTTTTTGCTCTACCATCTGTTGGTATTGCATACCTGCAAGCGGGCCTTTAAAACCATATTTCGCAAAGTCCTGTTCATCCACAGCTACTACCGTGCCGGAGTTGGCATATGGGTTATTACGCTTTGATGGCGACCAGCCATTGACCACGATCTCCCCCGGCGAAGTAGCTGCGGGCGCAATGATGCCACCCGGGCACATGCAGAAGGAAAATACGCCACGTCCATATTCCTGTGCAACCAGCGAGTAACTGGCAGGCGGCAGGTAAGGGTCGCGTGTAAGGCAGTGGTATTGTGCGCGATCAATAAGTAATTGCGGGTGCTCGATGCGTACGCCAAGCGCATAGGGTTTGCACTCTATTGCGATATGTTTACGGTGCAGTAAGGAAAAAATATCGCGCGCTGAATGACCTGTTGCCAATAATACAGCGCTGCAGGATATTGTTGTGTCATTGTTGGCCTGTACCGCTTTGATCTTGTCGCCATCGAGTATGATGTCGGTCAACTTTGTATTGAACAGTACCTCGCCGCCGCAGGCGATCACCTGTTCGCGCATGGCGGTGATGATATTGGGGAGTTTGTTGGTGCCTATATGCGGATGTGCATCGTACAGGATGCTTTCATCGGCCCCGAAGTGCACGAACAGTTGCAATATGCGCTGTACATTTCCCCGCTTGGTAGAGCGGGTGTAGAGTTTGCCGTCGCTGTATGTACCGGCACCACCCTCGCCAAAGCAGTAGTTGGATTCCGGGTTGACTATGCCTTCTTTATTCATGGCTGCCAGGTCGCGGCGACGGCTGCGTACATCTTTGCCACGCTCGAGGATAATGGGCCTGATACCTATGCTGATAAAACGTAAGGCCGCAAACAAGCCGGCGGGCCCCGTACCTATGATCACTGCGTGAGGGGCCCGGCTAACATCCTGCAACTGCGGATCAAACGCGGGGAATTCTTTTACCGGTTCATCAATGAACACTTCGAGCTGTAGTATGAAGTGTACCTGCCGTGAGCGGGCATCGATGGAGCGTTTGGTGATGTGGTAACCTGTTACCCGTTTAGGGTTGATCGCCAGTTCTGCAGCTACCTGTTTTTTGATGCTGCGCTCATCGTTTGCCGATGAGGGCACCAGTTTTATGGAAATGTTTTTTATCATACCTGAACCACGATTGGCATGGTTAAAGGGATTGCCTTTATTTGTTTTCCGGTAAGGGGCCTGACCGCCCGGAGCGGTGCCGACGCTACCGGTTATGGGTGCTCTTTCTTATAGTTCTCCAGTACTTTGTCGAGGTGCTTGATGAATTTCTGTACATCGGGGTCATAAGAGTAGCCGCCGTCGATTAACTGTTTGCCGTTCTCGTCCACATAAAAGTAGAACGGCTGTGAGTTGGAGTTGAATTTGGTGGCCTGCAGGTCCTCGTTCTTATCACCAATGGTCACTACCTGTGCTTCGAGGGCCTTAGAATAATGTTGCTCGTTTGCGGGCAGGCTGATCTTATCGTAATCGCAATACAGCGATGCAATGATGAAATCGTTCTTCAGGCGCTTCATCACTTCGGGGTCCGACCATACCTGCGATTCCATCTTGCGGCAGTTGACGCAGTTGATACCGGTGAAGTCGAGCATTATGGGCTTCTTCAGTTTTTTGGCTGCTGCCAGGGCCTCATCGTAATCGTAAAAGGTCTCCAGGCCGAATTTGCGTGCGATCTCCGGCTCGTATATCTTCATCTCTTCCACATAACGGGTAGGCTTTATGTCGTCGCTGAAGGCCTCGGTATGGTTATCTCCCCCAGCGCCGTTATTGGCGCCGAGTACGAAGTCCTGTGTGCCCATAGGTGGCACGAACTGGCTCATGGCATTGAGCGGCGCACCCCACATGCCGGGTAGCAGGTATACGGCAAAAGAGAAACAGCCTATGGCAAGGAACAGTTTGAACAGTGATACATACTCCTGCCCGTACAGGTTTTTGGGCGGGGCATCATCGTGCGACAGTTTGAGCTTGCCCAGCAGGTAAATACCCAGTAATACTGCCAATACGATCCATATAGCAATGAACACTTCCCTGTCGAGCAGGCGCCAGCCACGGGAGAGATCGGCATTAGAGAGGAACTTAAGTGCCAGCATCAGCTCAATAAAGCCGAGGGTCACTTTTACCTGGTTCATCCAGCCGCCCGAAGTAGCCATTTTGTTGAGCAGGCCGGGGAATATTGCAAACAATGCAAAGGGTAGTGCAAGGCCAACCGAAAAACCGAACATGCCGATAGCAGGGCCGGTAATGCCCCCGCGCCCTGCTATTACCAGCAGTGGGCCTATGATGGGCCCGGTGCAGGAGAAGGACACGATAACGAGCGTGAGGGCCATGAAGAAAATGCCGCCGAAGCTGCCGATACCGGCCTTGGCATCGGTCTTGCTGGTCCATGAAGCGGGCAGGGTGATCTCGAATGCCCCAAGGAAAGAGATGCCGAAAATCACAAATACCACGAAGAAAAGCAGGTTCGCGATCCAGTTGGTAGAAAGATTGTTGAGTGCATTGGCGCCAAACACCGCGGATATCAATATGCCCAGCACCGTGAAGATGATGATGATGGACAGCGAATAATAAATAGCGTTGCGTATGCCCTGTTTACGGTCTTTACTCCGTTTGGTAAAGAAGCTCACTGTAATGGGTATCATGGAGTACACACATGGGGTAAGCACTGCAAGAAGGCCACCAATGAGGGCCCCGAAGAAGAGGCTCCATAATGAGCCCTGTTGGGGCTTATCGATACTTGTTGCTTCGGCCGGTGTGGCAGCTTTAGCAGTAGTATCTGTGGTACTGTTGCCGGCGGCAACCGGGGCTGAGCCGAGTTTTGATGTGTCGACTGCCGGAGTTGCAGTAGCTGTATTTTGAGCCTGTGCCGTATCTTGCTTTGCGGATGGGGCAGCATCGTTTATTTCAATGCTGAAGGGTTTTGTCCTGGGAGGGAGACACATTTGCTCGTTACATACCTGGTAGCTGTACTTACCCGTTATTTTGATGTTGCCATTAACGGTAACGAGTTGTGTATAATCGGCATTGTTCTTGAACATATGCACGGTGCCATCCGTGCCATCAATATCAGCACTGATCAGCTTGCCGTGTTCTTTTGTTTTGCCGATCAGTTTTAAGCCGGCATTCTTATCGAATTTAAAAGAAGGAGGTATCTCAAGACCATCACCGCCGGGATCTAATGACCAGATATGCCATCCTTCCGCCAGTTTCAGGTGGAAGGTCAGTTCGTATTTATTATCGCCTTTCTTTTTGGCTTCAAAGGTCCATGTAGTGGGGTCCTTTGTTATTTGCGCTTCTGTATTCAGTACAAAGAAACTGCAAAGAAGAAGGAAGAATATTTTTTTGATACTACTCATTATTTCCCTGGTTTTCCGCGGCTATTTTATGTCAAATTCAAATTGTTTGGTCTTGGGAGGCAGGCACATCCTGTCGTTGCATACCTGGTATTCATGGCTGCCCGTAACTTTCCCTTTGCCCTTTACACTGATGGTTTGTACGTAATCTACGCCGCCGGAGTAAAAAGTTACGGCCCCGTCCACACCGTCCATGGTCTCGGTAATGGGTTTGCCCATTTCCTTTATAGTGCCTATGGTTTTTATGCCCGAGTGGTCGTTGAACTTAAAGCTTGGCGGTATCTCGTAACCATCCCCTCCGGGCTTCACCGACCATATATGCCATTTGTCTTCCAGTTTCAGGTGGAAGATGAGCTCATACTGGTCACCACTTTTTTTCTTCACTTCATAGGTCCAGTGGGTGGGGTCGGGTGTCATTTGGGCCCATGAGCTGTTAATAAGGCCTGCGCCTATACACATAAAAAGGACAAAAAGAATCTTCTTCATATTCGTTCGTTTAGGGGGCGATCAATTCATATACGTGAATGCCTGCAATATGGCCTTGCCGTCAGTATTGTGCAGTGCATCGGAGCAGGCCCGTTCGGGGTGCGGCATCATGCCAAACACGTTGCGTTCCTTATTGCATATGCCGGCTATGTTGTTAATGGCGCCATTGGGGTTCGAGTTGATGTGTATCTCGCCATGCTCGTTGCAATAACGGAATACCACCTGGTTGTTCTTGTTCAGTTGCTCCATAGTAGCAGCATCGGCATAATACCTGCCTTCGCCATGGGCCACGGGTATCTTCAGCACCTTTTCTCCAACGTTCTGACCTACAAGGTTATTGTTGTTCTCGCTTTTTATATATACGTTCTTGCAAACGAATTTCTGATGGTCGTTTTGCAGCAGTACGCCGGGCAAGAGGCCCGATTCGCAGAGTATCTGGAAACCATTGCAAACGCCCAGTACTTTACCGCCATCGTTGGCAAATTTTATTACCTGCTCCATCATGGGGCTGAAGCGGGCCAGTGCACCGCAACGCAGGTAGTCGCCGTAAGAGAAACCACCGGGTAGCACAATACAATCGTCGTGGCTGAACATGCTGAGGTCGCGGTCCTTATGCCAGAGCATTACTACCTCCTGTTGCAGGTCGTCCTGTAAAGCGTGCATCATGTCCCTGTCGCAGTTAGAGCCGGGAAAAACAATAATTCCGAATTTCATTTATTTAATGATCATTTAATTGTCAGTTGGCAGGCAAGTACAAACACAAGGAAGAAGTAAAATGTAAAATTACTAAACCGTTTACTTTTTTCAAGCGAAATGCCGTGTGTAAT
Organism: uncultured Flavipsychrobacter sp.; assembly: GCA_964481425.1. Classification (GTDB taxonomy): domain Bacteria; phylum Bacteroidota; class Bacteroidia; order Chitinophagales; family Chitinophagaceae; genus MKUN01. Next base: position 33,985 of record CAYZTM010000030.1, read on the forward strand.
AATGAATGCTGATGGGGGTATTATTAACAGCCAGGCGCTGGTAACGCTCAGGTCGGTAAAAACAGCGACCAGTAAGGATAGAACCAGATATATGATGATGACCGACCATATGCGACGGCCATAGACGCTATTCTTGGCTATCTGCTGCTGCATGGCATAAAAACCGCATACGAAGAGGATGAGCAGCCCTGATATAGATATGATAAAATAGCCCGGTGCACTAAGATGGGTGGGCAGCGAAAGGCCGAGGTGTGGCCATTTGGCCATCAGCGGCAGTTCGTCCATGAGGAATAATATGCATGCATAGAAGTAAATGGGGGTAAAATAGCCCATAGCGCCCACTACCCATTCGCTGATGCTGAAACTGCGCAGCAGGGCCAGCCCGATAAAGAAAAGCAATATGTAGGCAATGGCCGAAAATTGCAGCAGGGCGGCAATGCAAATGATAAAGCCGGCGTTGAATACCTGCTTACGAGGCTGGTGGGTCTGGCTAAAGGATAGTAATGTGTCGATACCGCCCAACATGCACCAGTTGATGAGCAGGGTGCAGCTAAAGAAGTTGAATGCAGGGAAAATGGACGTCAACAAAAGAAAGCTAAGTGCAGGCAGGTAGGTGGAACGGGGATATAGCTTATGCCTGGAAGCGATGCTCTTGAAGTACAGGGCCTGCATGAAAAGCATGATAACGGAAGTGAAGGTGTAGGCAAAGGCATTGCCATGATATACAACATCCATGATCTGCAGCACATGCCCGTAGAGGTAATGCCCGTCCACAGCAGCGGGTGGCAGCGGGTGTGCCAGTACCTGCAGCTTCAGCAGCATGGCCGCAATGAGCAATATGAGCACCGTATATGGGCTATCGTTACGAAAAAGGGAGAGCAATGCCTGTAATTTTGGGACTAAAATACAATTTTAGCGAAGCATATCTGCTTCCGTTTCAGGCAAGGCACTACCATTTCGCGCGCTGACACTTGTTTGCCTGCTGAAGGCAGCCAGTCGGCGTCGTTGTAACGGTCGGGATTAAAGGAGCGCATGTTCACATTACCGGTGCCATCGATAGTGGCCAGCTGTATGCGTGATCTGCTGGTGTTAAAATCGTTGTAGAGAAAGGCGAGGGTACCGCCGCTGTTCAGCAGGGCGTAGGACGAGAACATTCCCCCATCCTCCTGTGAATACTGATCTTTGCGCACAAATGCGTCCCACTCTTTGTTGCCGTTGCCATCGTAGGAGAGGGCAAGCACATCATTGTAGTGATATTCGCGCACATTGGTAGCCATAGTAGGGGCATACCAGGAGTAATAGCCCCAGCCCGGTGTGTAACTGCTGCGCAGGTTAACAAAATATTCTTCGGCTATCAGCACAAAGCCGCCATCGTTCTTTACGATGAGCTGGCGCACTTTGAAATCGTTGAAAGCGTGTTTTTTACTGCGCTCGCCTGTAGCATTGATCAGGCGTGCATCAAAGGGCAGGGTCTTTTTATTCATAAAGCTGCCTGAGGCTATATCGTAGTATGCGTAAAGCACCCCAATGTAGTTACCGTTCTTTTTGTCTGAATAAAAGCCACCCGTATAGATGCGGTTATTGTAATTGTCCAGCTTTACATACACATTAGCGATAAAAGTATTGCTCATCGGCAGCTCTGCTGCACTGAATTTGCCACCTGTTGCCGGCAAGCTGAGCATCCAGAACTGGTCTGAGAATTCTTTGCCACCTACAGGTGTATAGAGCGGCATGAATAAAGTTCCGTCATTGGTTACAATGGCATCGCTGTGGGAGAGGTCGTTGCCATCGCCTTTGTAGAGGGCATGGTTGCGGTGCGTGATGTTGAGCTGGTTGTCTATCCACTTACCGTCAAAAGTTATCTGTTCACCTTTTTCTTCGGCGCTGTACACTACAATGGTCTGTTTGTCATCCGATACAGCCGACGAAAAGTAGCTGCGTGTGGGGCCAAAGACCCCTGTTTTAGCATCTGATAGTTGTACCGGGCCTTTCTGCAGCCTGCCTTTTTCATCGAGCAGGGCAGCGTATTGCACTACTTTATTGCCTTCTACAGATTGGTAGAGGGCTATGATATTGTTGCCCGATATTACAAAACGGGTCTCGTAGATCTTTTTAGGGAAGAAGTCGAGTATAACGGTAGCTGTGCGGTTCATGGAATCATTGTAGGCATCCAGGAAATATTCGCCGCCTGTGCTGCGATAGGTATAGAGCCTGCCACCCACTTTGCCCACAACAGAGTAATCGCCGCCATGCAGGTCGAAGGGTTGGTATTCCGAATAAATGACCTCCTGTGCATTAAGGCCCTTAAAAAATAGCAATACCAGCAATAATGCTCCTGTTATCCTGTTCATAATCCAAATTTAGCTTAGCTGCAGCAAAATGTTTTGATAAAATTATCCGGGCAAAAAGCGGGCCGCGAGCTCGGGCGTAGGAACCATACAGCTATCGCGCTTGCCGAACCATTTATAACGCTTGCGTGCCAGCCCATCGTATATGGCATTGCGGAGAAAAGAGGGTATGATGAAGCCAATAGTGAGCAGGGGCCATGCACCACCCATAAGCCCTGCGGTTTTCAGTGCAGCCGCAGAGCGGGTGTAGAACTTGCTGTTGCAGTACAACAACAGGCTATCGGGTACAGAACCGTGCATTTCTTTAAGCTCCTGCTGCGCTTTTTGCCCGTATGGAGACTGTAACGAAGCAAATACGATCCTTTTGTTCCTGTCGTGTTTCAGTACATACTGTACCCAGTTGTTACAGAGATTGCATACCCCATCGAAGAATAGTATTGGTCTGTCGTTGTAGCCGGGTATGTCCATTGGCTTTATTGATTGGCTGTTTGTTTGCTTTGCCAGGCATCCACTATCGAGTCGGCTTTGGCCTTTACCTCTATGGATATCCTCCGGTCCAGGTCTTCGGCGCCTTCGCGATGTATCTCAGGGGTCTTGGAGGCTACTATCGAGTCGGCTTTGGCTTGTAACTCGGTGCTGGTCATTACCGTTTCCTTATGGCTGCAGGCCATAAAAAGCACACTTATCAATAATATTGCCGGTATTGAATGTCTCATTTTTTTACAAAAGCGCTGCAATTTACCACAATATGTTTTTATAGGACTTTTTTACGCAGCGACTTATATGAATTTTAACATCAATTTTCCTGCCATTGTATCAAATAAGCTGTTCAAATCCCGTTAAAAATGAGGAACTTTACAATAAGCGGTTATGGTATACAGGCTAATGTGCATATGTATGGTGGCGGTTATGATGCAGGGACTGGTATTGCAGGCTCCGGCACAGACCCCTAATGCGCGTGACACCATACTGCTGGGAGCAGTAGTTGAGGGCCACGATACCATACCTATGGTCTTCCTGCCCGATGTGTATAAGACTGATAAATTACCCCCACGACTGGCAAAAGCAAGACGTAAGTACGACCGGCTGTGCTATAATATTTACAAAGTATACCCCTACGCGGTGATAGCTGCCGATGTGCTGAAGGATGTGGATGTGAACCTGGCCAAACTGGAGGATGATAAAAAGGCGCGCAAGGCCTACCTGAAAAGTGTGGAAGCAGAGCTGAACCGGCGCTTTAAAGGCGAACTGGAAGACCTGACCATCAGCCAGGGGCAGGTATTGGTGAAGCTTATAGACCGGCAGACCGGCAAGAACTGTTACAGCATCATCAAAGAACTGAAGGGGGGCTTCTCGGCAGTGATCTGGCAATCGGTAGCCCTTATTTTCAGCAACAGCCTGAAGAAGGAATATGATCCACAGGGGGATGATAAAGAAATGGAAGGCATCGTACAGGACCTCGAAGCCGCCAATTATTACCACTATCATTACCAGCTACAGCAGAGCCAGTTACAGGCTAAGCGGAATTAGTTTTCATTAGGATATTCTCATTGCATTCATTTTGGCACAAGGGGCAACTTATTATACTGTGGCCTCTTTTGCTTTAAAGCCCGCGAAAAACAGTAGCTTCGGTTCGCGAAAAATTACCATTTCATCCTGATGAGTTTATTTACCGTATTGCTTGCCATTCATATTGTTTGCGGAGGTGCCAGTTTGTTGCTGGGCGCATATATACTCTCGGCAAAAAAAGGCAGCAGGCGGCACACGATGCTGGGCTCAGTTTATTTTTATGCCATGCTGCTGGCTGCGATAGTAGCCATGGTAATGGCCTGCATTCATCCCAATTATTTCCTGTTCATCATCGGCATACTTACAGCCTACCTGCTGCTGAGCGGTCGGCAATACATACGTAAAAAGACGGGTCGTGTAGCATCCCTGTTTGACTGGTCGTTGACTGGGGTCATGTCGGTCTTCGGTATTGTACTTATTGTACTGGGTGGCTACAATCTTATTGGTTCAAATATGTTCGGTGTCGTATTCATAGTTTTTGGTGCTGGCGCCTTGTTCTTTGTTTACCAGGACGTGCAGCATTTCAGGGGAAAAGCGAAGATCAAAAATTATTACCTCACTACACATCTGCAGCGGATGATAGGCAGCTATATTGCCGCGCTTACAGCCTTCCTGGTAGTGAACAATACCATATTGCCCGGTGTATTGGCATGGCTTCTGCCCAGCATGGTATTGGTTCCCGTCATCATCCGGACGACAATAAGATACAAGGTGGATAAGGACCCGGTGTAAGCTTATGCAACGAAGGGCCTGTCTTTTATATCCTCGTAAAACTTAGCCATAGTTATATTGGCATAAGGTATGAGCCAAAGGAAGCCGATACCCAATGTAAGTATGCAAAGGAGGGCCAGCAGTAAGAACAGCATGCACAACCCGAACAGCTTCCATTTGTAGCCATACATCATTTTTTTGCTCAGCTCCAACACTTCCTGCGGGCGCAGGGATTGATCGTCGGCAAGGATGTAAAAGCTCATCGAGTAGGATAATGCAGCTATGATGCCGGGAATAATGAGCAGCAACATCCAGAGTATAACGTAAAGCAACATCAGCAGGTAGGTTACCAGTGATTTACTAAAGAATTTGAACCCATCGAACAACTGCTCCAGCCGGGCATCCCTGCCCCGGGAGATATTGAGAGAGAACATGGCGGCGCCGAGGGCAAGCGGTCCGCCTATCAATAGGCCGATAACGCCAGCCTGCCGCATAGCACCAAAAGAAGAGGTGATCAATGTATATACCAGGAAGGTGCCAATGGCGAGTGGCCACCTGCCACTTAAGGAGGCCCGGGCCATCCTCATCAGTTCTTTATTCTCTGTTGACATAGTGTGCTTTTTATGCAAAAGAAATATGCTCGCAGCATCAATAAGATGACGGTGCTCATTATATTATATGATATGTGTCAAGGTGTAAAGGGATGAAAATGATTTCAGAACGGATGACGGTAATCATAAATGCTCATGACCATAAGCATGGAAGGGGAGGTTGGTTGAAGATATTTTTGGTGTAAAAGCATTGAATATGGGCAAAACATTGATCTGCCTGCTGATAGTTACACACGGGCTTATCCACCTTATTGGTTTTGTAAAGGGCTTCGGCATTGCTGAGCTAAGTAGCTTTTCAGGCAGGACCATAATATTTTTATCGAAAGGTGCGTCACAATCCATATCCGTACTGTGGCTGGTAGCCTGTATGTTGTTTCTCGTTGCAGGTGCAGGCCTGTGGTTACATAAGGATTGGTGGTTCTTGATCGCTGCTACTGCGATAATACTATCGCAGCTACTCATCATTATTTATTGGCCGGATGCGCGGGCGGGGACCATAGCCAATATTATATTGTTACCCTTCATTATTATAGCATGGGCTAATAGTAATTTTAATAAAATGGCTGACCGGGAGGTAAAGGCGATCATGATCAATGCCGTACCGGTCGACAGGGATACGCTAAAGCCGCAAGTAATAGAGCGATTGCCATATTGTGTACAGAAATGGTTATTGCGTTCCGGCGTAGTAGGGAAGGAGGTAGTGCATATGCTGTACCTGCAGCAAAAAGGCGAAATGAGTACACGGCCTGGTGGTAAGTGGATGAATACAGAAGCAGAACAGTATTTTACTATAGATAAACCCGCTTTTGTATGGAAGGCAAAGGTGAAGATGATGCCCGGGGTTATACTGATGGGTAGAGATAAGTTTGAAAATGGTAAAGGTAATATGCTCATCAGGGCATTAGCCTTGTTCCCTGTAGTGAATGCAAAAGGCAAAGAGACGGACCAGGGCACGATGCTGCGTTTCCTGGGTGAAATGTGCTGGTGTCCTTCGGCAGCTCTTGAACCGTATATAACATGGGAAGAACTAAGTGCAACAGAGGCCCGTGCGACCATGGCATATAATGGCATCCAGGTATCAGGCATTTATAAGTTTACGCCTGAGGGAGATTTTGAATCGTTTACTGCAAAGAGATATATGAATGACAAGGGAAAGGTATCTCTTGAAGATTGGTATATACCTGCTACTCAATGGAAAGAGATGGATGGCATACGCATACCTGTAAAAGGGGTAGTGACCTGGAAACTAAAGGGTGGTGATTTTGACTACTATAAATGGGAAATAACTCAGGTGGTTTATAATAAATCCTTAAAATAGCAGGATGAACCGCAGATCGGCATTGCCAGCCTTGCGAACCTATCATCTTATGCCTTATTTTTACGCCAATGCCGTTCACTTTCTCTCATCCTGCTGCGGTTCTGCCACTTACTTACCTGCCCCGGCGATGGTATTCACTTACCGGCCTGGTGATAGGCAGCGTGGCGCCCGACTTTGAATATTTCGTTAGGATGAGTGTGCGGAGTGTGTATAGCCACACGTTCAGCGGCCTTTTCTATTTCGATCTGCCTATGGGCCTGTTGCTGGCATTTCTCTTTCACCTCGTAGCACGCGATGCGCTGATAGATAACCTGCCCCTTTTCCTGAAAAAATACCTCACCGGGTACAAAAGGATAAACTGGCTGCAGACCTTCAGGCAGCAATGGTTCGTCATCATTATATCGATACTGGTGGGTGCCGCTTCGCATATCGCCTGGGATGGATTTACACATGCCAAGACCATATTCGTTGAGCACATGCCGGCACTGGCGCACAAAGTTTATGTTTTTGGCGCTAAGGTGCCTGTGTACGAGATATTGCAACATGTGAGTACGCTTGTTGGCCTGCTGGTTATCTTCTATGCCATCCGCAAACTGCCGGCTGATAAAGAGGCGAAGAGCACAATGAGCGTCAAATACTGGACTATCGTGATCGGCATTACGCTGGCCGTGGCAGCGATAAAACTGGGTATCAGCATAGACAAAAGCGCTTACGAGAACTATATCATCCCACCCATATCGGGCGCGATGCTTGCCCTGTTGGTAGCGCCCTTCCTGGTAGGGAGGAAACCCCATATTGAACTACAAAAGATAAGCAGCTGATGCAGGAGAAGAAAAAACTGGTGGTACTCACAGGTGCGGGTATCAGCGCCGAGAGTGGGCTGAAGACCTTCAGGGATAGTGATGGTCTGTGGGAAGGTTATGATATAGAGGATGTGGCCACACCCCGTGCCTGGCGCAGGAACCCGCAACTGGTGCTGGACTTTTACAACATGCGCCGCAGGGCTGTGGTAGAGGCCTCACCTAACCTGGCCCACCTGGGCCTGGCGGTACTGGAAGCTGATTATGATGTGTACATAGTGACCCAGAACATAGACGACCTGCATGAGCGTGCCGGATCGACGCGTGTGATGCACCTGCATGGTGAGATACTGAAAATGCGCAGTGAGCATAATGAGGGCCTTATTTATGATACGCGCAACGATATAAAGATAGGTGACATAGCGGCCGACGGGGCGCAGCTGCGCCCGCACATCGTATGGTTCGAAGAGCCGGTGCCTATGATAGAACAGGCGATCCCCGTCATGTACAGCGCCGATGTTTTTGTGCTGATAGGTACCTCGCTGGTGGTGTACCCCGCCGCGGGGCTGGTGAACTATGTAAGGGCTGAGGTGCCCAAATATGTTATCGACAGGCGCATACCATCTGTGGGGCACTTCAATAATGTTATCTGTATAGAACGCCCCGCAACAGAGGGCATAGCTGAATTAAAGCGCATGCTTGCCGGTGGGTAAGTATTGACAAATACAAATTAGTTTTTCCAGTTCCACCACTTTAGTTTCTCGGCTTCTCTTGCAGCCGCAGGTGTTTCAGCATAGTATACAGCGCAGCGGAAAACATACAGCAGGCACCGGTCCTGCACTGCGCCGGCATACCGGTTCGAATCATCGTAAAGCTGTTGCGGGTCTTTGCCTATGAGGTCTGCTACTGAGCGGATGTTGATGTTCCAGAGATCATTGGCTATGGAGATACCTACACCGGGTATTTGCTTCAGATCTTTTATCGCAGCATCTTTTCCGGGCATGTGTGAATTATTTAAGACTGAACAGGCTATCTACAAACTCCGCTTTGTTAAATACCTGCAGGTCTTCCATACGCTCCCCGACGCCTATGTATTTCACCGGTATCTTGAACTGGTTGGCTATGGCCAGTACCACGCCGCCTTTAGCTGTGCCATCCAGCTTGGTTATTGCCATTGCGGTAACATCGGTCGCTGCTGTAAAATGTTTGGCCTGTTCCAGTGCATTTTGTCCTGTACTGCCATCCAGCACCAGTAGTACTTCGTGGGGGGCATCTGGCATTTTTTTGCTGATGACTCGGCGTATCTTGCCCAGTTCGTCCATCAGGTGGGCTTTATTGTGCAGGCGGCCTGCAGTATCTATGATCACTACGTCGGCCTCTTTCGCTATCCCGCTTTGTACGGCATCAAAGGCCACAGAGCTTGGATCGCTGCCCATTTCTTTTTTCACGATAGGCACCCCTACACGATCGCTCCATATGGTCAGTTGGTCCACAGCAGCGGCACGGAAGGTATCGGCAGCGCCTAACAGCACACTTTTGCCATTCTTTTTATAGTTATAGGCCAGCTTACCTATCGTAGTGGTCTTGCCTACTCCGTTCACACCAACTACAAGTATGATATAGGGCTTTTTGCCGGCGGGTATATCAAATGTCTCAAATTCATTGCCGGAGGCATCGGTCAGCATGCCCATTATCTCTTCCTGCAGTATATCGTTTAGCTGCGATGTGCCTACGTATTTGTCGCGGCTTACGCGCTCTTCTACCCGGTTGATAATGGCTACGGTGGTATCGATACCCACGTCTGCGCTTACCAGCGCTTCCTCCAGGTTGTCCAGTACTTCTTCATCCACTTTGTCCTTGCCTGCTATGGCCTTGGTAAGCTTTGAGAAGAAGCCTTCCTTGGTTTTTTTCAGGCCTTCGTCCAGCGCGTCCTTCTGTTCCTGTTGTTCTTTGTTCCTGTTGAAGAGTTTATTAAAAAAGCCCATGGGTGGTTGTCAATTCAAAATTCAAAAATACGTTTGCGAAATTATACTATTACCGGGGAATTTCGTCTATGGAATAATAGACAGGCAGCCCTTTGCTGCTTACCAGGTCTTTTTCCCGCTGCACACCGGCGCTCTCTCCCAGTACCAGCAGGGCCTCAACGCCCTCAATAACGGTCAGTGATATGTCCATTATCGCTTTATAGACATCTGGAACAATAGCATATTTTACTACCGGAAGTGCTGCGTTGACGCCAATTATAGGTATATGTCCCATCTCGAGCAGGCGGGCTGCCGCGAGGTTCATCATTTCCAGGTTCTTGTCCCGTTCTTGCTGCGTTGCTGCAGAGTAGGGGCCTGCTACACCTATTATCATATTCCCGGTTTTTTGCTGTTATAAAAAAGTCCCGCAGCGCGGGACTCTAATATTATGGGTCGATAGCCCCCTCCAGTATATCGAGCTTTTCGACAAACTGCATGGAGTTATTGATGTATATATCGGCGGGTACAGAGTTGCCAATGCCTACATCTTCAAGCAGGCGGCCATTGTCGAACACATGCCCCAGTTCCATGAACTCAAGATAAGGATCGAGGCCGGAGAATAGTACCCGCAGCTTGCTCTTGTCCTGGAATGTTTCTTTCCAGTAGTCGAGATACTCGCGGTAGCCGTAGAGCTCGCTATCCGGTTGCAGCCTGTTCTTGGCCCAGTGTTTTACCTGGTTGAGCAGCGATTTATTGATGAAGTTGAAGGGCGGCATCTCGTCAAAATAGGCAGAGAGCGTCTTCGATAATTTATTGGCTGTGGTAGCGCCCTGCTCACCTGCCGATATGTGGTACACATGATAATGCCTGTTGGCAAACAGCAGTTCCACAATGGCATTTGCCGCATAATCTACCGGGATGATGTCCAGTTGGGCGTATTCATTTACAGGTATCAGGCGCAGGTGATTGATGGTGGCCATAGCCCATAATATAACGGGCGACCTCGGTACAACCGGCCTGCTGTCGCCCATGATGATGGACGGGCGCGCTATGAGTATCTTTTCTTCGGGCAGGTGCTCACGTATCAGCAGCTCGCCCTTCATTTTGGTGTAGGTATATTTTACCAGGTGGGTTGCATCCAGGTTGGGCGATTCATCTTCATGCACCACGCGGTCTTTCACATCCTTGCCGCAAATTGTGGCAGTACCTATGTACAGGAATGTTTGCAGGTGCGGCAGCTCTTTGGCCCAGAGCAGTATTTTGGTAAGCCCGCCTATATTCGCCTTTTCTACAAGATCATCGTTCACACGCGAGAAGGAAGTGTTCGCGGCTGAGTGAACGATCACGTCCACATCGTTGAGCGCAACGTTGTTCTTTAAAGATGCGGTGAGATTGTCGTCGAACAGGTTGCCCAGTACCGGTATGATGCGGTCCTTATCGAAGGGGTCATCATGCAGTGTGAACACCTGCTGTATCCTTGCCAGCGCCTCCTCCTGCGATTGGGAGCGGATCAGACAGTATATCTTGTCCACTTCCTCACGTTTGGAGAGCATGACGAGCAACTCTCCACCAACTAGGCCTGTAGCGCCGGTTAAAAAAATATTCATAATTACTAAAAACGTCAAAAAATTACTCTGATAACTCAAGGCCGAGTATGCCTATTATTATCAGCGATATCGATACCAGTTTCAATACAGAAACGTTTTCATGGAACCATATCATGCCTATCACGGCAATAAGTGCTGTACCGGCGCTGGCCCATATGGCATAGGCGATACCCACTTCCATTTTCTCAAGCACGAACACCAATACGGCTAAGCTTATAGCATAGAACAGGAACACAAGCACCGAGGGTACCAGTTTGGTAAAACCTTCTGCATATTTCATACAGATGGTACCCAACACCTCGAAGATGATCCCTATAGCCAGTACCAGCCACTTCATTGCTTTTTGTTGTTCATCCCGCAGGCATGCCACCGGCGAGCCTTATATTTGATACAGGATAATAAATGCCCGAATTTAAAACAGGGAGCGAAGTTACTGCTTTATACTGATTTACGGCTTATGATAGAGATATTATTTGCATCTCCTTAAGAATTAAGTGAATATGATAATATCGTTCTATCTTTAGTTGGTTCTATTATAAACATGTCATGAAGTGTGAGGGGCATTATTAAAACGATTTGCAAAAAGCCGTAATAAGTAGTTTATTCTTTTACAAATTTCCCTTTTACCTGATTAGTACCTATAAAGAAACTGTAAAAATATACTCCGGGTACAAGCTTGCTCACGTCAATGCATGTACCAGTTGTTGTATTTAGATAAATCAACACACGGCCTGTAATATCTGTTATAAATATCCGGTTGACACCTGCTATATTCCCGGAAAATTGCAATGTCGAATTTGCTGGATTGGGGTATGCGGTAATATCGCTATTATGGTGTGTGATATATTTAGTAAGTAAAGTACAACTCGTTGTATTATTAAAGCCGCCAACTGCAGGATTCACCTCGGGGGATATATTATTTTCAGAAAAGCATGATAACGTATAATAACCTTCGAATGTATATGGATAAACAGGAAACCACGGATGGTTCAAGGAACCTATGCCTTCAACTATACTATAGTATGCAGTTGTTGTAGTATTGACAAAAGTGTCGTTAGACATAGCATTTACGAAATGCCAGATCTTATACCATTTACTGTTTATCTGAGTTGAATCTATAGATGTTATTGTATACTTGAAATGCTTAAAAGGATAATCATAGCGTACCGTATCTCCAACCTGCCAGTTATAATCATAAAGGATTCTTTCGGTTAGGGAGAAATCCTGTGTTTCTCCAGCTGGTGGAATTACATATACTCTCTTCAATAGGGTATCTTCGCGTACAAAGACGCCGTCTAATAATAAATACTTTTTAGCATTAATTATTGTGTCCCCATTGTAATGATAATAGGAAGTATAACATTGTTCAATAGTTGAGTTAATAACCGACCAGGTATTTGATGTATCAGTAAAACGTATTTGTTGAGCGTAGCAATACTGAAATGAAGGGAAAAATATCGCTGTTAATAACAAATACTTTTTCATAATAGGAGATATACGTAAATGTAATTATTTATTATGATAAAAGCCGGCATTTGCCGGCTTTTATCATAATTTGTCTCGTCCTGATAAAAGTTGACCAACTAAAACAAATAATATGGTCAACGA
>CAYZTM010000031.1:0-46391 GCA_964481425.1 uncultured Flavipsychrobacter sp.
TTCCATAGCCACCTGGTTGATGGTGCTTTCCTGCACCTCGAGACGGGTGCGGAGCAATTCATTTGCCTTCTCGAATTCCATGCGTTGTTTCTCAAGCCGAAACTTGTTTTGCTTTTGTTTCTGAACAAGCAGGAATGCTATCAGGAAAAAAGCGAACAAAGTAAGCAGCAAGGTACCTGCCAGGAATATGGGCATTATGTTGTTTTCATTCATTGGTGATCTTCATTTTGGGGTAAAATAAAAATACAAGGGCTATGGCGGAAAAACTGATAATATTAGCTAACCATATATACATTCCGGATATCTTAGCACCAACAATAGGATATAATCCCCAATACAAGTATGTTATGCTCCAGAAAAAAAGAAAAATTGACGCAAACCAAAAATGGGGGAATCGATACAATTGTAAATCCTCATGAATTAAAAGGAATCTATAAAAAGCGAGTAAGGATAACACTATAATACAGAAGCCCTCAAATAACAAAAAACTTACGCTGAAGACCAAAATTGATTGTAAAAAGATGAAATTTATCAATCCAAAAACAATGGAAAACAATCCAATCCAAATTCCAATATTCCTTCTTTTCAGAGACCTGTTTGCTGCATTGAAGTAAAACGCAATTAATGCTAGTTCTACAATATTATTGATATTATAGACTGGCATATTGTTATGATATTTTTTCGCGAAAAAATAGGCTGCAACTTCATTTATCACATCAAGCATAAGTATTCCAACTATGATTCTGCTTGCTATATCCAATTGTTTAAATCTAAATAGACCAATTAACATAGCAATACTAATCACGCCGATACCGCTAAATATTCGAAATGTAACAGACACTATGTTTATCCTTTAATTTGGAAATAAATTTTGGGCAGCGGAGCCAGTAGTTGGACAGTAAACAGGGCAAGGTTGTAAATCATCAAGTACTTTATTGCCACTCATGTACACATAATTGCCCACGCTATCGTATAATGCTATAACCAATGTAAATTTACCACTTTGGTAGCCGCAATTCTGGTTACCACGGCCGCTGTTGACATAGTCGAGCGTGTGCGCGAACATCAATTTCATCTTTACCGGTTTGAAGCCTGCAGAACTGGTTTGCTTGCAGTAATCACCCAGTACTTTCATATCCACTATAAGGGAGCGGAGATCTGAATCGTTGGCGCTGGTGCTGATAGAGTCGCCAATACTATTGAGATAGCTCTGTATCATTTTATTGGCCGAATCTTTGGGTATGAAGGTGGAAAAACTGTCGGTACTGCTTCCAATAGCGGTATCGGCCTGGGCTTCCATTTGCGTAGTTTCCCCGTTGGTACCCTGCTTACTATCGCCCCCACCAGTACCGCAAGATGCCATAAACACAAGAATAGCAGCAATTAAAACAAATTGATTTTTTTTCATAAAAAATTTTTAGAGTAGTAATAATAGTATTGAAGGACGAAAGTTATAAAATCGCTGCATTAAAAAACACCGTGAAAACACCCTCTTTTTGAACTCTTAGCCATTTTATAATATGACAGTATTGACGGTATCTTGAGGTATACATATTTGCATAATCAGCTATGTTATTATGTCAATAGATTTTTACATAGCTTGCTAAAAACCAAACAAGGATGACAGAAATACAACACGAAGACAATGGTATAAAGGGCCGCTTCTTTATAAAAGAAGCGAATACCTACCTGGCTGAAATGGTGTACCTGTGGATGAACAAACACAACATCATCATAGAGCATACAGAAGTAGATGAACAACTAAAAGGGCAAGGTATCGGCATGAAATTATTAGCGGAGCTGGTATCATGGGCAAGGAAGGAGCAATTGAGCATATTACCCTTGTGTCCCTTTGCCAAAGCCGCTATGGAAAAGCGGCCCGAAGAATATAAAGATGTATTGTATCACATAGCAAACTAAACGGTATGGATAAAAATGCGATAAAAGAGCAACTACAAGAACTTACAGACGGTATGCTGTATATCAGCGAAAGTGATTTTGGGCTGGACATAGAGGACTGGGGTACCCAGGACAGGGCAAGCGCCGTAGCGAAAATAAGAGAGCAGCCTAATGTGGACCCCGAAAATATATTTGAACTGAATGCCGCAGTATTTTTCGACAAGACCATCAATGCGCTGGACCCGAACGATGAATTTGCCGCAAAGCTTGCGCAGCAATACAGGGACCTGTTTGCTTACATGAAAGGAAAGTTTCACGAGATCTATGTTTATCGCTCCGGCGGTGTACAGGTACAGATATATGTTGTATGCCTGAGCCTGGAGCAGGATTGTATCGTACTGCACACAACATCTGTTGAAACATAGATCAGTTCACGGGGCCATTATCCTGCCGGGATTCGACCTGCTGCTGGAGATCCTGGGGAAGGGCTGAAAATAAATCGCAACCTGTGGCTGCCTCAATGGCATCGACCGTGGTACGGTAATGCCCCCATTCATACGTATCCACATCCTGCGTATTGGGCATATCTACAGCAATAACTCTTGTGTCGGCATTTATTCTTTGTAAGTCGCTATCACCGACAGGCAATACCAATATCACCTTCCAAAAATGAGCAGGCACATTGATCCTACCTTGGGCAATAGCATCTGCCGTGCCCTTCCGGCCCTCTCCTCCTGTACCATAGCCCCCTGCAATAATGTACAACTCATTGCCCTGCGTGGTAAGTTTGCGGCAATAAGCCTCAAGCCGTTCCCAGGTCTTTTCATTGAGTTCGGGTGACTGTGGCGCTATGTTCGTCATCAGGAAGGTCATGGCATTATCTTCATCGCTGCCACTCCTGTCGTCGGAAGGACAAAGATGGCCGCGGTCGAAACCGGAACGTAAATAATCGGAAGTACGCACTTTAAAACAGCCCGCAGGCAGATCATCATCGGCACGGAAGCAGTTGCAACGCTGCACATTGCCCTGCCATGCGGCGCTTAAATGCCAGCTTACCCAGTTGGGAATGCCTTTGGAATTGTTGTAAGACAAAACGTATTGCGGTTTTACCAGCAGATAATTGTCTTTATCGGTAGTAGCAGCATTAGTAGGGTTGCCGAGTGCCATATTATCATCACGCCCGGCGAGTGCAGAAATTTCGGCAGTATGTTTCTGAGAAAGGAGATTGCTGCGTTTCAAAAGCAGGGCAATCGCGATCAGCAGCACAAGTACCACCCAGACAGTCTTAAAATTACTCTTCTTAGCCATATGGATCTGTAGTTAACAGTGTGTTTCTAAATGTAGAAAATACCAGCCATAGAAAAAACAGGAACAAGCCACCTATCTATATATGAGCCAATAATTAAAAGTATATTGTCGGGGAGGCGATGTAAATTTGCGTTATGTCGGCACATAAGATCATCATAGCGATCGACGGCTTCTCTTCCTGCGGCAAAAGCACGCTGGCAAAGCAACTGGCTGCAAAACTGGGCTATAACTATATAGACAGCGGGGCTATGTACCGTGCCATAACCCTATACTTCCTGCGCCACAGCATTGATATCGCCAACCATGAACCGGTGAACAATGCGCTGAATAATATCCACTTGTCCTTCGTTTTCAATGAAAAACGCCAGCAATCGGACATTTACCTGAACGATGAGAATGTAGAACCTTACATACGTGACCTGATAGTAGCTGAGAAAGTAAGTGAGGTGGCCGCCATCCGCGAGGTACGCAGCTTTGCCGTAGCCCAGCAACAGAAAATGGGCCAGAAGAAAGGGATCGTGATGGACGGGCGAGATATCGGCACTGTGGTATTCCCTGATGCGGAGCTAAAAATATTCATGACCGCGGAGCCCGATGTGCGGGTGATGCGCCGCTACGATGAACTGGCTGCCACCAACCCGGGCATAACCATAGAAGAGGTGCGGCACAACCTGGAACTACGCGACTATATAGACAGTAACCGCGAAGAGAGCCCCCTGCGGAAGGCAGATGATGCTATACTGCTGGACAACAGCAATATGACCAAAGAAGAGCAACTGGAAAAAGTGCTGGAGTGGGTAAAGGATAAAGCCACCAATGTGGTAGCGGGGAAGATCTCTTAGTTAGTGTATTTAAGCAGTATAGAACCCATCGATCTATACTTACGATCAGTACCCACAGCTTTAATATCTTCCAAATATATCTCGCCTGAGTTGCCTGCATGCTTTTTCATAACATCCATGATATAAGGAGTCAGTTTAGCCCCTTTCACAAAGTACGGACCGATGTACGCAGACCTGGCCGGCTTAATGCTAATTGAAAAACTCGTCACCCTAAAGCCGGAAGATGATGTAAATTCCGGGTTTGCGAGGATCTCAGTGATAGAGGCTAGCGGCATATTCCATTTTCCGCCATTGTAATTGGGGCGATATTTACTAAAGATCACCTGAGCTGAGTCATCAGAACTTTGCGCTACAGCACTCAAAGAACCAATAAGCAGGAAAAAAACAAACACAATATTTCTTGTCATGTCACACTTTTATTGAAGTTCCATTCTGAAAATACTTAACTAACTTGCTGCAGGGAAAAATTTGTCGTGAACAGGTTGTTTCCTGCTGAGTTTATTACCGAACGAACATGACCAATAACGAAATAGCCGACCACTTTTCGCTGCTCTCAAAACTCATGGACATACATGGGGAAAACTCTTTTAAAGCGAAGTCATATAGCATCAACGCCTACAACATAGAGAAACTACCGAAGGAAATAGCACTGATGGATGATGCCGAATTGTTTGGGTTGAAGGGTATCGGAGATGCAACGGGCAAAAAGATACGGGAGATAGAACAAACAGGCCGCCTATCGCTGCTGGATAAGATCATAGCTGAAACACCCGGCGGCATACTGGAAATGCTGCACATAAAAGGGCTAGGCCCAAAAAAAATAGCCCAGATATGGAAGGAGATGAACATAGAAAGCCTTGGTGAGCTGGAATATGCCTGTAATGAGAACCGCTTAAGCACTTACAAAGGCTTCGGGGCCAAGAGCCAGGACAGCATTTTGCAGAACATACGCTACTACCAGCAGAACCTGGGCTATCACCTATGGGCAGACGTTTGGGAAACAGGACAATATTTTATTGAACAACTGAAGAAAAATTTCCCGACCAATCGCTTTGACCTCACCGGTGACATCCGCAGGCATGCAGAAACACTAGCCTATATAGAAGTACTGACCGATGCCAACAGGGCAGAACTATCAGCATGGCTGGAGCATATACCTGAGGTAAATATGGAGGGTGCAGAAGAACTCATTGTCCATATACCCAACCAGCCCAAAGTGAAATTCTACTTTACAGGAGCAGACAGTTATTACACCGAGCTATTCCGTACTACAGGCAGCACAGAGTTCCTGGAAGGGTTCAATGAACAATACACCATACCTCCACTTGTAAGCAGCGAAGAAGATATTTTTAGCAAGAACGGGCTGCAATATATTGCACCGGAGCGCCGAGAAAGCAAGAAGATACTGGAACCGGCCGCTACGGGACAGGTGCATGAGGTAATACAACCGGGAGACATAAAAGCCATCATTCACTCGCACTCCAAATGGAGCGACGGAAACGACAGCATAGAACAAATGGCCCGGGCTGCGATAGACCATGGTTATGAATACCTGGTACTCAGCGATCATTCCCAGGCAGCATATTATGCAAGCGGGCTTACGCCTGAACACATCGCGGCGCAGCATATAGAAATAGATGCACTCAACGAAAGGCTGAGACCATTTAAGATATTCAAGAGCATAGAAGCCGATATATTGGGCGATGGCAGCCTGGATTATGGCCCAAATGTTTTAAATACGCTTGACCTGGTCATTGCATCGGTGCACAGCAACCTGAAGATGAGCCAGGAGAAGGCCATGAGCCGGGTGATGGCAGCCATACAGAACCCATTTACAGCCATCTTAGGTCACCCGACAGGGAGATTGTTATTATCGCGAGAGGGCTACCCGCTGGACCATAAGGAAGTGATAGATGCCTGCGCTGCGCATAATGTGGTAATAGAAATAAATGCTCACCCCAGAAGGCTGGACCTTGACTGGCGCTGGATAGAGTATGCCGCAGAAAAGGGTGTACTACTCTCCATTGACCCGGACGCGCACTCCGTGAATGGCTACAAGGATGTATTTTATGGAGTAATGGCCGCACAAAAGGGCGGACTAAAGGCCAAACAAAACCTAAGCAGTTTTACACTTGCTGAATTTGAAGCATTCCTGGAAAGATACCGGCAGAAAAGAGGCGCCTGAGCTACACCAGTTTATTTTCACGGTTATCCATGAACTTAAGCTGCTTGCGGCTGCCTGCAGGGAACTGTATCCGCTGCATCTCGCTACCCGAGTGAAAATGCAGCAAGGGTACCACCCGCAATTTTGATTGCAGTAATGGCTTTATTTTTATTTCACAATCATCCACAGGCAAAGGAGTGTGGATGTGCAAGCGCAGTTCGTCCATTCCCAGTTCGTTGGTAAAGACTTCCACGACGTACTCCTTCACAAAGCTTATATTATTGAGTATGTCGAAGATGGCCGGCGGATAGAGGGTAGTACCTTTATACTTGATCATCTGCAACTTGCGGCCCAGAACCGGGCTAAGCCTTCGTGAGTGCCGTCCACATGAGCATTGCGTATCATAATAGGTGCAGATATCACCTGTGCGATAGCGAAGCAGCGGCATGCCTTCCACTCCAAGGGTAGTGATGGTAACCTCACCATATTCGCCCGGTTTAACCGGTTTGTCATGGTCATCAAGTATCTCAAGGATAATGAGATCCGGTTGCTGATGCCCTCCCATACCGGCGCTGCATTCCGTAAATGCGGTCTGCATTTCTGTAGAGGCATAAGTACCGTACAGCTTTATAGGCCATTCGCTATGTATCTTTTCGCCCAAAGCATTCAGTTCAAAATCACTATTACGCAGGCTCTCGCCTATGCATACTGCCTTTTCCACAGGGCTGTGTTTGAGATCTATACCATGCTCGCGTGCCCAGTCGATAAGCGACAGAATGAAAGTTGGAACGGTAACAATGCTATTGGCCTGCAAGCGCATGATGGTATCCCATTGCATTGCCGGCAGGCCCGGCCCGGTGCGCACCAGGGCAGCCCCAAGCTGCCGGATGCCCTGGTAATAGGCTATACCAGCCATGAACTGCCTATCGAGCGTGAGCATGAGCTGGTAAATATCCTCAGGTTTGCCATCGGCACAAAGAAAGGACTGTTGTTCATTATAGGCTAACCTTTGCAGATCTCGCTCAGTGAGTGCTATGGTAACAGGTTTTCCCATTGTGCCCGAGGTGGCAGTGTATTCCTTCACCTCTGCATCCGGAACACACAGGAAATCCCAGTTGTGCTCCTGCATATCGGTCTTAGAGGTAGTGGGTAGGAAGATGATATCCTGTAAGCTTTTGATATTATCAATATTGATATGATGCTCCTGTAACAGGTGCTTGTAATATGGCGAATTCTGCTGCAGGTAAGCGAGCAGCTCTTTCAATGGCTTAAACTGCCATGCATCCTGTGCTGGTAGCGGCTCATATGCAAGTTTTGGCTCAAATAGCACGGGGTAAAATTTTTGACTAAAATACAATTGTTTTCATAGAGGGCGGAATGATACTTATCAAGCCTATAAGGGTATAAAAAAATCCTGTTTTCGAAAATCCAAAATGCTGTTATATCTTTGCACATGGCTGCAAAATCTAAATTCTACGGCGAAGGCCTTACATTTGATGATGTACTCCTTGTGCCTGCTTACTCAGATGTTCATCCCAAAGATGTAAGCATTTCGACACAACTTACCAAAGACATTAAGCTGAACCTACCCATGGTATCGGCTGCTATGGACACCGTTACCGAGGCTCCGCTGGCTATAGCGCTGGCGCGTGAGGGAGGTATAGGCATGCTGCACAAGAATATGAGCGTGGAGCGCCAGGCCGACCAGGTACGTAAAGTAAAGCGCTCTGAAAGCGGGCTGATAACAGACCCCCTGACCCTGAGCCCCGGTGCCAGTGTAGGCGACGCGCTAAGGCTGATGCGCGAGAACAAGATAGGCGGTATACCCATAATAGATAAAGACAATAAACTGGTGGGCATACTGACCAACAGGGACATGCGCTTTGAGAAGAACACGAAGAAGAGAGTGAGTGAGATAATGACGCATGAGAACCTGGTGACCGCACCTACCGGCACCAGCATGAGCAAGGCCGAGGTGATACTGGAAAGATACAAGATAGAAAAGCTGCCTATAGTAGATAAGAAAGGTAAGCTGATAGGCCTGATCACCTTCCGCGATATCATGCACCTGAAAAGCCACCCCAATGCCTGCAAAGACGCCAGCGGACGCCTGCTGGTAGGGGCTGCCATTGGGGTTACCAGCGACATGCTGCAACGCGTGGAAGCGCTTATCAATGCCGGCGTAGACGTCATCACGCTCGATAGCTCGCACGGGCATTCGAAAGGGGTGATAGATGCAGTAAAACAAGTAAAAAAGACCTTTAAAAGCATACCTGTGATAGCAGGTAATATTTCGACCTCAGCCGGCGCGAAAGCACTTGCCGATGCAGGTGCGGACGCCGTAAAAGTGGGTGTTGGCCCGGGTTCTATATGCACTACCCGCATTGTGACCGGTGCAGGGGCACCACAACTTACGGCCATTATGGAAGCGGTACAGGCTGTAGGCAAGCGTGGCATACCTGTAATAGCCGATGGCGGTATACGGTATACTGGCGATATGGTAAAAGCCCTGGCTGCAGGTGCATCAAGCATCATGGCAGGGTCTATATTCGCAGGTACGGAAGAAAGCCCCGGTGAGACCATCATCTTCGAAGGACGGAAATTCAAATCATACAGAGGCATGGGCTCACTTGAAGCTATGCAGGAAGGTTCTAAAGACCGGTATTTCCAGGAAGATGAGACCGATAGCAAGAAACTGGTACCGGAAGGAATAGTAGGCCGGGTACCTTATAAGGGCATGATCAATGAGGTGGTACAGCAGTTCATAGGCGGGCTGCGTGCAGGTATGGGCCTGTGCGGAGCGAAAGACATCAAGGCCTTGCATAACAATGCCCAGTTCATGCGGATCACATCGGCCAGCATGGCCGAAAGCCATCCGCACGATATTGTGATCACCAAGGAAGCGCCGAACTATAGCAGGAGATAATTTAATGAGGTAACCCAAGGTTTGCCGAATAACTGATAGTTGTATTAACAATAAAGTCCCTCCTGCTGAGGGACTTTATTTATTTCAAGTGGAGGTAGTTCTTAATATCGCTTACATATTTTTCGAAAGCCTTCTTTCCCTTCTTTGTAACCTTGCACTTCGTAAGAGGGTATTTGTTCTTAAATGTTTTGGTAATCTCAATATAACCAGCTTTTTTGAGTTTATCTAATTGCAAACTGAGATTGCCGGCCGTAGCGTTTGTCTTTTCTTTAATATATATAAACTCCGCTTCTTCAAGGCTCATCAATAAAGACATTATTGCCAGCCTGAGTTGCGAATGAAGTATGGGATCGAGTTCATGAAGCATTTACCAGCCTTTTGTACCTCCTGTCCATAATAATGCCGGGCATTATATGCACAAATAATACGCCCAGTCCATTATATAAAAACTGTTCTGCGAATGTAACATTAAATGCTATTATGACACAAACCAAGCATAATATAGCACCAATAATTGATGGATAGAAGCGGGTAGTACCACCTGTAACAAATGATGCAAAAACATACATCAGCATTGTTAAGGGGATGATATTGGCCATACCTAACTTTGGAGCAAATATGATAATTATACCAAAGCAAATACCTACTCCCACCCATACAAACATATATAAGTCATCGTACCATGATTTTGTTTTTTCCGTTTTATCATTTTTTCTGTTTTTTACATACGAAAGAATCGCCCCTACAGGGAAAACTATCCATGCAAAAGAAGATATTGTTTCATCCTTCATTGCGAGACCTATGTACATGGCCATTGAGTATAGAAATACGACAATTCCCCAAAGCACCAGAAAATAACCAGCTCCGGTTTCCTCTCGTTTGGCGGTCTTAATCATATCCTCAATGATGCGTATACTTTGCTCACCACTTAAGTTTTCTTGTGTCATAATATTTATTTTTGTTCATAAAAATAAACTAGTTAATTTTATTAACCAAATTATTAAGAAGAAACCCCCTATTAAGGGAGCTAAATTTAATCTTCCGTATCGAAACCATTTATTTCAGGCGTACCTTTTACTATACTGAACACATGCGGGGCCTGGTGATAAATGGCATTGCAATATTTGTTACCTAAAATAATGATGGTAAAATTCTCCTGGATGAAACGATAAAAGGAGGTATTGTTACCATGCCACCAGCCATTGTGATAAATGATCTTATTACCATTGGGGTAGCAAAGCATACGCCAGCCCAGGCCATAATTCTTAATGCCGGGCTTTTCGAAGGAGCAGGGACCATATGCCAGTTCAATGGTCTCATTGTTCAGCAAAGTATTATGATAGAAGGATTGATCCCAACGGTACATGTCTTCAACGGTACTATAAACACCCTTATCGCCCCAAACCCCATCAG
The DNA here is from genome assembly GCA_964481425.1 of uncultured Flavipsychrobacter sp. Taxonomy (GTDB): domain Bacteria; phylum Bacteroidota; class Bacteroidia; order Chitinophagales; family Chitinophagaceae; genus MKUN01. Next base: position 10,553 of record CAYZTM010000031.1, read on the forward strand.
CGAACATATCCGGCTCCCGTTGCCACCGATGGTTGTAGCTGATAGCTGCATTAGCGGGCAGGCCGACATTTGGGTTGTATGTAAAGGTGTGCTTCATGCCCAGTGGTTCGAAGATGTATTTGCGCATGAAATCATTATAGTTCATCTCTGTAACCTCCTGCATCAAGTAGGCCAGGACCGCATAGTTGGTATTGCAGTATTTAAAACGGGTATTGGGGCGAAATTCCAATGCAGGCTTATACTTGACCATCATCTGCATCATTTCCTCGTTGGTAATCGGGGTGCGGGTATCCTTTTTGTAATTACCTACCCACTTGGTATAATCAGGTAAACCAGAACGGTGATCGAGCAGACATTTTATGGTAATGCCAGGGTAAGGAAAATCCTTGATATAGTGCTGCACCTGCTCGTTTATATCCAGGTACTTGCGCTGGTATAGGTACAGGATAGCAGCACCTGTAAAGGTCTTGGAAATAGAAGCAAGCTGAGAGCTGCTATACTGGTCGAGCGGTTTGTGCGCTTCCCGGTTAGCATAGCCAAAATAACGTTCGTATATCACATTGCCCTTATACCCCACCAGTACGCTGCCGTTAAACCCGATCCTGACCTGTGACTGGAAATAATCGTCCAGCTCATGTATGATACGCTGATGCTCTGCGCCTAGGGTATCATATATGAGTGGATTGGTACCCGGTCCCACAGGTGCATCATGAAAGCGCGGGGGATGTGCCGATACAGGATCGGTTTTAGAGTGACAGGCGATAAGGACTATAATAGATAAAATGGTGGTTAATGTGTGTGTTGACAATAATCTACGCATGATAAAACTCTACGATCAAATGTTGCAAAAATAAGCCTGGCCCAAACAGCTACTACCCGTTTAACTCAACTTTAGCAAAGGTAAGGACATCGTCTATAAATTCATAATAACACTGTGCCAACTGGTAGTAATGACCAACGAACAGCTCATATGCTTTGTCCACAGGCGGCATATGCTTTGCACGGCGAGCCAGGCCACTCAGTGAGCGCTGCATGCCCTGCATCGTCCGATAGTTATACAACCAGTTATGTTCTTTCATATATGGGAAATAGGTGGCAAAGGTGGGGGGAAACCAGGATGCGTTTTGTTCCAGTTTGCCATAAACATCGAGGCTAAAGTTGAGCAGGTGCTTTTCGGAGGCAAATATCTTGGGGTCATTGGCCAGGAAATGGTCGTACAGGCTATCCATGATGGCGCCGGCATAAAGGCCATAGGCTTCTCGGAACCAAAGCTTTGCTCTTTGTGTTGCAGGATGATGGTCGGCAAACTCATCTATCCTTCGGTGCAGCAATATTCCTTTACTAATACCTTCAGGATATTGCTCCAATGCAAGCCTGCCCTTAACATGATCGCCGATCATATTGCCGGTCAAAATATCCGCATCACCAAATGAAAGCATGGCATGACCGAGGTAATTCATAGTTGCGAAGCTATGTCATTTATCGCGTGCAGCAACAAGTTTTTGCAGGTCAAAATACATCTCCCTGAGCTCAATGGTCATCTTCTCCAGGTAAAGCAGTTGGTGTTCGTTAAGCTGCAATGAGGAACGATAAATCTCTCCGGCGTTTGCAATACTAACCTTGCTTGCGGGACCCAAGGGCCCCAGCAATTGAATATCCCGGTTGAATTGGTACAAACAATCGTTGAGGACGGTCTGCTGATCAGCAGTCGCTTCTATGCGTTCTGTGTTCACAAGGCTTTCTTCCTCAATATGAACGTTATTCAGCTCGCGGGTAAGGCGCACATTATGAGTTATCAACTGGTAGTAAGTACCATAGGGTTTCTTCCTGCTGCCCGGCTCCTGCATGTAGCGGTTAAAAGAATCGAAGGCATTACTGTTCCGGGTCTCTGCATTCCGTTTATAACGTATCCAGTCGGCAAGGGGTTCATCTGAAAAAAAGGTGTAGCAGAAATATTCGTAGTTGGCCTTTATTGCATCAGCAAGGTGACGGGGCAGCCATTTCCTGTCCCAATGTGGCAACAGTACAAAGCCCGCTACTATTGCCAGCCCGGCACCGCCAATAGTAGCCAGTGCCCTTGTAATGATGAGGCCGGGTGTAACAGGTATTTCAAGATTGAACAAGAGCACAAGGTTAAGCGTAATGATAAAAGCCGCTATGGCATAATTGCGGCGCAGGTAGTAGATCATGAAGATAAAGCTGAGACAGAGCAATATCTCCCTGATGTACATACCTGTATGAACCCGTAGCAGCAGGCCGCCCAGCAAACCGCCGGCAAGCGTGCCTGCTATACGCTGCATGGCCTTCTTAAAGGTAGCGCCAAAGTATGGCTGCAATATGATCATAACGCTGAAGGGCAACCAATAGCCATGATCTATATCGAACCACTTATAGATGAACATACCTACAGTTGCCGCTACTGCAGCCCGGAGTGCATAGCGGGTAGTAAATGTGTTAAAATTGAACAGCAACCTGATATTTTGCAGCCAATGCCGTGGGTGCAGCGTATATAGTGTTTTAAAGAGCGAATAGGAACGAAATACAGGAAGATCCTCGCCCATCGCTGCAAGCTGTGCCATACAGCTTTCAAATAGCTTTATTAAACGCTCGGATAAGTGGATGATACGGAATAAAATGGCAGCCAGGCGCGGGTCATTATCTAGCCTATATTCTTTTAATAGCTGCACCAGGTTATTCAGGCGGCTAATGCGGGACACAAGGAGCAAACGTTCTTCGGGACGCAAGGTCAATACATATATGGCCATACGGCCTGCTGCCTGTTGCAATGCACTGAATAGTGCAGACAACTTTAACTGCAGGGCTACATCCATATCTTTTGCACTAACCGATTCCAGTTCACCTCCTATGGCTATGATATGTGTACCGACCAGTGCAGTAGCTTTTCTGAGCTGCGCCAACTGGTATTCATGTTTGGCCTGGGTAGTTTGCTGAGCTGTTGCTGTATGGAAGGTCAATGAAGCATCGATAGCCGTACGCAGCTCTTTTTCCTTTATGTAGACATCACGGATACTGCTGCGGGGGCTTTTACCATCCCAGCCCTTAGCCATCTCGGTCACCAGGTCGGCTATCGCCTTCCACATAAGCGCCACAGAGCGTCTATAAGGTTGCCGCGCAGGCATAAAAAGAGAGATAAGGAGGCTGACAACCACCGTCCACACAGCCCCGGCCAGAACAAGTATGGAACGCAACTCCAGACCTTTGATATCGGTAACAGGATAAGCATTACAAATAATGAACAACAGGTAAACACAAATAGCAAGACCGCTACCCCTGTCGCCAAGGTTCTTGAACAAGCTGGACAAAAAGGCAACAACCAGCATACAGAGCGTGCTAACCCAGATGCTCATGCTACCGGTAACACTACCCAGTATGGCAAAGAAAAATGCAAGAAATGCGCCACCTAACAAGACACGCATACGCTGACCAAAAGTGCCCTTCAACTCCACCCAGCAAATACATTCTGCGGTAAGACCTATCCATGTAGCTGGATCAAGATCATGAGTAGCTATACCCCAAATAACCGGCACAGCCGCTGCAATAGCCATGCGTAAACCCCAGGCTAGCATGGGCTCGAATGCCTCATTCCGAATGGCCTCGGTGAGGCGCTTGTATGGCTGTACACGGAACAATGGAAAGTACTTTACAAGCCAAGCTGCCGGTCTATCACTTTACTAAGCGATCCGGTAGAAATGACACCTTCTGTAAAGGAGCGAAATTTTTTCGAAGGCTGCAAGATGAGCGTAGCTGGAAGCGCACCGGACCAGGAACTTTCAATTTTAGGAATGAACTCGTTGGCATTGGTCTCTGTGAACCAAAGTACATCGGGTTGTACTTTCTTTTTATTGATGAAACTGATGATCTTTTGCGGATAACTGTCTTTGAAATCAAAGCTTACGAGGAGTACTTTCACAGGCTTGCCTTTGTACCTTGCCTGGAGCGTATCGAAACAGGGTAACTCTTTTACACAGGGAGCGCACCAGGTGGCCCAGAAGTTGATGATATAAAGAGTATCGCCCGACGATGCACGTTGCATCAGCGCATTGGCATCATAGGCCGGGATATGCTGAGCCGAAGCAGGGAGGTAAGCACCTATGAAAAGAATGGCTATGAATATGAGTTTTTTCATCTTGCACAGCAAAAATACATCATTGCAGTACGCTGTAAGCTACAAAGCCGCTAAAGGAATGTTACAATTGTAAGTACATAGTTTCCCATCTTTGGTCGTTTTGCCTTAGGTTTGTCCCACATTCTCATATACGTATCATGGACAAATTATCCTTACTAAAAGCGAGACAGGAAGAGGCCCTGGCAGGGGGCGGAGCCAAACGCATAGAAGCACAGCACAAAAAAGGGAAGTTAACCGCACGTGAAAGGCTACAGCTGTTACTGGATGAGGGCTCATTCCAGGAAACCGGGATGCTGGTGACACACCGGAGCCAGGATTTCGGGATGGAAAAAGAGGTGTACCTGGGCGATGGCGTAGTGACCGGTTATGGCACTGTGAACGGGAGATTAGTATATGTATTCTCACAAGATTTTACCGTATTTGGTGGCAGCCTCTCAGAGACACATGCTGAAAAGATATGTAAGATAATGGACCTTGCCATGCAGAATGGTGCCCCACTCATAGGACTAAACGACAGTGGCGGTGCGCGCATACAGGAAGGCGTGGTATCACTTGGCGGCTATGCGGACATCTTTCACAGAAACGTAAAAGCATCAGGCGTTATACCCCAGCTATCGGCCATAATGGGTCCTTGTGCCGGGGGCGCTGTCTATTCACCGGCCATTACCGATTTCATACTGATGGTGGAGCACAGCTCTTATATGTTCGTGACAGGACCTAACGTGGTAAAAACCGTAACACATGAAACCGTAACGAGTGAAGAACTGGGTGGTGCGCAAACTCACGCTTCTAAATCCGGGGTGACACATTTTGCCTGCTCCAATGAAGTAGAATGTATCGAGAACCTGAAACAACTGCTGAGCTACATGCCGCAGAATTGCGAAGAGGAAGCGCCGATATACCAATATGACGCTGCAGATGAAACACGTAAAACACTGGATGGCATAGTGCCTGCAAACCCCAACCAGCCTTATGATATGAAGGAGGTAATAGAGGAACTGGTGGATGCAGGCTCCTTTATGGAAGTACATAAGAATTATGCCGAAAATATTGTGGTGGGCTTTGCCCGTATCGCGGGCCGCAGCATAGGCATTGTGGCTAACCAGCCAGCCAGCCTTGCCGGTGTGCTTGATATCAACTCCAGCAAAAAGGGCGCAAGGTTCACACGGTTTTGTGATGCCTTTAATATACCGCTGTTAGTACTGGTAGATGTACCGGGCTTCCTGCCGGGTACCGACCAGGAGTGGAACGGCATCATCATCAACGGTGCAAAATTGCTCTATGCCCTAAGCGAAGCTACTGTACCTAAAGTAACCGTGATAACCCGAAAAGCCTATGGGGGTGCCTATGATGTGATGAACTCGAAACATATAGGCGCGGATATGAACTTTGCATGGCCAAGCGCAGAAATAGCCGTTATGGGAGCCAAAGGCGCTGCAGAGATCATCTTCAAAAAAGAGATATCAGAAGCCAAAGACCCCGAGGCTAAATTGAAGGAGAAGGAAACCGAATACCTGGAAAAGTTTGCAAACCCCTATGGCGCAGCAGCCCGCGGGTTTGTAGACGAAGTGATCGTACCCTCAGATACAAGGATAAAGCTGATCAGGGCCTACAAAATGCTGGAAAATAAAGTGGATAGCATGCCTAAAAAGAAACATGGCAATATCCCATTATAATTCAAAATTAGAAAGTCAAAAAAGTCCCGGGGAACGAAGAAAATATAGTACGGCAATAGCCGTACTTTTGTTTATACAACAGCGCTTACCATTGCGAAACTTCATATACAGGATGATCAATTGGCTGCTGTACACAAGCCTGTTCGCGGCTGCCTGCTCAACAGGCTTGTGTATGGCCACTGAGCGTTTACTTATCGCCAGAATACCGCCTTTGTTCACTGCCCTTCATGCATTGGTGTTTGGCAGCACGCTGATAGTGTATAACGCTCACTACATCATAAAAAGAGCGGCACCTAATACCTCAGACAGATACGCATGGACCCAAAAGAACAGGTACTGGCATTTTATTTTCTTCATTAGCGGCATAACAATATGCATCAGCTCACTCTTCTTCCTATCCTGGAAGATATTACTGGGTTGCGTGGTGTTGGGCTTCCTATCCTTTGCTTATTCCATTCCCTTGCTTCCATTTGCGAATAAAAAACGTATACGCGATTTCGGGTGGATAAAAATAACCGTGCTGACCAGTGTATGGACCATTGTAACCAGCGTATTGCCCATGCTGTATTGGGACAAGCCCCTTACCGCCTATCCTTACGAGATACTTATCCGGTTCGTGTTCATGTTCATACTATGTGTTGCCTTCGACATAAGAGATATGCAGACAGACCTCGATTCAGACATATTCACTTTGCCTAACCTGATAGGCCTGAAGAACAGCTACCGGTTAATGGACCTGGCCATTTTATTGTTCGTGGTGCTTTGTATGATACAATACATCCGTTACCCATCCGGCACCCGTTTTGCCGGTGAACTGATAACTGCAGTAGTGACCAAAATGGCCATCAATTACACCAAAACACATGCCACAGACCGAGTGTACCTGGGATTGATAGACGGGATGATGCTCTTCTATGCAATAATGGTATTATGGCATTAAAAAAAGCTGCCCCCATGCAGGGGCAGCTTCCACACACAAGACTAAACAGTTTACTCTTTCACTACAGGGATCACCCTCATGTCCCTGCCGTTAGTAAGGTGTACGAAATAAGCCCCCCTGGCCCATGCGGAGGTGCTTAGATAAATATGATAGCTATCGCTACCAATATTCACGATCCTGTCAGCTACCTTCCTGCCTTCCATGTCAATGACAGAAAGATGATATGCCCCATGTGCAGCATTGTTCACATCAATATTCAGTTCGTTTATCGCAGGATTGGGATAAGCTTTCACTGCAATTTCGTTTGTCACATTTGCCGTAGAAGTTGGCAGCTGTTCTGTTAAAACAACTGATGTATTACCCGACTTGTCAGCACTGTTCTCGCTACCGTTGCCATCAACTGCATTGAGTGTGCAGTACATAGTTACATTACCTGTACCAGCAGCGGGTGCCGTCCAGGTGAAGGAGGATGTATAGACACCGGCAGTAGCCGCAGTTATTGCCTGCTTATTTTCAATAAAGTCGAGTATGCCGCTTTGTGCCTGGGTGGTATGACGTACCCCTGTGGGCATAGCAGCACCAAAGGTGCCGGCATTGGTTTGCCCGGCGCCGGTACCCTGTACAGCCGCAAACTGGTATCCGAATTTTGGAAGTGAAGACGTATTGGCACCATTGATCACAATAGTATAGGTCATACCCGGCACATAACCGGTAACCGGCACGGTGGCTGCTGAGTCGACCGTAATAGAAACCGTAGTATTTGCAGAATTGCCGCCGTGGCAACCACCGCCTCCACAGTTCGTGGTAGAATTCTTAGCCCCTGTTCTGTTCTCGCCATTCAAACCAGGGCCTGATTTGTAACTACTAAGAGTTAGGTAGGCAATGCCAGTCACCGCAGTAAAAAGTAAAATTCTTTTTTTCATAAAAAGCATTGAAAATGAGGTTTAAACACAAAGAATGACTGAAAATTAGCCCGCGGTAGGAGGAAGGCCGTATGAAAATGGCCGATACGGGAATTTTACGGCGCGAACAAAGAAGAAACGCGGATAAAGTTTTACCCCCGATCAATGAAAAAACCTTCTTCGCAGTATCTTTGGCGGATGGGCCATAAGAAGCTGATTCGTTTTAGAGCGATAGAAACATTTCCGAATGTGCTGCAATATCCTGAGGATATGAAAGGTAAATGGAATGAACTTTTCAAAAATGATAATTCTATAATATTAGAGCTTGCATGTGGTAAAGGAGAATACAGTGTCGGGCTGGGGCGTGAAAACAAAGACCATAATTACATCGGCATCGATATTAAGGGGAACCGGATTTACAACGGGGCTAAAATAGCACTGCAGGAGAAGCTCAACAACGTGGCCTTCCTGCGCACGCAGATAGATCACCTGACCAAATACTTCGGCCCGGGGGAGGTATCGGAGATATGGATCATCTTCCCCGATCCTTTCCTGAGGAGCTCGAGGGCCAAGAACAGGCTTACGCACCCGCGTTTCCTGCACTTGTATCAGCAAGTGCTGAAACCGGGGGCTAACATAAACTTAAAAACAGATTCAAAAGAATTATACGATTTTACACTGGAAACCATCGCTGAACAGGGCTGCATAATTCATCAAAACCTGGTAGACATATATGGTAAAGGACTGGCAACGGGGCCCCTGGCCATACAGACCTTTTATGAAAAGATGCACTTAGCAGAAGGGAGAACTATCTACTTCCTGTCCTTTTCGCTACCCGAACAGCCGATAAGACTACCTGAAAGGTTTCAAAAAAATGAAACGAGCGTTGACTGAGGGGAAGGATTATAATATATTACCTGACGGAAGACTTGTATTTACCGCCCATTACCTGTTAGAGAGGGGATATTGCTGCGGTAATGGATGTCTGAACTGCCCTTACGAATACATAAACGTTGCGGAACCGTACAGAAGCCAACTGCTAAAAACAAGAAATGGGGAAAAAGACGCCGGATAAGGAGAACATTTTCGACATCATTTATGATGTGGTGCGTAGCGTGCCCAAAGGCAGGGTGACCACCTATGGGGCTGTAGCAGCAGCCATAGGTGCAAGGTCGGGGGCGAGAATGGTTGGCTATGCCATGAATGCCTGCTTTAGTGTTAAACCAAAAGTACCCGCACACCGCGTGGTAAACAGGAATGGTGAACTGACCGGTCGTTTTCACTTTGCTACGCCTACCCTTATGCAGGAAATGCTTGAAAAGGAGGGTATAAAAGTAAAGGATGACACCATTTGTGAATTCAAAAAGCTGTTTTGGGACCCGATAACAGAATTGGAAATATAGAACTATTATCTTTATTACTATCTTGATAACCCCTGAAAAACATATTTTCAAGCCCCTTATGAACGACCACGAGGTAAAAGACAGCGCCCGATGGAATGGAGTACCTGTATTCCTGATCCTGTTCAGTGTATGCTTCCTGCTGTCATGCGATAACGGGAATGACAAGAAAGGACCTCTCGCCTCAAAACTTTTTGACCAGGAAGATTTCTCAACACAATTAAAGTCCACACTGCCCGCTGCAGACAGTAATTCGAAGAAAAAGAGCGTGGCTGACTATGTTGCGATGGCTTATAGGCAAAATGGCTTTCAGCCATTCTGGCTCAGAGAAAGGGGGGTGACAAAAAATGCAAAGCAGTTATTGGAGGAAATAGAGGACATACAATGGGATGGCATTAATCCTGAACGCTATCGCCTGTCGGCCTTAAAAAAACAACTGCAATCGATAGAACAAAAGAAGGGGATGGACATTGCCGGGATAGTGGCATTTGATACCAGCCTCACAAGTGCCTACCTGAACGCATCGCGCGACCTACTGATGGGTATAGTGCCGCCTAGAGTGGCAGACTCCCTGTGGTATCACGGCAACGATACCGTATGGTTAGCACCTGAACAACTGGCCAGAGAAGCAGGTAAGAAAGGAGCATATACTTCCCTGGACAGTTCCCGGAGCAGTATACCTTCATACCGTATGCTACGCGGGGAGCTAAAACGCTTTACACAACTAATGGCAGATGCCGGCCTTAACTCATTAATACAAGTCGTTCACAAAGACCGGAAATTAAAAGATGTGGATAGTGTCATAACCGCCACCGCCACAATGATCATCCGGAAGGAATTACCCTGGGTAAAACCGGAAGCTAATGACTCGCTGGATGAAACAGCCCAATTATTCATCGCCTACCAGGAATACATGGGCCTAAGAGCGACAGGGGAAGCCGACAGTACTACCCTGCGGCACCTGGGCATGCCATTAAGTAATATCACAGATAAGATAAAGGCTAACCTGGAGCGGTACAGGTGGATGCACCGCGACATAGGCAACTTATATGTACTGGTAGATGTGCCGCTAATGGAGCTTTTCTTTAAAAAAGACGGGGTGAACGTGCAACATATGCGGGTGGTAGTAGGGCGACCCGAGCGCCAGACCCCAAGCCTGAATGCTCAAATGGCGAACGTGGTGATCAACCCATCCTGGGGTGTACCGCCAACCATACTGAAGAAAGATGTGCTGCCCGGACTGACCCGGAACGCAAACTACCTGAGAAAAAAGGGGCTGAAAGCCTATGACAGGCAAGGGAACGTAGTGGATGCCAGCCTGATCAACGGCTCGAACTATAAGCGTTACTATTATAAACAGGCACCGGGCGATGACAACTCGCTTGGTTATGTAAAGTTCAACCTTCCCAATCCATGGGACATATACCTGCATGACACTCCTCACCGGAGCGATTTCCCTTTGCGCTACAGGGCAAAAAGCTCCGGCTGCATCAGGCTACAGAAGCCTAAGGAGATGGCTGTATACATCTTGTCTCAACTGGAAAAAATGGACTTTAACGAGGAGATATTGAACAATATGATCAAAACCCACAAAACCAAGTGGGAGATACTAAAACACAAAATACCTGTACACATAGTATATCTCACCGCTTACGAGGACACTACCGGCAAACATGTGCGGCTGATCAATGACCTCTATAAGAGAGATGCCAAACTGGTTTCTTACCTGAAATAGGACAATAGATTATTGCAGCGGCAGCTTCAAAACCGGAAGGTCTTTGGCCTGAATGGTCTTTTCCTGGTTGTGGCTATCAATAAAGGAATACACGATGACCGTATCCCTTTTCTTCACCGGCTTCATGCTTGAAGCAAAGGCCATATCGTCGCCGGCGATGGCATCCATCGGCGAACGGTCTACCCTCTTATTGAGCCAATAAGCAGTTTTAAGATAATTCTTATCGGGATAATAAATAAAGAGACAAGAGCCGTCTTTTATAGCATTGATTATAGGCAAGGACAGCTTAGATGGCACTGCGGGACAGCCCCAGCTACGGCCGAGCCGCTCATTACCCTTTATAAAATTGCTGCTCACATAATCGGCCCCGTGTACTACAATACCCCTGTCGAATGCGGCATCGTTGAAGGACTGATCGACACCATTAAGCCGGAGCGATGTACCATGTTCGCCTTCATAGGTGTCGCCGGTCACATAGAAGCCTAGGCTGCTCTGATGCGAACCCTCAGCATTGGAAAAGGAGCTGGCAAACTCTTCGCCAGAACCCTGCCCGTGTGCTACATAAGTATTAAAGAGCACCTTCTTCTGCGCCATGTCGATCACCCACATACGGTTATCGTTGGATGAGCGGGTAAAGTCACAGACAGTCAGGATATTATCGTCGCCACCCAGCTTACCCGCGTCTTTCAGGTTCAGGTAGCCATGGCAGGCCTTTACAAATACATCGTAGGAAAGACGGTTATTTTCACAAAAATCAAGCTGCGCGTATATATTGTTTATATACCGCATCACCGCTGCCTCAGTAACAAGCGAAGCAGACTCATTAGCCTGCGAAGGATTCATTATCAATAGCGCAGACATAAGGCATACATACATCCACAAGACCAGTTTCTTCATTGACCTTAAATACTGTTAGTAAATAAATAATGTGATTGTTTCAAAGATAACACTCTTTATTAAGTAACAAAAGGTAACAAATGTAATTTATATAGATTTTAACAGTTCTGGGACAATAAAAGATTGAGTATGAAACTATAAGGCCCATCTATAGTACCGGTATCCAAGCGATTTTTTTCATTACATTTGGCGGTCTTTTAAAAAAATTTTTTGTTATGAAAGAAGTATATATCGTATCGGCCGTGCGCACCCCGATGGGTAGCTGGGGCGGATCGTTAAAAAGTTTTTCGGCAACACAACTGGGCTCCATCGCCATCAAAGGCGCATTGGAAAGGGCCGGTGTAGACGCTGCTGAAGTAAATGAAGTACTTATGGGCTGCGTGATGCAGGCCAACCTGGGACAAGCACCTGCAAGGCAGGCAGCACGCTTTGCCGGCGTACCCGACAACGTGCCCTGCACCACGGTGAATAAAGTATGTGCCAGCGGCATGAAAGCCATTATACAAGGCGCACAATCTATTATGCTGGGCGACAACGAGGTTGTGGTAGCCGGCGGTATGGAGAGCATGAGCAATGTACCCTTCTACAATGAAAGCGTACGCTGGGGCAACAAGTATGGCAATGTTACACTAATTGACGGCCTCGCAAAGGATGGCCTGACCGATGTGTACCATAACTACCCTATGGGCAATGCTGCCGAACTCTGCGCCAAGGAATGCAACATTAGCCGCGAATCGCAGGACGAATTTGCTATAGAAAGCTATAAGCGCAGCCAGGCATCGATAAACGAGGGACGTTTTGAGAACGAGATAGTGCCTGTGACCATACCCCAGAAAAAGGGAGACCCAATCGTATTTGCAAAGGATGAAGAGCCCTGGAATGTAAAATTTGATAAAATACCTTCACTGAAATCGGCCTTCACCAAAGACGGTTCGGTAACGGCTGCCAATGCCAGCACCATGAATGATGGCGCTGCTGCCCTTGTACTGATGAGCAAGGAAAAAGCCGAGGCGCTGGGCTTAAAACCCATAGCCAAAATAAAAGGCTATGCCGACGCAGAACAAGCCCCGGAATGGTTCACTACTACCCCATCGATAGCGGTGCCTAAGGCGGTAGCCAAAGCGGGGCTTAAGATGGAAGATGTTGAATATTTTGAACTGAACGAAGCCTTTAGCGTAGTGGGGCTGGTGAATATGCAAAAGATGAACCTGAAGCCTGAACAGGTGAATGTGAACGGCGGCGCTGTATCATTAGGGCACCCATTGGGCGCCAGCGGTGCACGCATCATCGTAACCCTGCTGAACGTACTGGCACAGAAAGGCGCTAAATATGGTGCTGCCGGTATCTGTAATGGCGGTGGCGGTGCCAGTGCCGTAGTGGTGGAGAAAATGTAAAAAGCTGACCATATTATTTGTAAAACCCCATGCATAGCGCATGGGGTTTTGTTATGAGAAAACCTTCAACTAATTACAAATTCCTTATCGATAGTTTGCAAAATGTTGCCTGTTTTAACAAAAATTATGCCCGAAAAATTAACACAGGGGGCTGCTTTTAATATTTTTTAGCAGTAAATTAGTAGGTGCTTGCAATACCTTGTTCAACACATTTCAGTTCATTATTTAAAATTAATAACAAATGGAAACAATGGAGAAAATAAGCATCACACACGTGAGCAACGTGCACAGCGACTGGCTTCGCGCACTCAGTTTTTACAAAGATGAGATCGGCATCCTCAGGAACAGGCTCACGGAGATAGCCGGTAAAAACACATCGAATGAGGTGATGCGCAATGTAGAACACTTCGAGAACCAGTTCAAACTCCAGAAAGACAATATCCAGGTACTGGCACACGACATAAAACAAAACATTAAAAGCATCAAAAAGCAATTGGAAGACTCTTCAGCCGGCTATATCGACGGTGATCTTGCCGAACAGCACAATGCTTTCAGCGATAAATTCACCGGTGAAGAGAAAGTGATCAATGAACTGCGGCATGAATTCAACGAGTTTGCCGCTGAGTGGATGTAAAATATCCTTTCCATTCCCGAACGAGCGCGGTCAAAGCAGTGCTGCGATAAGACACAGGTCAGACACGACTTGCGCCATGGGGTGGTTTTATATCATGCTGTACGGCCTATGGCCCTGATAATAGACCTGCTCACCAATACCAACAAAATAGAAGTACTTACTGCCAAAGCGCCCCAAACAGGCAAACCCGGCCATTGCGGCAAGGAAAGATGCATTTGCTTTATCCAATCGGCAGAAGCCTGTTGCAGCAGCACAGCTATGGTCATAGAAGCGGCAGCTGTGGCCAGCAGCAATGGAAAGAAATGCTGCATCATAAAACGGCCCAGGTAACGCGGGCTGTACCCGATCTGTAACAATAATTTCAATGAATGTTCCGCACGGGCGATCGTCAACTCAATGAACAGTATGAATACCAGGGCGCCTATGCCCAACAACAGTAATGCCAGCAGGCCTGTTGCACTGGTTACTACTTCCACTACCCCACGCAGCCTGCTCCAGCGCAGCTGTTCAGAATTGGTAGTATAATTATTGCTTTGTAAGTACCGGATAAATTCCTTGTCGGATGGATCTGCCACCCGCACAATAAGGCGCGACGGCGGTGTATAGGCTTCGTTGGCATAGGCCCTGTTACAGTAATCGATAAAAGACTGTGGCACCAATACCGATGTGATGCGGTCCGAAAAACCTACCACATGGGCACGGTAGGTCATACTATTCTCTCCTGCCCCCACCTTCAAATCAAAGGCCAGCGATTCTATCGAGTTTTCGGACAGCTGGGGCAGGCCCTTGCTGAGTGCAAATCCGTAATTATACAGGTTCAGGAACTCTGAAGAAAGTATAATGGGCACTTGCGGCGTGGAAGGTTGCCAATACCAATCCTCCGGCTTTTTATCCATGAACCTATCGGGCACAGCTTCCAGGAACATTTCAGTTGCAAAACCTAAAGAAGCATTGAGCGTAGCATATACAGGAAACCGGTTCGATGTGAGGGCTCCCACATCACGTACCTGTGGCGCATTCCCTAAGGCCTCTATATCCGCATCGGTAAAGAGTGTAGCCTTGGATTTGGCCATATTTTCATCAGTAACTTTTTTGCTGATGGTAAGGAATGTACTCCCCAGGCTATCATTGTCCTGTTTCCCATCAAGCAACTGCTGGAAGTTCCACCAGATCATTACTGCGGCCAACAGGAGCGTTGTACCGATACAAAGCGCAAGCAACGCAGCCCAGAGGCGCGAATTACTGCGGCTATTGAGCAGCAGCTTCCGGAGTAATCGTTTCTTTTGCTTTTGTTTTACAGACATATCTTTCGTGTATAGGGAAAATATTCATTGTCATCCAGGTCGGCCATTATCATACCAGCACCATTCTGCTGCACTACTTCCGATATAAGCGCTGCTGCTTTTTCAATATTTGCATGGTCCAGGTGACTAAAGGGCTCATCCATCAGTAACCATTCAAACGGCTGTAGCAAGGAACGGATAATGGCTACCCTTTGTTGCTCACCATAGGATAATGTGCCGGCAAGGGAATCCCTCTTTTCTTTCATACCCAGTCTCGCCAGCCATGTTTCTACCTCCTCAACAGAGGCGGTACCGGTCAGGTGGCGTTTCAACTCCAGGTTCTCCCAGGTAGTTAGTTCTGGGAAAAGACGCAGGTCCTGGAAAATGACGCTCACGTACATAGCCCTCAGCTTGGAAATGTCCTCTACATTCATACCCGGCAACTTATAAGCATCCCAATACACCAGGCCCTCGAAATCGGTACGTAAGCCGTACAATACATGGATCAATGTTGTTTTCCCGGTCCCGGAAGGGGCCTGGATAAATACTTTGTCGCCTTTATAAAGGTCCACATTCTGCTGCCAGATGCCGGAATTGTACGCGTTCACTTTGTCGCGAAGGGGAATGGGAACTATCTGCCGGAGGGATAACTGCATAGAAAGGAACAAATTTAATGAATCCTGCCCCGCCTGCTAATAAGAAAAAAACTTTTTCGTTAAATTTAGGCATGATAGAACGCTTGTTTGATATTGTTTCCAAGAATGCGGCGGAAGAGCCCAATGCGATAATGCTGGCAGCCAAGGAACAAGGCAACTGGCGAACCTACTCTTACAAAGACGTGTGGGAGCGTGCGCGGAAATTATGCGGCGGCCTGCTTTCCATTGGTATAGCCAACCGGGAACTTGTACCTGAACAACAGGAGAAAATAGCCATCATATCGCCCAACAGACCCGAATGGGTAATAACAGACCTGGGCGTACAGCTCACGGGAGCAGTACTTACTCCGATATATCCTACAGTAAGTCCGCACGACCTGGCTTTCATCCTGAATGACGCGCAGGTACGTATCATCTTTGTAGCCAACCAGGAGCTATACGATCGTTTCAAAGAGGCATTTACTGAAGTGCCCAGCCTTAAATTCATTTATTCGTTCGACAAAGTAGATGGGGCCAGCCATTGGCAGGAACTCAGCGACAAGAACTTGTATCCTGACGAGGCTGTTATCCAACGGATAGGGCCTGCTACACTCGCCACCATCATATACACATCAGGCACTACAGGCGACCCGAAAGGCGTGATGCTCAGCCATCACAATATTGTAAGTAATGTACTGGACTCTATGCCCGCATTTACTTTTGCCAAGTACCAGGAAAGAGCCCTGAGTTTTCTCCCCCTGAATCACATCTTTGAACGGACTGTAACGTACATCTATATAGATGCCGGCATATCGATCTATTATGCCGAAAGTATGGATACCATTGGCGAAAACCTGCGCGAAGTAAAGCCTATGGTATTTACTACAGTGCCCCGCCTGCTCGAAAAAGTATATGAGCGTATAGTGGGTGCGGGGTTGGAACTGAAAGGCATCAAACGTGCCCTTTTCTTCTGGGCATTGGAGCTGGGCAAGAAATACGATAATATAAACAGAGGCAGTTGGTGGTACCGCCTGCAGTTATCCCTTGCCAATAAAATAATATTCAATAAATGGCGTGAGGCCCTCGGAGGCAATGTAAAAGCAATAGTTACCGGCTCGGCAGCCTGCCAGGAAAGGCTGATTCGCATATTCACTGCTGCCCGTATCGTCATTATGGAGGGCTATGGACTTACTGAAACATCGCCGGTGATATCCGTGAACCGTTTTGAGAGTGCCGACCGGAGAATAGGAACTATTGGTACGCTGATACAAAACGTGGAGGTGAAAATAGCAGAGGATGGAGAGATACTGGCCAAAGGGCCCAATATAATGATGGGCTATTACAAGCGTCCTGAACAGACCGCAGAAACTATAGTGGACGGGTGGCTGCATACCGGGGACATAGGCCAGTGGGTAGATGGGCGATTCCTGAAAATAACCGACCGTAAAAAAGAGATATTCAAAACATCAGGAGGGAAATACGTAGCCCCACAAGTGATAGAGAACAAGATGAAGGAGAGTGTCTTTATCGAGCAGATGATGGTAATAGGAGCAGGACGTAAATTCGTTAGTGCGCTTATAGTACCTTCTTTCAGTCAATTGCGTAAATATCTTAAAGACAATCAACCGGATCTTTCGATCCCGGCCGATGACATGGCTTTGGTAAAAATGCCTGATGTAATAGCCCAGGTACAAAGGCAGGTAGATAAATACAACCCATTGTTCGGACACCCCGAACAGGTCAAGAAATTCACATTATTACCCCGGGAATGGACTATTGACAGTGGAGAACTAACACCATCGCTCAAGATAAAACGGAAAATAATAGAGCAGCATTATAGCAAAGAGATAGAAAGCATGTATGATACCGTGGGCTAGCACATGCTCCCATTAGCTGGCAGCATCAGAACCGGCAGTTTTCGGCTTTCTTTCACCCAATATACCCAGTGGTTTTACCCTCTTCAGTTTCTTAAGCCCAAAACCACCAATGGCGTGCTTTACAAAATGGTCTACAACTTCCTCTACTGAATCCGTAAACAGGAACAGCTCCAGGTCGGCCTTATCTATTGTCTTTTCTACTACAAGACGCTGTAGATGCTCGTACAGGTGGGTATGAAATTGGGTGCCCACCAAAGCAACAGGGAACTTAAATATCTTACCCGTCTGTATCAAGGTCAACGATTCAAAAAATTCGTCCATAGTGCCATAACCGCCGGGCATCACAATGAAGCCATAGGAATATTTGGTAAGCAGCACCTTGCGAACAAAGAAGAAATCAATATTGACCCAATGGTCGAGGTAAGGATTATGCTTCTGTTCCTTGGGCAGTACGATATTACAGCCTATGGAGCGTCCTCCGGCCTCCTGCGCACCACGGTTCGCCGCTTCCATTACACCCGGTCCACCGCCGGTCATCACACTAAAACCCAGGCTGGCCATCTCTCCCCCAAGCCTGCGGGCCATCTCATAATACTCGTGGCCCTCCTTGAACCTTGCCGAACCGAATATTGTAATGCAGGGCCCCACAAAATGCAATTTGCGAAAGCCCTTCAGGAACTCACGGATCACCTGTAACAGAAATACACCTTCGCTGGTACGGGGACGAGGGCCCTCGAGGAAAGCCTGTTCTTTTTTAGATGGCAAGGGGGTAAACTCCCGCTGCCGGCCATTTTGCTGTTCTTCCATTGACCTGCAAATTTATAAGAAAAGAGCACCCAAAAGGGTGCTCCTCTGTAACTATATATAATCGAAACCAAACTTACTTACCATTTCACATCCAGGTCATCAGCATAACCTACAGTATTAGGTAGCAGTATAAAACCGCATTGAGACCCGTTTATCGATTGTGCCGCCACATCGAAGACCTGTACACCATTTATCGTACCGGTCCAGTTGTTACCGATCTGTTCCACTTTAAGAATGTTCCATGCGCCGGGAGTTATAGCTGTCGAGGGTGTCCAGTTCAATATGAAGGAACCCGCCATATTCTGGCTACCCTCATTGTATAACTCGAAACGCCCCATACTATCTATACTGAACGAGTAGCCATAACTATTGGTAGATGCGCCAAATATAATGCCCATCTTGTTGTCTGACTTTATCTTGGCCGAAACCGAAAAATCCCTGTTGAAACTGGCACCCGTATTCACTACTGCCGTTTGCAGACCAGCCAATGCATAGTTAACAAATTGCAGGACGCCATTTTGCACATTGGCATAAGCACTATCCTGCGGAGAACCAAAACCCCAGTTATAACGATCGCTGCTGAAATCATCGTAAAACTCGTTCTGGTAGCCGGTATTATTGTGATTGTTATCCGGCTCAGTATTGTAATAATCGTTGCGTACGCAGGATGTCAGTGAACTGCCTGCTATTAATAAGCCTAAAGCTAATATGGTGTATTTTCCTGTTTTCATGCCTTTAGTATATGCTCTCAGAAACTTTGAAACAAAAAACAAGCCAAAAATGAACGTGAGTATAAAAAAATTAAAAAAAACAGTCAATATCCTTTGTTGGCATAGCTTTTTAAGGAATAAGGGAAAACAACAAACTATGGACAAATTAGAATTTAAAGGACATTGGAACGAATGGAAAGGCAAAATCAAACAAGCCAATGCCGGCCTTACAGACGATGATCTTCAATATGAAGAAGGCAAGGATGACGAAATGCTTGGTCGCTTACAGCAGAAGCTGGGCAAAACCCGCGATGAGGTTGTTGACTGGCTGAAGTCGCTGTAAACGGAGGTTTCCCTTTAGGTCATATGCCCGATGGGCATATGACCTATTCTTTTGCTCCGGCCCCTTTGAATTGATGATGAGTTTCCCTGAACAATACATTGAAGGTGGTCAGGGAGCCATATATGGCTGTGATATACTGTTGTAGTTCTACCTTTTCCTCATCGGTCAGCACTTTGTGCGCATTTATCTTTTGTTCCACCAGGCGCAGCCTGTCGCGCACCATTACTATTTTATGAAAGAACACCTCTATAGGTACCTCTTTGGCTTGCAAAGAATCATCGGCAGGTTTTAAAACGAGCATGCCATTATTCCAGCGGTTACCCATTGGCACCAACTGCCACTCATTCAGCCTGCGATCAAAAATATTGTCGATCGCCTGTTCGATATCAGCAAGCGTTATGCTACCCGTATTACCTCCGTCTTCTGTAGCCTCAGTGATCTTTAATTCAAAATCCTTACCGATATTTTTGGTGCCACCCTGCGACTTGAACCATATAACATAAAACTCGGTGGCAGTATCTACCACTACCCCTCTGCCAAAATGCGGATGTTCTACCCGCGAACCAATTCCTAACACCTTTGCTTCCATATTCGTAATTTTGCTTTAAGAAGAACACAAAGATAACCTTAGCACGATTTTTATCGTTATCAGTCAAATCATTAAAAATGGACAACACACAACTGGAGGCAAAATGGCCCAAGCTAAAAGAAAAGCTCCTTGAAAAATATCCCGAACTAACTGCTGAAGACCTGGCCTATGAAATAGGTAAGGAAGGTGAATTGCTGAAACGCCTGCAGGAAAAGCTACGCAAGAACCGCGAAGAGATAACCTACATGCTGAGCCTGATGGGATAGGCATTATTTTGCCTTAGCCGCTACCAGTTCATAGGAATGGTCAACCATAGTTTTGAGCTGTTTGGCGTTAAGTGTACCATCCACAATTATGGTATTCCAGTGCTTTTTGTTCATATGATAGCCGGGGAGAATACATGCGTATTCCTCACGCAGTTCTATTGCCCTGGAGGGTTCACATTTCACATTGAACTGTAAAGGAATAGCCTCCAGCGACACCAGCAGGAACAATTTGCCCCGCACTTTAAATACCAGGGTGGTATCACCAAATGGAAAGCCTTCTTCCACATCTTTTTTGGCCAGGGCGTATTCCCGCAACTCTTCAATATTCATATTTTTATGTTATATAAAGCGTCCGAATGCTTTTTTGTTTTTTAATTGTAAAATTGTACATTGTTGCCTGATTTAGCCTACCCGGCAAAAAAATTGTTTATGAGGTCTAAGATACTTTTATCTGCAATATTGATGTTGCTTTCATTCAACCTGTCTTTTGCACACGACAAGTACAAAAAGGCACGTATGTGTGACTGCTATCGTGCCGATGGCCCCAGCCTCAGCATACTGACCGGCACCAAGAAAAAGATAGAGCGTATGATACGCCGTGGTGCAGTGGACGCGGTGAACAATTCGAAGGATGTGGCCTGTGCCCAGGCAGCGTTACTGTTCAACTACAATCTTGCTTTCGACCATTTTGAAGATCTTAAGTACCACATCATCAATGGCCTGAAAAATGCCGCGAGCAAGGAGGATTTTATCAGTTCCGTTTCAGAAAGGATGCAGTCTACTGATGCCGACAAGATCATTTTTGTAAAGGAAGAGAACAATGAAGGTGATATGGTAGTGATGCTGTCGTCGCGTATAGTAGATGAGTTGGGTGAAATATGGGATGCCTACCAGGGATACCCTGACTATGTGATGATAGCCCTCAACACAGAATGTGACAAACACTTCAGGCTTGAGAGCTTCTTTGTGCTTACCGGTTTTGACCCCGATAACATTACTGCACGTCCCGATTTCTCGAGGATGGATTAATTATTGATTTAAGCTATTTTGAAAAGGCGCAGTTAGAGAACTGCGCCTTTTATATTTACCCAAAAAATTGACAATTTATATAAATACATCTATCTTAGTCGTTCAAAAGCATAAACAAAATAGTATAACCTATGAAGAAGTTATTATCCCTTATAGCCGTTATGGCATTGTTCAATGCAGCACAGGCACAGCAGCATCCCTTAATATCCCGGTTTACGACAGAAAAAAATAATACAAGCTTGCTGTTAAAAAAAACCGGGCAAAAGCAGCATACACCACAGGCAAAAGCTACAGCAGCAGCTTTTTTCTCCGAAAGTTTTGATGCCGGTCTACCCGCAGGTTGGGCAACCGGGGTGTATGCAGGCCCTTCCGCTTCATGGAAATGGTACCCTAACGGCCAGGTTTCGCAGTCTCAGAATGCAATTGGGCCAATCAATACTGGCACAGGTTTTATGATATACGATTCTGATTCTATCGGCGCCCTCAACCCTGCTACCGCACACGCGGGCTACATCACGACTTCAGCCATCAGTTGCAGCGGGCACGCTACTGTTGCGCTTAAATTCAATGAGTATTTTCGCAGGTCTAACGACTCGACTTTTGTTGAAGTCAGTACAAATGCTGTAAACTGGACACCGTTCCCAGTATCTTATAACAACACGCTTGTATATGATGCATTCACAGCACCAAACCCACATGAGGTTTTTGTCAACATCAGCTCTGTAGCCGCCAATCAGCCTGCCGTTTACCTTCGCTTCTCCTATCATGGGCCTCCCGGAGGTGGTTATTCCTGGCAAGTTGATAATGTTACGCTTAGCGAACTTGACCCGACAGATGTAGGACTACACAACTCATTTCTTTTTAACCAAGACGTTGGCGCATATAGTTCCTCTATTGCTAACGTCCCGCTTGTTTTTGCAGACAGCATTTCACCTGTAACCTTGCTAAGCAACTATGGGGCAAATGCGCAAGCCGGCTTTAGCGTCAATGCAAAAATATTCCAGAACAATACCCAGGTCTATAACCAAAGCCAGGTAGTAAGTACTCTTCCATATAATGCGGTCGATTCGTTCGTTCAGTTTCCTTATTACATGCCCAATGCTGTGGGAGACTATGTTGTTGCCTATAGCCTGAGTCTTGCAGGCAATGCCAATACGACGGAACTAACTGATACGGTACGTTTCACTATAACTGACAGTGTATGGTCTCAAAACCTGGGAGACACTATCAGTTCTGAGTACATTCACCGACCATCAGCCTTGGGCGAACGTTCGCTATATATGGGTACCCGCTTTGACGTGCCGGCAGGCGCTGTAGATACATTGCAACAGGTCGGTGTCGCCTTTGGCAGCAATACATCAGTAGGTACTGAAGTACAAGTGCAGATATACAAACTTGATGTAAACCCTGCAAACGGATGGAACCCTATATATACTACTTATACCCATGTACTTACCGCCGCAGAAATATCCACACCTACCAATATTGTGTATGCCCCGATACTTATAGATAATGCCACAGGTCCTGCTGTATTTGACGAAGGCACCTGGGCAGTTGTAGTCACGACCATCAACGTTCCGGCAGCAACAACGGTTTCTGTTCTGTGCTCCAGCAGCAACCCAGCAACCCCCTATGCCGGTTACTTTGGGCAGGAGGATACCTCTTTGAATGACGGTAGCTATAGTTTTGGTTTTCAAACCCAGGCAACCGGTATCTATAATGTACCACTGATCAACCTACAATTCGGCTTAAGCCCTACGCCAGGTGGCGTATGGCCGGGAGATGTGAACTACGACCATATAGTGAACAACTATGACGCACTCGATATATTGCCGGGCTTTGGTAGTACCGGCGTTATACGCCCTAATGCCAGCAATACTTTTTCTTCTCAGCCCTGTACGGACTGGGGTACATTTATTGTTCCCGGTGTAGATATGAAAAATGCGGATTGCGATGGCGATGGTACCGTTGGTTATAGCGATACTGTGGCTATATGGGCAAATTATGGACAGTCGCATCCAAAAGGCACCCATACGGCACAGCCCAAGGCATCCGGACTGCCCGACCTTTATTTCGATCTTGCCGCGATCAGCTTCACAGCCGGGACTACAGTTCACGTGCCTATCAAATTAGGTACAACGGCCCAGCCAATGAATAACATATTAGCGCTTGCCGCACAGGTAAAAATAGCAGGTATCTCCCTGCAAAATTCGCCCAGCATAAGCTATGCTACCAGCTGGATGGGTAATGCTGCCAACCTGCTTAATTTCACCAAAGATGTAAACAGCAACCAAACCGACTGGGTGATAGGGCGTACAGACCACACCAATGTAAGTGGTGACGGTACTATAGCGACCCTAAACATAGATATTCCTACCAATGCCAGCGGACAAGCCGTGCTCTATTTTGACAATGTAAAGGCAATAGACAATGCCGGCAATGTGATAAATGGCTATAATGTACTGGACGATACGGCTACCGTACAGCCGGCATATGCTGCAAATATTGTTAATACGGCCACAAAGGCTATCCTAGTACCTAATCCTTCTACATCCCAATGCGCTCTGCAGGTGACGCTACCATCCCGGGCAACCCTCCAAATAACAATCACTGACGTAATGGGCCGGAAAATATTTGAAGCCGAGCAACAGGGAGTAAAAGGCCTGCAAAACTTCGCACTTCCTGCTAACCGAATAGTGCCGGGCATCTATACAGTGCAGGTGAGGAGCGACGCATGGTCGGGAACCGAGACTTTGAAGTGGATAAAAAATTAAAGAAATAGTTTTATATATTCAGGGAGGTATACCGGCAGGTATGCCTTCTTTTTTGCATCAATAATGAATTGTAAAACTTTCACCATTTTTTCAGTATCGGCCAGATATGTTACCGAAAGCCCTATCTTTGTTTCCTTTGCAAATATTCTTTGATGAAGAAAACCTTATTATATATTTCGTGTATAGCCGGCATTTTCAGCCTGGCATCCTGCTCTGAAAAATTTGACGTGGCGGCCCCTTATAAACAGGTGACTGTCGTTACAGGCTTTTTAGACCTTACAGATACTGCCCAATATATACGTATCGAAAAGGGCTTTCTCGATAATGACAAAAGCTCCATTGATATGGCCAAGGTAGCCGATAGCAGCTATTTTGATAGTATACAAGTCCAGCTAAAAGAAATGATACCGCAGAACCCAACGCCGGTAAATGTTTACACTTTACCGCTCGTGGACATGGACAAAGAAGGTTACCCGAAAGCCGAGGGCACATTTTTCACTACTCCAAACTATGCCTATAAGTTCAAGCAACAACTAAACCCGGCCCATAAGTACAGGCTGGTCATCACCAACTTCAAAACCAAGGAAGTGGACAGTGCAGAAACAGCCATCATTGATACTGCTTATCAAAACTTCAGTGTAATTGAATTCTCCCCTGATTTTCCGTCGGCCAGGACGGTTTCTATAGCGAGCAAAAATGCTAACAATAAATTCTCCTTGTCCGGCACAGTTACTCCGCTTGGCGATGAGAACCAGGTACCCGCAGGCATTGCGGTGATAGAAAGTGTGATCGATTTCTATTACAGAGATAGTTTTGCCAATACAGGGTTAACTCAATCCCATAAAATAACATGGTCCAACGTCCCTGCGGATATTATTTTCCATACCACAAGCTTTGACTATACCTTACAGAATACGTTATTCTATGACTTCTTTAAGGATAACATATCTCCTTCTACTGATATCCGTAACGAGTTCCGTATAATGGATAGCTTCCAGGTGAATTTGTATGCCGGCAGTCATGATTATTATGTTTACAAGCAAGTAACCGGGGCTCAAAACAATGGACTTACCGGTGGCGAAATAAAACCAAACTATTCTAATATAAAAGGCGGTACAGTTCTAGGGCTTTATTCGACCAGGGTAAACAAGCTAGGTACAGGTTTCCACTTTGAGATCTCGCCAACGCTCGACTCGCTGAGGGCTGATTCCAGGACCGCGCCGATCAACTTTACCCGCCCCTAACAGACAAAATAGCCTGTCAGTAATATTTATTATGCCTTAATGTAAGTACATTAAGGCATTTTTATTTCAGAATGACAGCATGGCTGACAATATTTCCGAATAAGGCTCCATGGCATAATGATTGACCATGAAAGAGTATAAAACAAGGAAAAATTAACGAATTAATTACTATGGGAAAAATTATCGGAATCGACTTAGGTACTACCAACTCTTGCGTTGCCGTAATGGAAGGCAATGAGCCGGTGGTGATCGCCAATGACGAAGGACGCAGGACTACCCCTTCGGTTGTGGCATTTTTAAAGAATGGTGAGCGTAAAGTAGGCGACCCTGCCAAGCGCCAGGCCATTACCAACCCTGCCAATACTATTATGTCCATCAAGCGTTATATGGGCCGCCGTTTCGACGAGGTGACCGATGAAATGACGCATAATTCATATAAGATAGTTAAGGGTGATAACAACACGCCCCGTGTGGATATTGACGGAAGGTTATACACTCCGCAGGAGATCTCAGCTATGATCCTTCAGAAAATGAAGAAAACTGCCGAAGAGTTCCTTGGACAGGAAGTAACGGAAGCGGTAGTAACCGTACCGGCCTACTTCAATGACGCTCAGCGCCAGGCCACTAAAGAAGCAGGCGAGATAGCCGGGCTCAATGTGCGCCGTATCATCAACGAACCTACGGCGGCAGCACTGGCCTATGGCCTTGACAAGCAGCATAAAGACAGTAAAATAGCTGTATTCGACCTTGGTGGCGGTACTTTCGATATCTCCATCCTGGAACTGGGTGAGGGGGTTTTCGAAGTAAAGTCAACCAATGGTGATACCCACCTGGGTGGTGATGACTTTGATAAAGTGATCATGGACTGGCTGGCTGATGAGTTCAGGAAAGATGAGGCTGTAGACCTGCGCAAGGACCCAATGGCATGGCAGCGCCTGAAGGAAGCTGCTGAAAAAGCTAAAATAGAATTGTCTTCCTCGCAGGAAACAGAAGTAAACTTACCTTATATAACTGCGGTAGATGGCGTGCCTAAGCACCTGGTGCGTAAGCTGAGCCGTGCGAAATTCGAACAGCTGTCGGACAGTTTAGTAGAGCGCACGCTCGAGCCCTGCCGCAAAGCACTTAAAGATGCCGGTATGAACACTTCTGAAATAGACGAAGTGATATTGGTAGGCGGCTCAACCCGCATACCTAAGATACAGGAAGTGGTAGAAAAGTTCTTCGGTAAAAAACCGAATAAGAGTGTGAACCCGGATGAAGTGGTTGCCATTGGGGCTGCTATACAGGGTGGTGTATTGACCGGCGATGTGAAGGATGTGCTCCTGCTCGACGTTACGCCACTTTCATTGGGTATCGAGACTATGGGCGGCGTTATGACAAGACTTATTGAATCGAACACTACCATACCTACTCGCAAAAGCGAGACCTTCTCTACCGCCAGTGACAATCAACCGAGCGTTGAGATCAATGTACTGCAGGGCGAACGCCCCATGGCGAAAGACAACAAGACCCTGGGCCGTTTCATACTCGATGGTATCCCGCCGGCACCACGTGGTGTGCCCCAGGTGGAGGTGACCTTCGATATAGACGCCAATGGTATCCTGCATGTCACAGCCAAAGATAAAGGCACCGGCAAACAGCAGAATATTCGTATCGAGGCAGGTAGCGGCTTGAATAAAGAGGAAATAGAGCGCATGAAGAATGAGGCTAAAGCCAACGAAGAAGCTGATAAGCAGGTGCGCGAAAGGGTAGAAAAGCTAAATATGGCTGACGGTCTCGTGTTCAACTCGGAAAAACAACTGAAGGAATACGGCGACAAGATACCGGCGGACAAAAAAGAACCTATTGAAGCTGCCGTGAACAAGCTGAAAGAAGCTCACAAGGCTGAAGATATGGACGGTATCGACAAAGCTGCAGAGGAACTGAACACTGCATGGAACGCTGCAAGCGAGTTCCTGTACAATGCAGGCAACCAGGAGCAGCCCGGCACCGACGGTGCAGGCCAGCAGCAGGAAAATGCTGCGGGAAGCAACGACGGTAATGTAGCCGACGCAGAATATGAAGAAGTAAAGTAAAAATGGTTTAAACAGGTAAAAGGGACTGACCGTATGGTCAGTCCCTTTTTTTATTTTCTCAGGTATACCGTAAAATCAGTAGCCGGTATCTTATGGACCCCTGACTGGCGCAGCATAGTGACCAATTGCCCTCTATGGTAGGTACTGTGATTGAACACATGCTGCAGTATCTCAAACACAGGATTTTTGAACGATTTCTTTTCAGAGTTGTAGTACTGTACAACGTGCTCAAAGGCCTTATCATCATATTGCCGCCCGGTAAAATCTATGAATGCCTGCGACACCAATTGCCAATCGGCACAAGCCTCCTCAAAGCTGCCCTTAAATATATAGGGCATGTAAACAGGCTGCTCCGTAAGCTGTAGGCGCTGGAGCCATAAAAACTCTGCACCCCATATATGTAATGCCGAATCTCGTACAGAGGGAAAGCTGCTTTCTATTTCTTTATCCAGTTGCTCGTCATCCAGTTTCAGCATCAGCTCTATGATCCGCTTATTAGCCCATAGATTATACTTTGCCATCTGTAACAGTAATTCCTTCATCTTATATTGTAAATTGCAGCAAAATTAATGAACCTGCAATGGATGACACAAATTATTCACAGGGATTTGAGACACTGTGCATACACGGCGGGCACAAAGAGGAGAGCAACCACGCACACCTGACCCCAATATATGCCAGCAGCACCTACACCTTTGATAGTGCCGAGCATGGCGCCGCGCTCTTCAGCGGCAAAGAAAAAGGCTATATCTACGGTCGCTTTGGCAGCCCCACTACGAATGAAGCGGAAGCGCGCATAGCCCTGATGGAAGCGTATGGGCTCAAAGATGGCCAGGGCAAGCCCCTGCAACTCAAAGCTATCCTGCATGCTTCAGGTATGGCGGCCATCACCACCGTGTTGCTCAGCAACGCGAAGGCAGGCGACAAGGTCATCACCCACCACTCCCTTTACGGTGGTACGCAGGAGATGATGGATAAGATACTACCCGGGCTGGGCATAACCGCCATACAAATGGACTTCAAAGACCTGGGCAAAGTAGAAGAAATACTCAAAGCAAATGAAGGTACACTAAGCGTAATGTACCTGGAGACCCCTGCCAACCCTACGCTGCAATGTGTGGACCTTGAAGCGCTTTCTTCCCTTGGCAAAGCCTATGGGCTCACGGTATGTGTGGACAATACATTCGCTACACCATACCTGCAACAGCCTTTTAAATATGATGTGGATTATGTTATCCATTCCACTACCAAATTTCTGAATGGCCATGGCACTGCCATAGGAGGTGTATTATTGGGCCGTGATATAGAAAAGATGAACAGCTCGGTAACCAAGACCCACCGTTTATTGGGCGGCAACAGCAATTCTTTCGACGCCTTCCTGTTGACCAATGGTCTGCGCACCTTCCCCATACGGATGGAACGGCATTGCAGCAATGCAGAACAGGTAGCCAATTACCTTGCCGGGCATCCCAAAGTGGAAAGGGTTAATTACCTGGGGCTGCCCACACACCCCGACCATGAACTGGCTAAAAGACAAATGAAGCATGCAGGCGCGATGATGAGTTTTGAATTGAAGGGCGGCTATGAAGCAGGGGTAAAGTTCATCGATAGCCTGAAACTCTGTGTAAGCGCTACCTCGCTGGGCACCTGTGATACATTGATATCCCATCCTGCATCTACCTCTCATGTCGTAGTTCCGAAGGAGAAACGACTGGAGTTCGGCATAACCGACGGCCTCATACGCGTGAGCGTAGGCTTAGAAACTGTTACAGACATTATAAACGACTTAGAACAAGCAATCAGCTAACTGAACTCATGAGTACAGCATATATCATTGACGCAGTCCGGACACCCATAGGCAAGTACGGTGGCAGCTTAGCCACGGTACGTCCTGACGACTTACTCGCACACGTTATTAAAACACTGATAGAACGTAACCCCGGCATTGACGTAAATGCTATAGAAGATGTAATAGCAGGCGCAGCCAATCAATCGGGAGAGGACAACAGGAACGTAGCGCGCATGGCAGCATTACTGGCTGGCCTGCCGATAACAGTAGCCGGCAATACGGTCAACAGGCTTTGCGCCTCGGGCCTGCAGGCAATCATGGATGCATCGCGCGCCATCATGTGCGGAGATGGGGAGCTCTTCATTGCAGGTGGTGTGGAAAGCATGAGCCGCGCCCCCTTCGTGATGGGTAAGGCAGATAGCCCCTTTCCCAGGAAAGCCGAACTATTCGATACCACAATGGGCTGGCGCTTTATCAACCCCAAACTAAGCGAAATGTATTACCCTTATGGTATGGGTGAAACCGCTGAAAACGTAGCTGACCAGTGGAACATCAGCCGCGAAGAACAGGACCAGTTTGCATACAATACGCAGGAAAAATATGCTGCCGCTGCTGCATCGGGCAAGTTTGTCGACGAGATAGTGCCCGTAACGGTAGACCTCGGAAAAGGAAAAACCAATGTATTCTCTGTTGATGAACATCCCCGGCAATCTCCGTTGGAAAAACTGGCCCAGCTGAAACCTGCCTTCAAAAAGAACGGAACGGTTACAGCAGGCAACTCAAGTGGCATCAACGACGGGGCCGCGGCACTATTGCTGGCCTCGGAAGCAGCAGTGAAAAAATATAATCTTAAACCAATAGCCAAAATAAGATCAATGGCTGTAGCCGGTGTGGACCCCGCTATTATGGGTGTAGGGCCTGTACCGGCTACATTAAAGGCCTTAAAACGTGCCGGGCTTGAAGTGAGTGACCTTGACCTGGTAGAACTGAACGAGGCCTTTGCCTCCCAAAGTATAGCCTGCATTCGCGACCTGGGCCTTGAGGCGGCCAGGGTAAACGTGAACGGTGGCGCTATAGCAATAGGACATCCCCTTGGCTGCAGCGGTGCACGCATATCCACTACCCTGCTGTACGAATTGCGCAGGCGTAAGGCAAAGTATGGCCTCGCCACCATGTGCATCGGCGTAGGGCAGGGAGCTGCAGTTATTTACGAAATGGTATAACCCATTTTTTGATTTTTACTTTTGAGACAATGAAGATCGATATCCATACACACATCATGCCGGAGCATGTGCCCGACTGGTTCAAAAAATTCGGTTACGGAGAGTTCATTACCCTGGAACATCACAAACCCTGCTGCGCCAAAATGATAAAAGGAGGCAAGACCTTCCGTGAGATAGAGCATAACTGCTGGGACGGTTCAGTACGCCTCAAAGAGATGGATATGACCGAAGTGAGCCAACAGGTACTTTCTACCATACCCGTGCTGTTCAACTACTTTGCCAAACCTGAACACGGCCTGGAGACCTCACGTTTCTTCAATGACCATATTGCCCAATGCGTTGAGCAACACCCCGACCGTTTCATCGGACTAGGCACTGTACCTATGCAGGACGTGGATACCGCAATAAGGGAAATGGAGCGCTGCATTAAAGAATTGAAAATGCCGGGTATTGAGATCGGTTCCAATATAAACACAAAGAATCTCAGCGACTCTGAATTTGAGCCCTTCTGGGAAGCTGCAGAAGAGCTGGGCTGCAGCATCTTCGTACACCCATGGGAAATGATGGGCCAAAAAGACATGAGCAAATACTGGCTGCCATGGCTGGTAGGCATGCCCGCAGAGACCAGCAGAGCCATTTGCTCTATGATATTCGGTGGTGTGTTCGAACGTCATCCTAAGCTCAAAGTTGCTTTTGCACATGGCGGCGGCAGTTTCCCCATCACCATTGGCCGTATAGAACACGGGTTCAATGTACGCCCTGACCTTGTGGCTATTGACAATAACATAAACCCACGCAACTATATCGGTAAATTCTGGATAGATGCATTGGTGCATGATGACAAAACGCTCGACTTTGTTGTTGACCTAATGGGTGACGACAAGGTTTGCATGGGAAGCGATTATCCTTTCCCCCTTGGCGAACATCACCCCGGCAAGCTTATAGAGAGTATGGATAGCCTCACTGCAGAGCAAAAAGAGAAACTCCTGTACAGGAATGCCATGGACTGGCTGGCTTAATAGAGAAGACCCCCTGCCTTTATTTCGGATATGGCCGGCAGAGGGTCTTGTTGCTGCATGATACAGCGCTTTGGTTAAAATATAAGAGAGGGAAATCTTTATCGTCACCCCGCACTACTGGCCGCCCTGCGCTTCTCTTCTTCAGCCCCGCCACTCTTCTTACGCACCTGTCCTACCGCCCGGTTACCGAATCGGTATGTGAAGCCTAATGTAGCGATCCTCGTGTCGCGTTTCACAACGAATGTCTCATGATATTTGGCAAAGGAGGTATATCCCTGTGGGTTCACCTTCCAGAAGATATCGGTTATGGCCAGTTTCAGGGTGCCCTTATTCTTAAAAAAGTTCTTCTGCAACCCGGCGTTCAACGACCATAAGGGTTTCAGCGTCATATAACCGTACAGCATGTTCGACTGGTAAAACAAACTCAGTTCAGCAGAAATGTCCTTAGGCAGCAGGAAATTATTGGTGGTATTAAAGTAATAACCCGGTCTGCCATTGTGCAAAGGAGTTCCGGCTACATCACCATCATAATAGTTATAATAATAACTTCCGCTTGTCACATTGCTCCACCATTTGAATACCTGGAAAGGATAAGCGATGTTGAAGCTTACAGACGTTTGCCTGTCTATGTTCTTGTTCGTCTGTATACTTTCGTTTCTTTGGGTTTCGCTGGGTTGTATCACCTCGGTTATGGCATCTTTGGTAATGCTATAGTTAACGGAGGTCACAAAACGTTGCCTGAACGTATGCGACAACTCTGCTGAATAGGTAAGGCTTGGCCTCAGTTCGGGATTTCCTACCCTGTAATTGCTCGGGTCCAGGAAGAACTTGAACGGGTTAAGCTGTTCATAGTTGGGACGATCGATACGACGGCTCAGGGTAATACCAAGGTCATGTACCTTGTTCAGATGCCATTGTACAGCGAAGCTCGGGAACAACTGAACATAATTGCGTGTAAAAGTACTGTCGATCGTCAACTGCTCTCCCTTTGCTATGGTTTGCTCTGCTCTTAAACCCAGTTGGTAGCTCCACTTGCTCTTATCTTGTGCCAGGTCCAGGTATGCAGCACTGATGTTCTCTGTATAGATAAAGTGGTTGCTCTTACCAGGGTCATATACATAGGCCGAGCTATCATAGTTATAAATGGTGTATTGCGAATTATCCTCAGCCGTAACATAGCTCACCTTAACACCTGCGTCAAAACGCATATTATTCTTCATAGGGTGACTGAAATCGCTTTTGAACGAGCGAATGGTAGTGACACCCTTCGGATCTCCTTTAAGCAGGTAGTCGGGCTGCATCATTTCGCCCATTGTATCGTAGAACAGGTTTGCAAAATCCTGTGTAGTGTTATACCCATATCGCGCATAATCCACATCTGCCGTAAGCTCCGTTCCCAGGCTATCAAATGTATGTTTGAGATTCAGGTTCACCGAATAGTCATCCAGCTTCGTCCTCGAATTGTTGATCGTCGTGAACTCCGACTGTTTGATGCCTGTTTCGTTGTACACATCAGAGAAGCTCGTACCGTTGGGCTCATATCTTGTCCTTGTACCGGTAAGCCCAAATCCCATATTCGTCCTGGCAGAAATATTATAGTCCATACCGGCTGCCATGTAGTGATAACGCAGGGGAAGCAGCAGGTTATTTTGCTGTACATACTCCGTATCTATCTTACCACCGGGGCTGTCGTAGAACTTCCTGTCGAGCACCAGCCCGTTAAAGCCCTTACGCGCCATGAAGCTATAATTCGCATAGGCACTAATCTTCCTGCTCTTGTAGTTCAGTCCCAGCCCTTCGTTGGTCCTCGAATAAACACCCTGGCCGAAGCTACCCGTCACCGAGCCATTCAATCCCATATGCTTATCTCTTCGTGTCTTTATATTGATAATGCCCGCAGTGCCGGCCGCATCGTATTTAGCACCGGGATTGCCAATGATCTCTATCTTCTCAATATTGGTCGAAGGCATATTCTTCAACAGGTTCGCAAGATTATCACCGGCTACCGGCACCGGCTTTCCATCTATCATGATAATAACACCCTGCCTGCCCTTCAGGCTAATGTTATCATTCTGATCCACGATCACTCCGGGTGAACGGGCCAATATTTCCATAGCCGTAGAACCGGTACCTACTATGCTGTTCTCTACATTTACAACTATCTTATCCGCTTTGACTTCCATAAACGGCTTCTGGCTGCGTACCGTCACTTCGTCGAGTGCCCCGGCCTTTCTTAGTAATGTGATTGGCGGCATCTTTAATTCAGAGCCCATAATATTCAATGTATCCGAGGTATAGCTCTGATACCCTATCAAGGTTGCCTTCAGTATGTAATGGCGCATCTCCAGTGACTCAAGCCGGAACTCCCCGTTTTCATCAGTCAGTGAAGCCTTCGCCAATACATTTCCGGGTTCCAGCAAAACAATATTTACCGCGTCCAGTGGTTTCCCCGATTCGTCGTTCACGTTACCCGATATACTACCCTGTTGTTGCCTGCCAAATGCAAAACCGACCGGGAACGTTAAAAAAAGCAATACGATCATTCGGTACATCATGGCTTAAAATTTTACACAACAAATGTATCTGCATGTTATCTAAGCGCCTTCACCCGCATAGGGTGAATTATTGACCGATAATGTATATACCGCAAAGCATTTGTATTTTTAACTAACCGCGGTATATGAGGCCACCAGAATATAGACGCTTGTTCACGTTATTAAGCATGTTATGCCTGCTTGGTACAGGCATGTCCGCATTTGCGCAGCGCCATTCATTTTACAACTTAAGTGTTGAGAACGGGCTTATACAGTCGCAGGTAAATACCATAAAGCAAGACAAATATGGCCACCTCTGGATAGGCACCATAGGTGGCCTTTCGCGTTTCGACGGGCGAAACTTTGTTAACTATACCTTGCGCGATGGCATGGCCGATAACAATGTAAATTCCATAGCCATTGATAAGAATGAAAATATCTGGATAGGCACATCAAAGGGCATTTCAAAATTTGACGGCAGCACTTTCAAACATTCCTCCTTTCAGCCTGCAGAAAATAATCCCGTCGCCAATAATGTACAGGACATAGAAATAGATAAAACCGGTACCGTATGGTGCAATGTGGGAGGCAATGGCCGAAACAGGATATACGCTATCAGGAATGGACACAATGAATTGATGAAAGTACCGGGCAATGATACAGCCATCACGTCAATACTCCCTGATGGCAACGGCCTTTGGCTCGCAAAGGTAACCGGAGTCTTGCTACATTACGATGCCGGCAAATGGGATAGTATCAGCATGCCTGTATCTCCACTCATTAACAGCAAACCTGTACCCATACGCTTATATCGTGATGCAGGCAAAACCCTGTGGATACTGACCAATGCAGGCTTATACCGATTACAGAATGGCAGGCCGGTACTGCACACTATTAACGGTCAGCAACTGGACCGCTTACCTGTTTTAAGATGTATGACACAAGACAACACCGGGGCCTATTGGCTGGGCACCAACAGTGGTGTCATACGGTTCACCGGCAACTCCTTACAATACTACAACAAACACAATGGCCTGAGCGATAACATCGTCCGGGATATCCTTACCGATGCTGAAGGGAATGTCTGGATGGCCAGTGACGGGCAAGGCCTTTTCAGGTTCTCCGGATCACCCTTTACTATTCTCGATGAGAGCATGGGCTTACCAAGCGCACAGGTAATGGGTATCACCGCCAATGGTTCCGGCCAGCTTTACCTCGGCACTTACGATGCGGGCCTATATACTTTTGACAAAGGAATAGTTGGTAAAATACCTTTCCCGGGCGGGTCTTCCAACGTGACCATTACTGCCCTTTGTTACAAAGACAATACATTATGGATAGGCACGCGAAGTGGTTTATGGAGTTATAGTAATAGTTTCAAGTCATTTACCTTCCCTTTAAAGCAATTATTTTCAGTATCTGCCCTTTATGCCGATACAAGCAACCGGCTTTGGATCGGTTTTGCCAACGGCTTTGCTATTCATGAACACGATAGTTTTCACACAGTAGCCCTGAAGGGTGCAATAGTAGGCGACTTTATTACCATTGGTGCAGACAGCACGCTGGTGGCAACCAGCAGCGGCACATACAATGGCATCAAGCTATACCACGATGGCGTATTAATGCCCTATACTACTAATGGTGCACCTGATAGTGCACAGGTACAGTGTTTTACCCTGCGCGGTAATGAATTATGGATCGGGACAAGCGATAACGGCATCATATGCTACAATATGCATACAGGCAAGTATTTCGTGCTGAACAAAAGCAACGGCATGAGATCTGACTTTATTTACAACATCATTACAGATAACGAAGGCAATATTTGGGCCGGCACGGGCTATGGCATACATAAAATCAGCATGTCCGGCAGCAACAAACCTGCCATCACTTTTTATGGCAAGGAAGAAGGGATGA
>CAYZTM010000032.1:0-14106 GCA_964481425.1 uncultured Flavipsychrobacter sp.
CTTTTAGCCTGCTTTTTCGTTATATCGCTATGGGGTTTTCCTGTTGCCGGTTTTAATACAGGTCAGCCGTTATCAGCTTCAGAAACTCCGATCTCGTTTCATTCGCTTCAAACTGGCCACTGAAGGCCGATGTAGTGGTCACACTGTTTTGTTTCGATACCCCGCGCATCATCATACACAGGTGCTTGGCCTCTATCACTACGGCTACACCCAGCGGGTTCAATGTTTCCTGTATGGCATCCAGTATCTGGTGCGTCATGCGCTCCTGTACCTGCAGCCTGCGCGAGAAGCACTCTACCACGTGGGCTATCTTGCTCAGGCCGGTTATCCAGCCGTTGGGTATGTAAGCTATATGTGCCTTACCAAAGAAGGGTAGCATATGGTGTTCGCATACCGAGTACAGTTCTATATCCTTCACGATCACCATCTCGCTGTACGATTCATGAAATTTGGCTGATAGCAGTATGTCGTGGGCGTTCATGTGATAGCCCTGTGTGATGAACTGCATCGCCTTGGCAATACGCTCAGGCGTTTTCAGCAGGCCCTCCCTGTTCGGGTCTTCGCCCAATGCTTCCAGTGTCGAGCGGTAGTTCTCTGCCAGTTTGTTCGTTACGTCCTCGTCGTAGTGTTCTGTCTTTTTATATGCCATATGCTTATGTTCTCTTAGCCGTAATATTCTACGTATATATTGGGGGTTTCCTGCAGCTTTATCTTATGCAGGTGTGCGCCGTTCTTTTCTATATGCGGGCTCAGCTGGTCCCATATGGCCATAGCAAAGTTCTCTGCGCTGGTGAATTTCCCACGCATGAACTCCACATCCAGGTTCAGGTTACGGTGGTCCACCTTGTCCACTATTACTTCGCGTATCAGTTCCCCGAGTGTCTTGGCATTGTAGATAAAGCCGGTATCGGGGTGTGGTTCACCCTTTATCGTTACATGCAGCTCATAGTTATGGCCATGCCAGTTCACATTCGCACACTTGCCGAATACTTCTTTGTTCTGCTCGTCGCTCCAGTTGTCGTTCGATAGTCTGTGGGCCGCATTAAAATGCTCCACACGCGTCAAATAAACCATTTTTTGAATTTAATGCTGCAAAATTACGCTTACATAACGGTTTGACAAAAATGTGTTTACTTGCAGTTGTGAAGCTTTTACTTGCAGTAGCTACGGAAGCCGAGATAGCGCCCTTGCTGGCGCATCTACAGGAGGCTTGGCAGCCGGTGGCCACCAGACATTTTTCCCGGGGTGGTAACCAATTGCATATCTGTATCACCGGGGTGGGTATGATGGCCACCGTATGGTCGCTCATGAACTGCCTCCGCAGTCAAAGCTTCGATTTTGCCCTACAGGCCGGCGTTGGTGGCTCCTACGACCGCAGTATCGACCTGGGTACACTGCTCTTCATTAACAGCGACCAGTACGGCGATCTTGGTGCACAGGATCACTACAATTACCTCGATATTTTTGACCTTGGGCTGTTGCAGCCGGATGAGTTCCCTTTTACGGGGGGCAAATTGCTTTGTCCACCTCATCCACTGCACGTGAGGCTGCAACTCCCGCAGGCTTCGGCGCTTACAGTAAATACAGTTGCCGGGGCTGATTTTATGGTGAGGGCCCGCCGCCACAAATTCAATTGCCAGGTGGAAAGTATGGAAGGTGCCGCTTTTCATTATGTGTGCCTTCGGGAGCAGATCCCTTTCGCCCAGCTTCGTGCTATATCCAACTATGTGGAGCCCCGCGATAAAAGCAAATGGAAAATGAAAGAAGCCGTTATCAACCTGAACAACTGGCTGATAGATTTTTCAGAACAGCTGTAGCACTGCTTTATAATACCTTTGCGTCTTAGCGCCTTTGCGGTAAAATATTATTTATGAAACTAACGCTCGGATTTAGCCCCTGTCCCAACGATACTTTTATCTTCGATGCCATGGTCAATGGTAAGATTGATACCAAAGGCATCGACTTCGAATATGTTCTTGAAGATGTAGAGACCCTCAACCGCTGGGCTGAGGAAGGCAGGCTGGATATCACGAAGCTCAGCTACAACACTTTCCTGCATGTGGTCAACGATTATGCGCTGCTGCACAGCGGCAGTGCATTAGGCAACGGTGTGGGACCTATGCTTATAGCAAAAGAGCCGCTTGACCTGGCGAATATTGCAGCTTATAAAATAGCGATACCCGGTATCAATACTACGGCCAATCTCCTGCTTACACTTGCCTTCCCGCAGGCTAAGGACAAAACTGAGGTCATCTTCAGCGATATCGAAGCAGCCGTGCTTGATGGTGAATTTGATGCAGGTCTTATCATTCATGAGAGTCGCTTTACCTATGCGCAAAAGGGCCTCGTAAAGCTGATCGATCTTGGCGACTGGTGGGAGCAAATGACCGCCGCGGCCATACCCCTTGGCGGTATAGTGGCCCGCCGTAGTTTTGAGAAAGGGCTCTGCGCCACTATCGATGGTATCATAAAAGACAGCGTACAGTATTCATGGAATAACTATCCCGGCCTTGCACCTTTTGTAAAAGAACATTCACAAGAGATGGAAGAGGACGTGATGCGCAAGCACATTGATCTCTATGTAAATGAATACACCACCGACCTCGGGGAAACAGGCCGTAAAGCCATCAATACGCTTTTTGAAAAAGCGAAAACTGCCGGTTTGCTAAGTAATGAACTACCCCGTTCTATATTCTATTAGCATTATCTCATAATGACCAGTTTTCGGGTCATTACGTTGCCTTGGTCGTCTTGTATTCTGCATTGATATAGGCCGGGTTGTAGGTCTTGTACCCGAATGCTGGTATTATTGTCATAGTGTCGGTAATGCTTAATTGCTCGGCCGCTCATGTCATAAATGGTAATCGTATATGTAGCTGACTGTATACCCGCAATCTCCATAATATCTGAAGCAGGATTAGGGTATATCCTGATTGTTGGGGTGTTTATTATGTGAACTTTTTGGGGTATAGCGCAGGTTGGTGGATTGTACTTAGCCCAAAACATATTGGATACCTGCTGACTAAGATAGAATGTACTATTACCTAAGGTAAAGGGTGAGAGATACTGTGCCCCAGTGCAATAAATATTGCCGTCCATATCTGCAGAAATAGCAAGTCGTCTACCCGTAGCCAAACTCTGGTAGTCAAGTAAATTTCCCTCCGGGCTATACTCTACCATAAATGCGGGAATATTTGCTGGTGGAGTAGCAAATAATACGGTATTGCTATCTAAAGTCATACCACCAACGGGAGCAAGTATTCCGCTGGTCCAAATGTTGTTGCAGGCATCAATTGTTAAAGAAGTCATTTCATTGTTGTCGACACCAGGTGGTGATACAGGATATAAAACTTTATCCCACATGATGGTTCCGCTTGTATCGTACTTGATCAGGAATGATGCATGGTCTTGGTAGGGAAAGGAGAAGGTGTCAATGCCAAATATTACGGGGTTATCTGTCAGGATCGTGCCGGCTATATAAACATTGCCGACGCTGTCAGGGATAAGGTCATAAGATTTGGCAAAGCCCTGCGCTGTCCTAGCCCAAATTGGGTTACCTGTCGTATCGAACTTGGCTATATAAGGTGTTACGTAATTAGTCGTGTTGTAAATGGTTGTATTACCGAGTGTAAAAGAAGGCGAGTCGTAAAATCCTGTGAGATATATTTTGTTGTCTTTGTTTATGCAAATGCCATTTGCGCCCTCTCTTCCGGTACCGCCAAAATGTTTTACCCATAGTGCATCCCCATCGGAGTTAAATTTTGCAATGAACATGTCATCCGTAGAATCATTTTTGCTCACTGATAGGTTATCAATATGCAGCACCTGGTCATTGAAGGAGCCACACATGTAAACGTTGTTGTCTTTATCGCAAGTGATCCTGAGATAGTTCACGTCGTAGGTTATATATGAAACATTATCTCCTGACTTTGCCCAGAGTACTTCACCATTTGGTGAGTATTTGATAAGATAATAGCAAGAGTTGACTATCGGATATGTGGTGTCAGGATATTGATTTGTCAGTATATAGCTTCCGAACCGGATGCTGTCGGTAGAAAAAATCCCTACTACATACAGGTTGCCGTTTGCATCCACAGCCATATCAAGGGGTGAAGATAAGCCGTCATCACTGCTGTTTGCCCACAACAAGCTTCCTGATGACGTATATTTAGCAACAATAGTTTGAGCAATACCGCCTAAAGGAACAATCGTAGCGTGAAATGTATTTGGGCCAATACAAATACTATCAGCGCCATTATGACCCGAAAAATAGATATTACCTTCAAGATCTGTTTGAACTAAGTAACCAGCACTATTCCCGCCAAATGCGGGACATCCGGCTGCTTGTGCCCATAACCATGATTGGGCATTAGCATATAATGAAGAGCATAGTGCGATTACAAGAAAAAGGGTTGATCTCATGTTTTAGGTTTTATACAAATATAACAATTTGTATAAACTTGCCTATGCCAGTGTATACAATTCCGGCATGTTCCTCCCCAGACCATCGTAATCAAGGCCATAGCCCACCACAAAGTTGTTGGGTATCTCGAAGCCTACATAGTCCGTATGTACTTCATGCTGCAGCGCTTCAGGCTTGGTAAGGAAGGCGGCTATCTTCAATGATGCCGGATGGCGCTGCATTATTTCGGGTATGAAGGCGCTGAGTGTTTTGCCGGTATCCACAATATCCTCAAGTATGATAACATGGCGGCCTTCCAGCCTCTCTTCCATCCCTATGGCAGTCACCACATGGCCGGTAGAGCTGGTGCCTTTATACGATGCCAGCTTGATGAAAGATATCTCTGCATCTACCGTGATGCAGCGAAACAGGTCGGCGGCAAAGATGAAGGAACCGTTGAGTACGGAAATGAATATTGGGTTGAGCCCTGCATAATCCTTGTCTATCCGGGCGCCTAGTTCTTTTACACGTTGTTGTATCTGCTCCCTGCTTATGAATGGTTTAAAGACCTTATCATGTACCTGTACTGTGTTCATCCTTTGTCTTATTAATTATTCCTTTACCCTGAGTTTCTGTCCCACTTTTATCTGGTCAAAATTTAGGTCGTTCCAGTCCATGAGTTGTTTCATGGTAATGTTATTGTCCTTGGCTATCGAGAAGGCGGTATCACCCTCGCGCACGGTATAGTATTTCTTTTTGTCCACGCTCGCTGTAGCCACTCCGCTATTGGCAGTATTGTTGGTTTGGTTTACAGCGGCTACCTTCTTATCATTCACATATACCACCCGGTCCAGCCTTGCTTTCAGCCGGTCCAGGTCATCCATAGGTTCGCTGTCCTGCGGTGGATTAGCAGCGGTGCTATTGGTGTTCTCAGCTACAGGTACATGTGCTGTTTCTGCGGGCTTTTCTATTACAGGTTCCGTTGCCTCGGTCGTGTTTGCTGTAGCAACAGGTTGTGTATTGGTAACATCGTCCTTCTTTGGTTCCGTTACAGATGCTGTGGTGGCAGCAACTGGTTCCTGTGTTTTATTGTCTTCAGTTACTTCGGCTGGTGCGGCTTTGCGCTCATCCGTATTTGTCGTTGCAGCGACATGTTCCGTTGCGGGTTTCGGTTCTGTTGTTACCGGCGCATTTGTTGCCGTTGGATGAAATGCCGGTTGTACCATCGATGGCGTACCCGAAACTATAGGCTGCGTTGCAGGTTTCACTGCGGGTGGTGGTACCGGCCTTTCCGATGCGGGTTTTGCCTTTGGTGCAGGCGGCTCTGCATCAGCAACCGTTTTATCCTTTGTCTTGTTTGTTGCAACGGGGGTAGCGGTACTTGTTACTTGTGCAGCCGTCGTAGCTGCTGTTGTGTTGACAACAGGCGTCGCAGCCGCGGTATTGCTAACTGCTTTAGCCTCTGTAGCGGGATTTGAAGGTATCGTTACCTTCCGGGTCAGGAGTGGCTGTGTTGTAGCTGTATGGCCATCGTCCAGTGCCGGGTTACCTTTCTGTATGGTGTTCTTGTCTATATAGCTATTGTTGGCAGCGGGTGTATTTCCCATGCTTGCGAGGAAGCGCCCGTTTTGCGCTGCTCCTGTCATTACGGTCACCTCAGGTTTACGGGGGGCATTGTCCTGCAGGTACAGTTGCGTACCGGCCACGGGTTCTTCATTGTTTTCAATATGGTTCATGGCCATCATGCGGCGCAGTTGTACACCCTCCAGTTGCGATATCTCTGCCATGGTTTCGCCCGGCTTTACGATATGGTAAGGATGCTGCCCCTTCTGGTTCTTCTTTTCCAGGTAGATGAACATGTTCGCTGCAAGGGGGGCATCGGGCAGGTCGTTCATCTCCAGCAGGTGCTCATAGCGGACGTTGAATTTCAGGGCGTATTGAAATGGGAGCTCCCCCTTAAACGCGTAAACAGCCTTGAGGCCGTTTACAGGTACTGGTTTTGCGTTATCAAGTGTCCGGTTGGTAGCTTGTACCTGTTGTGCCTCAGCTTGTTCGTTCGGTTTTGGCGGCTCCTGTTTTGGCGGTGTATATTCTGCTTGCTTATTGCTCGCTATTGGTTGCGCAACAGGTGGAGGGGGCGTGGCTGCTATCGCAGCTGCGGCCGCGGGCGAGCTGGGTGTTTGCAGTTTTGCCCTTACCAGTACAGGGTCGTCGTCGTCCATGATAGGTTTAGTCCTTGTACCTGCTTTGCTCGATGCTGTGCCGTCATGCTGGTAGTCATCCTCATTATCCATAGCGGCATACGTATAGTCCTGCAGTTTGAAGTCTTCTATTATTTTGATCAGTTGTTGTGCATAGCGTGGATTGGTAGCATAGCCACATTTTTTAAGGCCTACTGCCCACCCGGCATAGTCGGTCTCCGATAGTTTGAACAAGCCTGAATATCGTGCGCTGCTCTTCAGGTAGTCGGAGTGGTCGCGGTAAGATGCTGCTGCAGTGGGGTATTTACGGAAGCATTCATTGGGTGCGTCATCGGTATGTGCAAAGGTTTCACCTGTCCAATCCTTTTTGCACTTGATGCCGAAGTGATTGTTGGCGCCAAGCACAAGCACACTGGTGCCGGCCTGTGTTTCCAGTATGCCCTGGCCAAGCGTGATGGCTGCAGGTATGCCACTGCGTTTCTGCTCCGACATCGCCAGCGATTTGTATTGACTTATATACTGCTGCACATGCGATGTGTAACTATCATCCTGCGCCTGCACGCGTGCCGCAATACAAACTATAAAAGCTAAGCACGTAATCTTCCACTTAAACATAAGCAATAATTATTTTGTTACTGTTCAGCTGCTATCTTTCTCATGAGCATGATACCATCGCGCACGGGCAACAGTACATGTTCTACTCTCTTATCCTGCCGCACCTTCTCATTGAATGCATGAATGGCGCGTGCGTTCTTGCTCTGTTCCTCTACAGGCAGCACTACTTCCCCGTCGTATAATACGTTATCAGCCAGTATATAGCCGCCTATGGGCACCTTGTTTATCACAAGGTCGTAATACAGGTGATAATTTTGTTTGTCGGCATCGATGAACACCAGTTCAAAGGGTCCTGCGAGCCCGGGAATAATTTCAGATGCGTTGCCGATGTGCTGGGTGATCTTATCCTCCAGCCCGGCCTTACAAAAATAGGAAAAACATATGTCTTCCAGCTCCTCATTTATGTCAACAGTATGTAAATGTCCTCCTTCCTGCAGGCCCTGCGCCAGGCAAATAGCCGAATAACCCGTATAAGTGCCTATTTCCAGCACATTTTTGGGTTGTACCATATGGCTGATCATCTGCAATAATGCCCCCTGCAGGTGCCCTGACAGCATAACGGGCATGGGTATCTTCATATTGGTTTCCCGGTTCAGGGCAGCCAATACGGGCATCTCGGCTGTGGTATATTGTTCCGAATACTGGTCCAGCGCTTTCGAGATCAATAGCTGTGTCATTTAAAAATTTGGTTGCAATTTGTTGTGTGAATAAAATTCGTGCAGGTAGGCCACTACCTCCTCCACGGTATCGAATATCTTGATCATCTCCAGGTCGCCGGGGCTGATATTGCCTTCTTGCTCATGCATGATCTT
This sequence comes from uncultured Flavipsychrobacter sp., assembly GCA_964481425.1. Lineage (GTDB taxonomy): Bacteria > Bacteroidota > Bacteroidia > Chitinophagales > Chitinophagaceae > MKUN01. The sequence continues at coordinate 8,031 of CAYZTM010000032.1, forward strand.
TCGCATCCAGTCGAACAATCCTTCCCAATAGGAGCGGCCCATACATATCATAGGCGTCTGGGTGAACTTACGAGTTTGTATCAGGGTGGCCACTTCAAAGAACTCATCGAGCGTGCCCCAGCCCCCGGGCATCATCACGAAGCCCTGCGCATACTTGGTGAACATTACCTTACGCACAAAGAAGTAATCAAAATTCAGTGACTTGTCCCCGTCTATAAAAGGATTCGCCGTCTGCTCGAAGGGCAAGGCTATATTTAGGCCCACTGAAGTGCCACCGGCAAGGCTTGCACCTTTGTTGGCCGCTTCCATGATGCCCGGTCCGCCGCCGGTTATGATACCGAAGCCTTCTTCGGCCAGCCGCTTGGCCAGCTCTACGGCAAGATCGTAGTACTTGTGCCCGGCTGTGGTACGTGCCGAACCGAATATGGAGATGCAGGGGCCTATCTTGGCAAGGCTCTCGAAGCCCTGCACGAATTCGGCCATTATTTTAAATATCTGCCAGCTGGAGTGCGCCTTGGTCTCCGTCCAGTCGCGCAGCTTTATTTTCGTCAGTTGTTCCTTCATTTTCTATCCCGGCCCTGTAGCCGTCGTCTTTTTTAGAGCATAAAATTAAGAGTAAAAAGGTGAGTGCCGCATTGATGATAAGCAGCTCAGTGCCGATAACATATCCACCAAGCCACTCTTTGTCATGTTCCTTAAGCACATAACAGATGACCGGCGAGGCAATACATACCAGCGGCACCAGGGTGTTGATGGTCTTGCGCTTAGTGAATATACCGAACGCAAAGAGCGCCAGCAGGGGACCATAAGTGTAGCCTGCTACTACAAGCAGGGTCTGTATCAGTGAGCCATTGTCCACCTCGCGGAAGAAGAAGATACAACCCAGGAAGATGACTGCGAATGTAGTATGCACCCTCAACCTGATCGTCGATACCTGTTTTTCGCTCAGGTCTTTACGCCGTTTTATACCTAGTATGTCAATACAGAAAGATGAGGTGAGCGCGGTCAGTGCACCATCGGCACTGGGGAACAGTGCCGATATGAGCCCCATGATAAAACATACGGTAATGATGAAAGGCAGGCCGCTCTTCAATACAATGGTTGGGAAAAGGTCATCGCCTGTAGCGGTAAGGCCTTTACTTGTAGCATATAAAGCAAGCAGGCCACCCAGCGTAAGGAATATGAATACCACGAACATCTGCAGGAAACTGAGCACGATCATATTCTTCTTTGAGTCTTTCAGGTTGCTTACGCTGATGTTCTTCTGCATCATTTCCTGGTCCAGGCCGGTCATAGCTATGGTGATGAACATGCCCCCGAATATCTGCTTCAGGAAGAAGTTGCCGCTATTAGGATCGGTGTGGAATATTTTGGTGTAGCCCTTATCACTCAATGCGGTCCACATGCTGCTTATGTTCATGTCCAGTGAATTCATGATATAGCCTACACATACCAGGAGCGCTACCAGCATAAAAGTAGTTTGTAGCGTGTCGGTCCATACTATGGTCTTCACGCCACCCTTGAAGGTGTAAAGCAGTATCAGCAGCAGTATCACTACAGCAGCTACCTCAAAGGAGATGCCCATATCGGTAAGGATAAATTTCTCGAGCACCTTTATCACTAGGTATAGCCTTAAAGTGGCCCCTAATGTGCGGGATAATATAAAGAACAGGGCCCCCGTCTTATACGAGGTAAGCCCAAGGCGTTTATCGAGGTAGGTGTATATGGAGGTGAGGTGCAGCTTATAATACAGCGGCAGCAGGATGAAGGCAACGGCAAAGTAACCTATCCAGTAGCCGATGACCACCTGGAAATAATCGAAGCCGGCCCTGCCTACCGTGCCGGGCACGGAGATAAAGGTCATGCCCGAAAGGGAGGTGCCCACCATACCGAAGGCCACAACCCACCACTTGCTGTTACGGTTGCCTATAAAGAACGACTCGTTATTGCTGTGCCGCGAGGTATAGAAGGCAATGCCCAGCAGCAGGGCAAAGTAGCCCAGCACGATAACAAGAAGTATAGCTGAATCCATAAGCGTAAAATAAAAAGAATTGCCTTTAATAAGGCAATTCTCAAAGTATTTTTAACGGCTTAGAAGCCTATATTGAAACCGAAACGGATATCGATGGTCTGGTAATAAGGGGTGCGGCTATCCTGCAATACATCATACATAGCCAGGAGGACGAGCGAGGCGTTAGGAGCTATGGGCTGCCTGATACCAAGACCCACCAAAGCGGCAGGTACCCATACGCGCTGTATGCCTACCAGTGTATTATTATTGTCGATATAGGCGTTGCTGTAGTCTTCTGTATTCAGCAATTCAGGTTGCACCTGTGCGAACAAGTTCTTCCATATTATGTAGCGGGCCCATAGGCTGCCTGAATAGAGAGATGATTTCCGGTTGTAATAGCCTACCGGGTAGCCATACTGGTCGTAGGCAAGTTCGTTTTTATTGCTATAGTACTGGTAGCTGAGGCCTACACCGGCTGAAAAATGATCTGTAATGGCATAACCGACAACAGGAGATATGCTGCCGTAGAACATGCCACTACCGAAGCCGAGCCCAAGACCACCGCCGAATATAAGGCGCGAAGGGTCATAACCGGTTTGTTTTTTAGCATGGTGCGACTTAGCGTTACGGCCACTACTGGTATATACTTCCTGCGCCTGAACGGTGTAGATGCCCAGACTCAATATCAACACTGCAATCAACTTTTTCATATATCACGAAGTTAGGACAATTAATCTACATAGATATTTAACGCAGATTTTTAGCGTTTAGTTCACAAATAGTTTGCCAGGGTTCAGTATGCCGTTCGGGTCAAAAATGTTCTTTATCTTTTTCATCAGGTCCAGTTGTATCCCGTTAAACGCGATATCCATATAGTCCTTCTGCACAAAGCCTATGCCATGTTCGCCCGATATGGTGCCTCCCATAGCCACTACCTCTTTAAATAAGACTCTTATGGCACCGGGAAGTTTATTTTGCCAGTCCTCATCACTCATATTGCCTTTTACGATATTTACATGCAGGTTGCCATCGCCGGCATGGCCATAGCAAACCGACTGAAAGCCATATTCTTTACCAATGCGTTTCACAGTCGCTAAAAGTTGCGGCAGGTATGCCCGGGGTACTACAGTATCTTCCTCTTTGTATATGGAATTGCTCTTAACCGCTTCGCCCACTTTGCGGCGCAGGGCCCATAGCATCTGCTTCTGCTCATGACTGTCGGCGAAGAGGATCTCCCCGGTATCGAAGCGCTGCATGATCGCCGAGATGGCTTCCATCTCTTCGTATAGCTGTTCCAGTTTATTGCCATCCACTTCTATCAGCAGGTGGGCCTGTATATCCTCAGGCAGGCTCAAGCCTGTCGCCTGTACGTAGCGCATACTCCACTCCAGCGCATCGCGCTCCATGAATTCCAGTGCCGATGGGGTATATCCGGCAAGGAATACCTCGTTGACCGCCCGGCAGGCATCAATAGCGGAGCGAAAGGGCACGAGCATGAGCAGGTCCTGCTGTACAGCAGGTATCAGCCGCAATACTATTTTGGTGATGATGCCCAGGGTGCCTTCGCTACCTACCACAAGCTGTGTGAGGTTGTAGCCTGTAGCATTCTTAAGCACATTAGCGCCCGTCCACATCACTTCACCATTAGGCAAAACCATTTCTATGTTCAATACATAGTCTTTCACTACGCCGTATTTCACCGCCCTTGGGCCACCGGAATTTTCAGACACATTCCCACCTATAAAACAGGAGCCTTTACTGGCAGGATCGGGCGGGTAGAAAAGTCCTTGCTCTTTAAGATGTTCCTGTAGTACCTGTGTGATCACCCCCGGTTCTGTCATCACCTGGAAATTCTCCTTATCTACCTTCAGTATCTTATTGAAGCGCTTCATGTCGAGCACTATGCCTCCGAATACTGGTAGCGCACCGCCGCTCAGACCCGTGCCGGCACCGCGAGGTGTGACCGGTATCCTTTGTTCATTGCAGTATTTCATTATGGCACTTACTTCTGCTACATTGCCGGGCTGAAGTACCAGTTCGGGTACAAAATGAAGGTCTTCGGTCTCATCGCTGGCGCAATGCTCTAGTTGTTCTTTATCCGTAAATACATAAGCTTCTCCCAGCAGTTCGATGAACTGCCTGGTATCGCTTGTGTCAATTTTTTTATAGCCAGTTGCTGCCATTTTCTCTCCAAATAATTTTTCTCACACTTGCATTGAATTACCTGTCGCGATAACCTTAGTGTTATTCCGTTTCTTTACCCCAGTCTTCGTTCAACTCCTCTATATAGCTCAGTATTTCTTTTCTTCCCAAAAACTTTACGGCGCTGGTCATAAAACTGCGGGGGATGAATTCCCATTCTTCTTTCATCTTCTCGATAAAGCGGCGCATGTTCTGGTGGGCTTCGCGCTGGGTACTCTTATCTGCCTTGGTAAAAATGAGGTTGAAAGGGATGCCCCATTCGCCAAGCTGGGCAATAAAATCAAGGTCGAGCTGTTGGGGCTTCAGCCGGCTGTCTATCAGCACGAACACCGTCATCAGGTTGCTGCGTTCCTGTAGGTAGCCCGATATCATTTTTTGCCAGTTGGCACGCTGCTGCTGCGATACCTTGGCATATCCATAGCCCGGCAGATCGACAATATACCAGGAGTCGTTGATCAAAAAATGATTGATCATCTGCGTCTTGCCGGGGCTTGCCGAAGTTTTGGCCAACTTGCTTTGGTTCGTCAGCATATTGATGAGTGAAGACTTTCCTACGTTAGAGCGACCTATGAAGGCAAATTCCGGCTTATCGGCCGGGGGGCATAACTCCACTTTGGGGCTGCTGATGAGGTATTTGGCAGAGCGTATTTCCATTTTTTATTGTGCGTGATCATTTAACCGCCTGGCTGGCAAAGGTACAATGCAAGTAGATAAATGGTATTTTTGTGGCTGAATGGCACAAGATACAGGCAGCGCGGCAATAAAAGTAGTGCCCGACGCAAAGTCAAACTTAAGCAAGAAGGCGCAGGTGGCCGATATGTTCAATAACATAGCCGGCAAATATGATTTCCTGAATCATTTCCTTTCTATGGGTATAGACAAGGGATGGAGGCGTAAAGCTATAGCCGAGATAAAGGAGCTGGATCCCGGGGTGATACTGGATGTGGCCACGGGCACGGGCGACCTGGCGATAGCGGCCAGTAAGATAAATCCACAGCATATCATAGGAGTAGACATTGCTGAGCAAATGCTGGAGGTGGGCCGCAAAAAGATAAAAGAAAAGGGGCTGGATAAAATGATAACCTTGCAAAGTGGCGACAGTGAAGCCCTGCCTTTTGTAGAAGGCGCTTTTGATGCCATTACCTGCGCTTATGGTGTACGCAATTTTGAGCACCTTGAAGCAGGGCTGAAGGATATGAACCGGGTGCTGCGTAACGGTGGGAAGGTGGCCATACTGGAATTTTCACAGCCACAGAAATTTCCCATCAAACAGATCTACAAATTTTACTTCAAATACATTCTACCCCTGCTGGGCAAGATGGTATCGAAACATAGCCGCGCCTACACTTACCTGCCTGAATCGGTAATGGCATTCCCGGAAGGCCACAAGTTTTGCAGTATATTGGAGCAATGTGGCTTTAAAAATGCGAAAGCGAGGCCGCTTACATTCGGTATAACTACCTTATACACAGCATATAAATGAGCTTAGAAGGTAACCTTGAAACGTTTTTTAACGCGCTTGAAGATATCCTGAGTGATACGCTATATGTCACAGACCAGACCGATGATGTGCAAAAGGAAATATCCGAGAACTGTTGGGCATTAGGTATTCCTAGAGGTATAGATATCGAGGTGTTAATGTCGTTTTTTCAAAAGGTAAAGGAAAATCGTAAAGCTCAATTGATTTTGTCTGACATCAAAGTCGATTTGATATTTTACCTATGGTATGATGAACAAACCTGCCAGCTAAGATTTAATCTAATAAATACCAATCATAGAGAACTGCCATTCAAATGTGCTTTAGAAATTGTTGATAATGAACGGACCGTAATTGAACAGGCTTTCAAGACCGAAGATGAAACA
>CAYZTM010000032.1:14116-45666 GCA_964481425.1 uncultured Flavipsychrobacter sp.
GGATATCGACCTTGATAAAAATGAAACTACGCTCGTCTTAAAAGTATATCGAACTACCCTTACTAAATAAAAAGTCCCGCATTACTGCAGGACTTTTTTCATGAAGTTTTTTTGTTTATGCTATAGTGATGTCTTTATCGAGATAAACGTCCTGGATAGTGTTCAGTAGTTCCACGCCATCTTTCATTGGCTTCTGGAAGGCTTTACGGCCGCTTATCAGGCCCATACCGCCGGCACGTTTGTTCACCACGGCGGTCATTACTGCTTCGGCAAGGTCGGTGACGCCTTTCGATTCGCCACCTGAGTTGATCAGGCCTACACGGCCCATGTAGCAATTAGCTACCTGGTAGCGGCAAAGGTCTATCGGGTGGTCGGTGGTCAGTTTTTCATAAACCAGTTTGCTGGTCTTGCCGAAGTTCAGCGCGGTATAGCCGCCATTGTTCGTAGGCAGTTTCTGTTTGATGATGTCTGCCTGTATGGTTACGCCAAGGTGATTGGCCTGGCCTGTAAGATCGGCAGCAGCATGATAATCCACGCCGTCCTTTTTGAAGCCGCTGTTGCGCAGGTAGCACCACAGCACGGTAGCCATGCCCAGCTCATGAGCATATTCAAATGCTTTGGCCACTTCCACTATCTGGCGGTGACTTTCTTCTGAACCAAAGTAAATAGTAGCACCAACGGCAACAGCACCCATGTTCCATGCATCTTTAATAGTGCCGAACATGATCTGGTCGTATGTATTGGGGTAAGAAATGAATTCGTTATGGTTCACCTTTACGATGAAAGGTATCTTGTGTGCATATTTGCGTGCTACAGAGCCCAGTACTCCGTAAGTGGAGGCTACTGCATTGCAACCGCCTTCAATAGCCAGCTTCACGATATTTTCCGGGTCGAAGTAGATCGGGTTGGGAGCGAACGAAGCGCCTGCGCTGTGCTCTATGCCCTGGTCAACCGGTAGTATAGATACATAACCGGTGTTGGCAAGGCGGCCATTGTTCAAAAGGGTATTGATGCTGCGCAATGTTTGCGTAGTACGGTTCGAAGTGGCCCATATTTCGTCAACATGGTTGGCCGAAGGAACATGTATCGCAGACTTGTCGATAGTGGTACAGGTATGGTCGAGGTAAAATTCAGCCTTATCGGCCAGCAACTCTTGTATTTTTTTTGAAGCCATATAAATATGAAATTTTTTAAAAGTGGTGCAAAGGTAAGAACCAAATCGATAATTTGATAATTTGAAGCGCGGGTATGATGTAAATCACTTGTTATCGCTCTGGGTCATCTCAAATATTTTCATGGCGCCGCTGGCATATACCAGCTTGTAGGGGAACCCGTATTTGTCGGTTATCGAAAAGTTGTCAAGAGGACGCTGGCATACATAGAAATAATATTTAACGCCGTACCGTTCCATATCCTTTTGTACTTCGGTTAAGGAAGCATTGGGAAGGGGATAATAATACTGCAGGCTATCGGCAAAATACCCCAGTCGTAACATTCTTTGTGTTTCAAGGCCGGGTTTTGCATTCGAGGTATAGCTGCCTTTGAGGCCCCCGGTTTTCAGCATTTGGGCAAGATCATATTCGTTTTTGCCTTCGTTGTACATTTTTTTCATGCCCAGGGCAGGTGCTACCAGGTAACTCGATGCAAAAAGTAATACGGCAATATTCCGGCTGCGCTTCTTGCCCTCAAAACTCTTTTGCAACAGCAGCCCGCCCAATACCATGCTTAGGGGCAACATGTACCATATATATCGTGGCTCAAAATTGATCATGAAAAAAGCCAGCGGGAAAAGAAGGAACGAGAGGGCAATGATAATAGTTCGTGTTGGATAAAGAGCTTTTGTTTTTGGGTAGCGCAGTAATCGTATTGCAAGCCATATGACGAGCGGGAAGAAAAGAGAAAGCTGCACGATACTTGAAAGAAACTTAAGAAAGTTCTGACCGCCTTTTAGGATCTGCCTGCCGAACAGGGCCCATGTACTCCAGAACTGGGGTGTATGGCCATTGGCAAACCATGGGTCTTCCCAATACGAGGGAGCGTCTGTATAGTGTGGTGGTATCAAATAGTCGATGCCCTGTTTCCATACAGGATGGCCTACAAGATACCAGGAGCGGTTCAGGCTGCCTGCGGTAGCAATGGTCCACAGGCCGTACTTCTGGTGCAGCAGGTACAGCCAGCAGCTGCTGCAAAAGATCATAACCGCAATACTGATAGCCGATATCTTCAGCCATTGTTTCCGGTCGATGAAATAGGTGCAGGCCAGCACATTGAGCACAAAGAAGGGAAAGGAGTATGCTTTGGCAAAATAGGCAAGGGCACCTATAATGCCTGTGAGCGTCCACAAAGGTGGGCGTGAGCTGAAATTATCACTCAGCATTACCCGTAATACCGCAAGGAGGAAGAAGCACTCCCACAGGTCATCGAATGACTGCCAGAATACGGCATAGCAGAGAAAGATGGCCAGTGTAATATTAAGTATTCGCTGCAATCTTTCAGTAAGCCCGAATTTGAGAAAGAACGATTGCGATATGTAGAGAAAGCCGATGGCACCTATGGTGTTCGCTGCCACCATTGAGAAAAGGTTATTGAAACCAAAGCGTATCATAAGGGCTACCAGCCAGCAGCTCCAGGGGCTCCAGTAGCCGTTTATAGCTTTGTCGGTATCGCCCGCCGCGTAGCGTTTGGCAATGGTGAGGTAAGCCGTAGCATCCGGGTCAACATAGTAATGGTAGTATGGGTAAGCCAGGTACACCAGCAGGCACAGCAGGGCGGTGGCAGTGAAGAAAGGATTATATCGCTTAATGTGTTCCAAGGTTTTGGCTTGAGGCTTTTGATCGGTTGTCTTGTATGACTTGCCAGCTCATCGCAGCGCAACCACATACTAAAAGAGAGAGGGGTAAACAATACCTGGTGTTGGCAATAGGGCCGGAGGTAACGGCAAAATAACACATGAATATGAATAAAAAAAGCGCGTAACTACTGGCATGCAACAATACCAATAGCATAATAAAACGAATGTCCTTGTTACGGCTGGTGGTATTCATAGCTGTTGAGGGGACAAATATAACCCGATTGTAATGGAATTGCAGCAAAAGCAGTAACTTGACCAACTGAAAACAGTATATGAAAAAGCTGACCTTGCTACTGCTATTATTGATCATTACCACTGCAACAGGTATCGCGCAAGGTATCTCTGTACGCAGTGATGGTATATTCAGGAATAATGAGCTGTATGCAAAGCTGGAAAAGACGGGCAGCGGAAATGCAAGCTATAAGGTAAAGTTGCCCAAAGGGGTCGATATATTAACTGCGCGATACGACGATTGGACGCATACTTATATCATTACCTTCCCCGAATCGGGACAGCAGATAGCCATGAAAAATGAACCCGGTTTCGAACAAAGGCTGGCGAAAGGTGTGGTGGAAAGCAATATGGTAGTAGGGGGACAATACAATCCCAATTCAGAAGCTTTTTTTATGACCCGTTATGGTTACGGCAGTATACCGCCTGTTGATAAGCAGGATATCCCGCAAACCGAATCACCGGCGAAGAAGCAGGATTATGCAACTGTGGAGCGTAACCGGAAAATGCCTTATGTAGGTGCTGATAGTTACATAAAACAGGACGGTAAGGTAATAGGTATCTATAAGGTGGAATTGCAGAACAATAAGGGGAAGAATCTAAAAGTATTTACGTTTTACCTGCCCAATAGTACTAAGGTCGCTGTTGTGTCTGTTGATGAAGTGAAAAACGGCGAGTGTAAAGTGACTACGATGAAGGACAATAAAGAATATACCATAGGACTCAAGAACAATGATAATATGTTCACCGCCCGCGAGATAGCCATCTTCCTTTCGGATAAAGGCTATTTATAGATTCCGAAGGTTTAGTACAACCCTGGCGTCAAAATAATAACCAACCATGTAAACAGATATGCTTCGTTCCCGTAGTATTTTATTTTTTCTATTCCTGCTGTTCATTGTAGATGCGCGTGCACAATCCTCAAGAGAACAATATATTGATTCCCTCAAAGCTGCATTGCCAAAGACGGATAATGATACAGATAAAGTAAACATCATGACTCGCCTGGGCAGCCTGTACACCAATTACGATCCGGCTGAGGGGCTAAAGTACAGCATGCCTGCTGTAGAACTGGCCGAAAAACTTCAATGGAAGCAAGGCATGGCAATGGCCTATAATGTCCTTGGCTCCAATTACAAAGATCTGTCCAAATACCCCAGGGCCCTTAAATATTACTTTAAATCATTGGAGCTAAGTGAAGCCTTAAAAGATCAAAAGCATATTGCTGCGACTAATGGCAATATCGGTAAAGTGTACCAACGATTGAATAACTATCCCAAGGCCCTGGAGTATTATGAAAAAGCATTGAAGGTCAATGAAGCGATGGGGTTCAAATTCGGTATGACCAATAACTATAGCGATATCGGTGTCGTCTATTCAGAATCAGGCGATAACGACCGTGCTTTGGAGTCTTTCGATAAAGCTTTGAAAATAGCCGAAGAAAATAATGACCAGGAGGGTGTTGCCATTGTGCTGGGTAATATTGGTAATGTGTATAGTAACATGGGGAGATACGATGCCGCAGTGAAATATTTTTTGCGAGGTAAGGCGATCAATGAAGTGCTGGGCCGTGAAGTAAGTGTCGCGATAAGCTACTCTAACCTGGGTGATAATTATTATAAGCTCGATTCTACGCTTAAAGTACAGAAAAAGATACCGGCCTCCGCCACTGCAATGCTGGACAGTGCGATATATTATTATAGCAAGGCGGCACCCATCTACAAGAAACTATCAGCATTAGATTACCTGGCGGTCACATACCAAAGCCTTGCAGCAGTTTACAAAGACAAAAAAGACTATAAAAATGCCTTTGATGCTTTTGATGAATTTAAAAAATTACAGGATTCCATCTTCTCAAACGATAAAAAAGTAAAGCTGGCCAATCTTGGCGCCGAGCGTGCCGAGTTTGAAAAGAAGCAGCAAGTGAAGCTCACCAAACTGGCCCAGACAAAAAGACGGAACGAGGCCATAATGTTTGCGGTGGTCATCATCCTGTTATCGGTATTTACCTTCTTTGTGGTCAAGGAAAGACGCAAGTCTGAAAAATTGTTACTGAATATCTTGCCGGAAGAAGTGGCACAGGAGCTGAAGAAAAAGGGTAGTGCTGATGCCAATCATTTCGATGAGGTTACGGTACTATTCACCGATTTTGTAAGCTTCACAACGATTGCGGAGAAGATGCACCCCCAGGAACTCGTCGATGAATTGGATACCTGTTTCAAGGCATTCGATGGCATCATCACCAAATACGGTATCGAAAAGATAAAGACGATTGGCGATGCTTACATGGCGGCATCAGGCTTACCCGTAGCTGACCCGCAGCATGCAGTGAAAATGGTGAGCGCCGCATTGGAAATTGTAGCTTTCATTAAGGCACGTAAGCTGCAAAAAGGTGAATTGGCCTTCGATATAAGGGTGGGCTTGCATAGCGGTACTGTAGTGGCGGGCATAGTGGGTATCAAGAAATTTGCCTACGATATATGGGGTGACGCTGTGAATACCGCGGCGCGCATGGAACAAAAGAGCGAGCCGGGAAAGATCAATATCTCGCAGACCACTTACGACCTGGTGAAGGACCGTTTTGTATGTACCTACCGTGGTGAGATAGAAGCAAAGAACAAAGGCAAACTCAAAATGTACTTTGTAGAAAAAGCGCTTTCCTGAGGGCTATTTTCGAATCAATTCGGATAAATAAGGTATGGCTTTCAGCATCCTGCTGCCATACCAGCTGAACATTTCCCCATCCACCAGCAATACCTCTGCACCGGGGATGGCAGCTTTTACTTCTTCAATATGTTTTTCTTTGAAGGGGTAGGGCTCTGATGAGAGCAGGATAATATCGGGCTTATGCGCGGCACTTTCTTCCAGTGTTATTTCAGGGTAGCGCACCAGTTCTTTTAGCGCATTTTCCCAGCCAATGGTCTCTATTACATTGCTGATGAAGGTATCGCCACCTACACTCATCCAAGGTTCCCGCCAGATGAAATAGATCACCCGCTTTTTTTCTCCGGCCTGTTGCAGCATTTCGAAGCCTGTAGCGATATCGCGCGCCAGGCTGTTGGCCTGCTCTTCTTTATCCACCAGTTCGCCTACAGCACGTATCATCTCAAGCCCGTCCTCTATACTTTTTATGTCGCTCACCCATACCGGGTAGTCATGGGCCAGTTCCCTCACCTGCTCTTCCAGGTTCTCTTCCTTATTGGCAATAATAAGATCGGGCTGAAGCTCTTTTATTTTGTCGGTATGCAATTGCTTGGTACCGCCAACTCTTGTTTTGTTTCGGAACCAGCTGTCGGGATGCACGCAGAATTTGGTAATACCTACGACCTCTTCCTCGAGGCCCAGGTCGTACAGTAGTTCGGTTTGTGAGGGCACCAGCGATACTATGCGGCGGGGCGGGTAAGGTATCATTACCTCCCTGCCCATCATATCCGTGAAGCTTCTTACGGCCATCAGTCAAATTTCCGATAAAAGAACAGGATAAAAAAGCTGAACAGGATATCGATGATATAGATGGGGCTGCTGTACAGGTCGTGCTTCATCGCACTTATCATCCCCATATAGATGGCGATGTTCAGCATAGTGAGTACGAGGTACAACATCGCCGCCCACTTGCGCAGGTCGCAGACAAAAAGCCATGCGAAACTGTAGGCCAGCAGCCATGCAGGCTGCAGCCAGCTAAGCGATGGGAAGGGCATATCGTGATAGAGCCACACCTGGTAGCCCAGCATCACGAAATGAAACAAAGCCACCCAGGGAAAAATGACGGGCGGCTTTTTGATAATATCTCTTGCAAATGTTTTGAGGCTGCGCACAGTGTTATTTCTTTGAGAATGCGTCCAGTATATCGTATTTGGTAAGTATGTGGTACTGGCCGCTTTCATCGCGGGTCAGCACGGCGCCGTTCTCTTTGGTGATGAAGTGCGTCAGCCTTTCCAGCGGGGTGTCCATGTCTACCACAGGCAGTGCTGCCTCTTTGGCATCGCCCACCAACTGGTCTTTGAGCCCGGCATGCTCCATCAGTTTTTTGAACAGGCCGCTTTGTGTCACCGCACCGGTTATCTCACCATTTAGCATCACGGGTATCTGTTCTATATCATACTTCTTCATCAGTTCCATGGCATCGGCCACGCCTGCATTCTCATCTATGGTCACCAGCCTGCGGCGGCCAAGGCCACCCAGCAGGTGGCGCACAGTTTTAACCTCGAGGAAGCCGCGGTCCATCATCCATTCATCATTATATACCTTACCTACATAGCGGCTGCCGTGGTCGTGGAAGATCAGCACTACCATATCGCCTTTCTTCAGCTTATCCTTAAGCTGGCGCAGGCCGGCCACTACCGAGCCTGCAGAGTAGCCCGCAAATATGCCTTCTTCTTTGGCCACGCGGCGGGCCATTAGTGCACCATCCTTATCACTCACTTTCTCGAAGAGGTCTATGGCATCCCGCTCATAGTTCTGCGGCAGGAAGTCTTCACCAAAACCTTCGGATATATAAGGGTGCACTTCGTTCATGTCCAGTTCACCTGTATCGAACCACTTTTTTAGCAGCGATCCGTAGGCATCTATACCCCACACCTGTATGTCTGGGTTCTGTTCTTTCAGGTATTTGCCTGTGCCCACTATAGTGCCGCCCGTACCGGCCGCCACTACCAGGTGCGTTATTTTGCCTTCGGTCTGTTCCCATATTTCAGGGCCTGTCTGCTCATAATGTGCCAGCCGGTTGGCCAGGTTGTCATACTGGTTCACATACCAGGAGTTAGGTATCTCGGTAGCCAGCCTTTTCGATACCGAGTAATAGGAGCGTGGGTCTTCCGGCTCCACATCGGTAGGGCACACGATCACCTCGGCCCCCATGGCCTTTAGTATATCTGCTTTTTCTTTCGATTGCTTATCTGTGGTGGCGAAGATGCATTTGTAGCCTTTTATGATAGCAGCCAGGGCCAGGCCCATACCGGTATTGCCCGATGTACCTTCTATTATAGTGCCACCCGGTTTTATCTTTCCCTCCTGCTCGGCCACTTCCAGCATCTTAAGTGCCATGCGGTCCTTTATGGAATTGCCGGGGTTAAAAGATTCCACCTTGGCATATACGTCGCAGGGCAGGTCGGCCACCACGCGGTGCAGCTTTATAAGCGGCGTATTACCAATGGTCTGCAGGATATTGTCATATACACGGTTCATATATAAGGTGCATTTTGATTCTGCGGCGAAGGTACTTTTTTAGGTTGATAAGTTGGTAGGCGGTAGTTGACGGTTGATCGGTTGAACAAGTTGAATGCTATTGTTAACCGGGCTGTGTTTGTTAACGGAATTGCCACAAAATTTGTTAAAGTCTTTAACATTTACCGTTAACAATTAACAAGTTTTCGGGCTTGTTTTTGCATATTTCAATTCCCCTGAAAACCTTTACTGTAGCGGCTTGTAGCCTGCACATACTATTGGCCTGACCCCTTGCATCGCGAAATACTTTGTTAATCGACTGTTAACCGCTTGTAAAGCCACCGTTAACGCAGTTTGAAAATTTTGATACGAGTCGGAATGGATCCATCTTTACATCAGCAAATGAAATTATTCACAAACATAAATCGCCAAAAGATGAAAAAGTACATCACATCCAGCTTCAGCAATATCCTCAATAGTGTTAAGAACATGTTCCGTGGTGAGCTCGTTGAAGTTACCTTCACCCCCGGTTCTAACCGTTATACTTATGTAAAGATCTCCGAATAGTAAAACCCCTCCGTACCGATACCATGAAAGCAGCCGCACCTACACGGAAACCATTGAAGTTCTACAGCTATAAGGTAAGCACCGGCCCCTATAAGGGAGAACTGCTGGAGGTAGACCTTAAAGTGGAAGGAAAAGAAATAAAATGCACCTATACTAAGCTGAAAACGCACTATCACGACGCCACGCTTACATTCCGCAATCGCAAAGCCTGAGTGCTTTTTTAGAATGAGTAGTTGACCATCAGGTTCATCTGCCCCATGTCCACCTTGTCGAACACGTATTTATAGTCCCCGTAAGTATTCCCCTGTGCCTGCTTATACACCAGCAGCAGCTCGGTCTCCAGTCCTTTTAATGATCCACCAAGCGTATATTTGATGCTTGCGTTCACCTGATCGTAAGAGGGCATCCCGTATTTATTGAGCGCATAGTTTTTTACATCGGGCAGCAGGTTGCGCCCCCAGGATATCTCGGCATGCAGCAATGCATCAAAAGCGCTGCACCTTGTTTGATAGCCCGCCTTTAGCACAAAAGCATGCACATCGCCGTAGCCTTCGTTGCGCTCGCGCTGTACGGCAGTGAAGAAGGGCTCACGCCCCCATTCCCTTGGCATCAGGAAGCGCCCGTCTTTAGTGATGCGGGTATAGTTGGCAGTGGCCTCCCAATGTTGGTCTTTCCATCCCAGCCTGCCGCTGAAGGCAAGGCTAAGGTTCCCGTCAGGGAAATAGGCCTTGTCGGGTATATCGTTGCCGCCATTGGCTATGGGTTGCTGCGCCACTGCCATAAAGCCCAGTATAAGTTTGTTGCCCTGCTCGTCCAGCGGGCGTTCCCCATACAGCTTGCCCATCAGTGTGTTGAAGATATGGTCAACATACTGGTCCCATATTTCTATGCTGCCGGTTTCGCGGTGTTCGGTTATGCCCAGCAAGCCTATGCCCGCGCTCTGCAGGTTGTTTTTATAACCCGATTTTGTTCCGTCAGGATTGATACCTGTAGAATAGATGCCTATCGATGATGGCACCGAGTACCACTTCATGGTGCTGCGGGGCGATATGCCATACAACCAGCCCCCCTCGAAGCGGAACTTCTTTACATTCAGCTTACCATATACGCCGTCTTCCACCGTGGGGCGCATGCGTACACCTTTGGTATTGATGAAGGGCGTATTGAGTATCTGCTTGCCCCAGGTGACGCTGCCTGCCCTGGATACATAGCGCAGGTACAGCTCATCGAGGCGGTACATATTGTATTTGTTCGTGGGGTCCTGCAGGTCGAAAAGGCCTATCTCGTAGCGGTTATTCAGCCCGGTCACCCGGTCGCTTTGGCTAAGGTTGGAGGAGCCTATATTGTAGGTGAAGGAAGCCCCGGCAGCCGCCTGCAGGTGGTGGAATACTTCCGTTTCGTAGCGTAGGTAGCCGCCCATGGCATTGGCATAATAGTCGCTGAGGGGGCCGCTGTTATTGGTGCCCATGAAGAAGTAGCGCAGTTGGCCGCTGGCCCTGCCCCGGGCAAAGGCCTGCCACAGCTGTATCTTTTGCACCGGGAGGTTCTCCACCTCCTGTGCCTTTGCCTGCCGGCAGAGCAATAAGAAGAAGCTAAGCAGTATGGGGCCTTTCAGTTGCATGTGCTAAAGGGTATGTGAAAATAGGGAAAACGTATGAGTTAAAGACTACTTGCATGGTTCAGGTGCCCTTTGACATATATCATTTGTTACCCAACCGCCACTTGGCTATATTTGCCAAAATTTATTTAAACAATTAAAACTATTATAAGAAATGAAAGTAACTGTAGTAGGTGCCGGCGCTGTAGGAGCTACCTGTGCCGACAACATTGCCCGTAAAGAGCTGGTAGAAGAACTGGTGCTTGTTGACATCAAAGAAGGTTTTGCAGAAGGTAAGGCCCTCGATATCATGCAGACCTCATCGCTTATGGGTTTCGATACCCGTGTAATAGGTGTTACCGGCGATTACAGCAAGACGGCAGGCTCTGATGTGGTAGTGATCACATCCGGCATACCCCGCAAGCCCGGCATGACACGTGAAGAACTGATAGGCACCAACGCCCGTATAGTGGAAGACGTGAGCAAGAACCTGCTGCAGCACTCTCCCGATGCAGTTATCGTAGTGATATCGAACCCGATGGACACTATGACCTACCTGACCCTGAAAGCTACAGGCCTGGACAAGCACCGCGTGATTGGCATGGGCGGCATACTGGACAGCTCGCGTTTCAAAACATACCTTCAGCAGGCCCTCAACTGCTCGCAGAACGACCTGCACGGAGTAGTGATAGGCGGCCATGGCGATACAACCATGATACCCCTTACCCGCCTGGCTACCCTCAACGGTACGCCGGTATCACAGTTCCTCAGCGAAGAGCAACTGAAGCAGGTAGCGGCCGATACTATGGTAGGCGGTGCTACACTTACCAAACTGCTGGGCACATCAGCCTGGTATGCACCCGGTGCTGCCGGAGCTGCACTGGTTGAGAGCATCATCCGCAATGAAAAGAAAGTATTCCCCTGCTGCGTGAAGCTGGAAGGTGAATATGGTCAGGACGACATCTGTATGGGTGTACCGGTAATGGTAGGCAGCAAAGGCTGGGAGAAAATAATAGACTACAAGCTGAACGATGCAGAACAGGACGCCTTTAACAAGAGCGCCGAAGCTGTACGCAATATGAATAAAGTACTGGACACCCTGGTACAGGCATAATAGCGACAAGCAGCTTAAAATAAAATTAAAATGTCCCGCCTAGTGGCGGGACATTTCTTTTGTAAGTAGCATAAAAAGTGTGTGCTATCGCAGCAGGGTCACATCGCCACGATAAGTTTTCTGAGTGCCATCGGGTAGTGCTACTTGTATGATATATGTGAATACTCCTGAGTCCATTACATTGCCGTTATACTTGCCATCCCAGCCTTTATTGATGTCTGTAGTGTTGAACACGCAGTGGCCCCAACGATCATACACGCGGAACTGAAGCAGGCGCTGTGAGCGCATGTTCACCGGTTTAAATTCATCGTTCACGCCATCACCATTTGGGGTAAAGCCCGAGGGGATGAATGTTTCATCATTTACATAATCCACTTTAATAACGGCAGAGTCGCGGCAGCCGCCATATTGGTTCATGGCATATACGGTATAAACCGTAGGCTCATCCGGTGAGGCTATCGGATCTTTGATGTTCGGGTTGTCGAGGCCGGTAGTTGGCTGCCATGAGTAGTAGTAGCCGCCATCGGCGTTAAGGTGTGCTGTACCACCATAGTTGATCACCCTGTCCGGCGTTACGTTGAACAGGTGCACATGTGGTTCTGCATATATGCGTACCGAATCGGTCAGCATACAGTTAAAGGGGCCGCCCGTAGTAGCTGTCACAATGTATAAGTGCGATTGTGTATCTGCAGCGAAGAACATGGGTTGTTGTACATTAGCCGAATCGAGCCCTGTCGCCGGTGTCCAGGTATAGTTTACGGCGCCTACATAACCCGGCGCAGTATTTACAGACGTGATCTTCATTGGCTCATAGATGCATACTGCAGTATCCTGGTGGTCGAATATCATAGAGAACGGTGCAACAGTAATGGTTTGCGAAGAGCTATTAGGGCAGGGCACGAAGTCACTTACTGTTAGAGTTACAGTATATGCGCCCGGTTGTTTATAAAGATGCTTGGGTGCCGGGTTGTTTGTCATATCAGTAGTGCCATCGCCAAAGTCCCATTCGTATTTGTAAGCGTTTGTTGAGCCTGATCCATCAAAAGAAGCTTCGGTGCGCTCGCAAATTGAATCCCTTGTCATGGCAAAGGATGAAATGACCGGATGCACTAATGTAAGTTCATGCGTTATGGTCCTTTCACAAGAGCCATTGAATATGTGGAGTACAACTGTGTACACGCCTTGTGTGGCATATACGTGCGTCGGGCTGAGGTCAGTCGATGAAGTATTATCACCGAAATCCCAGGTATAGTTCGAGGCATTATAAGATTGGTTCTGGAAGAACACAGAGTCACCTGAGCAGCCCAGCTTTATCTTGTAATCGAAGGCTGGAAGAAACTCCGGATCGTACAGGTTGATGTTCACAGAATTGGAGGTACAGGTGCCGCGGGAAACGGTTATGTCATAGGCCCCGGAGGTCATCGTACCTAAAGCTATCATACCTGTACCATTTGAAATAGCGGTTAGAGGTGTTTGAGGGTTACCATTGAGGATGTAGTTGACGGTGTAGGTAGTATTGGGAGCCATACCTGACAGGAATATGCTGCCGGTATTTGCACCACAGGTAGATGGGTCGATATTCCATACTGAATCGATATGGATCACCGGGTCATAAACCGATATAGGTCCATAAGGGCCCCAATTACAGCCCAGCGAGGTATTGTTAATGATGATGTTCTCGTAATCGCCGGCTGCAAGATTGCTCAGGGTAAGATCGGATGTTGTGGGCGTGACCGTGACCGTAGGCTGGGGTACTCCGTTATATATATAATCTATGGTATAAGTATTGTTGGGTAATACACCGCTGAATACTATAGAGCCATCGGATGCCCCGCAATCAGTGGTATTATTCGCCTTTTGGCTCAGTGCGGTTGCGCATGGCGTAGCGATGGCAGTAGCAAATCCCGCTATCAGCAAGGCGATACAAATGGTGCTGAATCGTAAAATATGTTTCATAACGTACTTAAAATATGTCCTTTCAAATGTTATTATGTCCTGGGTAATGGCGCTCAAATCTTACACAACATAGGGAGGAAGTTGCTTTAATACAAGACGGTGGTAACAGTCAAAGCGTTGGTTTTGAAACAACTCAGCTATGCATATTCTTAGTTTTTAAGAAAAAATTAAAATATGTGTTCGTGGTTTGAAATTTACAGCAAAAGAATGGCGAGAGAATATTAACTAATCGCAATCCTGCCGCCGGAGATCAGTAAGCGTTATTTTTTTATTATTTCTCCCGAATAAATTTTATCAGCCCCGGTATTTATTACCAGCGTGTAGAGGCCGGGGTTAAGCTCTGTCAAAGAAAGTGAACTGCGGTTTCCGGAAAAGGTGCCGGAAAGCACTTTTCTGCCAAGTGCGTCATATAAACAATAATTACCCTCCAGGTATTTTTTAACTACTATGTACAAGATATCTCCAGCAGGATTGGGGTATATATTGATGCTGTTCCCGGCAGTAGTGTTCAGTACACTACTGGTTTGAAAGTGTGGGTTGAGAGTACAGTCAGTATAATCGTTATTCCCATAGCGCATTTTAGCGGGGTTGTCAATAGTATTGTATGGATAAGGTGTGCCAATGGGCGGGAACGAGAGTGATGCCGTCCAGAAAGCCGGGGCGCCATTGAGGTACAGGGAGCTTTCGGACAAGGCCGTAGTATTGGCAGGGTTTATTGTTCCTTTTATGTTATTGCCGAATTGATAATGCCCTATGCGGCTTAGGCTGTAATTGCCATAAGGCACAGATGTATTGGTGACCTCATTGCCGATATAGTTCATGCTATCGGTAGGTGTGGTAGTGTTCATGAAGATGCCCCAGAGCTGGGCCCTGTTGCGGAAGAAGGTATTGAGTGGGCCATTACTGCCATGCGAATCATCGACAACGATGTTCTGTACAATATTACCCTCAAACAGGTTCAGGTAAGGATAGTTGCCATGGCAGACGGCATCGCCGGCAGAGTTGGCCGGCAGCAGTTGTTCATCCCAATTAGGATCGGTGGAGTAATTATAAGAGAACACATTGCCATTAGCACCTGATTGCAGAAGCATAGAATGCCTCAGATGTTGAAAGATGTTGTTCTCAATAAGGCAATCGCCGCTGGTGTATTGCGTGGCGATACCATAGCCCTGGCCACTGCCGCCATAGTGCCAGGAATGGTGTATATAATTTCCTCTTAGGGTAATGTGTGCAGCATGGGAAAGCTCTATGTGTGCGAAGTTGGTATTGAAGCTCTCAATACCGATCACCCAGCAATTGACGGCATAGTTGAAGCTGATATTGCTGGTCTGCTGGGCAGTGCTGTCTTTTCTTTCGATATACAGGCATTCGATACCTGCTCCTTGTATGGGTACTATCCGCTTAAGGCGGGCATTGAAAGTGAGGTCATAATCGCGTCGCAAGGGTATGTCGGTTATCAGGGTATTTCCCTGTATATCTTTTATGCGGAATATTTGCCCTACAGAGCCATAGGCCCAATCGGAGAACAGTATGCTGCTGTCATTACCGTATAGTAATACCCAGTCGCCTATAGCAAGCCCGGTGGTGTTATCAAGAGCAAGCAGGGTGTCGTTCCGGTGAATATACTGATTGACATTCCATATAGTATTGCCAATGCTTCCCTGCAAGTTGATCATATTCTGTGTATTGCCCGACAGGTCGAACAGTAGTTTGCTGGCAGTACCGGTTCCTTTGAGCACGGTACTATCGCGCAGGCTTATGCTTTGATTGAAAAGATAATCCCCGGCGGGGAAGAGTATGGTGCCGGGTTGGCCGTTCAGCGCGGCCAAAGCGTTCTGGAAAGGTATATCATTGGGAGTGATACCGTCGGCAACGCCGCCGTAGTTCATAATGTCAACGGTGTTATTATATACAGGTACTGAATCCTGCATACCGGCTTGGCTCCAGTCCGTTATACGGGATGCAGGTATCGTTTGGGCCATGGCTATATCTATACAACATGGGGCTATAAGCAGCAGGTAAAATATAACTATAGTGTTTAAGATCTTCATGCCTAACAAGGTAAGAATTTTGATAATAAAATACCTGCCTGTTATGGTGTAAAGGGGCTACCTGCGTATTTGCGGGGATTTATAACTTTGTTGCCGGTGAGCGCATCAAGCATTGCCGGCCGCCAAATGGAAAACGAGGCAAAAGTAAAATTAAGGCGTATTAAGATCATCCATACAATCATTTGGCTGGTGTTTGTGCTGGCCATAATTTTCGTGCTGTGGAGCGGCGTTACAGGTAATGTCTCAACCTATTCATGGCTCGCTGTATTGGCTGTGTTGGTGGAGGGGCTTCTGTTGTTGTTTTTTAAAGGAATTTGCCCGCTTACCATCCGGGCAAGAAAATATTCGTCCTCAACGAGGGATAATTTTGACATCTATTTGCCTAACTGGCTGGCCAAATACAATAAGCTGATATTTACGACGATCTTTTGTATCGGCCTGTTTTTGATGACCTGGCGATATTTAATGAGCAGGTAAGCAACAATGTCCTGTTGCTTACCTGCAATTTGTTAGATATGGGGGCTTCTATCGTTCAGCGATGGCTTTCACTTTGGCCAATGCTTTTGAAAATATGCCGGTGAAGTAATCCATATGTTCCGGCGGTATGGCCATGTCGACGGTCAGCTCGGTGTCATCACCACATTCTTTTAGTGTATAGTTCTCGGTGGCGCCCGACCACTGTTTTACCTGTTCGCTTACGCTGTCTTCTACACCGCCTTTCACTTCGCCCAGGTGTTTTACCGACATGTACTTATGGGGTATACTTTCTGCTATTTGTGATACCATGCCATTGTTGTTGCCATCAAGTAACAGCACTTTGCTGCCTTTTTGCCAATCGGTAACGGCGTGTGAACCTTCGGCAAATACAGAGGTCCATTCGCGGTAGGTAGTATCGTTCCACAATGTATCCCATACTTTTTCGCGTGGGGCACTTATTGTTGTTCTGAATTCTTTTCTTTCCATGATAACAGATTTATATTGACGGGTTTATTTGCCCTCGAATGCAGCCTGCAACGCGGCAATGTCAAGTTTTTTCATTTGCATCATAGCCTGCATGGCCCTGTTGGCCTTTTCACGGTCGGGATCGCCGAGGAAGCGCATCATGGCATTGGGTACTATTTGCCAGGCGAGTCCGAACTTATCTTTCAGCCAACCGCACTGTATCTCCTGCCCGCCATCTGCGGTGAGCGCATCCCAGTAATGATCCACTTCTTCCTGCGTTTCACATTTTACGAAAAAGGAAACGGATTCGTTGAACTGGTAGGTCGGTCCCCCATTCAGTACCATAAATTCCGTGCCTTCCAGTTCGAAGGTTGCGGTCATTAACTTACCTGCCAGCACACCCGGAAAGCCTTCGGGATAATGGTTGGCATTTTTCACCTTTGAATTTTTGAAGATGGAAGTATACAGTTGCATAGCTTCCTCAGCATTATTATCGAACCAAAGAAAAGGAGTTATTTTTTGCATGTTATATTGTTTTATGGTACAAACCTACACCGGATGTCCTGCATTTTTGATGTGCAAAAGCGACTTTGCAGAGGTGTGTTTGCGACAGGGCTTATATTTTAACAAAAGCGCCTCGTTAAATAAGATAATCTTAACAAAACCAACAGTAATTTGCCTGTTTAATTGCGACGCGATACGTTAAAAATACCCCATAGATGAGCGTAAAACTTCTTCGCTATGTGTATATGACCGGGATCGTTGCCATGGTACTAGGAGCGGCAGATCCGATGGAGGGCTCTTTGCTGATAGCTGCAGGGGCCGTTATGCTTGCCTTCTCATCCCATTTCAGAAAAGAACGTTACAGCAAAATATTCCTTGCTTCGGCCCTGATGATATTGTTCGGGGTTTTCAGTCTCTGGTTCGTGTCTTCCCTGGGTGGTTTCGACCCGAAGCGGGAATGGTGGTGGCTCGTTTTCATTGTTCCGTACCCGATTGGCTGGATCGTGTCGATAGTAACACTTGTGGTAAAAGCGGTAAAGAAGACCAGGACGGTTTCTGTTTAATACGGAGATCAAAAATTTCCACATATCCTTGAAATCCCTTTTATTGCATCTATTATCAATATTGGATATTAGATGAAAAGGGTTCTGCCCGTAATTGTCGTCGCCCAGTTTTTCTGTACTTCCGTATGGTTCGCAGGTAATGCTGTAGCCGGCAATATTATTTCTCGGTTTCATATTGAGCCGGGCTACCTGGCTCATTTAACGAGTGCAGTGCAGTTGGGTTTTATTGCAGGGACACTGATATTCGCCATATTGAGCATTGCTGACAGGTTTTCTCCATCTAAAGTTTTTTTTGCTTGTTCTGTGATCTCAGCCGTTTTTAACCTGGGGATCAGCTTCAAAGGAATAAATGTTACAGAACTGCTGGCCTTCAGGTTTATGTCCGGATTTTTCCTTGCGGGTATTTACCCGGTTGGGATGAAAATAGCATCCGATCATTTTCAACAGGGTTTGGGACGGTCGCTCGGTTTCCTTGTAGGTGCTTTGGTATTAGGTACCTCATTTCCTCACCTGCTTAAAAGTTTTGCACTTGGCCTGAGGTGGGAATATGTTATTTATGCCACGTCACTACTCTCGTTATCAGGGGGGCTGGCAATATTGTTACTTGTACCCGATGGGCCATACCGGAAACCCGGCCCCAAAGTAAAATTCTCCGCTTTCATGGATGGGTTTCGGAACAAGCCTTTCCGGGCTGCGGCATTCGGTTATTTTGGTCACATGTGGGAGCTCTATGCGTTTTGGGTATTTGTGCCGGTCATGCTATCTGGATACAAAACGCACTATCCTGCTGCAAATATCAATATCCCTTTATTGTCATTTCTTGTGATCGCAGCAGGGAGTATATCTTGTGTGTTGGGAGGGCTGATATCGCAACGCATGGGCGTTAAGCGAACTGCTACGGTATCGCTGTTGCTATCCTGTATCTGCTGTATCCTTTCTCCTTTATTCCTGTTTGCCGGCTCATTAACAGTTTTTATTGTTTTTTTGTTTGTGTGGGGTATGGCCGTTATCGCCGATTCTCCCTTATTCTCTACATTAGTTGCACAAGATGCCCCGCCGGAATCGAGAGGTGCATCCTTAACCATAGTGAATTGTATCGGCTTTGCTATTACCATTGTGAGCATACAGTTACTCAATACACTGATAGGTGAGCACATTGTAAAGTACGCATACATGCTGCTTGCTGTCGGGCCCGTATTGGGGCTTACAGCACTGATAAATAATAAAGCAGCAAGCAAATAGATGTTTCGTATGTTTGGTGCCTAAGATCTAATTGATGAAGGCCATAATTAAGTGTATAGCCATAGTAGTATTCACATTTTCGGTATTTGCAGCCAGTGGCCAGGTAAATGACAGTGGGGATAGGGAAAGACTTGAGCTTTACCGGCAATTGTTTTGGGACCACCTGCCTAAGCCCACAGGCTGGGTAAATGACCTGGAAAGATTATATACCCGGAAAGAGCTTTATAGCCTGGATAGCATCATCGACGCTTTTGAAAAGCAGACCACAATTGAAATTGGGATCGTTACCCTCGATACATTTTGCACATCACGGGCAAACTTTACATCTCTTTCAGCTCATCTTATGAATACATGGGGGGTAGGGAAAAAGGATGTAAACAATGGACTGTTAGTGAGTATATCTGCCGAATATCACATGATACACATAGACTACGGGCCTGGCCTGGACCCCCTGATGAAGGATGCCGACGCGCAGGAACTTGTAGATAAAAACTTCATACCCGGCTTTAAGAACGAGGACTATTATGGAGGGACCCTGAACGGCCTGAATGGAATAATAAAATTGTTGAACAGCAGGAAAAAATAATCTCAAAAACTTAGTAACCGCTGACTTCCGGTAAAAAGCTATGCTGAGCTATTGGTTGAAAAATACCTGATGATCTGGAACAAAGAGGTAGCAATGACAACGCCGGTTACCAGGTATTTGAACACATGCTCTGAAGTGCGTTTTAGGACCAGTTTACCCACATAGCTGCCCACTATACTTACACCTATAAGCATAGGGATAAGCGACACAAGGTGAAGAGGGAAATAATCGTTGGCTACATATACAACGCTACGGCTGAGGTCGACACCCAGGTCGATAAGTGCAGATGTGGCGACAAATATATCCTTAGGCAAGTTGAAGGCCGCCAATGTTATGCCCCTGATGGCGCCCCCTGTGCCTACAAGACCTGCCAGCAGGCCCGATATGCTGCCACCTGCCATGAGGTTGTTATTGGTTTGTTTCAGTTGTTTATTGTGGTTGAGTATGAGATAAATACTGAAGGCGATCAGCACGATATCCATGACCAACTCAATACTACGTCCGGGAATGAGGGTGGTGATCAATGCGCCAATGATCACAAACAATACTGCCGGTATGCCCAGTTTCAGCGCTATACTTTT
Organism: uncultured Flavipsychrobacter sp.; assembly: GCA_964481425.1. Taxonomy (GTDB): domain Bacteria; phylum Bacteroidota; class Bacteroidia; order Chitinophagales; family Chitinophagaceae; genus MKUN01. The sequence continues at coordinate 34,065 of CAYZTM010000032.1, forward strand.
GTCGATGCCCTTCCGGAACAGCATGATCTTGGAGAGGTTGCTGAACACATGGAAGACCGCTGTGATGCCCAACACTGTTTTGAAATCGAAGAACATGCTGGCCACGGGTACAAAGAGTATGGACGAGCCGAAACCGGATACGGTGCCGATGATCTCGGACAGCAAAGCCAGCAAAAGAAAAAGAAGGGTATCCTGCGTCATTTTACAGCCAACTGTGAAGATACTGCAATATATAACTTGTAAAACCCCTGTTTTGGCTACAACAAGTGCTGATTTGGCTACACCGGTTGGCAAGGGAAGCCGGAGCTTTGCATGATCAAAGAAGAACAATTATGAACATCGTAATTACAGGATCATTAGGGCATATCAGTAAGCCGCTGGTAAAGGACTTAGTACATAAAGGGCACATGATCACCGTGATCAGCAGCAATCCCGAAAGGAAAAATGAGATCGAATCGCTTGGTGCAAGGGCAGCCATCGGAACCATGGAGGATGTCGGTTTCCTTACAGAAAGTTTTAAAGGTGCAGATATAGTATATGCTATGGAAGCAATGGGCGCCGCCAGCTTTTTCGATAAGGATATCGATATTATGGCAGCAATTACCCAAATTGGCCATAATTATAAACAGGCCATTGAGCAATCAGGTGTAAAGCGCGTAATTCACCTTAGCAGTATCGGCGCTCATATGGATGAAGGGAACGGTTTGCTTGCCTTTCATTATTACGTAGAAAATATTTTGAAGGGATTATCTGAGGATGTTTCCATAAAATTCATGCGTCCTGTTGGATTCTATTACAACATGTTTGCATTTATACCTACAATAAAAGCACAGGGCATGATCGTACAAAATTATGGTGGTGATGAAAAGGAGCCATGGGTTTCGCCATTAGATATTGCTGCCGTAATTTCGGAGGAGATGGACAAACCCTTCGAAGGGAGACCCGTACGGTATATAGCCAGCGATGAGGTGTCGCCGGATGAGGTGTCAAAAATAATAGGGGAAGCTATAGGGCAACCGGGACTGGAATGGGTGACAATACCGGATGAACAAATGTTGAATAACATGCTTGCTGCTGGCATGAACGCAGGAGTGGCTAAAGGACTGGTAGAGATGAATGCCGGCAGGCGGAATGGTATATTGTACGAAGATTATTACCGGAATAAACCTGAATTAGGTAAAGTGAAGATAACAGATTTTGCAAGGGAATTTGCCGCTGTGTATAACAATGAGGCGAGTAATGTTAACCACTAAAAAAACAAGTATGAAGAATAAAATTGCATTAGTGACAGGAGGTAGCCGGGGCATAGGAAGAAATGCCGCTATTGCTATAGCCCAAAAGGGTATCGATGTGGTGCTTACCTATAATACGAATAAGGAGGCGGCTGATGAAGTGGTGGCTCAAATAGAAGCTATAGGGCAAAAAGCATGGGCATTTCAACTGGATACCAGCAACGTGGCACTCTTCGATGATTTTATTAAAGAGCTGACCGGGCAACTGGAAGAAAGGACAGGTAGCCCTAATTTTGATTTCCTGGTCAATAATGCAGGTACCGCTTTGTATGTACCCTTTATGGAGGTGACGGAGGCGCAAATGGATGCCATCTATAACATACATTATAAGGGCGTGTTTTTCCTTACACAAAAAGCAGTCCCATTTATGAACGATGGGGGTGCTGTTATCAATATCTCGTCGGGGCTTACCCGCATTACTATGCCGGGTTCGTCGGTGTATGGCTCTTTTAAAACAGCGGTTGAATCATTGACCCGCTACATGGCAAAAGAACTGGGTGTCAGAAAGATTCGCGCAAACGTGGTGGCCCCCGGTGCTATAGAGACCGATTTTGGCGGAGGCCGTACACGCGATAATAAAGAGATCAATGCGCATATTGCCGGCCTTACATCGCTTGGCAGAGTAGGCTTGCCTGATGATATTGGCGGTGTTGTAGCTTTTTTATGTACACAGGATGCCTATTGGATCAATGGGCAGCGTATTGAAGTTTCCGGGGGGCAAGCACTGTAAATAGTATCTTTGTAACATGGCAAATATGCAGCCCACCAGGATCAGGACGATCAGCGAATTTCACAAAATGCGGGGCCTGCAGCCGCCCAAGCATCCTCTCATCAGTGTTGTGGATTATGCTTTGTTTGCTCCTGCACATGGAAGTGCCGTATTTGATTATTACTCGATCTCCATAAAAAGGGGTGTCGGGAAAATGTTCTATGGCCAGCAGGAGTATGATTTTGACGAGGGGGTAATGTACTTTATGGCACCCAACCAGGTATTGCGGGTTGAGCCGGGACAGAATGAAAATACGGAACGTTCAGGGTGGATATTATTGATCCATCCTGACTTTCTCTGGAATACAACTTTGGCGAAAAAGATCAGGCAATATGAATTTTTCGATTATGCAGTGAACGAAGCCCTTTTTCTCTCCGAACAAGAAGAGGCTATTCTCAATAATATTATTTTAAATATCCAGCGGGAATACCAATCCAACATCGACAAGTTCAGCCAGGATATTATCATTGCCCAACTGGAACTACTGCTTTCCTATTCGGAGCGATTTTACCAGAGACAATTCATCACACGTAAAATAAGTAACCACCAGGTGCTGGCAAAGCTTGAAGAGTTCCTGGACAACTATTTTAACAGTGAAGCAATTCTAAAGCAGGGCCTGCCAACTGTGGTTCATGCTGCCGAAACCCTTAACCTGTCCCCGGGCTATCTTAGCGGGCTGTTGAAAGTGCTCACGGGAATGAACACGCAGCAGCATATACATGAGAAACTGATACGCAAGGCCAAGGAGCGATTATCGACTACAAACCTCTCCGTCAGCGAGATCGCTTATGAACTGGGTTTTGAACATCCCCAATCTTTCAGCAAGTTATTTAAGATGAAGACCAACCTCTCTCCATTGGCTTTCAGGCAAACCTTTGGTTGATAATGATGTGGCTGTTTTTACGAAATCTTGCTTTGCCCTGGTATAGTATTTAGCCATTTGCTGAAGATCTCTGTATAATAGTTTTGGAAATCTGCTTCGTTCAGTTGCTTTATCATATTCAGCATTTCATGCTGAATATACCGGTCATGTTTTCCGTAATCCCATATTGGCCGGATACAGTCTTCGAATAGTTCCTGGAAGGAAGACGAAGGAATAAAAATGCGGGGAGTTTTATGGTTGTCGTAACTAACAGATGGCAACTTATGGTATAATCTGAAAGCCAGTGCATCGGAAAGCGCTTGCAGGCTGATAACTGCTGTGCCGGGATCGTTGATGCCTGGGCTGAGTGCCTTGATGGCAATCTCCGCGAGTTGCCTGAAACCGTAGTCCGCATTTATGTTTATCGGATGACCGTTAAAAAGGTCTATTGAGTTTAGTATCTCTTTTGCACATTGAGGATCTATAAGCTTCTTCGAATATACTTTTATGAATGCCACGTTTTTAATGAGGTAAGTTCCTTGCTTGTACAGGAAGCTTATATATAGGTTGTGTTTACAGGCTATGTCTAGCAACTGCGCCTCATTAAAGCTTTGGAAATAACCCGCTTCATCTGACCTTACTTCGGCATAAGGCAGATCGTCCCATGTAGGGTTTTCTTCCTTCAGTTCTATATACTTCCTGTACATGGTATCCATGGTTTGTTTTTTTACCCGGTCAATGACCGTTTCATACTTTACCATTTGTGTTACATAGTCGAGGAAGTAGATAAAAAGAAAGATATTGACTACAGTAAGTAGTATCAGCAGGTATATACTTAAAGCAGGTACTGCAATGCCGGTATTGATATTGCGGATGGTGCTGAGCAGAAACAGTGCATATACGGTAGTGCCAATATAACAACCAAGTACTATCTGCTGAAACCGATTGCCGATCATGCTGGTGAGTACCCGGTTGCTCATTTGTGATGCAGCCTGGTTGAGCACGATCATTACCATTGAAAAGCTGAAGACCGTAAGCGATATAATGCCGGCAGCTATAGTAGCGGTAATAGTACGGGCGGTATTGGCGTCCTTCAGGGTCAGCCAGTCCAGGCTGGATTTGATATCCTTGCCCCATGGCGAAAAGTCTATTTTGAGCATTATCCAGGAGAACAATAAGAAACCTATGGCTATTATGCCCGGATAAAAGGCAATGCTTTGAATGACCTTGTTGTAATAGCGTCTTAAAAGCTTTATCAAATACATATTGGGGAAATTGTGTGGCAACAGATTAATTATTACCTCTTATGGCAAAATGATACCAAGAAAGGGCTGTGCTGTACCTGGGGCCATGCAACTGATTTTCTTTCAGCTGCTTATGTTTTTTTGATTGCGCTCTGCGATACTTACAAAACAATAGCCCCGCGTTAATGCGGGGCTATTGTTCCTATCGGTTTTTGACGGTTTTTACATTCCGTTATTGGGTTGCAGCAGGCTTACGCGATTTCCCTCTGTATCCCGGAATGATATCCAGAGCCCTACACCCGGGATCATCATGGGCTCCATGCTTTGTTCACCAGCCTCATTCATAGCGCCCAGTATCGTGCCTCCACTGCTTTCCACAGCGCTAATGGCATTCTTGATGTCGGGTACCGCGATGACCACTGAGGGCGCATGAGATGCCGGGTTGTCTGTCTTCTGGTAAAAGCCTCCGTTTATAGTGCCCGGTGTCTTTACCATGCCCTTTTCATCGGTCTCGGCTGTATGTGCTACTACATAGTTACCCATTTCGGCGCCAAGTTGCTGCATGTTCCAGCCGAAAGCAGATTCGTAGAACTTTTTCATACGGTCGCGGTCGTTATAACCCATTTCAAAGTGTACAACAGGATTGTGACTCATAAATTTTTGTTTTTCGTGTTAAGAATGGTTTGTAGTAAATATAGGTTATTTATGATGTTTTAGCTGCTCTTAACCTATTGGTAATGGTGGATGGCGTTTTTCATTTGGTATGAGAAGCCGGGTAATGAACTGCTTAATTTCGGGATGTTAGGACTTCCATACGAATTTTAGTTACTTGCAGCGCTGAATATGCATCCCGCCTCGATACGCTAGTGTTTATAGATCTGCACTACCTTTCTTCGTGCTAAGAAAATTTAGATCGGAACCATAAAATGAAAGCAGTACAACATACACAATATGGTGGCCCTGATGTGCTCAGTATAGCGGAAGTGAATAAGCCTGTGCCTGCGGTTGACGAGCTATTAGTTGAAGTGCATGCAGCTACGGTCAACCGGACCGATTGCGCCATCTTATCTGCACGGCCATTTATCATGCGGTTTTTTACCGGCTTAGTACGGCCCAGGCTTTCTATCACAGGTACCGATTTTGCAGGTGTGGTTAAAGGGGTTGGTACAAATACGCATCGCTTTAAAGCAGGCGACCGCGTTTTTGGTTTCAATGACAGGGGACTGTCTTCGCATGCCAGGTATTTATGCATCCCGGAAAATAAGACTATAGCATTCATCCCTGGGGGCTTTACTTTTCAACAGGCAGCAGCAAGCCTGGAGGCTGCACACTATGCTTATTACTTCATCCATAAGATCAAAATAAGCCCGGGGCAGAGGGTATTGGTGAATGGCGCGACAGCTGCGATAGGTTCTGCCCTGGTGCAATTCGTAAAATATTATGGTGCTCATATAACGGCGACATGCCGTGCTGAAAATTTTGAGCTTGTAAAAAGTTTAGGTGCAAACGAGTTAATAGATTATACCACCACCGACTTTACCCGCGTTGGTTGGCAGTATGATCTTATACTGGATGCCGTAGGTAAGAGCAGCTACAAGCTTTGTAAGCGGTTGCTAAGTCCGGGAGGAATATATATATCGTCGGAAGCAGGGCCTTACGCACAAAATATTTTTCTTTCCCTGTTCAGGCCATTGACCGGTGATAAAAAGGTGATTTTCCCGGCGCCGGAGAGCATACAGAAAAGCATGGATTTTATACAAGGGCTTATCGGTGAAGGGAAGTTCAGGCCGCTTATTGACAGGGAGTATACACTTGAACAAATAAAAGAGGCTTTCCGGTATGTAGCTTCAGGGCAGAAGCTCGGAAATGTGCTTATCAGTATGAATGCAGGGTAGAGGAGTGTATAGGTCTTATAGATTCCGACATTTGCGGGTGCTATATGTTATTGACCTTATAGTTAAATTTACAAACAACAAAGAACAACATGGATAATACCCGGGTTTACAGAATGTCATTTGCAAGTGTCTATCCTTTATACATCAGGAAGGTGGAGCGAAAGGGCCGGACAAAGGAGGATGTAGAAACAGTTATCCTTTGGCTGACAGGTTATAATGAAAAAACCTTGCAACAGCAGATAGATAAAAAGGTGGACCTCGAAACTTTTTTTGCTGAAGCGCCGTTGCTCAATCCGAATGTATCAAAGATAACCGGTTTGATCTGCGGGTACCGTGTTGAAGAGATCGAAGATAAGCTGATGCAAAAGATCCGCTACATGGATAAGCTGGTAGATGAGCTGGCAAAAGGCAAGGCAATGGAGAAGATATTAAGGGTGTAAAAACCAGATGCTTATCGTAAGTTGATAGTTTGTTGCGTTGCTTGTTGCAAGTCGCATTTCGTTTGTAACCTGATGATGCACTTATACATACGATAAAAAAAATGCCTTCTAAAGGCTGAAATTTTGTACCTTTGCACTGTCAGAAATTTAAAACGCTCTTTTTATTAAGATCAAGAGATGAAAAAAACCTTTCTTATTTCGTCCGATCATGCTCCGGCACATGTTGCTGAGTTTGGACGTGGTTTTTTTGCTGTTACCACTTTAGGTTCAGTTTTTTGTTTTCGCGCTACCTCCTTCAGGGTACGACGTTGATACCTTGCTATTCCAACAGTAATATCTGTTGATGAGATCCCGAAAGGGTCTTCAGAAGGAGTATTTATACAATTTTGTACTGGTCTGTTTTATTGCCGGTTACAGTTTTAATTATTTACATTATGAAGCAAAATTTCATTGTTACAGTAGCTAATAGTGCCCATGCTGTTTTCGCTAAGATCATTTGTGACCAAATGGCCGCATCGGCGAAAGCGAGGGGTACTGGTATTGCAAAACGTTCTCCGGAATATCTCATCGAAAAAATGGAAGAAGGCAAAGCAGTAATTGCATTTGCCGCAGATGGTAACTGGGCCGGGTTCTGTTACATAGAGAGCTGGAGCCATGAAGAATACGTTGCCAATTCAGGCCTTATAGTAGCACCGCAATATCGTAAAAGCGGGCTGGCCAAGGTGATCAAGCAAAAGATATTTGAACTGAGCAGGCGTCGTTACCCGCATGCAAAGATATTTGGGTTGACCACGGGACTGGCAGTGATGAAGATAAACAGTGAACTGGCCTACGAACCCGTGACCTTTTCACAACTGCCGCAGGACGATGCTTTCTGGAGTGGCTGCAAAAGCTGTGTGAACTATAATATACTGACGAGTACGGGACGAAAGAATTGCCTTTGTACGGCCATGCTATACGACCCTAAAGATCATCAGCAACCCGAAGAGAGGGTTGTCAGCTTTAAGAAAGCTGCTAAGGGGCTAAGGACCTTTCCTATGGCGAAAGTGAACGGAGTGCCCGAAGTATTTTCGTAAGGCAATTATTAAAATAACGAGTGATGGAAACCGTTGCTTACTGTGCGCGACATGGGATCATTGAGTGATGAAGTGAAAAGCTTAGCGCATATAAAGACTATGAAAAATATTGAGGTCCCGGAGCTTATCCATTACCCGGTGAACCACGATCAAAAATATAAGCATGAAGAATAAAATTAAGGTAGGTATCGTTGGCGCGGCGGGCTATACAGGTGGTGAGACAATGCGGCTGTTGCTCAATCATCCTACTGCCGAGATAGTATTTGCGCACAGCCGCAGCCAGGCCGGTGCGCCTGTATATGCTGTACACACAGATCTGCTTGGTGATACGGAATTACAATTCACATCAGAGCTATCGGAAGATGTTGATGTGCTGTTTCTGTGCCTTGGGCATGGTGAGTCCAAACCTTTCTTAAACGAGCACCGCTTTGGCAATGCAAAGATCATTGACTTGTCGCAGGACTTCCGCTTACATGATCATGCGGCATATGGCGATGGTACGTTCGTGTACGGTTTGCCGGAGCTGAATAAAGAGCGCATTGCAGCAGCGCAGTATGTGGCCAATCCCGGCTGTTTTGCAACAGCGCTGCAACTGTCATTGCTGCCCCTGGCAGCAAAGGGCCTGTTGCAGGAAGTGCATGCAACAGGTATCACGGGCTCTACAGGCGCGGGGCAGAAATTGCAGGCCAGCACCCACTTTAGCAGGAGGGCCAACAATATAGAGGCTTACAAAACTTTGTCGCACCAACACCTGAACGAGGTGATGGAGACCTTGACATCGCTGCAGGCAGGTGCAAGGAAAGTTAATTTCATTCCCTGGAAGGGCGATTTTACAAGGGGCATCTATGTGTCTGTCTACATCGATTGCGGGCTTAACGCAGAGCAGGCTTATGAGCTTTACAGCTCGTTCTATGAGTCAGCGGTGTTTACGACCGTCAGTAACAGTATGATCAACCTGAAACAGGTGGTGAATACCAATAAATGCCTGCTATACCCTGAAGTGGTGGATGGCAAACTGGTAGTACACGCGGCGATAGACAACCTGCTGAAGGGAGCGGCCGGGCAAGCCGTTCAGAATATGAACCTCATGTTTGGCATGTCTGAAGATGAGGGATTGAGATTGAAGGCTAACGTTTTTTAAAAAAAGAATTAATGATGCAATTATTTGATGTTTACCCACTGAATGATATTACCATTGTAAAAGGTGAAGGCTCTTACGTATGGGACGATAAGGGCCGACGTTATCTGGACATGTATGGCGGTCATGCCGTTATATCCATCGGGCATACACACCCCTTATATGTGCAGGCGATAACAGAGCAGCTCAATAAGATAGGGTTCTATTCCAATTCTGTAAAGATACCATTACAGGCAGAGCTGGCTAAGCAATTAGGCGAGGTTTCCGGGAAGGAGGACTATAACCTGTTCCTTTGCAATTCCGGGGCTGAGGCTAATGAGAATGCCATTAAGCTGGCATCGTTCCACACGGGCCGTCGTAAAGTCGTTGCTTTCTCAAAGGCATTCCATGGGCGCACATCGCTTGCTGTTGCTGCTACCGATAATAAAACAATTGTAGCCCCCGTCAACAGTACGGATAATGTAGCATTCCTTCCTTTTAACGATGTAGCTGCATTGCAGCAATACTTTGCCCAACACGGTGGGGATATTGCCGCTGTTATCGTGGAAAGCATACAGGGTGTAGGTGGTATCAATGTGGCTAGCGACGCATTCCTGCAGGCTATCCGTTCCTTGTGCGATGAGCATGGTGCTGTGTGTATTGCCGATGAGGTGCAATGTGGTTATGGCCGGAGCGGTAGTTTCTTTGCATTCGACCATGCAGGTGTACAGGCCGATATATATACTATGGCGAAAGGAATGGGCAATGGTTTCCCGGTTGGCGGCATCGTTATAGCCCCGCACATCAAGGCAACGCACGGTATGCTGGGCACCACCTTTGGGGGTAACCACCTGGCTTGTGCCGCGGCCATTGCAGTGCTGGATGTGATACAGTCCGAAGGGCTAATAAAACATGCAGTTGCAATGGGTGCATATCTTGTGGAGGGTTTGCGTGCAATGGAAGGTATAGAAAATGTGCGTGGCAGGGGCCTGATGATAGGATTTGATGTGCAGGACGAGTATAAAGGCCTGCGCAGCCATTTGCTGAACGTGCATCATGTGTTTACCGGCGTGGCCAAACCCAATGTGATACGTTTATTGCCGGCCTTGAACTTGACCAGGGAACAGGCAGATGAGTACTTGACATTGATGAAACGTTCTTTAAGTGAATTGGCACCTGTTACTGAAAGTTAACGAAGCGGGCACACCCGCTTATTCCCGGAGATACTAAAAAGCATACATGAAAGAAGAGGTACTGATCGTTAAAATTGGAGGTAACATCATCGATGATGTGCACAAACTGAATGCGTTCCTCGATGATTTTGCTGCTATTAAGGGACGTAAGATACTGGTACATGGTGGTGGTAAGGTGGCAACGGCTATCGGTACACAGCTGGGCCTCACGCCCCGCTATGTTGACGGGCGGAGGATAACGGACAAAGAAACATTATCGCTGGTAACCATGGTATATGGCGGTCTCGTGAATAAGAATTTGGTAGCCGCCCTGCAAAGCCGGGATTGCAATGCAATAGGGCTAACGGGAGCAGACGGTAACCTGGTGCGGGCCGGCAAGCGCCCGGTGAAGGAGGTGGATTATGGCTATGTAGGCGATGTGTGTAGCGACGGCGTCAACCACAGCCTGCTAAGCCTGATGCTTGACAATGGACTGGTGCCTGTAATAGCACCCCTGACCCATAATGGTAGCGGCGATATGCTCAATACCAACGCAGATACCATGTCGCGGGAAATAGCAAGTGCGCTGGCGGCTACATGGCAAGTGAAACTGGTGTACTGCTTTGAGCTGAAAGGCTTGTTGCAGGATATCAATGATAAGAACAGCATCATCCCGCAGGTAGACGCTGCCTTATTCCACGAGCTGAAAGAGAAGGGCATTGTATCAGGGGGTATGATACCCAAACTGGAAAATGCACTCGAAGCTGCCAGCCAGGGAGTAGCTATGGTAGTTATCGGTCATGCTGATGACCTGTCTGAACTGATCGCCGGTAATGCAGGTACGCGTTTGACCCGAGCAAATTGATCTGTTTTGAGGTAAATGGTTATCTTACGATATATAGTACAAATAATTCAGAATGGAATTCAGTCCCTTCAATCACGTCGTAAAGCTTTGCCTCCGGGGAATGGCTATGGAAGACAAGGATAATCCCGAAGAAGCAAGCAAGCTGTTTCTGCAGGCCTGGGATGAGGCAACTGATGACTTTGAAAAATTTATTGCCGCTTTTTATGTGGCCCGGCATCAAAAAGATGTACCCGGCAAGCTGAAATGGTACGAAATGGCGCTGCAACTGGCATTAAGCATCAATAATGATGCAGTTATGGCGGCTTTTGCTCCTCTTTACCTCGACATTGCCAAATGCTATGAAGACCTTGGAGAGCTTGACAAGGCCAAAAGGAATTATGACCTGGCGATCTCTTGCACTGATAAGCCCTCTGACAAAGGTCCATTTTATCATGGTACGAAAGCAGTACTGCAGGTTGGCGATATGCTGACGGCAGGCCGGGAGTCTAATTACAAAGCCGACCTGGTAATGAATCATATTTATTTCACTGCACTGGCTAGCGGAGCGGGGCTTGCTGCTGAATTAGCGAAAGGTGAAGGACAAGGTCGTGTGTATATGGTTGAGCCCACAGGAGACTTTGAAAATGATCCGAATGTGACCAATAAAAAATTCCCCGGCAACCCCACGCGCTCCTACCGTACCGACGCCCCGCTTAAGGTGATCGGCGAAGTAAAAGATTGGGCCAGGCAAACACCCGAAGAATTACAAAAATGGCGGGAAAGGCTGGACAATAATAAAGGGGAGATCATTAATTGATCGATGGGCCGGACAAACATATGACTAGTCCTAAAAAAGGTTGACTGGTTTTAAAATTAAGAAAGCATCGGCAA
>CAYZTM010000033.1:0-45433 GCA_964481425.1 uncultured Flavipsychrobacter sp.
TGGGTAATGAAGATCATAGCAGTACCCTGCTCTTGCTGCAAGCTGCGCATGAGTTGCATAATATCCCGCTGCACAGTCACATCCAGTGCTGTTGTAGGCTCATCTGCTACCAGCAAAACGGGAGCATTACACATGGCCATGGCTATCATCACGCGCTGCTTCTGCCCCCCCGATAGCTGGTGCGGGTAACGGGTATACATCTTTTCGGCGGTAGGCAACTGTACTTTTTTTAGCCATGCTAATGCTTGTTCCTTTGCCTCTTGCTTTGTGATCCTTTGGTGAGTGAGGATGCATTCAGCGAGTTGTTTGCCGATGCGCATCACCGGGTTCAAGGAACTCATTGGTTCCTGGAATACCATACCGATGGCTTTGCCACGTAAGTGTGTATTTTCTACCTGTTTTATATCGTGCAAAGAGTAGGTCACATCACCTGTAGTCAGGGTCATAATACCTTCCAGGTCAGCTGACGCAGGGAGCAGGCCCATAAGTGCGAGGGCAGTTAGCGATTTCCCGGAGCCACTCTCGCCCACTATTGCTAATGTTTTGCCGGGTCCTAATTGAAAAGAAATATCATTGACAGCTGTAAATGCCTTACCAAAGGCTATATTCAGCCCCGCGACCTTTAGTATTTCGGCAGGCTCCTGCACTAGAACTTAAGGTGTTTTACAGTAAGCCTTTTGTTGATGAGTTGCTCCAGCGACTCAATACCGATCTTCAGGTGGACATTCACATAATTTTTAGTAACCTTTTTATCACTTGCGCTGGTCTTTACCCCATCCGGAACCATAGGCTGATCGGAGACAAGGAGGAGCGCTCCCGTAGGTATAGAATTATAAAAACCTGTGGTAAATATAGTAGCGGTCTCCATGTCTATAGCCATGGCCCGTATCTTCCTCAGGTAGTCTTTAAAGTCATCATCATGTTCCCAAACCCTCCTGTTGGTAGTGTATACCGTGCCTGTCCAGTAGTCCCTTTTATTATCCCTGATTGTAGTGGATATAGCTTTCTGTAACGCGAATGCCGGTAAAGCCGGCACCTCCGCAGGAAAATAATCGTTGCTGGTACCATCGCCACGGATTGCAGCTATGGGCAGGATGAGGTCACCCACCTTATTCTTCTTTTTCAGGCCACCGCACTTACCAAGGAATAAAACCGCTTTAGGTGATATGGCCGAAAGGAGGTCCATCATAGTGGCGGCTCCCGGGCTGCCCATACCAAAATTAATTATGGTTATACCGTCAGCGGTTGCACATTGCATCGGCTTATCTTCGCCAACAACAGGCACATTATGCATATCGGCGAACAACTGTACGTAATTACTGAAATTGCAGAGGAGAATGTACTTGCCGAAGTCTTTCAATTCCTGGCCGGTGTAGCGGGGCAGCCAGTTCTCGACTATTTCCTTTTTCGTTTTCATATACAAAGATAGCAAATTCAAAACTTATGCCTAATAATGCAAGTAGGCGTGTGTTAATTTCACTTTATTTTATGAAGTTTCAATGCTTACATTTGAAGCATTAATGCAGCTGGAACATAGTAACATACAACTGAAAACAAAACAAGAAGAGGGAAAGCCATATGTGTTTGATCCCATTCGCAAAGGATGGTATGTACTGACACCTGAGGAACATGTACGCCAGTACCTGTTACAATATCTAATTAATACACTAAAATACCCCCAAGGACGCATTGCCGTAGAGAAAAAGATACTGGTGGGAGCCATGCCCAAACGCTTTGACCTGGTGGTGTATGATGCAGCTCACCGGCCATGGATGCTTGGTGAATGTAAAGCGCCGGAAGTGGACATCAGTGAACAAACGCTGCATCAAATACTATCCTACCAGCGTAGTATACAATGTCGTTACTGGCTACTGAGCAATGGCAGGGAACTATATTGTGCTGACGGAGAAGACCTGATGAATATTAAATGGCTGGAGCATTTACCCCCCTATGGTATGTAGATAGGCACTGCTATCGTCCAGCACCTGCAGGGCGCGCTGCACTACATTGTCTTTCTGCGCGCTAATGTAATAGTACCCATTATCCCTGAAGAGCAAACGAGCTAACTGTGCCCTCACTTGTGTGCGAAAATAAGCACCGCGAATAGGATCTTTCAACATCAGTTTTGCAGCTGCGCGATTCTCCTGTTTCAGGCTGGCAAGGTACTTGCCGATAATTTCCTGCTCTCCTCCAAATCGCTTATCATAGTCACGCACAGAAGTAAAACGCAAGGAATCGCGATGACGAATAAAATAATCCCAAAGGGTATTTTTCAATTCTTCGCTGTATAGCATATTGAGATAGCCCGTAGCAAGCCGTGAAGTGTCATAGGGCACGTAGATATCGGGATGTATGCCGCCACCACCATATACCAACCGATGCTTGGAAGTATAATAGCGGTTGGTATCGGCAACTGTAAAAGAATCAGTACCTGTAAGCTCTCCGTCCTCGAAGCGATGGGCAAAATCTTCTTCATATGCCTCTTTACCATTTGCGAAAGACCTCTGGATACTACGACCGGAAGGCGTGTAGTACCTTGCTATGGTGAGGCGAAGGGCGGCGCCGTCCTCCATTTCGTACTGCTCCTGCACCAGGCCTTTACCATAAGTACGCCTGCCTACAAGGATGCCTCGGTCCCAATCCTGTATAGCACCAGCCAATATCTCGCTGGCAGAGGCTGAGCTTTCATCCACAAGCACTGCAAGTCTTCCCTTCTCGAACATACCTTGCCTGCTTGCTTTATAGTCCACTCTTTGGGAGCGCCTGCCTTTAGTATAAACGATCAGTTTTTTATCATCAAGAAACTCATCTGCTATCATTGTGGCGTCTTCAAGGTAACCTCCGGGGTTATCGCGCAAGTCGAGTACCAGTTGCTTCATACCCTGTCCTTTCAAGGTCTTCAGCGCTTTACTAAACTCATCATAAGTAGTAGCACTGAAACGGTTGATCTTGATGAAACCGGTTATGCTATCGAGCATGATACCCGCATCCACACTGAATACAGGGACAATATCACGCTCAATAGGCACTTGCTTAATACTGCCTGTTACCGGCTGGCGGAGGGTGACCAGTACACGTGAGTGTTGCTTGCCTTTAAGCAGTTTCATAATGTGCGCTGATGTTATCTGCGTACCCGCCACTACACTATCGTTCACTTTTATCAACTGGTCACCGGTTTCAACGCCGGCATGTTCTGCAGGACCATTCTCAATAACGGATGTAACCTGTATGGTATCGCGGATAATTGAGAACTCTACCCCAATGCCAAAGAAGCCCCCTTCGAGGTCCTCATTCACCTCAGCAAGTTTATCGGAAGGTATGTATACGGTATGCGGATCAAGATGGCTTAGGATACCGGTTATTGCGTCGCCATAAAGGGCGTTGCTACTGACGGTATCCACATATTTTTCGTTTATCAGGTCGATGATCTCCTCAAGGCGGTCGTTGCGCTGGATGATGGCCTGGATGTCGCGTTTATTGCGCAGGGTATCGCGCAGGTTAAAACCCAGCGACATGCCAATAATCAAAATGAAAGAAAAAAGCAAAGGTGTCCAGACCCTGAATCTTCCCGCTCTATGTTCGCCCATGACCTAAATTGGATGCAAGTTACTTGGAAATACGCAAGATAATAATAGCCAAAAAACATAATGCCACAAAAATCCCCCCATTGACGATTAGAATTAGGAAAATATGCGTTAGCTGTGCAAATTTGTATCATCAAACCACAGACATGTCCTTACTTATTGCCGAAAGCGGATCTACAAAAACAGACTGGTGCCTTGTGAGAGAAGGCACAAAAACCAAACAGCTCCAAACGGAAGGCATAAATCCCTACCTGCAAAACCGGGAAGAGATGCTGGCCGTGCTGGGACAAGGTCTGGGCAAATGGCTAAAAAAGGAGCAGCCCGAAGCAGTGTTCTTTTACGGCGCAGGCCTGGGCACTACTGCCCGTCAAAAAGAGGTAAAGGAAGTGCTGAAAACGTTCTTCGGGATAAAACAGGTAGATACTGAAAGCGACCTGATGGCTGCTGCCAGGGGGCTGTGCGGGGACCAGAAAGGTATCGTGTGCATCCTGGGAACAGGTAGTAACTCTTGTTATTATAATGGTAAACACATAAAAGACCGGAAGGTATCGCTAGGCTATGTGGCGGGTGATGAAGGCAGTGGTAACCACCTGGGCAAAAGGGTACTGCAGTACTATGCCTACAATACTTTCGATACAGAACTAAGGATGGCCTTCGAACAGAGTTTTGGCAATGATATGGGGCATATCCTGCACCGGATATACAAGGAGCCCTTCCCCAACCGCTATCTTGCAGGCTTCGTGCAATTACTAAAGGAAAACAGGGGACATTACATGGTGGAGAACATCCTTGAAGACTGCCTGAACGATTTCTTTCATCACCACATTTTGAAATACAGGCAAAGCTGGCTGCTCCCTATCAACTTTACAGGTTCAGTAGCCTATGAGTTCAAGGACGTGATCTTAGCATTATGCCAGCAGTATGAATTGCAGGCAGGCAAGATCGAAAAGAGCCCCCTGAAAGGGCTCATCAAATATCATAGCAGTAACTGATCCCGAAGATATTTACTAAAAGCAGAAGGCCCGTAACAAATGTACGGGCCTTCTGCTTTACCATAACAATTACCTAAAAAACAGGTCCCGCCATGAAGCGGGACCTGCTGTATTATCAATCTGTTATTTTATTAGTTTCTCCTGAGGTTCGGGAACGGAGGAGCTACGTTAGCAGGTCCTTCTTCACCGCTCATTGCAGAACGATACATAACTGTGTTAGCATCACCCGGCTGGCCATATTGGAATATGAAACGGTTACGATCGATACCATGTTTTTCACTCATGTACTCGATGATCGCGTTCACACGGTCCCAAGAGCGCTGCTGTTGCAGTTTGCTACCGTTACCGGCACCAGTGATAACCACTTTACAAGTAGGATTAGCCTGCATCTGAGCTGCCAGTGTAGCCAGCTGTATCTGCATAGTAGGACGAATCTTAGAAGAGTTGTTATCGAAAGTGCAGCTGCCAGAGCCAATGTTACCACAAGCAGCAGTCGGAGTACCGCAACCTTCAGGGCAAGGACACTTACCAACACCATCAGCGTCAACTGGCTGACATTCGGTCGGAGTGATAAGTTGCTTATCGCGGAAGTCAGGAACACCGTCGCCATCTGTATCCATCGGGCAGCCATGGCTGTCAACTGCAACACCTGCAGGTGTACCAGGGCATTTGTCGAACTGATCAGTGATACCGTCACCATCTGCATCAGGCAGTACGGGATCAGGCAGCAGCATGTGGCGTGGTGAGTTAAGCTCGCTGTAAGCGTAGTCAAGCGGGTTAAGCCAGTACAATGGTTCAACATTCTTCTTCTTGTTGCCCAGGTTGAAGTTCAGGCCAAGTGAGAAGTAGTTGATCATATCATTGTTCTGAGTTTGTACGGGAGAACCGTAAACCTGCTCAGCCCAACGCTGACCATCAAGCAGATCATCATCCCAAGGAATAGAAAGACGATCTTCAAGAGATATATTGAAGCGCTTGCTTACGCGGAAAGCCATACCAACACCGAGGCTCGGAGTGAATTTCTTGGCGTAGCTACCAACGCTACCGCCATAACGCCTGCCGTTCTCAGTTTCAGCTTCTGATTCGTAAGTATTGTCCATACCTGCTTTGAGGGCATCGCGGATCTTCTTACGGTTCTCGTGTATCTGCGGTGTATTACCAACTATATCACTGAACTTATATGGCTGGTTGTTAGCATCAGCTGCATTCACCATAGTATGATACATCAGCGCGCCCAAACCTAAGAAGCCATACACGCTCATACCTGTACGCGCCTTATGGAAACGTATGTTGTTGGTAGTAGCTATCAGATCCAGGTTGAACTGGTGAGATGTCATTTTGTAATTGTAATAAACATCATCTACAGGAGCACCTTTAGAATTGCCTGCGTAGTTGTAAGTTGCTGTTTCAGCACCATTCCAGGCCGGGTTATACCTATAGTTTTCAGAACCCTGCCAAGCAAGACCCTTACCAACACCGTAGTTATACTGTAAGCGTGTAGAAATAACATAACCCCAGGCCTTGCGTATGTGTACATGGAAGCCATAGCCACCACCTTGCCATAACATCAGGCTGGGAACATCACCAATCACATTGTAAAGGCCACCGCCTATACCAATTTCCCACATGCTGCGAGGTTTTGCGGGGAAGAAGTACTGGTGGTTCATGAACTTACGATGCTGGTCCATACGATATTTTGGAATTAAATTTGAATCCATAACATCATAGTTCTGACCACGATACGTCATATCGCGACCTGCCCACTGAGCACTGCCTTCCATGGGTTGAGTCTGACTTTCCTGTGCGAACACCGGTTGCGATGCAAATGCAAAACATAATCCGGCTAGCAATAGGTACTTTTTGTTGACCATAACAGATTTGTTTATTTAAAGATTTTGGTTAAACTCGATTTTGGTTAAAATACAAATATGCAGCAAAGGTATAGTACACTTTTAAAAAAACAAAGAATAAAAAATAAAAATGTTTCATTAACAAGCATTTTACAATTGTCAAGGATTATGCCAAAAAAATACTTCGAGTAATCAAATACATACCCGACTTTTGCAATCTTTACGGAGGTATTGGCTCTAAATGGAACTTGTAAAGCAAATATTAGGACAGGAACTGGCAACATTTGAGAAAAAATTCTCAGACAACGTAAAAGGCTCGAACCCCTTGCTGGACAAGATCATGCGCTTTATCATCAAGCGAAAAGGCAAGCAAATGAGGCCCATGTTCGTGCTTCTTTCTGCTAAGATCGCCGGGGGTATAAACGAGAAGACCTACAGGGCTGCATCGCTCATAGAATTGCTGCATACGGCCACTTTGGTGCATGATGATGTGGTGGATAATGCTATGATTCGTAGAAATTTTTTCTCAATAAACGCATTGTGGAAGAACAAAATAGCCGTATTAGTGGGCGATTACCTGCTGGCCAAAGGCCTGTTGCTATCTGTGGAAAATAACGACCACCAAATACTGCAGATCACATCAAGGGCAGTAAAAGAAATAAGCGAAGGTGAGCTCCTGCAAATGGAAAAAGCCAGGAAGCTTGATATTAAAGAGGATATATATTTTGAGATAATTAAGGCAAAGACAGCTTCTTTATTATCTGCGGCCTGCTCAGCCGGGGCGTATTCTGCAAATGACGACCTGGCCCAGGCCGAGGCATTCAGGCTGTTTGGGGAGAAAATAGGTATTGCCTTCCAAATAAAGGATGACCTGTTCGACTATGGGGAGGAAAATGTGGGGAAACCCACCGGTATAGACATCAAAGAACGTAAGATGACGCTTCCACTCATCTATACGCTCCAAAACACGGACAAAGCGACAAAGAAGAAAATAATATATACAATAAAGAATAACAATACTGACAGGCAAAAGGTGAACGAGGTGATACGCATTGTGAACGAAGGCGGAGGTATAGCCTATGCTCAGCAAAAAATGAAGGATTACCAGCAACAGGGGCTGGAACTACTGCGACAATATCCCGAAAGCCAGGAGCGACAGGCCATGGAAGAACTGGTGGCCTACGTGATAGACCGGAAGCATTGATTTAGTCATTATCATAGTATAGAACAATCAAATAGCCGTAACGAACAGTTTGCCGCCAGGTATCGTTATCTTGCAGAAGGAGATAAAATATGGCAAAAAAGGAACTGGCTGAAACCAGCGGGTACATAGAGATACAGGGAGCCCGGGTACATAACCTGAAGAACATAGATGTAAATATCCCCAAGAACAAGCTCGTTGTTATTACCGGCATTAGCGGCAGCGGCAAGTCGTCGCTGGCCTTTGATACCATTTTTGCAGAGGGGCAAAGGAGGTATATGGAAAGCTTTGCCGCCTATGCCCGCCAGTTCATGGGCGACCTTGACCGCCCCGACGTGGATAAGATCAGGGGCCTGTCACCAGTAATATCTATAGAACAAAAGACCACTAACCGCAACCCTCGCTCAACAGTAGGCACGGTAACGGAGGTGTATGACTTTATGCGCCTGCTGTATGCCCGGGCCTCGGAAGCCTTCTCCTACAATACGGGCAAGAAGATGTCAAAGTTCAGCGAAGATGAGATAGTAGCCCATGTGCGGCAACAGTTCGAGGGTAAGCGTATAGCATTGCTCGCACCAATCGTACGGGGGCGTAAAGGGCATTACCGTGAGCTGTTCGAGCAACTGCGTAAGCAAGGATATAATAAAGTACGCGTGGACGGGGAGATAACGGAACTACGCGAGCGTATGCAGGTGGACCGGTACAAGATACATGATATAGAACTGGTGATAGACCGGCTGCTGGTGCAAGACGATGCCAACGCCCGCCTCAGCCAAAGTGTACAGAAGGGCTTGCAGATGGGCAAGGACCTGCTGTTCGTGCTGGACATGGACAAGGACCAGTTATCACAATACAGCAAGCAACTGATGTGTGCCGATACCGGCATATCTTATGAAGAGCCCTCACCTAATACGTTTTCCTTCAACTCGCCCTATGGCTATTGCCCGAAGTGTAAAGGGCTGGGCAGTGTGTACCAGGTAAACATGAGCGAGGTACTGCCCGACATGAACAAAAGCATCAACGATGGTGGCATAGCCCCATTGGGGGGCGAGCGTGATGCCTGGACCTTTCAACAGGCGACCATCCTGGCAAGAAAGAACAAAATATCCCTGAACACACCGATAAAAGATATACCTCAGAAACAGCTCAATATACTGCTTTATGGGAATGAGGAAGGGTTGATAAGCTACGACAATGATGAAGCTGACAGTTACCACGAGCATATCGGGCAACACAGCTATGAAGGCATTGTGAACATGCTGCTGCGATGGTTCAACGAAACAACATCTGAGGCCATACGCGACTGGGCAGAGCACTATATGGAACTGGCCACCTGTACCGAGTGCAATGGCGCAAGATTGAAAAAAGAGAGCTTATGGTTTAAGGTAGATGGCCTGAACATATCTGAGCTATCGGCAATGTCGCTACAGGAACTGATAACCTGGTTCGGCGATATTGAGGACAGGCTGAACCATAAGCAAAACGTCATAGCAAAAGACATCTTAAAAGAGATACGCGACCGCCTGCACTTTCTGCTCGATGTGGGCCTGCATTACCTGGCACTTGACCGCCCCACCCGCAGCCTGAGCGGGGGCGAATCGCAACGGATAAGACTGGCAACCCAGATAGGCTCGCAACTCACCGGCATCACATACATATTGGATGAGCCCAGCATAGGCCTGCACCAGCGCGATAATCACCGGCTGATAACCGCACTGAAAAACCTGCGCGATGGCGGCAATTCCGTGCTGGTAGTAGAGCATGATAAAGACATCATGCTGGCTGCAGACCACTTAATTGATATCGGGCCCGCTGCCGGGATACATGGCGGCAGGATAGTGAGCGAGGGCAAGCCTGCCGATGTGATAAAGAGTGATACTACCACGGCAGGCTACCTTAATCACCATTTAAAAATAGAGGTACCGAACGAACGACGAAAAGGCATTGGTAAAAAACTGGTACTAAAAGGCGCCAGCGGGCATAATCTGAAAAACGTTAACGTTGCGCTGCCACTGGGTACTTTCATTTGTGTCACGGGTGTTTCGGGTAGCGGCAAGAGTACACTGATCAACGACACGCTGTATCCCATACTTGGCAAGCATTGCTACCATAACTTTAAGCAAACGCCCATGCCCTATAAAAGTGTACAGGGACTGGAACATATAGATAAGGTTATAGAGATAGACCAAAGCCCGATAGGGCGTACCCCCCGCAGTAACCCCGCCACCTATTGCGGCTTCTTCAACGAGATACGACAACTTTTCGCGCAGGTACCCGAGGCCAAGATACGTGGCTATAATGCCGGTCGCTTTTCCTTTAATGTAAAAAGCGGGCGCTGCGAGGAATGCCAGGGTGGCGGTATGCGGGTAATTGAAATGAACTTTCTGCCGGATGTATATGTGCCTTGCGAAAAGTGTAACGGTCGCCGCTATAACCGGGAGACCCTCGAGATACGCTACAAAGGCAAATCGATAGCCGATGTGCTCGATATGACTGTGGACGAAGCTGTGGCCTTTTTCACCAACGTGCACTACCTGCACCGCAAGATAAAAACGCTACAGGATGTGGGGCTGGGCTATGTAACGCTTGGCCAAAGTGCAGTGACCCTGAGTGGTGGCGAGGCACAGCGGGTAAAACTGGCCACTGAACTATCCAAGAGGGATACCGGCCAAACCGTATATATATTGGACGAACCGACCACCGGCTTACACTTCGAAGACATTAAGCACCTGCTGGCGGTACTCAACCGGCTGGCCGACCGGGGTAACACTGTATTGGTGATAGAACATAATATGGATGTGATAAAAGTGGCCGACCACATCATTGATATGGGGCCGGAAGGCGGCTCAGGAGGGGGCAAGGTAGTAGGCGAAGGCACCCCGGAACAGATAGCCAAAATAAAAGAAAGCCATACGGGTCAGTACCTGAAAACTGAACTGGAATAATGCAAAAGAGGCAGGGATGGTCCCTGCCTCTTTTAGTATGTTGCCGGCTATAGCTTAAGCTACCGATTCTTTTTTGAGCACCTGGGCCATGGTCTTGCCGATATTGGCCGGGCTTTCTACAACATGGATACCGCACTCGCCCATGATCTTCATTTTAGCTGCTGCCGTATCATCGGCACCGCCTATAATAGCACCTGCATGGCCCATCCTGCGGCCGGGAGGCGCTGTTTGACCGGCAATGAACCCAACAACAGGCTTGCGCATGTTATCCTTCAGCCAGCGGGCAGCTTCAGCCTCCATGTTACCGCCTATCTCGCCTATCATGATGATACCATCAGTTTCTTCATCGTTCATCAGCAATTCCACAGCTTCTTTGGTAGTAGTACCTATGATCGGGTCACCACCTATACCAATCGCTGTTGATATACCCATACCGGCTTTTACCACCTGGTCGGCAGCTTCGTAAGTAAGAGTACCTGATTTTGACACTACACCAATACGGCCCGGTACGAAAACGAAGCCCGGCATGATGCCCACTTTTGCCTCGCCTGCGGTAATAACACCCGGGCAATTGGGGCCTATCAACCTGCAATCTTTGCCGTTAAGGAAATCGCGAGCTTTCACCATATCCTGGACCGGTATGCCCTCAGTGATACAGATGATGACTTTGATGCCTGCATCAGCAGCTTCCATAATAGCGTCGCCGGCAAATGCCGGGGGAACAAAAATGATGGAAACATCGGCGCCGGTGCCGGTAACGGCATCCTTTACCGTATTGAATACGGGACGGTCGAGGTGCTGGCTGCCGCCCTTACCGGGGGTAACGCCACCCACTACGTTGGTGCCATATTCTATCATCTGGGTAGCATGGAATGTACCTTCAGTACCTGTAAAACCCTGTACTATAACTTTTGAATCCTTATTAACTAAAACAGCCATGAGCCTTATATAATAACAGTGAAAATTTTTATAACGCGGGCAAATTTAAGGTAAATGCCCTCAAATGCAAATTAAGAAATGCCCTATAGCAAGGAATAGGAGATAATAAATTGGGGGTTCCCAACCTTTTGTAGCAAGCTACCGTCTATTTATTTGCTACGATGATAGACTCCTGACATAGATAAAAGATTAAATTTTGTAATGGGTAATCAATTCTAGATTTCGAAGGCCGGTATCTACCGGCCTTTTTCATTTTTTAATAAACAGTTCTAACATTTACCTAATTTATTACGTCAATCAGATAAACCCACCTTATTGGATCCTTAAAAATCGAAACCAAAATGAAAAAGATCTATTTAATCCTTGCAGCCATTTTTGCGCTGCTGGCAAGCAATACAAACACAGCTGCACAGACGTACACCATCATTGCGGATTCGGTCAATGCAGACACCAGTTGTTCATGGATCAATCTTGATGTAACAAGTAATGTTTATACAGTTGGACAAAAAGTGTTGGTTTTATGGGGTGATGCAACGGTTGATACTGTTTATTGTTCAAATGCAGCAGGACAAGGACATATACATAAGTACCATTCGTATGCACTGATCGGCACCTATTCTATAAAATCAGTACTGATCAATGCTAATATACACGTCGATTCGGCTACAATATCCTATACCAACAATGGTTGTTATCACCTATTCAGCATAGGGTCATATAATGACCTTAATACAAATTGCGCCTACGACCTGGGCGATATTCCCAACAACTTCCCCCTGACCATAGAGGTCGATTCCAACAATGTACCCATTGATACCGTCAGTACACCGGGGCTAAATATCTATCAAAACGGCCCTCCGGGTACCATATACCAGTATAAAGTTATCGCTACCCCGCCGGGTATGCTGGTAACATGCCCTGTAAATGGTATCATACTGGATACGGTATCTAACCTTGCAACACAAACCACCACAAAATATTTTGGTATAAACTGTACCGCAGTTCCCGTATTTGACCTGGCCGAAAATGTAAGTGTCTGCGTAAGTCCTTACCATGGACATATAAACATCGACCTTACAAACACGGATTGTAACGGAACAAACGCAACTCTTGTAGTTAACTTAAGTCCCAATTTACCCTTTGATGCCTCGTACCCACCCCCGACAACGATCGTAGGCAACACACTAACTTATAATCTTACAGTAGCATCCATTTACCCTCAATACATAACTATTGTTGTAGATTCCAACCAACTTCCATTATTGGCAGTGGGTGATACATTCCATACCAGTTACTACTTGACACCTACAGTTGGCGATACTGATATTACTAATAACACAGTGATAAGAGTAGATACGGTACATGCGGCCTTCGACCCCAACTACAAAGACGTTACCCCCCAGGGTGATATCGCAGCCGGCGATGAGCTGAAATACACGATCAATTTTGAGAATACCGGCAACGATACCGCCCACAACATCTACATTCTCGATACCTTATCTGACAACCTTGACCCAAATACGCTTAAAATAGTTACCAGTACCGCAACTGTATACACACAGGTATTGGCCTATGGCACACACCATCTTGTACGGTTCAACTTCCCGGGCATTATGCTTCCCGACAGCTCACATCACGGGCTTTGCGACGGGAATGTCGTATTCACTATCCAGTCAAAGACCGCATTGGCTCCGGGGACCTACATACCTAACAAGGCCGGCATCTACTTCGATTATAACCCCGTTGTTATGACCAACGAGGTGGTAAACAGGATACCATTACCCCAAAATGTGTCTGTGCTCTCAGCTGGCAGCAATGTATTACTATACCCCAACCCGGTTAGTGACATTCTGACCATCAGCGCGGATGCAAAATCATTCAGCTCAATAGAGATAAGTAATACCATTGGCCAACTGATGCTGAAACAAAGCATAAAGCAAAATGAGACCAAAGTGAACGTAAAAGCACTACCAGGTGGTATCTACTTTGCTACGATGAAAGGTGAAGGGGGAAGCAGGACTATTAAGTTTGAGAAATTATAAAAGAGTTGAAAATGCTCAGGACTTATCTAAAATTATCGTTGGTCATCATTCTATGCGCGACAAAACAGTTGACTGCGCAGATAATTAACCATAGTGCTTCGTTCATGCCGGACGTCACATGCAACGGAGTGACTTTCTCATTAACAACAGCCAATGCCTATCCCGATACCAACCATAAGATCATAAACTATTGGGGCGATGGATCTACCTCAATAGTGTCCATTCTTCCATATGCCACTACTACAACTTTCTCACATTTCTTTAACTACCCTGGCACTTACACAGTAAAACATGTGTTGAGTGACAATTCCGATTCAGTAAGTTTTTCTTATGAGCATAAAGCTTGCCAGCTGGCACATATAAATTCGTTTTACGACGACAATAACAACTGCAACTTCGATAGCCCAACAGACTTTTACATTACTTTACCACTTACAATAAAAGTGGATTCCGCCAATGTTACAATAGATACGATCAGGGTTAGCGGAGGTTTTTACTACCCGATGTATGGTCCGGTCGGCACGCCATACACCTTCAAGGTTATCAGCACTACTCCTGGCACACAGATCAATTGCCCTGTCAATAACACGATAACTTATACAGTTTCTAACATAGTGAATGCCTATCCTGATGAATCTTTCAGCATTGGCAGCGCTGGTACTACGGGTACATTTGATCTTTCCGAGAATGTCACTGTCCGTGCAGGCCGGCATCATGCCCAGGCTAACATCCTTGTATACAATAGTTATTTTAATGCACAAAATGCATTACTGACTATGAATTTCAGTCAAAAATATGTCTTCATCAGTGCATCAAATAACCCTGCGGCAAACGGCAATACATTGACATGGAATTTAGGCTTGCTGCCACCCATGACCTCAGTAAACCTAACGACGGACTTTGAAGTACCGGGGCCCTGGCTTTTACCTGGTGATACGGTACACTCTGATTATTACCTGACACCAATTGCTGGCGACAGCAACACCTTAAATAACATAATCATTCATGAGGATACCATTTGTTCCTCATACGATCCAAATTATATCGACGTAACACCAAAAGGTTACATCACTGCCGGGACAAAGCTCAATTACACTATAGAATTTGAAAATACTGGCAATGCCCCCGCAAATAACATCTCCATCCTAGATACCCTTCCCAATGACCTTTTACCCCATACACTTGATATTGTGAACAGCTCTGCGTTTATGGAATTCAGTTTGAATAGAATAACTTCTGGCGCGTATGTCGCAAAATTCGATTTTCCCAACATCAACCTACTTGATAGCTCTCATCATGATGACTGTACCGGGATGGTGATCTTTACCATAAATACTAAAACAGGTCTAGCCCCAGGTACTTACATACCCAACCGTGCTGGTATTTACTTCGATGACAACGAAGTAGTAATGACCAATTCAGCTACCAACATGATAGGCATACCCCAAAGTGTAAATACAATGAGCAACGTTACACATACAAACCTCTATCCAAACCCCGTTGCCGATATCCTCACCATCAATACCGATGTGACGGTTTACAACTCAGTGGAAATAAGCAACACAATAGGCCAGATAATGCTGCAACAAAACATAACGCAAAACGAAACCAAAGTCAACGTAAAGTCCCTACCTGCGGGTATCTACTTTGCTACGCTTAAAGGTGAGGGCGGCAGCAAAACCATCAAATTCGAGAAACTTTAGTCAATACGGTCATCCCAAATATATAAGGGCTGCGCGATGCGCAGCCCTTATTATTATCATACAATACTTTTCTTAGTTAATACCATCCACAGCTACATCCTTCGCTATCTTTTTTACCAAGCCCTGCAATACGCTGCCGGGGCCCACCTCTGTGAACCGGGTAACTCCGTGTTCTACCATACGTTCTATGGTCTGTGTCCAGCGGACAGGCGAGGTGAGCTGGTTGATGAGGTTTTGCTTGATGACCTGTGGTTCTATATACGGGCTTGCATCCACATTCTGATAGATTGGGCAAGTGGGGTTACTGAAATGCGTCGCTTTGATAGCCTGTTGCAGTTCTTCCTTCGCGGGCTCCATTAGTGGCGAATGGAAGGCGCCGCCCACGGGCAGCACGAGGGCGCGCTTGGCGCCCGCTGCCTTCAATAGCTCGCAGGCTTTATTGATGCCTGCTATGCTACCACTGATGACCAACTGGCCCGGGCTGTTATAATTGGCAGCTACCACTACCTCATCGGTAATACCGCTTAGTATCTCTTCAATTTTAGCGTCTTCCATGCCCAGCACGGCTGCCATGGTTGAGGGGTTTATCTCGCATGCTTTTTGCATGGCCAATGCACGCTTTGATACGAGCTTGAGGCCGTCTTCGAAGGATAGTACTTTATTCGCTACGAGAGCGGAAAGCTCACCCAATGAATGGCCTGCCACTACATCGGGGATAAGATCGGGGGTCGTATTGAACAGTATGACCGAGTGCAGGAATACTGCGGGCTGGGTAACCTTCGTTTGCTTCAGGTCCTCATCGCTGCCGTTAAACATAATATCGGTAATGCGGAAACCCAGGATCTCATTGGCTTGCTCAAAATATTCCTTTGCCAGTGAATTTTGTTCGTACAGGTTCTTTCCCATCCCCGAAAACTGGGCGCCCTGCCCGGGGAATATGTATGCATGTTTCATAAATGTCTTTTTACGGGGCTAAAATAAAGCCAAATGACCTATCCGCAAACATTTTGACTATAGCCATATTGATATTGCCAAAGTCCTGAAAGATCTCTGTAGCCGTATCTTTGCAATATGAACTGGATACCGCTGACGGAAGAAGCACAATTAGAAACAATAAAGGAAGAAAGTAAAACACAGGCTGTGGTGATCTTCAAACACAGCACCCGCTGCTCCATCAGCTCTATGGCGAAAATGAGACTGGAACGCGAAGCAGCTCCAGAAGGCATTAAATTCTATTACCTGGACCTGATCGCATACAGGCCGGTATCCAATAAGATAGCTGAGTTATTTTCTGTATGGCATGAGTCACCACAGGTATTGCTGATAAAGAATGGGGAATGCATCTATGATGAAAGTCATAATGGCATCAGCATGCAGGAAATATCCGAGCAGGCTGCGTAAACAGGCCTAAATAACTTTCCCCTTCCACCGGCCGCTCCTGAGATAGAAGAAGGACACGAGGAAGAGGCTGCTCCAATACACAAATTCAGATACCCATGCCCACTCGAGCGAGCTATGCCCGCGCTCAATGACGAAATAACAATAGGTAAGGTAAGTACAGACACAGGCTACCTCGAGAAAAAGGTTAACGAGCGTATTGCCCGTACCTACTACACCGTTAAAAGCAACCGTGGAAACAGACATGATGAGTGTGGCCAGCACTATGATCCTCAGGCTGGGCACTGCGAAATTGACAAGGGCCTCATCGGTACTGTATAACCTGAGGAAAGGATGAGAAAATACCAGCAATAGCAGGCACAGCACCCCGGTGAATGAAAGACTAAGCCTGGCGATCTTAACAATAGCCGGGATCACCCTCTTCTGCTTGCCCTGGCCAATTATATTGCTTACTACCGTGTTGCAGGTGGCGGCAAAAGCCCAGGTGACCACCCCTACGATACCAAATATGCTGCGCA
The DNA here is from genome assembly GCA_964481425.1 of uncultured Flavipsychrobacter sp. GTDB lineage: Bacteria > Bacteroidota > Bacteroidia > Chitinophagales > Chitinophagaceae > MKUN01. The sequence goes on from CAYZTM010000033.1 coordinate 17,173, forward strand.
GTATCTGCGAGGCGGCAAGCTGCTGCTGCCCCAGGTGTTCCACAAAAATGAAGAAGACCTGCCAGCCCCCGATGGAGAACATGAACTGTATGATCAGTGGGGAGGCGACCTTCAGAGTGCGCTTCGACAGGCGCAGGTCGAAACGGGCAAATTGTTGTATAGGATACCGTTCGTATAGCCTCCTGAAATAGAAGATGCCGTACATGGTGATGCATCCTGCAAACTCAGCTATTATGGAGGCCACGGCAGCGCCCGCAAGGCCCCATTGGGGAAAACCAAAATTGCCGAATATCAATACATAGTCGAAAAAAATATTGACCACAGCGCCTGCAATGGAGCCATATATAAGGAAACGCGGGCGATGGATGGAAATGAAAAACGAATTGGCTATCTGCGTCAGCATCAGGAAAGGCAAACCCCAGACCCGCAGATACAGGAAATTGATGGTGAGTTCAATATTATCGCTGTCGTGCAGGCTAAGCCCGAAAATGATGGGCGTGGCCCAGAGCGAAAGCATCATAAGCCCCAGTGCGAACATGAAAGAGAGCATGATACCGTTGATGAACACTTTTGCCAGCCCGCTGTCATCCCCCTCGCCTGCCCTGCGTGCCATCTGCACCTGCATGCCGCTGCTAAGCCCGTAACCGATCATGGAGATGATGAGGTAAAAGATACCGCACACACCATTGACCCCAAGTTCACGCTCGCCAAAGCGGCCCAGGAAGGCGGTATTGGTCAAAAAGCTGACCTGTGGCACCAGCAAGGCAAGCGATATAGGCGCTGCCAATCGTATAATATCCTTATTTGTAAGCGATAGTCGCACAACGTTTATTAACCGGCACGCAAGTTATGCTATTAGTATGTTGTTATGCTATTTTCTGCCAAATGAGTTATCGGCCAGGGCATCTATCAAAACTTAAACACTATATGTGTGTAAGTGTCGTAAAATTATTCTATAATTGTGTGCGTATCTATGACGGAGATAAGTAATACTAATCTGAGCCAACAGGTTTATAATGTACGTGGCGGCGACTCCCTTCAAAATCATGTTGCCCGGGTACTTTGTGTGCTGATGCCCCGCGCCCTGACAATAGCCGGCTTTAGTGAACATGGCGACCTGCTGATGATCCGCTACAGCGACTACCAGAAGAACCTGCCTGCATGGATACTTGACTTTTTTGAGCACCAGTTCATCAACGAGCCCCTTCTGTCCGACCCGCATAAGGTAACAGCGGCTTTCATTGCCGGGGAAAAAGGAATGGTAGTACCTGACGTACTATTTAATGATACCACTGCAGAAGAGTGGATGAAGAAGATATACTTCGTGGAAGGCAATGAGCTCATCAGCAAGCACCACCTCCGCGAAGACAAGGCCAATTACCTTTATGCCTGGCCCGGCACCATCAAAAGCCTGATGACCCGGTATTTTGCCAACGCAAGGATACTGCCTTTCGCAGCCTACCAGTTTTACAAACCATACAAGTCGGAGTGCTCCCTGCAGTGTTGTATAACAGGCGAACATGTGTACGGCACCCTGTACAATGACCGTACACTGCACTGGCACCAGGTGTTCCCTTATGATACACCCGAGGATATAGCCTACCATATACGACTACTCTGCCAGCAGAACGACATAGACCCGCAACGCATGGGCCTGCAATGCACCATGACCAATAAAGGCCTGGCCAATGTGGTGAATGAGCTGGCACAGTTCTTCCCCGACCTGAAAGACGGTACAGGAAATGTAGGCACCAATGACCGCAACTGGACGGGCACTATTTATTTATTACAACAGCTTTACGCATGCGCATTGTAGGAGGCACATTCAGCGGGCGCAGATTCAGCCCGCCGACCAATACCCCCGCAAGGCCCACCACTGATATAGCCAAAGAGGGGCTCTTCAATATACTGCAGAACATGATGGATATTGAGGGCGCAAAGACATGCGACATCTTCGGCGGTACCGGCAGCATCAGCTATGAGCTCGCCTCCCGCGGTGCAGCTGACCTCACACTTATAGAGCGGGATATGGGCAATATCAATTTCATCAAAAAGACCGCCAAAGAACTGGGCATAAGCGATATACTGCAAATAATAAAAGGGGACGTGTTCAAATTCATGAAGCAGAGTACGGAACAATACGACTTCATCTTTGCAGGGCCGCCCTATGCCTTACAGAATATCGACGACCTGCCCATGCTGGTGTTCGAAAAACATATGTTGGCCCCAAATGGTATATTTGTACTGGAGCATACCCCACGAAACGACTACCAGCAGCACCCGCACTTTAAAAGGATGAAAAATTACGGCACAACAGTTTTTACTTTTTTCACACAACCGGCAGAGTAAGTTATGCAACGTATCTGTTTATTTCCGGGCACATTCGACCCCATAACCTTCGGGCATATCGACATCATCAAACGCGCTGTGTCACTTTTTGACAAGCTTGTTATCGGCGTAGGCATCAATTCTTCAAAACAACCGATGTTCAGTATAGAGCAGCGTACGCATTGGTTCAAAGACATATTCAAAGATGAGCCCCGCATAGAGGTGGCGGGTTACGAAGGACTGACCGTTGAGTTCTGTAAAAAAATAAATGCGCATTATATACTGCGTGGCATACGCTATGTGAGCGATTTTGAGTATGAGAAAGCCATAGCTGATATGAACCGTATGCTGGAGCCGGGAATAGAAACTCTTTTCCTCACCTGCTCTCCCGACTACTCCACCATTTCATCAACCCTCGTACGCGATGTGATACGCAATGGTGGAGATGTCAGCAAGTTCGTACCGAAAGAGGTCAAATTTTAAAGGGCATTATCGCCTCCGTTCCATTGCCTTCTTCCTGTTGTAACGTTGTGTTTCTACATGCAATCTTTTCAATAACAGGTAAAAGACAAGCCCGTCATCTATCCAGCCCAATACAGGTATATAATCGGGCACCAGGTCAAAAGGGACAATGATGTACGCAATGCAAAGTATCAGTACAGCAGTGGTCAGGAAAGACATTCTGTACCTGCCATTCAGGACTTCTTTCAGCATTTGCCATAATGTTCTGCGGCTTTGGAACAGGTGTGATATATGCTTTGCACTCTTCACATGCCGCGCAGTAGTAATTTTCGGCATATCCGGGATGTTTTTCTATTACAAAGTTACACCCACTTATGTTGGCAAATCGTTAAACGGGCAACGGGACGTTTTACTTTAACAAATAGTTCTTAGGGATAGAGAAAGGAAATTCCAATACCCGGTCAAAGTCCATATTTGTATAGTTCATGTCGAGGAAATACTGTACGCCCGCATTCGACAAGTTAATAGCCCGGCTGAAGGCAAATAAGCGCCCGTCGGCCATTACATAGTTACCGTATTGTATCATTGCCTGCGGCCCTCCGGCTTTTTTATCCCGGAACTGTTCGCTGCGTATGGTACTGTCTGCTTTATTATAAGTTACCTGCTGCACATAGTCGGGGCTCTCAGCCTGCATAGACCATGCACCGGGGAAGCTTATAGCATCAGTTACCTGGTTGGTCTTGTTGAGCACATTACCTATGATTATATTCTGCAGTATCGCATAGTCCATAGGCGTCGGCAAAAGGCTCTCTGCCTGTCGCAGGGTCATCATGGTAACGGATTTCTCAAGGTAATTGACCAGCTTAAAACTATCGGGTGTTATATAGATACGGGCCACCTGTACGATACCACCCAGGGCTGTCGCCGATACCCATATCACTTTATCTTTTTGCACCCTGATGTTAGCAGTAAAATCCTGTTTCTGGTCGCCGGCCTCATAATGCATCCGTGCCTTCCCGGCAAAGGTTTTGAAATCTATCTCATTGTCCCATACCGGCATAAGGCTATCGATAAGCTGTTGTTTTTCCGGCGTGATCTTATTGGGCTTCACAGCTATGGCTGATGTATCAAGGGGCCTGCTTACAATGGAGGTATCGGTTTCTCTCTTTTTGTGTGTCGCCTTCTTACCGGTGCGGCATGAAGGCAGGTAAGCAGCAAGTACGACCAGGACTACCAACAGAAACAACTTATTCATACAACTTCTTGTCTTTTATTTTTTTATCCAGCTGGGGATCGTCACTGCCCTTTTCCATGGCCTTCTTCCAATATTCGAGGGCCTTACCGGCATCATTTAGTTTGAAATATATGTCTCCGAGATGATCAAATAACGTGCCATCGGTATTTTCGCCTGCTCCTTTTATTGCCCGCTCCACATAGTCTTTAGCCTCCTTGTACTTACCCATTTTATACAATATCCACCCATAAGTATCCAAGAAGGTGGCTTCATCGGGACGCAGCTCAAGCGCACGTTTCGACATCTTTTCTGCATCTTCAAGCCTTGTACCGCGCTCTGATAAGTAGTAGCTGTAATTGTTCAGCATACTTGCGTCATCGGGTTGCAGGGATATTGCCTTGGCATAGCTGCTATCCGATAGGGTGTACTGTTTATCCATGTAATACAGGTCGCCAAGCGTAGAATACATTTCCGCCAGCAGGCCGACATTGTCCTCCGGCTGCAGGTCTATGGCACGGTTGATGGAATTAGCAGCCTTACCATATTCTTTTTTATTCAAGTGCCCTAAACCATTCATGAAGTGGGCCAGCGCCTGGTTTGGGAACAAGCGAATGGCCTTTTCGCTATAGTAGATCAGCGAATCAGCATCTTTCCTTGAGGTATAAGTGGATAGTAGTCGCTGCCATACATCGAAGTGCGACTGGTCTACCGCCAGCGATCTTTTGAACTGCGCCGAAGCAGCCTCCGGTTCGCCGTTCATTACCAGCACCTGCCCGTATATATCCTGCACCTGCGCGTTTTGGTTATGCATGGCTGCCAGTTTACCGGCTATGTCTATGGCTGCCTTTTTCTTTACACTATCATCCCCTGCCAGTTGTATCAGTTCTATCAGCATCCCCATCTGCGATTCAGCATCCAGGTCTTTATTGGTAACCAGTTTCGTCAGGTACTCACTATACTTAGCCGTATCATTTGTCCTCCTGTAGTGCTCCGCGAGGCCCATCTGTATGCTGGGATCATCCGGCAACTCTTTCAAGGCCTGCCGGTAGATCTCCATCGCCTTTTCCGGTTGCTTATTATTCTCATAGAGCTCGGCAAGCATCATGTAATAATGGCCATCTCCGGGGTTGTTCTCAATTAATTGTTGGGTAACCTTAGCAGCCTTATCAAGATCTTTCATCTGCAGGTATATCTGCTGTTTTTGCTGCAGGTAGGCATCATCATCACCTGATACTTTAGCCAGTTGATCCAGCAGGTCCAGCGCTTGCTGGTGGTTGCCTGCACGTTCATAAAGCAAAGAGGCCTTCAGCAGGTAATCCTTATTGTCCTTTTCCTTTTGGGCAAGTGTGTCATAAATACCGGCCGCGGCGGCATATTGGTTATCAATAGCCAGTATGTTGGCATACTGTTCCTTATACCATTTATTGTCATCGTTAAGCGCTATTGCCTTTTTGATATACTCCGTTGCTTTACTTATGTTCTTGTCTTTTACGTACAGGCGTGCAAGATCATAGTACGGAGCTGCTTCACCCGGTTTTAAGCTGACAACATTTTGCAGCAGGGTCTTGGCCAGTTGGTCATCCTCCAGCATATGCGCCTTTATGGCATCATAATACATAGAATCGGCCTTCTCATCTGTTGTGGTAAGCGGCACTTTAAGGTCCTGCCCTTCGGCGGGCAAAAACGTCAAAGCTGCAAATAATGCAAGTATTATATGGATCGCGCCTTTCCGGCTCAGCAAATTCATGATTCTGTGGAAAAATCACCAAGGCTCAGTTCCCGTGGCTTTTCAGTGTAAATTACGTTTTTACCTAATAATGAGTTCTCGAAACCCGCATTTTTAACAACCGTTTGTGCCTGAATGATACTATTCGATATCCTTGAATCAGCTATCTGCACCCCTTCTTCAAGCGACACAAAGGGTCCGATCACAGAATTGACCACAACCACATTCTCGCCAATGAAGCAAGGCGGTATGATCACAGAGCTATCTATTTTGGCGGTGGCAGAAAGCATAGGCTCCTTGCCTTTTTTGATGTCCAGTATCCTTTGATTAGTATAAACGGTGGCATCTTTGTTACCACAATCCAGCCACTCATCCACCTGGTCCATATAGAACTTAACGTTATTGTTCAGCATATGCTCCATGGCATCGGTTATCTGGTACTCCCCTTTCGACCTGATGTCTTCATCCAGCAGGCGTTGCAGTTCCTTTTTCAGCCGGTCGCCATCCCTGAAATAATACACTCCTATTATAGCCAGGTCAGAAACAAATTCTTTGGGCTTTTCCACAAAGGCCTCTATTTCTTTATTGGCATTCAGTTTTACCACACCAAATGCCGATGGGTCATCCACCCTTTGTGTCCATACTATAGCATCCTTACCTGTATCAATACTGAAAGTAGCCTTGAACAGGGTATCTGCAAAAGCGATGAACACATTCCCTTTAAGGCTTTCAGAGGCGCATAATATGGCATGTGCCGTGCCCAATGCCTGCTCCTGGTAACATATCCGGCCCTTAGCCCCCAGCGCCTCAGCTACCTGGCAAAGGTGTGTCTCCACTTCTTTACCAAATGAGGGTCCGATTATGAAGGCTATCTCCTCCACTTTTTCATTGCAGGTAGCCACTATATCTTCCACCAGTCTTTGCACTATCGGCTTGCCGGCGATCGGTATCAGGGGTTTCGGAGTAGTTAATGTATGCGGGCGCATCCTTTTGCCCATGCCCGCCATCGGAATAATTATGTTCATTGACTGTTTATTTTTTGTTGCCCAACGCTACCGGTCTAAAGCATTCAATATGTCTGATTTTAACTAAAACTAATGCGTTCCCGAATGGCCAAAGCCGCCTGTGCCCCGTTCGGTATCTTCCAGTTCTTCTTTTAACACCCATTCAGCACGTTCATGCCTTGCAATGACCATCTGGGCAATGCGCTCTCCATCCGTTATCTCCTGTACTTCGGTGCTGAGGTTGATCAGGGGCACCATAATTTCCCCCCGGTAATCGCTGTCTATAGTGCCGGGTGTATTCACCAGGCTGATGCCCCGCTTTATCGCCAGCCCGCTACGGGGCCTGATCTGGGCTTCGTAACCCTCCGGCAATGCTATATACAGACCGGTAGGTACCAGGCGCCGCTCCATGGGTTGCAGCAATATGGGCTGCGGAAGCCATGCCCGCAGGTCCATACCTGCTGAGCCTTTGGTCTGGTATTCAGGTAGTTGATGCGGCGATCTGTTAACAATAGATATATGTACACCCATAGATGTGTGCGCAAAGGTAAGCAGCAATCTATTAAAAATACTACCCCAAACCGTGGTATAGGGCTGGCAAAAGTATATATAGCTTACGGCAATGTTTTTATCCTTATTGTTAAAGAATCATGACATTATCATTATTACGCATTTAAAAGCTGGCAAAAGCAGGCAGGAAATAGTTAATTTTACACACAGAATACAAATTGATCAATCATCAACCCCTTGGGTAAATGGCATTGTTAGGAAATCTTATAGCGCGTTCGATAGAAGTAAGAAGAAAATTCAGGCTGCCTGTAGCATCACCCATCACTTATCAACGACACACCCTTCGCCAACTCCTGGAGCGTGGCCAATACACCACTTTCGGAAAACATTACGGATTTGAAAATATACTGGGCCAGGAAATAGATTTTGTGAAGGCCTTCCGCGACCGGGTACCCGTTTATACTTATAACGAGATGTATAAACAATGGTGGTACCGCTGCCAGCAGGGCGAGGAAAACGTTACCTGGCCGGGAAAAGTAAAATACTTTGCCCTGAGTTCTGGTACATCCGAATCGGCCAGCAAGCACATACCCGTCACCCAGGACATGATACGCTCCATCAAGAAGGTCGGCTTTAAGCAGCTCTACAGCATGACCGACTTCAAGGTACCGGCCGCTGCTTTCGGCAAGGGTATCCTGATGTTAGGCGGTACGACCTCCCTGTTTGAACGGGGTGAATATTATGAAGGCGACATGAGCGGCATCAGCGCCAAAAATATGCCTCGCTGGATGTCATCCCTTCTTTACAAGCCCGGGCAGCGCATATCGCGCAGGCCAAAGTGGGAAGACCGTATAAAACACATAGTACGCAATGCCCGCAAGTGGGACGTAGGTACCATATGTGGCGTGCCGGCTTGGGTGCAGATAGTATTGGAAGAAGTAATAAAATACCATAATGTAAAAAATATTCACGAGGTATGGCCTAACCTGGCCATCTACATACATGGCGGTGTTTCTTTTGAGCCATACCGCGAAAGCTTTAAAAAACTGCTGGGGAAGCCTATTAAATTTATTGAGACCTATATGGCCTCAGAAGGTTCATTCGGTTTCCAGGCCAGGCCGGGGGCCCAGGGGATAAAACTGGTCCTGAACGCAGGTATATTTTTTGAGTTCGTCCCCTTCACCCCTCAAAATTTTGACGACGACGGTAATCCAAAGGCCAACCCAAGGACCTATACCATCGACGAAGTAAAAGAAGATACCGACTACGCTGTAATGATAAGTACCTGTTCCGGGGCCTGGCGTTATATTATTGGCGACGTGATCCGCTTTACTAATGCCCATGAGTATGAAATAATCATCGTTGGGCGTACCAAACAGTTCCTAAGTCTCTGTGGCGAACATATGTCAGTAGACAATATGAACAGGGCTATAGATACGGTGTCCAAAAAACTGAATATCACCATCCGCGAGTTTACTGTAGCTGGTTTCAAATACAACAATCTCTTTGCTCACCGCTGGTATATAGGCTGCGATGACCCCTCCGTGGATGCGGAAGAGGTCCGTAAACTGCTTGATGAAACACTCTGCAAACTGAATGATGACTATGCCGTGGAACGAACATCGGCCCTGAAAGAGGTATTTGTAGAAATATTACCGAGCGCTGTATTCTATGACTACCTGAAGTATAAGGGCAAAGAGGGGGCTATGAATAAGTTTCCTCGTGTGGTGAAAGGGCAGCAATTGCAGGATTGGGAAGCTTTTGTGACCAGGCAGCATGCCCATGGTTCTGCAGAGTAATAATTAACACACCGCTTTGTTTAACTTTTTTACGTTTTTTTTATATTTACGCTACACAGCAGACAAGTGGAAAGCGCAACCAGGAACAACCAGGAATTTGAGGCACTCTTCAATAATGCTGCCATAGGCATTATCATCGTGAACGAAGCAGGAGAGATCGTGCTCGCAAATAATTTTGCGCTGAAACAGTTTGGCTACAACGGCGGAGAATTACTCCACAAGAAGATCGAAGTACTCATCCCGCAACGATACACAGGCAGGCATCAGCACCACAGGGCCAACTATTATGGCGCCGGGGCCCATAGCAGGCCCATGGGGACGGGGATGGACCTCTATGCAATAAAAAAGAATGGGGAAGAATTCCCGGTAGAAGTAAGCCTCAGCTCTTACAATACGAAAGAAAACAAATACGCCATTGCCTTCATCAGCGATATAACCATCCGTAAGCGTTCCGAGGAAGCACTCATCAACCTGAACGCTGAACTGGAAGAAAAAGTAAGGGAACGGACCCAATCGCTTAGCGAAACGGTAGAGCAGCTGAACCAAAGGATCAAGGAAGCCGAAGAAAAAGACAACCAGCTGCGCGCAGCATTGGAGAAAGAAAAAGAGCTCAACGAGCTGAAATCAAAATTCGTTTCGCTAGCCTCTCATGAATTCCGTACCCCTTTAAGCACTGTACTCTCATCGGCCTACCTGGTATCCAAATACGAAACGGCTGAAGACCACCCTAAAAGGGAAAAACACCTGCAGCGCATTGTTTCCAGCGTTAATATGCTGACCGATATATTGAACGATTTCCTCTCTGTAGGCAAAATAGAGGAAGGCCGTATACAGGTGCGCCTCAGTGAATTCAATGTGAAAGACCTTGTAAAAGGGCTCATAAACGAGTTGCAGACCATTCAGAAAAAAGGGCAGAAGATATCCTATGTGCATACCGGGGAAGAGATGGTTATGCTCGATCCCTCACTGCTTAAACATATCGTCATGAACCTGCTTTCGAACGCCATAAAATTCTCACCGGAAAAAAGTGAGATCAGCATCAGCACGAAACATGCCGGTAATGAATTAGTATTATCGGTAGCTGATAAAGGCATGGGCATATCTAAAGAGGACCAGGAGCACCTTTTTGAACGCTTTTTCAGGGGCCATAATGTGACCAACATACAGGGTACCGGCCTTGGTCTGCACATTGTAGGCAAGTATGCAGAGCTACTAAATGGTCATGTTTCCTGTAACAGTGAAATAAACCAGGGAACAGAATTTATCATTACATTTAACCTAAACGCAGCATGATGAAAACTATATTGCTGATCGAAGACAACAACGACATCCGCGAGAACATGGCGGAGATACTTGAACTTGCCGGGTACAAAGTGTTCACTGCCGAGAATGGCAAGGTGGGCGTTGAGGTGGCCCAGGAAGAAAAACCCGACCTCATAGTATGCGACATCATGATGCCGGTACTCGATGGCTATGGCGTGATACACATGCTGCAAAAGAACGATGAGCTCCGCAACACTCCGTTCATTTTCCTGACCGCTAAAGCCGAACGCGCCGAGATACGGAAAGGCATGGAGCTGGGTGCGGACGATTACATTACCAAACCATTTGATGTCACTGAGTTGCTGAACGCAATAGAAAGCCGCCTGCGGAAAGCTGATGTCCTCCGCAAGGACATCCCTAAAGGACTGGAAGGGATAAATTCCCTTTTAAGTACCATCAGCGGAACAGCTGCAATTGAACAATTCATCAAAGATCGTTCAACAACACGCTATAAAAAGAAACAAACGGTATATGCCGAAGGCAACCACGCTACCCGGCTATATTATATTGAGAAGGGAAAGGTAAAAGTATTCCGGATGAACGATGATGGCAAGGAACTGATCACCGACCTATATGGCGAAGGTGAATTCCTTGGCTATAGCACACTACTGGAAGGAGGTGTGTACAAAGAAACAGCGGAAGCCCTGGAGGAATCGGAAATAGCGGCTATCCCTCGCTCTGAATTTGACGAGCTCGTGAACAGCAACAAAGAAGTGCTGCAAAAATTCGTTCAGTTACTGGTCAACAATGTGCAGGAGAAGGAACAGCAATTACTGAAACTCGCCTACAGCTCACTACGCAAGAAGGTAGCCGATACACTGATAATGCTTGCAAAAAAATACAAAACGAGTGAAGGCCAGCAATTCACTATAGACATAAGCCGTGAGAACCTGGCGCATATTGCGGGCACAGCCAAAGAATCGTTGATACGTACATTAAGCGATTTCAAGGACGAGAAGCTTATTGATATCCGCCAGGGAGATATTGTACTGCTGAATGAAAAAAAGCTGGAAAATATGCTCAACTAAGGGCGCAGAACTATAATATCTCAGCAAGGAATTTATTGAATTCAAACTTTAGCTTATTGAATTCTTTTTCCATTTTGCTCATATCCTGCCGTAGCTTTTCCTGATTCGATAGCCATTTCTTATCAAGGCCGTCATTGGCCCATTGCGTTTCAAGCGTTTGATCTTGGTTCACTATATCATGGCGCAGCAGGGCGATCACGGCATCCTTATTCAAAAAATTATTCAGGAAATATTCAACCTGCTCCAGCAACTTACCTTCCAGCTTGCTTTTTGCCGTGGCAGCAAGCCTGTTCTTTAAATGTACGTTCTCCATCTGCATGTAATCCAGTGTACGGATCCATGCACTATTTTCCTGCCTGAACTGCTCTATTTTATTGTCATTGAACATGTACATAAGCCCTTTAACATCTTGCTCGCTGTGTGTAAAGATATTTTTATGCCCTGCCACCACCGCTAATCTTTGTCAATCGAAAAAATGACCTATATCACTACACGGCCTTACTAAAAACCTGTGCCTCACCCATCTGCCTGCGCTGCAGGTGCAGGTCGAAGGCGCTGCATATGTTCCTCAAAAAGTTCCGTCCCAATGTGGTCACTGTCAAACCTTCATCCCCGAACCGGATCAAACCATCTGCCTCCATTCCTTCAAGTAGAGGAAAAGTATATTCCTTCAATAGCGGCCTATCAGCATCCGTAAATATAGTCCCACCGGTACACATCACATTCAGTATATATCTGCGGAAGTGCTTATCCTCTTCATTGAGGAAATAACCTTTGTGTACTGCGAGGCGGTCTTGCTCTACCTGCCTGTAATACTCATGCAGGGTCTTTTCATTTTGTGCAAAAGCAGTACCAATGTCGCTTATCGCAGACACACCCAAGCCGACCAATAATGCGCTCCGCTGCGTAGTATAACCCATAAAATTGCGGTGTAATCTTCCTTCCTCTAAGGCTACATATAGCTCATCGCCGGGCAATGCAAAATGGTCCATACCGATATCGTAATATCCATCCTGTTCAAAAAGTCCCTTCCCTATTTGGTACAGCTCCATTTTCAGTTCTGGGGATGGCAGGTTGGTCTCATCAAATAGTCGCTGGCCTCTGCTCGTCCATGGTACATGAGCATAACTGTAGAACGCTACCCTATCCGGCCTTAACGAGATACTTTGCTCTATCGTACGCTGTATACTATCCGGGGTTTGGAATGGCAAACCGTATATGAGATCAAAATTAACTGAAGTAAAACCCACTTCCCGTGCGAGCTCTGTAGCTTCCTTTACGTTCTCAAAGGGCTGCAGGCGATTGATAGCATGCTGCACTGTAGGGTCATTATCCTGCACCCCATAGCTGATACGCCGGAACCCTAAACGGTATAATGTTTCAAGCTGCTCCTTACTGGTATTATTAGGATGTCCCTCTATACCAAATTCGTGATCAGGATGAAGTTTGCTTCGGGATACGATTCCCTCGATCAGGCGTTCAAGATTAGCGGCAGAGAAGAACGTTGGCGTTCCGCCGCCCAAATGCAATTCACGTAGGATAGGGACTTCGTTCATCATGTCGAGGTAAAGTTCCCATTCTTTTAAAATAGCTTCAATGTAGGGATGCTCCACATTATGATTGGTAGTTATCTTCTTATTGCAGCCACAGTAAGTACAGAGCGATTCACAAAACGGCATATGTATATACAACGAAATACCCTGCGTATTGCCTTTAGCGAATTGCTCCTGGAAATTTAATTCCCAGCGATCAGTATCTATATCATGGTCCCAATAAGGTACTGTGGGATAGCTTGTGTACCGTGGTACGGGCACATTATATTTGTGAAGTAATTCCTGGTACGACATACAATTAATTTTGTGACGATCAACAGATCAATGTTTGTGACAACAGGAAGCTTTCACGCCGTGCTGTCCCATTTCTATCGCCGGGCTCAGGTAAGGGATACCCAGGTTCATGCCACGTATCACGAAAAGGCTCCCGAAGACGAACATGAAGACCGGTACGAGCTTCCTGAAATGAGTGATGCGGACAAAGCTCACCTTATTACGCAGCAGGGTTATTCCTACCATCATGGGTACGGTACCCAGGCCGAATACATACATGAGCTCCATTGCCTGCAAGGTATTGCCGGTAGTAATGGCAGCCGACAAGGCCATATACACCAACCCGCAGGGCAATAGCCCGTTCAGGAAACCTGCCATGAACAGCGAGCCTAAACCCGGGCGCGAGATAAAACTTCCCAGGTGTTTACGCACAAATGCAGTCCAGGGAAGTTGCACCTGCAACTTTTGTATGGGCAAAAATGACAGCACACCTGCTGCAAGCAGTAATATTCCCAGCCCTATGGATATATACTGCTGCAGGTGCGGAGTAAACATTCCGCTGAATGAATGCAGCACTAATGCCAGCAAAGCATAAGTACTGATACGTCCAAAATGGTATAGCGCTATTCCGGCATACTTCTTAAGGCCATCCAGGAACTGGAAGGGCATCACCCAAACGATAGGCCCGCACATACCTGCACAATGCAGGCTACCTGTGAAGCCCATCAATAATGCCAAACTGAAGGTGAAGGTGTTCATTTACTAAGGTCAAGACCTGTTTCCTGGTAATATTTCTTATCGCCTGTTTCCAACTCTATCTTAACAGTATACTGCGTCTTATAAAGCTCAGACCGCGGCACGTCAATGCTTTTTCCGTCGGCGTTTACCGGGATGATCTTATCCCAGGCTGCTTTTATAGGCGAGTAAAAGTGAATATTACCTGCAAGCTTTTTATGCTGCAGTTCGCCCGGAAGGTCCAGGCTCACTATGCTTTCAGTAGCATGCACGCCGATGGGCTGCGATAGCCCGGCCTGGTTCTTACTGGCATCTATTACATCCTGGTATTTTATCTCGTCAGAATAGTAGGTATCCGATACAAGGTCGAAATGTTGGTGGGTGCTTGCCCACACCATAGTGCCTATCAACAGTACAAAGCCTATATACAGGAGCGTGATCTTTATTCCCCAACTGATCTTCATGACTATAAATTTTATTGGTTAACAAATTAATTGCCGGTAAATGGTCCAAGGAAAGTAGTATTCACCGTCCTTATCTTCTCCTTACCATCATACACGGCTATTTTCAGTTGTGTTTTTCTTTTGGTGACGAATTTGCTGTCCAGGTAAATGAACATAGTGCCAGTGGTATAACTGTCCCTTGGCACGAGCATTCTTGTTTCGCCCACCAGGCTTATCTTGCCTTCAAAGTTCTCTGGCTTAAAGCTCAGTTCCTTATTATGGAAGGTTTTGTTCAGCAGCTTATAACTATACAGGTTGCTGATCTGGTTATTGGGCTGCTCCTGGTACAGCTGGCCGGGGGTGCGCAATATATTTACGCCAACGTCGGTACGGCTGGCCAGCAGAAATGCTTCCACACCCAGCAATACGCACATTACCGCGGTATAAGCCTTCATGCGCCCCGTAAACCGCATTTTTTTCTTATTCGCTATGTTCTCCTCAGACGCATAACGGATCAGGCCGGTGGGTAAGCCAACAGCCTCCATCATCTTATCACAGGCATCTATACAGGCGGTGCAGTTAACACATTCCAACTGAGTGCCATTGCGAATATCAATGCCCGTAGGACACACCTTCACACACTGTGCACAATCAATACAATCACCCAAGGTGCGTGTTTCGTTCTTTTTGAACTTTCCTCTTTGTTCGCCACGCTTATAATCATAAGCCACCACTATCGAATTTCTATCGAGTAGTACGCCCTGCATACGGCCATAGGGACATATAGTTGTACAAACCTGTTCCCTCAACCATGAATACACAAAGAAGAACACTGTCGTGAATATACAGAGCGAGGTGAGCGTACCTACATGCTGACCAATTGGCTCGCGGATCATCTTAAGCAGTTCATCCACTCCTATTATATAAGATAGAAAGGTATTAGCGATGATAAAGCTGACGATCCAGAACACCGTCCATTTCGATAACTTCTTAACGACCTTCTCTGTATTCCATGGGCCGTGCTTCAGCATTTTTTGCTTGGCGGCATCACCCTCGATCCAATACTCTATCTTGCGAAATACCATCTCCATAAAAATGGTCTGAGGGCAGGCCCATCCGCAGAAAACACGGCCAAATACTACAGTAAACAGGGCGATGAATACAATAAATATGATCATCCCCAAGCCGAAGATGAAGAAATCCTGTGGCCAGAATATCTGTCCGAAAAGGATGAACTTACGCTCCAGGATGTTCAGCAGGAACAAAGGATGTCCGTCTACTTTTATAAAAGGGAGCGTAAAGAATACTACGAGGTAGGCTATACTCGCCCATGTACGGGCATTGTATAGCTTACCATGAGGTTTTTGGGGAAACATCCATACGCGCTTACCCGATTTATCTACCGTTGCTACCCCATCCCTGAAGGAAGCGGCGGCATCTTGTTGTTGTTTTGAGGCCTGGCTATCCATTTTGCTTTACTTTACTACTACTGAACTCGTCTTGATACTATCTGCACCACCACCCTGCGGAGCGGCGCCATCTATATATAATTCACCTTGTTTGTCCTTCGGAGCTGCCGGTTTGGTACCATGCAGTGATTTTACATAACTGGCTAATTGGGCTATCTGCTTAGGCGAATAGTCGTCTTTCCAGCTCTTCATGCCCTTATCCTGCCAGCCATATTTAATGGACTTGAACACATCCTTTATGCTACCGCCATGCAGCCAATAATCATCGGTAAGGTTAGGGCCAACACCGCCACCACCGTCTTTGGCATGGCAGGCAAAACATACCGTCTGGAATATCTGTTGTCCGGCTGCGAGGTCCGAAGCATCCGTAAGCAGTTTGACCGTATTCTCATCCACATTGTTGGCTGACTTTGCCAGGTAAGCGGCTTTTTCTTCCTCAGCCTTTTGCATCTCTGCAACGAACTCATCGTGCGAGCTTGGCCCGGTACCCGATACGTGAAAGCGATAGAGATAGATGATGGCAAAGACTATGGTAACATAAAAACCATATTTCCACCAGGGCGGCAGGCTGTTGTCCAGTTCGCGTATCCCGTCATAGTCATGGTCCATCATTATGTCCTTTTCTTTCTCAATGGCTACGGCCTGGTTGAAACGGTCCCAGAAAGCAGCACGGGCCTTTACCTTCGCCTCTTTCGTAACAGGGGCTCTGTTGCTGATCAACCTTGCCATAGACCTGATATAAAGTGCCAGGCCAATAACGATCAGCATCTCGAGGACGATGATGCTAATGATCCAGTAAAAATCAGAATTGGCCACGCCCGGGATGATCGGCATTACAGGTGCTGCCGCTGTGCTGTCAGCATCTGCAGCAAATGCATGGAATGAGGGCAAACTGAATGCAAGGAGCAGCAATATCGTCTTTACTACATTGCTACCACCATTTTTTGTCTTTTCTGCACGCATCTTATCGCGATATACAAGCGTCAGCTGGCTAAGCACGTTTGCCAGTACACCTATGGCGAATACCAGGATGAACATCAGGCTCACCAGGCTTATCAGTGCGGCATTGTACGAACCGCCGCTCTTTTCGCCTTCAGCGGCGGCCTCTGCTGCCCCGGCTAAGCCGGGCGACAGCAATAGTGCTATAACAGGAAGAAGTATTTTATTCAGATTTTTGCGCATGGCTATGCTGTTTTATTTAATGTCGTTGGTTTCTTCGTTTTCGTTACCGGCCAAAGGGATCTGCTTCATGGCATTGATATAAGACTTATCTGCTCTGAAAGCCCATATGCTCAATGCCGAGAAAAAGAGGAAGAATATCAGCAGGGATACGAGCGGGTAAATGCCCACACCTGTTATCGTCTCTAAATAATGGATGAATTTCATGTCCTCGTTTTTTTGTATTAGTTATTGTTTGCAGTTTTCTGTTCCAGCTTGATGTCTTTACCCAGTCTTTGCAGGTAGGCTATCACAGCTATTATTTCCCGGTCACTTTTGGTCTTGATATTATCTTTTGCAAGGCTGGCTGCTATCCCATCAGCTTGTTTCATCAGGTCACTGTTAGCCTGCCGGTCATATCCTGCCGGGTAGGGCACACCAAGTGTTTGCATGGCCCTTATCTTGGCCGGAGTGATGGCAGTATCTATCGTATTATCAAACAACCAGGGATAGTTGGGCATGATGGAACCCGGCGACATACTCGTAGGCTCATACATGTGGTTGAAGTGCCAGCTGTCGGGGTACTTGCCACCTTCGCGGGCCAGGTCCGGGCCGGTACGTTTACTACCCCATTGGAACGGGTGGTCGTAAACAAACTCACCTGCCTTGGAGTACTCTCCATAACGGGCTACCTCGCTGCGGAACGGGCGTATCATCTGGCTGTGGCAATTATAACAGCCCTCACGTATGTATATATCACGTCCCTGCAGTTCCAGTGGCGTATATGGCTTCACACTACTGATGGTAGGTATGTTCGATTTTACCATAAACGTGGGTATCATTTCCACCAGGCCACCTATACCTACTACTATTAAGCTTATTACCAGCATTTGTACAGGGCGGCGTTCTATCCACCTGTGCCAGTATTGTTTGCCATGAGGCACATAAACTTTAGCCAGTGGTGCAGCTTCAGCAGCCTCTTCATTCAGCACATTACCGCTGCGTATTGTTTTCCAAAGGTTATATCCCATCATCAGGGCGCCTATCAGGTACAGTGTACCACCTATACCACGCATGGCATAGAAGGGGCGCATCTGCTGTACGGTCTCAATGAACTGGTATTTCAACTGGCCTTCGGGAGTGAACTCTTTCCAGGCAAGGCTCTGCATAAAACCGGCCCAATACATAGGCACTACGTAGAAGATGATACCCAGGGTACCTATCCAGAAGTGCCAGTTAGCCAGCTTCTGCGAATACAGGTTGGTGCGGAATATGCGTGGTATCAGCCAGTACAGTACACCGAAGGTCAGGAAGCCGTTCCAGCCAAGGGCGCCAACGTGCACGTGGGCTATGGTCCAATCGGTAAAGTGGCTGATGGCATTCACACTCTTCAGGCTCAGCATGGGGCCTTCAAAAGTGGCCATACCATAAGCGGTCACCGCCACCACCATAAACTTCAATACAACATCCTCACGCACCCTGTCCCAGGCACCACGCAGGGTAAGCAGGCCATTCAGCATACCACCCCATGAAGGAGCTATCAACATGATGGAGAACACCGTACCCAGTGATTGTGCCCAGTCGGGTAAGGCAGTATATAATAAGTGGTGCGGACCTGCCCATATATACAGGAAGATAAGCGCCCAGAAGTGTATAATAGAAAGCTTGTACGAATATACCGGGCGGTTAGCTGCTTTTGGCAGGAAGTAATACATAAGGCCCAGATAAGGTGTGGTTAGGAAAAAGGCCACCGCGTTGTGACCGTACCACCATTGCACCAACGCATCCTGCACACCTGCATACCATGAATATGATTTGATCCAGGAATAAGGTAACTCCATTGAGTTTACGATATGGAGCATGGCCACGGTCACCCAGGTAGCTATATAGAACCAGATGGCCACATACAGGTGCCGCTCGCGCCGCTTGATAATGGTACCGAACATGTTGATACCGAATATTACCCATACAAGGGTGATGAGAATGTCTATCGGCCACTCCAGCTCGGCATATTCCTTACCGGTGGTATAGCCTGCCAGTAAGGTTGCGGCACCCGCAACTATAATAAGTTGCCAGCCCCAGAAATGCAGCTTGCCCAGCAGATCGCTGAACATACGCGCTTTCGTAAGGCGCTGCAGCGAGTAATAGACACCCATAAAGATGCCATTACCCACAAAGGCAAAGATCACGGCATTGGTATGCACCGGCCTTACACGGCCGAAGGTGGTAGCGGCAGTCCCCATGTTCAAACCAGGGAAAACCAGCTCGAAGGCGGCAAACAAACCTGCCAGCATACCTACTATGCCCCAGAATATGGTGGCATAGGCAAACATCTTTACGATCCTGTTATCGTAAAAGAATTTTTCTGTTTGCACCGCCGGCATCGAGGCACTTTGTTCAAATTGCGCGGAATGTGAGATAGTACTCATGTATTGAATCTTTAAGATTGTTGGTTTAGATCGTTATTATCATCATAAAGCATACGCATCGAGGCGCCCTCTTTATCTTCATACTGGTTGTTCTTCACACTCCAGATAAACGCAAGGAGGAATGATGCAGCCACCAATATGCTTGCTATTACCAGGACAAAAAGTGCACTCATGCTTTTAAATTTTGCTGTAAAACTATCGTGGCGACAATGGGGTATTTATGACTATACTCAAGGTGAAAGATGATCTATATCATCGTTTTCGGCTTCTCGCGATTTATGCACTCAGCGACAAGCCCAGCCTGCGTGAAATAATGCTGCTCAGGCCTGTTGTTATCAGTACTATACTCACAGTACTTATGGGCATCAGTATAGCGGCTATCATAGGGGCCATGTGACCCTGTACCGATATGGCAAGGCCCACGAGGTTATAAACAACGGATATAACAAAACTGAATGCGATTATACGCTTGCCGCTTTGGCCAAGGGCCAGCAACCGGGGTAGTTTGTCAAACTTCGACGCATCCAGGATGGCATCGCAGGAAGGGCTGAAATTATTGATGTCATCAGCCAGCGTGATACCCACATTGCTTTGCTGCAAGGCGCCGGCATCATTAAGTCCGTCGCCCATCATCAGCACTTTAGCGCCCTTCTCCTGCAGCTTTTCTATATACTGTAACTTGTCTTCCGGCTTTTGCTCGAACATTAATTGGCTGGAAGCGCCTAACAAGCCTGCAATATGCTTACGCTGGCGATCATTATCACCCGATAATAGCGACAGCTTATACTTCTTTCTCAGTTCAGGCATTATAGCAGGGATAGCTTGCCGGAACGCAGGTTGTATCTCGAAGGCAGTCACATCATCATTTATACGTATGTACACATTGGCCGGTTCCCCATGGGGCACTACACCTGTAAATGCAGCAGAGCCTACCCTTATCCGGGTTTCTCCTACATATGCCTCGATACCTTTACCTTTTACCTCTGCCCACTGCTCCAGCACACACATGCCCCGTATGCCCAGCCATGCCGTAAGCGCCTGGCTGTAGGGATGCCTGCTGGAGACTACCATATTATATACCCAGTCTTTCTCCTCTTCCGTCAACTCATGACCGGAAACTGCAAAATGTTCGCTGCCTTGTGTAAGCGTGCCGGTCTTGTCGAACACGATATGATCTATCTTCCCCAACTGCTCTATCACACTGGCATCCCGTAAGTAAAGACCGTTATTGCTCAGTATCCGCAACAGGTTGCCATTCGTATAGGTTGCGGACAGCAATAGTGCACAAGGGCATGCCACTATCAGCATTGCTGAAACACTGGGCAATACCTTCGCCGGGTCGTGCATAGCCCAGTATATTGCAGTGATACCGGCCAACACCAGCAATATGTAAGTAAAATATTTGCTGAGCAGGTGAATGATACTGTGTTCTTCGTTTTGTGCAGCTTTGTTCTTTTTAAAGGCATGATGGTTCCACAACGAGGTAAGGTAGCTACCTGCTACGGGCTTTATCACCTGCATGCGTACTTTTTCACCACGCAGCTTGCCGCCTGCATATACCCTGTTGCCGGGCAGTATGGTCACGGGTTCACTCTCCCCTGTTACGAAGCTGTAATCAACCAATGCTGCACTATCCAGCAATACAGAATCTGCCGGTATGATCTCATCATTATATAGCTGTACGATATCTTTTTCTTTCAGGTCCTGCAGACTTTTACTTTCCAGTCCGGCGGCCGTCACTATATTAACTGCTATCGGGAAGTATGCTTTGTAATCCCTATGAAAAGAGATGGAGCTATAGGTACGGTCCTGCACGATACGGCCCACCAGCATAAAGAACACGATACCACTCATGCTATCCAGGTAGCCCGGCCCTGTACCTGTAGCTATTTCGTACAGGCTGCGGGTATAGGTGATGACCAGGGCCAGCGCTATAGGGGCATCAATATTCAATGTCTTTTGCCGCAACCCTTTCCATGCCGATACAAAGAATTCTGATGCACTATAAAAGAATACGGGCACAGAGAGGACAAGGTTCAGTACCCGGAATAACATTGCATATTGCTCCCCGATACCTGTACCCGCCCCCAGGTATTCCGGGAAGCTCATCATCATGATATTGCCGAAACAAAAACCTGCTACACCCAGTTTATATATCCTCGCCTTGTTCGAATATTTGGGCTTGTCCTTATCTATATCTTCCAGGCTTATATAGGGCTCATAACCGATCGTGGTCATCAGTTCTACCACCTGCCTGAGGCTGATCTGCTCTTTGTTATAATGTACCGTAAGCTCTTTGGTAGTAAAGTTGAGCCTGCTCTCCGTGATGCCATTATTCAGTTTGTGCATGTGCTCCAGCAGCCACATGCAGGAGCTGCAATGCACGCCGGGTATGTAAAAAGTAATGATAACATTGCGCCCGTCTGTGAATTTGTATAGTTTTTTTGCGATGGCCTCATTATCCAGGTAAGCAAATTTATCATTACGCACAGGCTTTATTTGCGACAGGCCGGGGTGCGATTGTATCTTGTAATAATCGCAGAGGCCATTCTCGTTCAGTATCTCATATACCAGTTTGCAGCCCTCGCAACAAAACACCTTATCTGCTATGTGGATGTTGTCATTGACACAGGGGGCGCCGCAATGGTAGCAAAGGGTCTCTTGCTTCACCTGCTTGGATACGATGATAGTATTTTCCCCCTTAGCTGTATGCATTGATGTTATGTTGGGCTTTCTTGATCCTCGGCAGCAGCACTTCTTGTTCGAGGTAATACAGCTCTGTCAGCATTCCTTCCAGTAGCTGCAGTTCATTCTGCAATACTTTCCACTCCCATTCGTTCATCTCGTCTGATCGCAGCAAGCTTACCGTCTTTATTTCATCCAGTGTGCCCTGTATCCTTAAATGCGATATATTCAGGTCCATCACCTTTGCCATATGGGCAGCTTTACAGCCGCCCTTGCAATTGGTACAGTCGTGCCCTTCGCGCGTCTTGTCAGAAAGCTCCTCCAGGTAAGGAAAGAGTATATCTTTACGGTACAGGATGTACTCCCGCACTTCGGCCGCCAGCTTATGGTATTGTAACAGGTATTCCGTTGCATCTTTGCCTTTGGCATGCAGCTTATCGGCCTCACGCCCGGCATTGTTACATAATTCCTCCATCGTAGTGTAGTATTCTTTATAGAATCGTGCAGCCAGTTCCTGCAGGTTGTAGTTACGATATTGTGCAAAAAGGCTGTGGATCATGATAAATCGCTTTTTGCAAAAATATCTGCGCGGGAAAGCGGAGCTAATGACACAGGATACCCTCAAAAGGTGACCTTCGTCATCTTTTGGGACTTGTCATTGCATTTCCGTGAGAATTGCCGGTACTACAGGCGCTTGTTTTTGATATCGTCCACCACCTGTGGGTCCAGCAGTGTGCTTGTATCGCCCAGGTTGTTCATTTCGCCCTCCGCTATCTTACGCAGGATGCGGCGCATGATCTTTCCACTACGGGTTTTAGGCAAGCCTTTTACGAACTGTATCTTATCAGGCCTGGCAATAGGCCCTATGATACGGGCTACGGTCTGCAGTATGTCCTTGCGGGTCAGTTCCTCATCTCCATGCACATTGCCATACACCACATAGGCATAGATACCCTGCCCTTTCAGGTCGTGCGGATAGCCTACTACAGCGCTCTCCACTACCCCTTCATGCATATTGATGGCGTTTTCTACTTCAGCCGTACCTATCCTGTGTCCGCTTACATTCAGCACGTCATCTACCCTGCCTGTTATCCTGTAGTTCCCATCTGCATCGCGGTAGCAGCCATCCCCGGTAAAATACAGGCCGGGATAGGTGGCAAAATAGGTGCTCCTGCAGCGTTCATGGTCTCCATAGGTAGTACGGATGATAGAAGGCCATGGGAATTTGATGCACAGATTACCGCTCACGTCATTCCCTTCTATTTCGTGGCCTTTCTCATCTACCAGCAAGGGTTGTATGCCCGGCAGCGGCAAAGTTGCATACGATGGCTTTGCAGGTGTTACCCCGGCCAGGTTTGATATCATGATACCACCTGTCTCTGTTTGCCACCAGGTATCCACTATCGGGCATCTTTCTTTGCCAATATGCTGGTCGAACCAATGCCAGGCCTCTTCATTGATCGGCTCACCCACCGAACCCAGTACCTTCAGGCTATCCAGCTTGTGTCCTTCAATTGGTTCTGTACCATAAGCCATCAGGCTACGGATGGCCGTGGGTGCTGTGTACAATATATTTACCCTGTATTTGTCCACGATATCCCAGAAGCGACCTGCATCCGGCCAGGTGGGCACACCTTCGAACATAAGCACCGTAGCCCCTGCACACAGGGGGCCATATACTATATAGCTGTGCCCCGTTATCCAGCCTATATCTGCGGTACAAAAGAATACATCCCCCGGCTCGTATTGAAAAACATTTACGAAGGAATAAGTAGCATATACCATATATCCCCCGCAGGTATGTACTACCCCTTTAGGTTTGCCCGTGGAACCGGAAGTATATAAAATGAATAAAGGATCTTCAGCATCCATCACTTCTGCAGGGCAGTGGGCTTCTGCCTTTTCCATTTCGTCCTGCCACCATACATCCCGGCCTTTTATCATGCTGACCGGCGTCTTTGTATGCAGCAATACGATCACCTTCTTTACAAAAGGGCACTGCTCCAAAGCATCATCTATCACACCTTTCAAGGGGATATCTTTGGCCCCGCGGTAAGCGCCATCTGCCGTTACGATATATTGCGCCTGTGCATCCTGCAAGCGGTCCGCAATACTCTTAGCGCTAAAGCCGCCAAAGATCACCGAATGTATAGCCCCCAGGCGGGCGCAGGCCAGTATAGCTATGGCCAGTTCCGGTACCATACCCATATAGATGCACACCCTATCACCTTTTCGCACGCCATTGCTTTTAAGCACATTGGCGAAACGACATACCTGTTCATGCAATTCCCTGTAGGTAAACCTTCGGTGTTGAGCTGCGGGATCATTGGGCTCCCATATTACGGCCACTTTGTCGCCATCCGTCTCCAGGTGACGGTCCAGGCAGTTCTCGGTTATATTCAGCTTTCCACCGGCAAACCATTTGACATTCGGTTCTTCAAAATCCCATTCCAGCACCGTGTCCCATTTTTTACGCCATGAAAAATCAGCGGCAACATCTGCCCAGAACTGTTCAGGGCTTTCCACACTTTTCCGCCATGCAACATTATACGCTTCTTTCGACCTTACCTGGAATGGATATGACATACACTATACCTATTTAGTTTCGAGTATAGTAAATGTACGAATTGATAAACAATGTCGTTTAAGCGCCTTCAAGCCTTATTCATTTTTCTACAATACCCCTCCCCTTCAGGGGATCCGGAGGGGTTCTCACCTCACCAGCGTCACAGTCCCTTTATAGTAATACACCTTATTCTCACCGTCCTTGAACTCCAAATAATAATTGAACACATCCCCGTCCAGGGCTATACCTTTGCAGGTACCGTCCCATTTCTCATTGATATCTTCACTATAGAACACCCTGTTGCCCCAGCGGTTATAGATCATCAGCCTGGAGCTGTTTATATCGCAGCTCAGCGTTGCCCCGAACTTGTCGTTCTTGCCATCATTGTTCGGGCTGAAGGCTGTAGGCAATACCACATTGCAGGGGCAACCTTCAAACTTCACATCCACACTCGCTGTTGCACTGCATTCGCCCTGTGTCACCTTTACACTGTAGGTGGCTTCTTTCGTCGCTTTTATCGTTCTGCCCGTGCTGCCATCCTGCCACAGGTAGCCGGCGCTGTCCACACCTGCATCCAGTACTATGCTTTCCTCATGGCAGGGTATCAGGCCTTTGCCCAGCTTTATGTCTATCACCTTCTCATGCACCCTCACTGTATCGCTCACACTGCAGGGGCCTACACTTACTGTTACACTGTAGTCGCCGCCATTGGTTACGTGGTAAACAGGGCCTGTCTTACCATCCTGCCATAGGTATTGGGCGGTGTTGTATATCGAAGTGGCGTCCAGGTCTAAATACTCCCCCTTGCAGACCGCCGTATCAGGGCCAAGGTCCACTACAAGGTCATTGATGAACTGCACGGCAATGGTATCTATACGCTCCTCGCAGGCCCGGTGGGCATACACCAGCTTTGTACTGTTGTTGCTAAAAGTATCACTCACGCCCGTGTTACCATCGCTCCACAGGTAGCTGTCATATCCTTGCACTGCGGAGAGTGTGGCCTGCTCACTGAAACAGATCATCGTATCCGTCCGGCTATCGGTCGTATCCGTAGGCATTGCCGATACATTAAAGGTATCTATCTCCAGGTAGCACAGCTTTTGCGCATATACCCACTTAGTACCGGGACCAGCAAAGGAATTTACTTGTGTTGCATTGCCATCATTCCACAGGTAGTAGGTATAGCCTGCCGGCGCACTCACATTCACACTCGCCACATTATCAAAGCACAGCAGGGTATCGCCCCCATGCTTAGCTATCGAATCAGGCGGTATGGTCGTAGCGGTGAAGTGTACCGTGTCTATCAGCAGCTCACAACCATTCTGGGCGGTCACCCATTTTGTTGTCGTATTGAAGAAGGTATCCACCTGCGTGGTCTTGCCATCACTCCATGCATAACTCGTATAACCACCGGGGCCATATATTGTTATAGGTGAATAGGCCACGCAGTGGCTCGTGTCGGTAACTAATTTTGTAGTATCCCGCCAGTCATGTGCTTTAAATGTATCCACAAGAATTGTGCAACCAGTTTGACATTGCACCCACTTTACTCCCGCCACGCTCATACTGTCTTGCGACCCTGTGTTCCCATCGCTCCACAAATAGCTGTTGTAGCCCGGGCTGGCCGTCAATACCGGGGGAGTCAAAAAGCATATGTTCGTGTCAATTATCGTGCTGGTGGTCGTCACCGGTATTGCAAACGCATGTATCGTATCTGTACGCAGGCTGCAGGTATAAATATCTTCCTGCCTCACCCACTTCGTCCCTGCATTGCCAATGGTATCCTGCTGTGTTGTCGCACCGTCGCTCCATAGGTAGTAGGTATATCCCGCATCGCCCCACAGCGTGGCAATATTATTGGAAAAGCATATTGACGTGTCAGTTGTTGCCGTCTGCGTGCTTAACGCCAGCCCCGTTACATGAAAGGTATCCACCCGCGCAAGGCCGCAATCGTTCCACGAGTTTACCCACTTTGTTTCACCTGCCGAAATAGTATCTGCCTGGGTCGTGTGCCCGTCGCTCCACAAATAGGTCAGGTATCCCGCGGGAGCATTTATACCCGTAGTGTCAAGAGCAAGACATACTGCCGTGTCATGATAGGCATAGCTCACATTTGGAGGCATAGGTGTGCCGTAGGTCAATGAAACTCCCAGTCCCGAAAATGGCGTTGCGGAGAAATTGCAGGCCGCCCCCGGTTGGTTGGGATTATTGAACACAAATGCACTGCCCACGCCAACGCTATCCAGGTAAAGGGTATAAACCTTATTATCCGGGCCGATTCTCATACCATAAAATATCGAGTCAGAGATAGTTGTTTTTGAATTTACCACCGCAGCCACATTGGGCAAATAGGATAGGTCATACTGCAGCAAGGTGCTACCAACACCCTGTACAGACACGTATAGTTTAGTCCCGTCAGGCGAATAACTCACCCCGTAATACGGCGACTGGCTCACGCTGCTGTCCAGCGCTATCAGGCTCGAAACGACTCCTGTTGTATTATCAAATGAATGTAATTCAAGTATGGGTGAATTTATTGTAACTAGTGCAATTTGCTGGTTATCCGGCGACACCTTCATTTCCCCAAAGGCATAGCATAAGCTCGTGTAGTGAGTACCGGAACTTGAAATGACAGGCGTAGCGCTAATCCCGTTATTATCGACCTTGAATGCATGAAAATCAGGGGAAGATCGCGTATGCACGATAAGCCATTGGTAACAACCCTGCCCATGCGCTATGGTCATCTTTTCATACACATCGCTATCCAATATCACATTCTTCTGCGCAGCTACCACATCCCCCAGGCCGCCGTTAAGTGTCATATCTACGAGCGAATAACGGAGGTACGCTGCCGATGGGCCAAACGGGTATTCCTCCAGCGTAAACACGTAATACTGGTTGCTGTTACTGTACGACGGTATTATAGCTGCCCCCTGTGTGCAGGAGTAGCCGCCTAACAAACCTGCTCCATTTGGCATAGTATTGCCATTCTTATCCCACAGCGTGGTGGCGTTAGTGTAAAACAAGAGATTCCCATTGGCATCCGAAGCCGTCGCGCAGGCCTCAGTTGTTGAAATGTTTGAACCAAAATAAACAGGAGAGCCGTTGTTGAAATTCAATCCTGCACCTGCACCAAAGCACCAATTATTATTTTCCCCCTGTCCGTAAACATTCACACTACCCATTAGCAGCAGCAGCCAAATACAATATTTTATCTTCACGCCCATTGGCAAATTATGTTACTCCCCTTCAGGGAAGCCGGAGGGGTCCCTATCTCACCAGCGTCACCGTCCCTTTATAGTAATACACCTTATTCTCACCGTCCTTAAACTCTAAATAATAATTGAACACATCCCCGTCCAGGGCTATACCTTTGTAGGTACCGTCCCATTTCTCATTGATATCTTCACTATAGAACACCCCGTTGCCCCAACGGTTATAGATCATCAGCCTGTAGCTGTTTATATCGCAGCTCAGCGTCGCCCCGAACTTGTCGTTCTTGCCATCATTGTTCGGGCTGAAGGCTGTAGGCAATA
>CAYZTM010000034.1:0-44372 GCA_964481425.1 uncultured Flavipsychrobacter sp.
TTTGGAATAATTTTTTATCTGTTTAGCTGAAAAAAGCAGAACAGATATGAAATACCTATTTTTTGCATTTATTACGTTATTAGGGCTATCCAACAATACAAGCTATGCGCAAACAGCCCCCGCCGACCATAGCACTATGGTGCAATACGCAACCCTTGAAGGATATAAGGGGAATGCCTATTATATACCCTCTGCTTCAGCAACAGGGAATGTGCTTATTATTTACCATGATTCCTGGGGCCTGACGCAGGAAGTGAAAAAGGAGGCCCAAAGGTGGCAGGCCAAACTGGGGAATGTGGACGTATATGCCATAGACATGTATGACGGCAAATGGACCGCAGACAGGGACATGGCCAAAAAATACCGGGAAGAGCTGAACGAGAAGCATGCGGACAACCTAACAAAAGGGCTACTAAGCAAGATAGGCCTCGACAAGCGTATCATTACCCTTGGCTGGGGAGCAGGGGGCACATGGGCCTTTAAAGCAGCTATGCTGGCAGGCAAGCAGGCCGCAGGCTGCGTGATGTACTATGCCATGCCTGAAAAAGAAGACAAGAAGATACGCGACCTGCAATGCGATGTGCTGTACCTATGGGCATCGCGCGACCCATATGTTCAAAAGTTCTTCGTGGAAGAATTTGGCAGGAAGGTGAAAAATACAAAGCACGAATTTGAAATGCATGAATTTGATGCTGCCACGGGGTTTGCCAACCCAATAGACCCGGACCATACTGAGTTGGTGAAGGTTGAGGCTGACCGCTATGCGCTGGAGTTCATGAAGAAGCGTTTCCAGGTGGAATAAATATAAACGAAGAGACTGCGGATGGCAGCATTTATTCAATATTGAAAAAATACTGCCAGTAATGTTGCCGGGTCATGCCATCAGCCTTGATTACTCCATGTGAGAACTGGTATGTTTGGAACACATTCAATACCAGGAAAAATACCAATGTGGTCATTATGAATTGTCTAAGTTTTTTCCGCTGCAATTGCAGAAGCCATTCCACGAATGCCGCTAAAGGAATACTTAATACCGCTACGCTTTCCAGTAAGGCACGGGAACTAAAGCTGCCGCCGTAGTACCACTGTTGCCAGGAGAAAATTATGTACAGGTTACATATGAAAAAACTCAACAACGGCAATAAAAAAGCCGGCCTGCGGCTGTGCAGGAAAACAAAACCAGGTATAATGAGCAAGGCCAGCGGCGTATATATGAACCAGCCCTTACGGTAGCTGAATAAGCCCTTCCATATTTGGGGCTGCAGAAAATTGAAGCCCTCGCCGGGATAAGAATCATAGTACCAATGACCTGTTGCATATTTCCAATAGGCCAGTTGCATTGAAATAATCGCGAGGAATAAGATGAAGGAAAGGATAAGTGCTGCAAAATGTTGTTTTATAAAAGCCAGTTTTACCTTTATAGTACCGTAAGGCCAAAGAAGCGGAAGCAAAACAATAATTATATTGGTTGGGCGGGTAATAACGATCCACCCCAGCGACGCGCCTAGAAAAAGCAGGTATTTCATTTTGCCTGAGGCATACCAGCGCTGCATAAAATACAGGAATGCAGAAAAAAGAAAAAAAGAGAAGGAATGGCTCATGCCCCAATCGAAGGCCGTATAATTATAGAGATTAGTACCGAAAGCTATCAGCAGAAGTGTAATAAAGACGACCTGCTCAGTAAAATAAGTCAAAAGAAATTTCCTTAGAACGAATAATCCACAGAGCACCCAAAATACTGTAGCCAAGCACAGGGCCAATGCATAAGGCGGGCTATAGCCATCCGGCGGATAGCTATGCGATAACAATGTGAAAGCATGTGCACCCAGGAAAAATGGCAATTCGAAAATAGCCGTGCCAATAGGATATTTGCCCACCTTGTTTCCTGTCCCGGGCACTTCATTCACTGCATACATACCATGATCTTCAGATAGATTATAGACACTATCTATAGTAGGGTACCAGCCGAGCTGCCTGATATCGCCATAAATAAAAGTAGCAGGCAGGTACATGTAATAGCCGGCAATATCCCACTGCAATACCCTCTTCCGCTCCCACTTGTCGAGATTGAAAATGATGTAAACAGATACAAAGCCGAAGAAAAGTATAAGGAGCTTACTTTTCATGAAAAACATGATACTAAATTAGCCTAAACTGCGATATATCTAAGTCTTATATACAAGGTGACCATTCCTTCTATGCCATAGCAAACTAATAAGCCGGCTATCCGCTATCCGGAAATTTGTTTTTAATTACGACTAATTACGAGACTGACGGTATCATTATATATGCATCAAGGACCAGTCATTTAGACTACATAAGATTATTTTTTACGACTGAGTATACGCCTGAAAATAAAAAACAGAACAATAAAAGTAAGCGCATATTTCAATACAACCGCTATGCTCATAAAGACAATTTATTCATGCACAAACATAGTAATTGTTATTCTTACACCGCGTACAATACTATTTATGAAAGTTTTACATTGCACTTCCCGAGGGAGACAGAATAGGTTCTATTCTATTCCGATATCATATACAGCCAGCAGGCCAGGGAGACCCGTTAAAGAAAATTTTGCTTTTTTGATACGATTGGTACCCGGATCGATAATATAATTATACGCAGTATGAAGGTCGGCCTTTTCGAGAATGCTGTTCTCGAATATTGCGCCAAGAAGATCGCAATCATCAAAGATGACAGCTGTGGCATCACATTCAGTAAAGTCGACTTCGCGTAATTGGGTATTTATGAACCTCGTTCCTTTTATTTTGGCCTGGTAAAAAGACGAGTGATCGAGCTGGCAACGCTCAAAGCCAAAAGTGAGACTGAAAGGATTGCACTTGCCAAATTGCAGGCCCAGCATTTTGCAGCCAATGAACCGCACATCCCGGAAAGCAGTATTCTCTAATTTCAACAGGCTAAGGTTGCACTCACTGAAAGTACATTCGGCAAAACTAAAACCGGAGAGATCGGCGTTTGAAAGGTCGCAATTGTTAAAAGTGCAGTGCTCATAATCCCCTTTTGTCAAAGGCTGTTCCTTAAGATAGATCTTGTCAAAAGTCTTATCCAGTATATAATCTTCCATTGGCCTGACCTACTTTATACAGGTGTACAAGTTAGCATTTTCCCTATTAAAATATTATGTTTAAGCAACAAAGCTTAAGTATGCGCAGGGTACTAACTCTTCTTGTATTATTAATGTATGGTGGCATTTCCGTAGCACAGGTAACGCAGCGTGTGCGGGGCACGGTGACGGATAAAGAATCGCATATACCGCTGCCGGGCGTATCGGTATCCTTCCCTAACCTGCCTGCCAACCCCGGCGCAACAACAGACGAACAAGGGCAATTCGTTATAGATAATATACCTGTGGGCAAACATGCGCTACATGCATCTTACATCGGCTATAAAGACATTGATATAAATGACGTACTGGTAACATCCGGTAAAGAGGTGGTACTGCCATTGGAGATGGAGGAATCGGCAAGGAAGATGCAGGAGGTAGTGATCAGCGCCAAAAAAGACCATATCAATGATATGGCCATTGTGAGCACGAAGACCTTTGATGTGCAGGAAACAGAGCGCTATGCTGGCAGCAGGTCGGACCCGGCACGCATGGCCTCAAACTTTGCAGGTGTACAAGGGGGCGATGACTCACGCAATGACATCATTATAAGAGGCAACTCCCCCCAGGGTGTGCTCTGGCGGCTGGAAGATATAGATATACCCAACCCCAACCACTTTGCAGTGCCGGGTACCAGCGGTGGGCCTGTGAGTATGCTGAACAGCAAAACGCTTGGCAACAGCGACTTCTTCACCGGTGCATTCCCGGCGGAATACGGCAACTCAACAGCGGGTGTCTTCGACCTGAAATTCCGCAATGGCAACAGTGAACGTTATGAGACCACAGCGCAACTGGGATTCCTGGGCACGGAACTGGCTGCGGAAGGCCCTATATCGAGAAAGAACGGATCTTCGTTCCTGGTGACCTACCGCTACTCTACTCTGAAGCTTTTTGAGGGCCTTCATATCAAAATAGGGACCAGCTCGATACCCACTTACCAGGATGCATCTTTCAAGCTGAACTTTCCATTGAGCAAAAAGGCTAACCTTGCTTTCTTCGGCATTGGCGGGCTCAGCAGCGTGGACCTCATTGTAAGCGATCAAACAACGCCGCCGGATGAATTGTATGGAGAATCGGACAGGGACCAATATTTTCACTCGAATACCGGTGTGGCCGGTGGTGAATTCAGCTACATCATCAACCCGAGCACTTATACCAAACTGGTGGTTGCAGAAACCGGCAACGAGATAGGCGCACATCATGACAAGGTATTCCGCGATGCCAATTACGTGGTTGACTCGCTGAAAAGCATACTGGACTATACCTTCGGGACAACTGCGACAGTAGCCCATTGGTACATCAATAAAAAGATAGGCGCGCAGCATACACTTAAGGCAGGGCTAATCAACGACCTATATCACCTGAACCTGCTGGACAGCAGCCGCCAATACCCACCTACCCGGCAGGACTGGCAGCACAGGGAAGATTTTATCGGGAACACAGACCTATTACAGGCCTATGTGCAATATAAGTACAGGCCCAGCGATGCCCTTACCTTCACCGCCGGGCTGCATGGCATGTACCTGAGCCACAACGGCTCAAAAGCATTGGAACCGAGAGCAGCGGCAAAATGGCAGCCGGATGGATCGAACACCGTAACATTAGGCTATGGCCTGCACAGCCAGACACAGCCATTGTACCAATACTTTGCACACCTGCCCACGAACCCGCCCAGCTATATGCACAATTACGATGTGGGCTTTACCCGCAGCCATCATATCGTGGCAGGTTACAACCACCGCTTTTCGCGCACGCTACATGTGAACACGGAAGTGTATTACCAATACCTTTTTGATGTACCGATAGAGACAAGGATGGGCTCTTCGTTCTCTGCTATTAACCAGGGATCGAGTTTCGACAGGTCGTTCCCGGATGTATTACAGAACACAGGTACAGGATATAACTACGGGCTGGAGCTGACGGTAGAGAAAAGTTTCAGTCATGGTTATTATATACTCTTCTCAGGGGCTGTGTACGATTCCAAAGCCAAAGGGAATGACGGTGTGTACCGCAATACGGACTTCAACAACCATTATGCACTGAACATATTGGGCGGATATGAACTGAAACTGGGCAAGAACAGCACATTCATAACCGGAGCTAAAGTAACCTACACCGGCGGCAGGCTGTATTCCCCACCCGACACGGCAGCATCGAACGCCACGGGGGACTTTATCGTGATAGACAGCCTGAGAAACACTTTGCAGTTCCCGGCCTATTTCAGGGCCGATGTAAAACTGGGTGTACGCATCAATGGCAAGAAGGTAAGCCATGAGATAGCACTGGACCTGGTAAATGTGACGGGACAGAAAAACATCCTATCGCTTACGTATAGCTCAGATGCTGCGGCCGCAGGACAAGAACCTTTCCTGAAACAATACCAATTAGGTTTCCTGCCCCTGTTCTATTACCGGGTAGATTTCGGGTTCGGGAAGAGAAAATAGCTGTTAAACCGTGATGGCAAGCCCTAAGCTCCTAAAACAGTAATATTATCGCGCCGATCAATCGACCTTAACCAGTTTGAGTGTTTGGCTTTGGTTGCCAATGGTGCTGTGCACAAAGTAAACGCCTGCTGCACGCGGTGCAAAATCGTAATGATATGTGCCCGGCTGTGTCAACTCATTATTTACGGGCACTGCAACTACCTGCCCATAAAGGTTGGTGACCGTAACGCTTACCTGTGCAGGTACACTCAAAGTATACTCAATAGCGGAACTGCTGCTGAACGGGTTTGGATAAACCGAAACTGAATTGTTATTGCCGGATGCTTGTTTTACAGCCAGCCCACAACCTAACTGTGGTGTAAGCGTTCCGCCGAAGGCTACAAAATTGCCATAGAAGTACTGGTAGTAAACATTGGCTACGGTATCGCTATGAATGATCAGGGTATTTTCATCATTCACCGTATTAGCAGACGAGCTCCAGTTGTGTGAACCTGTTTCAACGATCGGGTCGGAACATTCATCTGAAGGGTCAACGATCATGTACTTATTGTGGTACAAGCCTGTGCCATGATACGAGATAAAATTGCTGCCCAGACCGCTGGTGAATGTATTGTATGGGGAGTAATTGTCACTGAAGGCATCATCAATACCTGCTACATAAACACCTGCATTCTTCCGGGCCATTATGGCATTGGCATCGGCCTGGTAAGTGAAACCATACATACCGAAATAAAAATCGGTATTGGCCGTACTGATGGTATTCAGTAGTTGTGTATTGGTATTATCTGAGGGACTAAAATATAAATTAACCTGGTGGCTATCTATCATGAAGCTGTGCTGACCGAGATCGATCTTATCCGGGCCAAACTTCGCATTGGCAGAATCGGGCATGAGACCGGTGCTGCCCCACATGAGGTTGAACTCATTGGTATAAGCATGAGCGAGTGCGGAATCCTGGATAAAAAGGACATTGTTATAATCGGTATTGAATTGCTGAGCGGTCCAGTTCATAGAACCAGTGTACACAACCGCATCGTTGGGATCTGCAGAATTGGCATCTATGATCATCACCTTATTGTGCATGATGCCGTAAGCCTGGCTCGTAGGGCTACCAAGAGTAGGTATCGAGGGGTCGAGATGCGTAAGACCGGAATTGGATGAGCTGCCATCGTATATCCAGCGTATCTGCACGCCCCGGTTAAGGGCCGCATTCATAGCACCAGCTATATCGGCAAAAGAGTTACTGAACGAGAAATTATACATGGCCACATCAATGGTGTATTTTGCCCTGTCGATATAAGCAACAATAGTATCGGATATATTAGTAGAATAAACCGCGTTTTCCCAGGTGGCCACTGAAGTATCCACCGGCTTGTTGAAATAAACTTTGATCTTATTACCAGCCCTGACCGTTACAGAAAGGGATATCAAAGACATACAAACTACTAAGGATAAAAATCTTCTCATTGTCATAAGCATAAGCCAGTAAAAATAAGGAATAAACAGCACATAACCTTAGGATGGCCCGGATATGATGCTAACAAAGCTTTAAGGGACGGAGGTATGGTCTTTTAGTAAATAATGCAAACAAAAAGACAAACCATGGACAATAAAAAAGAAAGCAAGAAAGCGCCGGAACAGCAGGCTGAAGAAAAGCAAAAGAAAGGCAAACACAACTCCGCGCTATATGCCGCCAGTATGGGCCGCAGCGCCAGTGCACAGGTATCGCACCACAGTGACAGGGATCTGGCCAACACGGGTACCAATATCTCCTATGAGGGGGCTACCGCACCCGGTGCAGGTGGCTCTGCCGGGACAGGCTATACATCGGGGAAAGAAGGTGTAGACGAAAGGATCAATACCAATTCGGACTACGACGAGGCAAGAATAGAGAAGCCCACAAAAAAGAAAAGCGAAGGAGCCGATAAGAAGAAATAGAAAATGGCTGCCGTTTGGCAGCCATTTTGTTATTTGTTAAGGAACAGTATTAAAGATGTATAGCTTCACCCAAGGCCACCTCGATTGCATCTTTCACGCTTTCACTCATGGTCGGGTGCGGGTGTATGCTATCGAGCACTTCCTGCCATGTGGTCTCGAGCTTGCGGGCCACTACGGTCTCAGCGATCATTTCGGTAACATTGGCACCGATCATGTGCGTACCCAGCCATTCGCCATATTTGGCATCGAAGATCACTTTTACAAAGCCTTCGGTAGCGCCTGCGGCACTGGCCTTGCCTGATGCAGAGAATGGGAAACGGCCCACCTTCACTTCATAGCCTGCTTCTTTGGCCTGCTTTTCGGTCATACCTACTGAGGCTACTTCCGGTGAGCAATACGTACAACCGGGGATGTTACCCATGTCCATTGGCTCGGGCATATGGTGGTGTTTACCTTCCTTGTTGGCTATGGCTTCCACACAGATGATACCCGCCTTGGAGGCAACGTGTGCCAATGCAGGGCCGGGAACGATATCGCCTATGGCATAAACACCATCCACATTGGTCTTATAGTATTTATCTACCAGCACCTTGCCTTTGTCGGTCTTAACCCCGGCGGCTTCAAGGCCTATATTTTCAATATTGGCGCTGATACCCACGGCACTCAGCACGATATCGGCTTCCAAGGTCATCTCACCATCTTTGGTCTTAACGGTGGCTTTTACGGTCTTGCCGGAAGTATCTACTTTCTCTACCGAAGAGTTGGTCATTATCTCGATGCCCTTCTTCTTAAAGCTACGCTCCAGTTCTTTCGATACGTCCTCGTCTTCAACAGGTACAATACGCGGCATAAATTCCACAATGGTCACCTTGGTGCCCAGGCTGTTATAGAAATATGCGAATTCAACACCTATAGCGCCTGAACCTACCACTATCATGCTTTTAGGTTGCTGGGGCAATACCATTGCCTCACGGTAGCCTATCACCTTCTTGCCATCTATTGGCAGATTGGGCAATTGACGGCTGCGGGCTCCTGTAGCGAGGATGATGTGTTTGGCCTGGTGCACAGTGGTCTTGCCATCGGCACCGGTAACTTCCACTTCCTTCTTGGCATTGAGCTTGCCCATGCCCATGATCACATCGATCTTATTCTTGCGCATCAGGAACTGGACACCTTTACTCATCTTATCGGCTACACCACGGCTGCGTTTCACCACTGCGGGGAAATCGGGATTAAAATCCTTCGCCTGTATGCCGTAGTCAGCTGCATGACTGAAATATTCGTAAACATTGGCGGTCTTCAATAAAGCTTTGGTAGGGATACAACCCCAGTTGAGGCAAATACCGCCAAGGCTTTCTTTTTCAACTACTGCCGTCTTGAAACCTAATTGTGATGCACGTATAGCGGCCACGTATCCGCCGGGGCCACTACCTACAACAATTACATCATATGCCATAAAATGGAAATAATTTTAATGATTAAACCCGTGATAGAACCCGCAAATGTAATAAATAAGGCGGAATTAGGAATCCGGAATTGAGGATGAGGAACCACGGACGGAAAAAAGAAAAAGGGCAACAGAAATAATCCCCTGCTGCCCTTTTAACTAACCGAAAGCACGGTCAACTAAGCTGCCCGTTGGCGGCAGCACGATGACCTTTGTGCTTATGGTTAAACAAGTGCTTTACTGCATGCTCTTCTTCTTCGAGGCCTTCGGCTGCTTCAGCACCCTTTGCTTTAAGGTATTGATACAGGCGCAGGGCCGGATAGTAGGCTACGCTGGCCCCCAAAGCCACAAGGCCGATAACTCTCCAATAATTTTTCATAGTATTTATTTTTTTTACTGAGAAGGTTAAAAAACCATTCCAAGAGCAGGTAGACTTGAAAATTTTAACAGGGGGTAGCTCCGACCAGTAACATGGGTATTCGCCAGTCATTTACGAAATTCGTTCTGTGTCTTAAAACAGGTGATGCCGGGCTTGCAATAAATTTTATGGGGAATACACCAGCTACACATATTACTTGTGCAAATATTTTGGATACTTCAAAAATTGCTATATTAGTATGATGCTGCCGGGCAAATAACATATACCCGACATTTTCCGGATCCATTTCTTAAAACAGAAACAGACATTGAAACCAACCGATATTCAAAACCCGGAGTACTTCCACAAGGTTGTTGACTGTCAGTATGCCTGCCCGGCACATACACCCGTGCCCGAATACATCAGGCTGATAGCAGAAGGTAAGTACACGGAAGCCTACATGATCAACTGGGATTCGAATGTTTTTCCCGGTGTACTGGGCCGTACCTGCGACCGCCCATGCGAACCCGCATGCCGCAGAGGCCGCGTGGAAGAAGAACCTGTAGCAATATGCAGGCTGAAACGTGTGGCCGCAGACAACAAAGGCAATGTGAAACAACATATGCCCAAAGGTCCCTTCGCAGCTAATGGCAAGAAGATAGCACTCATAGGTGCGGGGCCAGCATCGCTGACCGTAGCGCGCGACCTTGCACCATTGGGCTACGAGATACACCTGTACGATGAGCAGAAAAAAGGCGGCGGCTTCATGCGCAGCCAGATACCATCGTTCCGGCTACCGGAGAGCGTACTGGATGAAGAGGTACATTACATTACCGACCTGGGCATACATACACATTACAGCCAGTACGTAAGCAGCCTGAAAGAAATACTGGATATGAATTACGATGCAGTGTTCGTAGGCTCAGGCGCACCTAAGGGACGTGACCTGCCAAAACTGGAAGGACGGCAGGAAGGTGATGCGAACATACATATAGGTATCAACTGGCTGGCCAGCGTGGCCTTTGAGCATACGCATAAGATAGGTAAGAAAGTGATCGTACTCGGTGGCGGCAACACAGCTATGGACTGCTGCCGCACCAGCCGCAGGCTGGGTGGTGAAGAGGTAAAAGTGATCGTGCGCAGCCCCTTTGCAGATATGAAAGCATCGCCCTGGGAAAAGGAAGATGCGATGCATGAGGACATACCCATCATAGACAACCATGTACCGAAATCGTTCGCCATTAAGAACGGTAAACTGGCCGGGATGATGTTTGAAAAAGTGGAGGCTGTGTATGACGAGAACGGCAAAAGAAAATTAGTACCTACAGGAGAGCCGGACGCATTTTACGAAGCAGATGATGTACTGGTGGCCATAGGACAGGAGAACAGTTTCCCCTGGATAGAGCGCGATCTTGGTATCGAATTCGACAAATGGGATATGCCTGTTGTTGACCCCATCACTTACTGCTCCACCAATAAAAAAGTATTCTTTGGCGGCGATGCCGCCTTCGGGCCCAAGAACGTTATCACTGCGGTAGCACACGGGCACCAGGCAGCTATATCGATACACCTGGCCTGCGAAGGCCTGAGCATGATGGACCGCCCCGCCCCGCATGTGAACCTTGTGAGCCAAAAAATGGGCATACACGAATGGAGCTATGACAGTATGGTGGTGAATGACGAGCGGTACATAGTGCCGCAAGCCGACAAAAAGATAACGCTGGTAAACCGCAAGCAGGAAGTGGAGTTAGGCTTCGACAGGCTGGCGGGCTTTAAAGAGGCGCAACGCTGCCTGAACTGCGATGTACAAACCGTCTTTACCGAAAACAAATGCATTGAGTGCGATGCCTGCATGGATATATGCCCCACCTCATGCATCACCTTCACAGTGAACGAAGAGGAGGATGCATTAAGAGCGCATACCAAAGTGCCGGCACATAATAAGGAACAAGACCTCTATGTATCGGAGGCATTACCTACCAAACGCGTAATGGTGAAGGACGAGAATGTATGCCTGCACTGCGGCCTCTGCGCCGAACGCTGCCCGACCTCAGCATGGGACATGAAAAAATTCTTTTATAACGTTACTAAAGCAGTTAATGCATGCCAGCAGGAAACAGCACTGTAAATGATTTCGTAGTAAGATTCGCAAATGTAAACGGAACAGGGTCGGCAAGTGCAAATTTTCTCTTCACAAAATCCATCTTCAGGATGGGAATACCGGTGACCCCTAAAAACATCTTTCCATCGAACATACAGGGCCTGCCCACATGGTACGAGGTACGCGTGAGCGAGAAGGGCTACCTGGGGCGCAGGGAAGGTATAGACCTGATGGTATGCGTGAACCCGCAGAGCATGATGCAGGATGTGCATAGTGTAAAGAGCGGTGGTTACTTCCTGTACGACAGCACGAAGAAACTGCATGATGAATTCCTGCGCGAGGACATACATTATATAGGCATCCCCCTGATGGAGATGTGTAACCGGGAATTTACCGACCCGAGACAAAGGCAACTGTTCAAGAACATTATCTATGTAGGTGCGCTCTGTGCGCTGCTGGATATAGAAGTGGGCGTATTCGAAAGCCTGTTCAAAGAGCAGTTCAAAGGAAAAGAAAAACTGGTTGCGCCGAACATGAAGGCCCTG
The DNA here is from genome assembly GCA_964481425.1 of uncultured Flavipsychrobacter sp. GTDB lineage: Bacteria > Bacteroidota > Bacteroidia > Chitinophagales > Chitinophagaceae > MKUN01. The sequence goes on from CAYZTM010000034.1 coordinate 11,961, forward strand.
CAAATGGGTATAGATTATACGCGCGAACATTTCAAATGTCCACTCCCCATACGTGTACAACGTCGCGACCTGCTGAAAGATGCGATAATGGTGGACGGCAACTCGGCCTGTGGACTGGGCGCCGTGTATGGCGGGGCAACAGTAGTGGCATGGTACCCGATCACACCATCTACATCGGTAGCCGAAGCCTTTAATGACTATGCCGAGGAATACCGTGTGGACGCGCAAACAGGCAAGAAGAATTTTGCCATAGTACAGGCTGAGGATGAACTGGCCGCGATGGGGATGGTAATAGGTGCAGGCTGGAACGGGGCACGTGCATTCACCGCCACCAGCGGACCGGGCGTATCGCTGATGAACGAATTTTTAGGCCTTGCCTATTTTGCTGAAATACCTGCAGTACTGATAGATGTACAGCGCGCAGGACCATCGACAGGCATGCCTACGCGGGTACAGCAATCGGACATCATGGAAGCTGCCTATGCCTCGCATGGCGATACCAAGCATGTACTTGTGATACCCTCGACACCCAAGGAATGTTTTGACATGACGGCTGAGGCACTTGACCTTGCCGAGCAACTGCAGACACCGATAATGGTGATGACCGACCTGGACCTGGGCATGAACGACCACGTTTCGCCCCCATTCGAATGGGACGATAACCGGATATACCACAGGGGCAAAGTATTGACCGCCGATTACCTGGAGAACATGCCACGGTTTGGCCGCTACCTGGATGTGGATGGCGATGGCATACCTTACCGTACCTATCCCGGCACACACCCTACCAAGGGTGCTTACTTTACACGCGGTACCTCGCGCGATGAATACGCAGTATATACCGAAGACGCTGCAGCCTACAAACGCAATATGGACCGCCTGATGGTAAAATGGGAGACCGCAAAAACGATGGTGCCCGCGCCGGAAGTTTACCAACAGAAAAACCACCACGGCAATGGCATCATTTTCTACGGCACATCGAAATATGCTGCAGAAGAAGCAATAGACCTGCTGAAGGAACAGGGCATTCACCTCGATGCCATGCGCATCAAAGCCTTCCCCTTCAACCAAACCGTTGAACAATTCATAGCAACACACGATAAGATATTCGTAGTAGAGCAGAACCGCGACGCCCAGATGCGCAGCCTGATGATGATAGAGATGGGCATCAACCCGGAAAAACTGGTAGCAGTACTTAACTATGATGGTATGCCGATAACTGCCGATACCATCATGAAACAAATAAGCAACAACTTAGTCAATAAAAAAGAAGGACAACTGTCATGACATACGTTCGCCCGAAATTCCGCCACCCGGAATTAAAAAAGAACAAGCTGGGATATACCGTTAGCTATTATGAGGGAGCACTTTCCACACTATGCGCAGGCTGCGGCCACGATTCTATCAGCGCCTCTATCGTGCAGGCCTGCTACGACCTGAACATAGAACCGCACAAAGTGGCGAAGCTATCCGGCATCGGTTGTTCATCGAAGACACCCGCCTATTTCCTGAGTAATTCGCATGGCTTCAACTCTGTGCATGGACGTATGCCATCGGTAGCCACGGGGGCCAATATGGCCAACCGGGAACTGAAATACATCGGCATATCGGGCGATGGCGATAGTGCCTCTATAGGCATGGGCCAATTCGTACACGTGATCAGGCGCAACCTGAACATGCTGTACATTGTAATGAACAACGGCTGCTACGGCCTTACCAAGGGCCAGGACTCTGCCACTGCAGATGCCGGTTCTAAGAATAAAAGCGGGCACGTGAACCTATTCCAGTCTATAGACCTGGCCAGCCTGGCCATAGAACTGGGGGCCACCTTCGTAGCGCAGAGCTTCTCGGGCGACAAGAAACAACTGGTACCGCTGATGAAAGCCGCCATGAAACACCAGGGCTTTGCCTTCATCAATGTCATCTCGCCCTGCGTGACCTTCAATAATAATGCGGGCTCCACCAAATCGTACGACTATGTGCGGGAACATATGGAAGCTACCGGTACGGTGGACTTCGTGCCGGAGATGAAAGAGATAACGGCAGACTATGCCGAAGGCAATACCGAACAGGTAGTGCTGCACGACGGATCGATCATAGAACTTCATAAGCTGGCACAGGGCTGGGACCCGCACAACAGGATATCGGCCATGAACGCAGTGCAGCATGCTAAAAGTACCGGGCAGATACTTACAGGGCTCTTATATATGGAGCATGAATCGAAAGACCTGCACGATATGCTGGAGACCAGCAGCAAACCGCTGAACACGCTGGGCAAGGATGTATTATGCCCCGGCTCGGCAAAACTTAAAGATCTTAACGCATCTTTGCGCTGACAAAACGAAGAACATAAGATGAAGAACAAGCTATTCATGGGCCTTTGCGCCCTGGTATTATCCGTATTTACCTCGGCAGCTGTATTTGCACAAAAAAGTAGCCTCGGATCTTTCCTTACGAAAGATGGTTACACCGCTATAAAACTAAATAAACTCATCATTGGCCACCTGTACCTCGAGGGCACAGTGAACGGGGTAAAAGGTAAGTTCATCCTCGACTCCGGCGCCGGGGCCACCGTAGTGGACGAAACAGTAAAAGAAAAATTTAAACTGAATACAGATAATGGCGCCGATATACCTGCCGCAGGGGCAGGGGGCGCCGGCCTGAGCGCAAAAATGGCCCCCGGCAACAAACTACAACTGGGCGCTTACGAACGCGACAGCTTTTCGATAGCCGTAATGAACCTGGACAATGTGAACGGCGCGCTTAAATCGGTTGGCATTGCTCCCTTCGACGGAGTAATAGGTGCAGATATCCTTTCATCCGGTAAGGCCGTGATCGATTACGGCACGCTTACACTCTACCTGAAAAAAGCCTCGCATTAAAAAAACGGACACAATCGGCCTGTTCACCACATAGAAATGGTCGCCTGACAAGTGCTTTGTATATTTAATTATACTAAAGCATTTGTTATGGGAAAGAAAATTTTTTTATTGAGTGCAACGGCATTGTGTCTTATCATGAACAATGCCTGTAAAAAGGACAAAGCATTAGATACCGCGCCACAAACGGCCGCCACACCCGAAGCCGACAAGCCGCACAATGGCAACGACCACAACGGCAACCATGCACCCTTGCCTACGCTGTACAACTTTATCATCCCCAGCTATGTAGCCCCATTCCTTGAGCCTAATGACAACCCTGCCACCAACGAGGGGGTAGCCCTTGGCCGCAGACTCTTCTATGAAAAGATGCTGAGCAACAACAACACCATCAGTTGCGCATCCTGCCACAAACAGGAAAAAGCTTTTTCAGACCCGCGCAGGTTCAGCCTTGGTACCAGCGGGAGCCCCGGCAACCGTAATGCATCTGCCATCGTTAACCCTGGATGGAACACTTCACTCTTCTGGGAAGGCAGGCGCACCACACTGGAAGAGCAGGCGCATGACCCCGTTACCAATCCTATAGAAATGGCGAATACCTGGCCGGTGGTGGTGCAGCGCCTGCAGCAGGACCCTCACTACCCGGACATGTTCAACAAAGCCTTTGGCACCAGTACGATAGACAGTACGCTGGTGACAGATGCCATCTCACAGTTCGAGCGGACCTTCGTTTCCTTCAAGTCCCGCTTTGACCAGCAGGAGTACCTGGGCCAAAATGTATTCACTGCACAAGAGGCCCGCGGCAGGGAATTGTTCTTCGGCGCAGGTAAATGTTCCGGCTGTCACAAAGCCCCGCTGATGACCGACTTCGGCTTCCGCAATATCGGGCTCGATGCGGTACCGGTGGACTCAGGCCGTATCACCGTGACCCATCTCAGTACAGACTATGGAAAATTCAAAACGCCGACGCTGCGTAACATTGCCCTGACCGCTCCGTACATGCACGACGGACGTTTCAATACCCTCAGGCAAGTTCTTGATTTTTATACGGGTGGTGTACAAGCTAACAGTCCTAACGTTGCCCAGGGGCTGGTAACTAACCCCATACAGCTCAGCCCGCAGGAGAAAGACGATCTTATCGCCTTCCTGAAAACACTTACGGATAACTCCTTTGTTACCGATCCTAACCTCTCGAGGCCGTAATAATTAACGGCTGTTCGACTTACTTACCAAATAAACAAGCCTCAATGCGCAGGTGTGGTTGTATTCATCCACACCCCAGCCAACTACTGCCCGCTCTTTGTCGCGGATAGGTATAATGGAATGCTGGTAGCGAAAGCTGATGAAGAGCCCTTTGTACAGCTCGTAGCTAAGACCGGCTATGCCGTTAAGATCGTTCTTGTTGAAATAATATTTTTCAGGATCGAGGTTGACGTAATAGTCGGTCACCAGCTCTTCCTTTGAGCTGATGAGCCTCCCGTAAGAGGCCCCGATACTGCCATGCAGTTTATGCTGGGTGCCGAAATTGAACAATACCGGTATCTCTACATAGTTCAGCTTAAGGTAGTACTGCTGGAAATACTGGCCCAGGCTGTAAGAGTAAGATTCACTTGCCGCCCTTGCTCCTTTCTGGGAATAAAGCAACTCGAGGCTGATGCCGGCCTTAGGGGAGAATTGTGCATATACCACGGGGCCGACATTAAGGCCCACTTTATTGTAGCCGCCGTAACCATCGCCATCCACCTGGCACATGTTCATACCAACGGCTATGCCGCCATAGAACACCTGTGGGTCTTCCTTAAAAAAACGGTACTGTGCCTGTGCGCTGCCTGCAAAGGTCAGGCACAAGAGCAAAGCTGACATACTACCACGAACTGACATAAGCTATACAAAATTACTGCAATCAAACGCAAAACGTCTATGGTAATTGCTTTTACCGTAATTTCAGGACATAAGAAACGGTTAAAATTTGCGTTTACTGTTCACATCCTGTCTTTTGCTCATTGCCTGCTGCCTGCAAGCGCAGACGATGAAGGATGCCATTGCCCTCTTCGAACGCCATGAGTTCGACAGCGCTATTGCTATATCTAAACGCTACCTGCAGACCGATCCCGGCGCTTACCAGATCGCAGGGCAGGCGCTGGTGCAGGAAGGTAAATATGGCGAAGCCATACCCTACCTGCAAAAGGGCAGCAGCATTGCCGATGCTCCCGCCTCGGTAAGGGCCTGGTGCATGCACGACCTGGGCATTGCCAGCTTTATGCAGGGCGATTATGTAAAAGCAAAGGATAACCTGGACGCCTGCATAGTACTGGCAGCCACACGAAACTCTGTAAAGTCGGCAAGCGGAGCAGAGGCCCTCTTTGGCCTTAGCAGCCTATACGATGGCTGGACGCGAAAAGAAACACGGCACTTCGTGTTCCACTTCCAGCACTGGGACGATAGCAAAGATCTGTACATAGCTGCTACCGAGGCCGCCTATGACTCCATCAACCGCTTCTTCAGGGCGAGGATGCCTAAAAAGATAGACTATTTCGTGTGGGAGGATGCAGGTATGGCCATGAAGCTGTTCCACCGCGAGCTGGCCTTTACCAAAGCGGCCTTCTGCCTTACCCATACCACCATACAGCATACCCGCGGGCACGAGATAGCGCACAGCATCAGCACACATGCTGCCGTCATCACACAGCCCAACAAACTTATCATCGAAGGCCTGGCCAGTTATTTCGACTTTTCGGGGCGTAACTGGGATAAGGAATTGGCGCACAACATTCCCCGCATCAGCCCGGGGCCCGGTTATTCGGTAGTCAATGTATGGAAGACCGGCGATGCACCCGATAAGGTACTCTATCCTATGGGTGCAGCACTTACCGGCAGGCTGATAGAGCGCTTCGGCAGGGATAAATTCCTCCAACTGCTGGCCGATGGGTCGTATGAGCATGCACGCAGGATATATGGCAGCCAGCTGGACCAAGTGATCGCGGAAATAAACAAGATAACGGACAGCGGCTATTAGAACACCTGCGTGAAGCCTGCAAAGACAAGGATGATGCCCACACTGGTGAGCCCGTAGAGCACAATGGCGAAACTGCCATGCGATAAGGAGAACATAATGGTGCAAATGCAGCTGACGAGGCAGATCAAAGCCCCTGCCAGTATCAGTGACAGGCCCAGTACCCTCTTTTTGGAATTACGCAGCTTAGTGACCTCCTGTATCAGCTCCTGTATGAAATGCTCGTCATGGCCCTGTGCGGCCAGCTCATCGGCTACCTGCTGCCTGCTGTAGCCCTTTGTGAAAAGCGCCAATACCTGCCCGCTTATATCCTTAGTGTCTTTTATGGCTTCCATAAGCAACTATTGATAAATGAGGCATAGTCAAAATAGTAAAATATTTTGAATCAGCAAATTATCAATGGCTTATGCATCAGTTTTCGCTTGGTTTTTCTTCTATTGCCTCGCCCTCTTTTTTCTTTTTCAGGCGGGGCATTTTTATAGCCAGGCGGGGGGCGCTCATCATATGGTGGTGCACCAGGTAGTGTATCACTTTCTCCTCAAGCCAGTGGTGCAAGGGCAGCAGTATGGCTATCAGCACTATCTTGAAGGCCATGAACTTCCAGGGCTCACCATGGGTGAAATCGTGGATCTGGTGGTCGGCGATCATGATGATGAACTCGAAGAAGAAGATAAAGGAAAAGAAGCCCAGTATGCGTATATAAGTGGGGTGCACCCGGAAGGTACCGAATGCAGCTAACACGATAAAGACGCCTATGATGGCGATGACCATGGCCGTGTACTGCAGGTTGTAGCGGCGCTCGGTGGCCTGCCGGTCGAGCGTGGCGCGCAGCTCCTGCTGGCGGGCCTCGTTCTCCACCTCCAGTTGCAGCATTTCCTCGTTCTTGTTCACTGCGGCCTGCTTGTCGGAATACATCTTGTTGAGCCCCGCATAGCGGTAGGCATCATTCACATTGCCCTCGAGGTAGCTAAGCGAATCGAGGTAATGGGTGGTCTCTATCAGGTAAGGGAAATAATTGGCGGCAAGGGCATACTTGTAAGCGCTGTCGAACTTCTGTATGGCCATTTTCTCATTATTGTGCCGGAGCAGGAACTCCCCGTAACGTTTATAGAAATTGGAGAGGGGAAGATTACCTCTATTTTTTGTCTCAAGCCTTGTTTCTGCCATCGCGTAATACAAAGCTGCTGAATCGGGCTTACCGTTAGCTTCGAGTATATAACCATTCAGGCGATAATACAAAGTCGTATCTTCTTTTGCCAGTTGTCGGTATTCTTCAGGATATTGCTTCTCATAAAGATCTCTAAGTTCCGAAAACAAGCTGTTTTCAATCAAACAAGCCCTATATAAAGTAAAAGCCCCTTTTTTTATTAGATAGTATCCATGTGCATACGAGTACCTCAATATATCCTTTATATATTTTTCGGATTGGTCTATTTCATTATTCTTGTACAAGACCTGAGCATAATTTACATCTACCTGTATTAATTTCAGAGAATCTACCGGCTGATGCTGCGATAGTATTTCGAATTGGTGTTTTATGTAATACTTAGATTTTTCGTATTTTTTTAATAAAAGATAAAAACCAGCCATTCTTCCATATGATATAAACCTCAGACTATTATCATCTTCTTTTTCCGACCAAAAAAGAGCATCAGAATAGTATCTAAACGCTTCAATTTTTTTGTTTATCAATTCTTTACAATATCCGAGCTCCAACATGCTCTCTATCTTCAACTTTACATCGCCAGCTTGGCTTGCATAATAATATGCCTTGTTGGCATACTCTCCTGCAACTTCCATATCATTTAACAAAATACAAGCCTTGCAAGAAGCAATATATGCCCGACAGAACCATTCTTCTTTATTAGTATTATTTGCTAAAGATTTCATCTCCTCAGCATATTCATGCGCTTTAGAAGTTGTCAAGTTATATTCATCGTAAAGAAAGTAAGATTGGTAAGTGTAAAATAGAAGAGTGTCATTCAATAGAGAATTTTGTACTGCCAAATCATAAACCGAATCTCTTTGGGCTGGTTTATCCGAAAGGGTATAATTTTCACCAATCTTTATAAGTAGCCCCACTTTTGTCGGAACGCTTCGTTCAATAGAATACCGCTCCCAAAGGCTGTCAATGTTGCTGTGGATATCTTGAGCTATAACATTTCCTATAAAAAAATAAGAAATACATAATATAGTTAAAAAATACTTATCAACTCTCATATATACCGACAAAAACCTAATTAATTATACGTAAAATCTATAAAACCCTTGACAAAATATTCTAAAAACGTAAATTTATGCAATATTCACACATTTACACACAAAAACTGAACACGCTTTATGAACAAGAAAATCGTATTCGCGGCATCGGCCCTTATGCTGTTTACAGGTATCGGTAACATAAATGCTGCCCCTCCAAGTGGTGTCAATAATTTCCAGACCATAGATGCCAATACAGCACAGGCCTACATCAGCAATTACAAGAACAATGTACAAAACAAATTCGCAGAATTCTACACGCTCGATCTAACACCTATTACCAACTATGTAAATGCGGGCGCCTCAGCGGTGCGCATGTACAATGGTATAACGAGTGATGGCAGCAAAGTGGCCGTAATGGTGCCTGTAGACGTGAATTATAATAACATGACCGGCGGTAGCCAAATGGCTACCATGAGTTCTGTATGGCTTTGTCCTCCAAGTTGTGATGTGACTAAAAGCGGAGCTACAGCTACTATGATGAGCACGAGCAATGCACAAGCTGCCGTAAACACTTACAATAATAATGGCAGCTATGACAGTTACAATGCATTCATCATCTATCCCGCAGCACTCACCGCACTGAGAAATGCCGGGGCAACTTACTACCATATCTACAATGCTATCATTACCGGCTCGGGCCAGCGTTGTATGATCTACCAGGGTGTGGCTGCCAGCGGCGCTACTACCTACTACATAGAAGATGCAGGAAGTATGAGCAGTAAGTCAACAATGTAATAACAACCTTTTAATATAACTATAAAGGCCCCTGTGCAGGGGCCTTTATTATGTCACGTCATTACTATCTATTTGCTCATTTCCGCAAAATACTTGTGGAAATAAGGGATGGTCTCTATGCCCTTGAAATAGTTGTACACATCATACTTCTCGTTGGGAGAGTGTATGTTGTCGTTATCGAGGCCGAAGCCCAGCAATACGGTCTTGAGGCCCAGCACACTCTCGAAGAGGGCCACAATGGGTATGCTGCCACCACCACGGGTTGGTATCGGCTCTTTACCAAAGGAGGTCCCGATGGCCTTTGCGGCCGCTTTATAGGCTACTGAGTCGGTGGGCGTTACAACCGGCTCGCCTCCGTGCAGTGCAGTCACCTTCACGGTTACATAGTCGGGCGCAATGCTTTTAAAGTGTTTGGTGAACAGTTCGGCTACCTCGTCGGAACCTTGCCCCGGTACCAGGCGCATCGATATCTTGGCGCTGGCCTTCGAAGGCAGCACTGTCTTGGCACCCTCGCCGGTATAGCCGCCCCATATGCCGTTCACATCGAGCGTGGGGCGTATGCCTGTGCGCTCCAGCGTGGTATATCCCTTCTCGCCCCATACTTCTTTAATGCCCAGGTCGCGCTTATATTCCTCGAGGTCGAAGGGGGCTTCGTTGAGGGCTTTACGCTCCGCATCGCTCATATCCTGCACTTTATCGTAAAAGCCGGCCACGGTAATATGGTTGTTCTCATCGTGCAGTGAGGCGATCATCTTGCAAAGTATGTTGATGGGATTGGCCACGGCGCCGCCATATACACCGCTGTGCAGGTCGCGGTTGGGGCCGGTCACTTCCACCTCCATATAGGTAAGGCCGCGCAGGCCTGTTTCTATCGAGGGGTGCTCCATGCTGATCATAGATGTATCGGATACGAGTACGATATCGGCTTTCAGCTTGTCTTTATTATCCCCGAGGAACTTGCCCAGGTTGGCCGAGCCTACTTCTTCCTCTCCTTCTATCATCATCTTCACATTGCAGGCCATTGTATTGGTCTTCGTCATCAGCTCCAGCGCCTTTATGTGCATGAACATCTGTCCTTTATCGTCGCAGGCGCCGCGTGCGTATATCTTTTCGTCCTTTATCACAGGTTCAAAAGGGCCGCTGTTCCATAGCTCCAGCGGATCGGGTGGCTGCACGTCATAATGGCCGTACACCAATACGGTGGGCAATGAGGGGTCGATCATCTTCTCTCCATACACGATGGGGTGCCCGCCTGTAGGGCATATCTCCGCTTTATCGGCGCCGGCCTTCAGCATATTCTCTTTCACCGCTTCGGCACAGCGGGCCACATCGCCTTTGTACTGGCTGTCGGCGCTCACCGAGGGTATGCGCAGCAATTCAAAAAGTTCGTCGAGAAAACGTTGTTTGTTCTGGGAGAGATAATCGTTCCAAACTTGCATAGTAAAATATTTTAGAGGCCAAAAGTAAAGAGCCGATGTGACAATCGGCAAAAACGGGGTGTTATTTTAAAGGTGAATTCCCGTAGCTCACTGTTCTTTTGCTGCTTCGTTTTCAAACTTCAGCCGGTGCAGCTTACCCCGCCGCGACTGTAATATGCTGATGGGCAGTGCTGAAAAAGCATACACTATCCCACCAAAGAAAGACGTCCATGAATACTTAGACGGCAATATGAGTAAAATAAGCACCGAGAGGCAGCCGATCATCGAAGTGACCAACATAGTGTAATAGGCTGTCTTAGTTTCGAAGGCCTCACTATCGCTGAGCAGCAGCTCACCTTTTTTCTTCAATGCATGACGGTACATGAGCGCGAAGAGCAGGAAGATCGCCGTATAGGCCGCACCGTATATCTCCATCAGGTGGCATAGTTCGGAATTGGAAAGCGATATATTGCCATGCAGGAAGAACGATGTCATGACCGTTACAAAGAACTTCAGGGGATAGATGAAAAACAGCACGATGAAAATAAGGGCGCCGTTAAGCACATAGATATACTCATCGTTCATGCCGTAACGCCTGAAAAAGACATACTGCGTTTGCCAGACCCAGAAAAGGAATAAAAACCCCAGGCCAAAGGGTATAAAGCCTGTAAGATCGTGCATCAGCTCCTCGTAAGTACCGGGCACCTCGAGCGATACGATCAGCAGGGTAACGGCAAAAGCAAAAACCGCATCGCTGAATGCTTCTATCCTCGTCACCTCGTGGCTGCGCCAGGTCACTTTATCGCTTCGCTGACGATGCTGCATGCTTATATGTTCACGGATCATAGATATAGATCGTTTTCGTACAAAATATTAAAAACATAGAATAATCGGCCATAACAGGGGAACAATTACTGCTGCCGGAAAAATAATGGGGAAATAACCTCTTATTATTTTAATAATAATAATAATCCGTACCTTTATCGGGTAATCACGCTTCCCGCCTCCTCATTACGCCCATAGGCCCTCAAAGCACCTAACAGAACCCCTGAAAAATTGTATCCGTTCATCATTACAAAACATAAAATAGAGGGCTATGAAAAAACAACTTTTACTCATTGCGATTGCGATCATTACCCCATTCATGCTTTTCGCATGGGGCGACGATGTGCCCGTAAACAATGTTGCCGGGCAATACCAGGGACCCGGCGATATAGCTGTGGCCTTTAATGGCTGGACCTATATTGCCTATTCATTTGACAGCGGCATCACCATACGCGAGACCCGCGACCATGGCAATACCTGGAACACGGTGGATTCATACTATTATTCCGGCACACACTACCCTGCACCAAGGATAGTGGTGGCCGGTACGGATACCGCCAGCCTGAGGCTGTACCTGACCAGCGTGAACCAACGCCCATCGGTACCCAGCTATACCCTATTCGTGGATGAGTATAAGGCAACAACCCACGCTTATATTAGCAGCTTCAGTGAAAACTCGACAAGTAAGATATACAGCTCCGCCCTGGCTACAGACTACCTGTACCCCGCTGTGGGCGCATCACCTTACAGCCTGGACCTTGTATTTGCCAAGTATGGCAGCCGGGACTCGATCATATCATTGGTATCCACCGATGGTAGTACGAATTTTACCAACCGCCAAAAGGTAGCCAACACAACTAAATACTTCAGGAATGTATCCGTCGCCTATGGGCGAAGCCAAAGCGGGTCGAACGGCAGGTATTTCCTGGCCTGGGACGAATACGATCTTTCCAATGCTATATTCGGCCATATTTACACTGCCCGCAATACCAGTTTTATCAGCTCAGCATTTACTACACCTGTCAATCTCGACTCGCTTGACCCGGGCGTGTTAGGCTATGCCAGCAACCCGTCCATTTCGGCATCCATAAGCTCAATGGACAACGATAGTAGCGGCGTCACCGCCCTTGTGGTGTTCGACAGGGCCTACAACGGCCAGTCTGCCGACCATGACGTATTGGGTTTCTCTAACATGCGGGCACACTTCACCGATTACTGGAACAGGTTCGATATAGACAACTCTTTAAACAACACGGTAGAGCCAGGCATCGGTTTTGATTCTGTCTTCAATAACTTCCTCGTTACTTACTACGACACCAGCAATAGACGTCTTCCCTATACGGTACATAACTGGCAGATGACCAACCCAAGCAGTTGGTCGCTGGTAAGAAATAACTACGCCGACGATTCGTCAGCCCTTACTACCCCCTGGCCGCGCCTTGCCATCGACCCCACCTTCACACAAGCGGCCTTTACCTGGGCACTTCCGGGTATGGGCAACAGCATGCAGATGTTCGAGGGTGAATACAGGACACCAAGGCCGGTGATCACCTCGCTGAACCCAAACAATGCCCATGCCGGCGACCCGGGCTTCACGCTCACGGTCAATGGCTATGACTTTGTCAATACATCGGTAGTAATGTGGGATGCTACGGCACTCAGCACTACCTATGTGAATAACACACAACTGACAGCCCCTGTTAGCGCAGCCATGATAGCTAACTATGGAAATGTGCCGGTAACGGTGGTTACGCCGCCCACGCTGGGCGGTGGCACCTCTAATGCCGACACCTTCCGTATACTGTTCAACCTTGCTGTTAACAGTGTATCAAATACCCTGAACACGGTAAGCCTCTTCCCCAACCCCGCTAATGACCACATCGACATCTCCTACTCGTTCACCGAGGCCGACAACCTCAGCATCGTGCTGTATGATATGAGTGGACGTGCGGTAAAGACACTGGTACCTGCGGGCAAAGTATCGGGCAATAGTACTATTACGGCCAATGTAGCAGACCTGCCACAAGGTGTTTACCAAGCAGTTATCCAAAACGGAACCAAAACCTCGGCCAGCAAAATTGTTATCAGCCACTAAGTATTATCATTTCAACTATTTCAAAAACAGGCCGCTGTGAAATAACAGCGGCCTGTTTTACTGTGCCGGGACTGGCCCCTGCGGGTAAATAATATATTTTTATGTAACTTTGCACACTTTTAAACAACACTTCCAGCATATGAAGTTGTCGCAATTCAAGTTCGACCTCCCATTAAATCTAATAGCGCAGCACCCCGCCAAAACACGTGAAGAAAGCCGCCTCATGGTCGTTCATCGCGATTCCGGCAAGATAGAGCACAAGACCTTCAAAGATATCCTTGGCTATTACCACGACAAGGATGTTATGATCGTGAATAACACCAAAGTGTTCCCTGCCCGCCTATATGGCAGAAAAGAGAAGACAGGTGCCAAGATAGAAGTGTTCCTGCTCCGCGAACTGAACAAGCCCAACCGACTTTGGGACGTGATAGTGGACCCTGCCCGTAAAATACGTGTTGGCAACAAACTATACTTTGGTGAAAACGACGAACTGATCGCGGAAGTAATAGACAACACAACATCGCGCGGACGTACGATCCGTTTCCTTTTCGATGGCACAGATGCTGAGTTCCGCGGCATGCTGGAAATGCTGGGAGAAACCCCACTACCCAAATACATAAAACGCAAACCCGACGAAGAAGATAAAGAACGCTACCAGACAGTATATGCCAAGCACGAAGGTGCCGTAGCAGCACCAACAGCAGGCCTGCACTTCAGCCGCGAGCTCATTAAAAGACTGGAGATAGTAGGTGTGCGCTTTGCCGAGATAACACTGCATACCGGCCTGGGCACCTTCCGCCCCATAGAGGTAGAAGACTTGTCGAAACATAAAATGGACGCCGAATACTTCAAGGTGGACGATTATGCAGCCAAGATAGTGAACAAGGCAAAAGAGGAAAATCGTAACATCTGCTCCATCGGCACCACTACAATGCGTGCGCTCGAAAGCTCGGTAACTGCACAAGGCTTACTAAAACCGGAAGAAGGATGGACCAACCTGTTTGTACATCCACCCTACGAATTTTCGATTGCCAATTCACTGGTGACCAATTTCCACCTGCCTAAGACAAGCCTGCTCATCATGGTTTGTGCCTTCGCAGGTTACGACCTTACCATGCATGCATACCAGACTGCCATAAAAGAGAAGTACCGCTTCTTCAGCTATGGCGATGCGATGCTTGTATTATAAGCAGCTATGCAGGTATTGTAATTAACGATACTTTAGCACATAATATCCACATGCTATAAAACGTTTTATACAGCGTACGTCTTTTTTACGTGCGCTGTTGTATTTTTGAACACAACAACTATGCAGCAGCAAATTCAAAACATACTCCGAGCATCCATCGATACCAAGCAAAAAGTTCTTACGGATGAGCAATTACTAAACACTATAGAAGCAGTAACGAAAGTTATCGTAAACGCTTTCAAGAGCGGCAACAAGGTGCTCTTTTGCGGCAATGGCGGCAGTGCTGCCGATGCACAACACCTTGCAGCAGAGTTCAGCGGACGTTTTTACTCCGACAGGAATCCTTTGCCCTCTGAAGCCTTACACTGTAACACTTCGTATATAACTGCAGTAGCAAACGATTACGGCTATGAATACGTCTATAGTAGAATAGTGAGGGGTGTAGGCAAGGCAGGTGATGTATTAGTAGGCCTGAGCACATCAGGGAATTCTGTTAATATTCTCAATGCGCAGGAAGAGGCAAAAAAAATTGGTATGATTAATGTATCACTTACAGGAGAGACGGGAGGAAAGATGAAGGCGCTGTCGGATTACCTGATCAATGTACCAAGTAAAGACACGCCGAGGATACAGGAATCGCACATTACGATAGGACATATCATATGCCAGTTGGTAGAAGAACAATTATTTTGATCACATTAGAACTGAAAGAAGATGAACCCGTTTGATAAGATACAAGGACAGGCAGATAAGAGCTGGACATTATTCCTCGACAGGGACGGAGTAATCAACGTTGAAACAGTAGGCTCATACATCACATCGTGGGATGAATTCAAATTCATAGATGGAACACTGGAAGCATTACAGCTACTAGGTGATATCTTCGGGACCATCGTGGTGGTAACCAACCAACGCGGTGTCGGCAGAGGTATCATGACCCTGGATGCGCTGAAAGACATCAGCAGCAATATGACGACGACCATATCCGAGAACGGCGGCCGACTGGATAGGATATATTCCTGTACCGCTTTATCGGATGATGACCACAACCGCAAGCCTAATACAGGCATGGCCATACAAGCCAAAGAAGACTTCCCCCATATAGACTTTAAAAAGAGTGTAATAGTAGGTAATAGCCTGAGTGATATGGAGTTTGGCAAACGGATGGCCATGCATACGGTCTTCCTGACCACCAAGCACGAGCCCTTTAGCCTGCCGCACGACCTGATAGACCAGCAATACAGCTCGCTGCTGGAATGGGCCAAGGCCCTGGCAGGCGCCCCGGTTTTAGACTAATTGATGTTTCTACAATATTAGCAAGGCAGACATTATTATTTTTTTGCAAATAATGTCTGCCTTCTGCTTTAAATAACCTTCACAGATAACAAGATTTTTATTTTCTGATTTTTTTTCAGGAATAAATTTTTTTATTACCTTTGCAGTCCTTTTTAATATGGCTAAACAGTCTTTAATCAAACAAGACGGGACGATCATTGAAGCTTTGTCTAACGCCATGTTTCGTGTACGCCTCGAAAACGGGCACGAAATACTGGCCACAATATCGGGAAAAATGCGGATGCACTACATACGCATATTACCCGGTGATAAGGTAGGAGTGGAAATGAGCCCGTACGATCTGAGTCGTGGCCGTATCATTTATAGATATAAATAAAATAAAGAATAAATAATCATGAAGGTTAGAGCATCTATCAAGAAGCGCAGCGCCGATTGTAAGATAGTACGTCGCAAAGGCAGGTTGTACATCATCAACAAGAAAAATCCCCGTTTTAAACAACGCCAGGGATAATAACCTTAGCCCCGGTGGGGCTTAAGGGTTTAAATAGTAAAAAATTAAATAACAATAAAAATTCTCCTGGCATCTATTAGTGCAGGGGGTTAAAAATCAAATATGGCTCGTATAGCTGGTATTGATCTTCCGAAGAACAAACGTGGTGAGATAGCTCTTACCTATATTTATGGTATTGGCCCTAGCACAGCCCAGTACATCCTTTCCAAAGCCGACATAGACTTCAATAAGAAGGCTGCCGACTGGAACGATGACGAACTGTCTGCTATCCGTAATATCATTACCAATGAGTTCAAAGTTGAAGGTCAGCTGCGTTCTGAAGTGCAGATGAACATCAAACGCCTTTTGGATATCGCCTGTTACCGTGGGCTGCGCCATCGTAAGGGTTTACCCGTACGTGGACAACGCACCCGCACCAACAGCCGTACCCGTAAAGGTAAGCGCAAGACAGTTGCAGGTAAAAAGAAAGCACCTAAGAAATAATAACCGGGCCACCGCCGGATCTGCCAGGGTGCTGCGGGGAGGGGTGGCAAGGGGCCGTGTAACAACGGCTTTAGTATTTTTTGAACACCTTTATTTAAACAACAAATGGCTAAAGCACAATCGTCTGCCAAAACCGCTGCTAAAAAGCGCGTAGTAAAAGTTGATCCGCACGGAGACGTGCATATCAGCGCAACATTCAACAATATTATCATCAGTATAACCAACAAGAGCGGCCAGGTTATCTCCTGGTCTTCTGCCGGTAAGATGGGCTTCCGTGGTTCTAAGAAGAACACTCCTTATGCAGCCCAGATGGCTTCGCAGGATTGCGGCAAAGTAGCTGCAGATGCAGGACTGAAAAGGGTTGATGTATTTGTAAAAGGTCCCGGTTCAGGCCGCGAAAGCGCCATCCGTGCCCTGGGCAGCGTGGGTATCGAGGTTACATCTATCAAGGACGTAACTCCGCTGCCACACAATGGCTGCCGCCCTCCTAAGAAACGTAGGGTATAATAAACAGTTAATTATCATTTTTTTATAACACAATACTGTCCCGGATCCGGTTTTACGATTTTTAAATGAGACGGGGCAGTTAAAACAAAAATCGTCATGGCACGTTATACAGGACCAAAAAACAGGATCTGCCGCATATTTGGCGAACCGATCCTCGGCTCAGGCAAGAACCTGGGAAAGAACAGCAACCCTCCGGGGCAGCACGGCGGCTCTAAGAAGCGCAAAACACAGAGCGAATATGCCATCCAGCTTAAGGAAAAGCAGAAAGCCAAATACACTTACTGCGTGCTGGAGAAGCAATTCCGCAATACGTATGTTGAGGCTTCGCGCATGAAAGGTGCGACAGGTGAGAACCTGATCAAACTGCTTGAGGCCCGTCTCGACAACACAGTTTACCGCATGGGCATTGCCCCTACCCGCCCGGCCGCGCGCCAGCTGGTATCGCACAAGCACGTAATGGTGAATGGCGAAGTGGTTAATATCCCGTCGTACAGGCTTAAGGCGGGCGATGTGATAGAACTGAAGCCCAAGAGCAAGGCCAATAACGCAGTTACCGGCATGGTACGTGGCAAAGGCCAACGCATCAATTGGGTAGAGTGGAATGAAAAGGATATGAAAGGTACTTACCTCACACATCCTGAGCGCGATAACGTTCCTGAAAACATCAAGGAACAACTGATCGTGGAATTGTACTCTAAATAATCCATCTGTTCCCCACATGGGGAATTGGTGTTTATAACAATAATCAAAACAAAAAATCTCAATATGGCCATATTGAATTTCCAAAAACCGGATAAAATTGTTCTTCAGAAAGCTACTGATTTCGAAGCCCAGTTTGAGTTCCGTCCGCTGGAACCCGGTTACGGTGTTACCATTGGTAACGCACTGCGCCGCGTCCTGCTGTCATCACTTGAAGGTTATGCCATCACTGCTATCAAAATAGCCGGTGCCGACCACGAATTTGCCACCATCAAAGGCGTGCTCGAAGACGTAACCGAGATCATCCTGAACCTGAAACAGGTACGTCTCAAAAAATCCGTTGAAGGCGAACCCACATCAGACAGGGTTGAGCTGAACCTTAAAGGAAAAGAAACCTTTACTGCCGGCATGATAGGCGAAGCACTACCCAGCTTCGAGGTAATGAACCCCGAACTGGTGATCTGCACCATGGACGCCGGTACTACTTTCCAGATAGAACTGCACATAGGTAAAGGCCGTGGCTATGTACCTGCTGAAGAGAACCGCCCCAAGGACGGCACCACCGGCATGATAGCCATTGACTCTATTTACACCCCGATCAAGAACGTAAAATACAGCATCGAAAATACCCGCGTTGAGCAGCGTACCGACTTCGAAAAGCTGATCATGGAAGTAGCTACCGATGGTACCATACATCCTGAAGAAGCCGTAAAAGAAGCATCGCGCATACTCATCCAGCACCTGATGATCATCACTGATGAGAACATATCGCTGGATACCAAGCGCGAAGAAAAAGAAGCAGTAGTGGATGAAGAAACGCTGCAACTGCGCAAGGTATTAAATACCCCTCTCGAAGACCTGGAACTTTCTGTACGTGCATTCAACTGCCTGAAAGCTGCCAAGATTAATTCCCTGAGCGAACTGGTACAATATACCCAGGAAGAACTGATGAAATTCCGCAATTTCGGCCAGAAATCACTGTCTGAGATCGAACAGGTACTCGGCGAGCGGGGCCTGCACTTCGGTATGGACATCAGCAAATACCACAGGAGCGAAGACTAAAACAACTCGAAAAGTCAAAAGCGAAAATGTTAACATTTTCACTTTTGACTTTTCACTTTTTATTTAACAATGTACCTCATAATTCCTTGACACGGTATGAGGGAATAAAAGACTAACGTCATGCGTCACGGAGACAAGATCAACAATTTAGGACGTACCGCCTCTCATCGTGCGGCATTAATGTCCAACCTCGCTTGCCAGCTTATCGAGCACAAGCGCATTACTACCACCCTGGCTAAGGCAAAAGCGCTGCGCGTATATGCTGAGCCGCTTATCACCCGTTCCAAGAGCGATAGCATGCACAACCGCCGCGTTGTGTTCAGCTACCTGCAGGACAAAGAAGCTATCAAGGAACTGTTCGGTGTAATTGGTGACAAGGTGGCTAACCGCCCCGGTGGTTATACACGCATCATCAAGCTGCCCCGCCGTATGGGCGATGCCGCCGATATGGCCATGATAGAACTGGTTGACTTCAACGAGATCTATAAGAAAGAAGGTAAGGATACTGTTGCTAAGAAGACACGTCGTAGCCGCCGTAGCACACCGAAAAAAGCTGAAGCACCTGCAACTGCTCCCGTAGCAGAAGCTGCACCGGCTACAGAAGAGCCCGCTGCTCCTGCCAGCGAAGCTACTGAAAGTACAGAAGCTTCCTCAGCAGAAGGCACCGAAGAGAACAATGCATAATTAATTGTAAAACTGTTCAATACTAAATGGCCCGGCAAAATAGCCGGGCCATTTTTTGCACTATACAGTAAAAAATGCCCTGCTGATGCAAGGCATTGAAAAATATATTGAACAATGTTGTATTAGCTAGCGCTTAGGTACGTAGAACTCACCGTTAGTAATCTGTTTAACATCACTGAAATCCAAGGTTGGCAATGTGCGGAAAAGCGTACCGGAGAATGTACCCCTTAAACGGCCGCTTTCGGTGCCTTTTACGTCGATATTACCGGCACCACTGCCACCTTGTGCTATCTTACCATTATAAAGAGTGTATATGGTGTTGTTAGTAGTATCCATATTACCATAGTACACATCATTGTCAACACTATCCGCTACAGGATAATTGCCGGTCACATTTGCCCAGGGAGATAACGTGCCCCCGATGAACTCAGCAGTATGCGTGTTATCAAATTTTACGCCCTGGAATATGGCAGTGCCCGGAATAGAATCGGTCCAACCGGTAGCTGAATCGAATATACGCAATGAACCGTCTATCTCGGCTTGTATGCGGCCGAATGGTATAGTAACACCTGTAGATGGGTTCAACGGGTTTAAATAGTCCTTGTTTGTGTCAGGATTTGCATTATAGTCACCGTTATTACATGCCACAAACATTATGCTTGTACCAGCAATCAACATAGCTGCCAGAAAAACTTTTTTCATAATCACTTTTTACGCAGTATAAAGATAATAAGAGCCTCAATAATACAAAATATTATTTTCGAAAATGCGTTACGCTAATCCACAGCCGAATCCACAATTCGGTAGTCATAAGGCATATCAAAATTGAAACTTTGGGCCGAAACCCTGAACTTAGCCGTCCTCTGCCATTTATGGCGGTTTTACAGGTAAGCCTGCACCGGAAATGAATAAACGCAAACACATAAGTAGCCTGGTATTTTTACTGGCCTTATTGGCCGGTTTTGATACCTATGCCCAGCAAAGCCTGTCGGGGCTGGTCATTGACGCTGTTACCAAACAAGTTTTACCCTTCGCAACAATAAAACTAGGCAGTACCGGTAAGGGCACAGTAAGTGACCTGGACGGGAAATTTGACATTAAAAATGCTTTCGGGGCCGATTATATAGAAATATCCTACCTGGGCTATGAACCTAAAAAAATACCGTTGCCGCTTTCAGATAAAGCTGCCGTAATTGGTCTTAAACAACTGAGTGGTTCACTTAATGAAGTTGTTATAACGCCTCCTTATGAGAAAATGCGCCGCATATTGAATGCCGCTATTGCACACCGGGACCAAAATAATCCTGACAAATATGACTGGTACCGGTGTAAAGTGTACTATAAAATGACGGCTGATGCCTCGGTACCCGACTCTGTGCTCGATAAAGACACCAGTGCCGATGCCAAAGAGCTGAAAGCCATGTTCGATGCCCAGCACCTGCTCATGTCTGAAACTTACAGCATCCGGACCTGGGAAAAGCCACAGCACCTGCAGGAAGAAGTGCTGGGCAGTCGCTTCTCAGGTTTCAAAAAATCTATGTTCACGGGCCTTGCAACCGATTTCCTGCCCTTTCATTCCTACAACGATTACCTTACCCTAAATGGCAAGGATTACCACAATCCCGTAAGCCCCGGCTTCTTCCAGCATTACGACTTCAACCTTGACGACGAGATATTACAAGGCAGCGATACCCTATGGATATTAAGTTTTCGCCCGCAAAAGGGCTATGACGAATTGAAAGGGCGTGTTTACATCAACTCAGATAATTATGCCATAGCCTACCTGCTTGCCAATGCCTACGACAAACAACTGAACCGTTCTATTCGCATTGAACAACAGTACAAAAAGACCAATGGGCGCTGGTTTCCCAACAGCCTGAATTATATACTGCGCTATGTGCTGCAGGGTGGCAAAACCGACATACCCTATACCATCGAAATGAAAGGCAGTACTACTATCGATTCAGTTAACTATACAAAAGACAAAGACTTTCGTTTCGACAAAGTGCATACGGTAAAGCTGGAGCACAATGCAGATGAATTGAGTGATTCATTATGGAAGGCCTTGCGCCCAATAGCGCTCGATAAGAAAGAAGCCCGCACCTATACCTTTATGGACAGCCTGGTAAGCGCCACCCATATCGATAAATACATTCACCTGCTGAGTAAGCTACCCGAAGGCAAAGTTCCGATCGGCCCGGTAGACATGGCGCTGGGGCGCATTTATAGCTATAACAAATACGAAAAAAGCAGGCTTGGACTTGGCTTGCAAACCAATGAGAAAATATTGAAATGGGGCTCAGTGGGTGGCTGGTTCGGTTACGGCTTCGGGGATAAAGCCTGGAAATACGGAGGCTTTGCCGAAGTGTACTTCGATCCTTACAAAGAATTTACATTCCGTTTCTTCTACAATAAGGACCTGCGTGACCCCGGCCGCATAGACCTGAACCGCGACCTGGACAAGAATTACCTGCGCATGTACCTGATGAGCCGGGTGGACAATGTAGAGACCGATGGCGGCGTGGTGAAAAAACGATTTGGCTATTGGACTGGTGAATTTGCAGCATACAGGGAGAAGATCAGCCCTCAATATTCCTATGCATTCCATACTGAGGGAGCGGATTATACAAGCTATACCGCACGGGAAGGCTCCGTGAAACTGCGTTATGCTTATGCTGAGCGGAGCGCTCCTGCATTTGGGATATATTACCGTACAGGCACCAAATACCCTGTATGTTACCTGCGCTTTACCGGCGGCTTGCTTGATTATGGCACGCAGCAGGCAAAGTACCTGCAGGCATTGGGAGCAGTTACCTGGCACAAGCATATCAACCGCATTGGCTTCGAGCATATATTGCTCGAAGGGGGCATATCCCGCAGTGACAAACCTTTGCCCTTAAGTAAGATGTTCGCGGGGAATGGTTTCCGTTACGGACAAGACATATCGCTGTACGCCTTTGGCGGTATGCTTACCATGTACCCCTATGACTATTACAGCGATGCCTTCGTGAGCCTCATATGGCGACACGACTTCGATTGGCGGCTCTTCCGCGCAGATATAAGAGAAGCAGGATTGGGATGTGACCCCTACCTCAGTATTGGCTATAACATGTTGGTGGGTAGCATGCAAGACCCTGAGGTGCACAAGTATGTGTCATTCACCGTGCCCCGCAATGCCTATCACGAAACAGGATTGATGCTTAATGACCTCCTGCGCTACAGGTACTTGAACTTGTACTACCTGACCTTTAATATTGGCTATTATTATCACTGGACGCCTGTATTGGATCTTAGCAACAACGGGCGACTGGTATTCGGCCTTGGAGTAGAATTATAAAGTACTCTTAAGGTTCAGTTCGTCCATTTGCTTATCATCAATGGCAGATGGCGCATCCAGCATTACATCACGGCCTGCATTGTTCTTCGGGAATGCCATGAAGTCGCGAATGGTCTCTTGTCCGCCAAGCAGAGCACAAAGCCTGTCGAAACCAAATGCAATGCCCCCATGCGGTGGTGCACCATATTCGAAAGCGCCGAGCAGGAAACCGAACTTTTCGTTGGCCTCCATCTCATCCATACCCAGGGCGGCGAACATTTTCTCCTGCAGGTCGCGCTGGAAGATACGTATAGACCCACCGCCTATTTCCGTACCGTTGAGCACAATATCGTAGGCATTGGCCTTTATCTCTCCAAAACGCTCCGGTATGCTCATCAGGTGTATTTGCTCCGGTTTGGGTGCGGTAAAGGGATGATGTTTGGCTGCCCACCTGCCGTCCTCCTCATCATGCTCAAAAAGCGGGAAGTCCAGTACCCATAAGGGTTTGTAATTATCGGGGTCGCGAAGGCCCAGGCGGTTGCCCATTTCAAGGCGTAGCTCGCTCATGGCTTTACGGGTACGCGCTTCAGCCCCGGCAAGTATCAGGATAAGGTCGCCATTGGTTGCGCCACAAAATGTTGCAAGGTCCTTCAGCTTATCTTCACTAAAGAACTTATCTACGCTGCTTTTGTACGTGCCATCCGTATTGCATTTCACATTCACCACTCCGCTCATACCTATCTGCGGGCGTTTCACCCATTCGGTCAGTTCGTCTATCTGCTTGCGGGTATATTCACTGCTGTTGGGCACACAGATGGCCAGTATGGTCTCTGCTTCGCTGAATACCTTAAAGTCAATATCATTCAATACATCACAATGCACCTTCCCTTCTGCTTTCAGGTTTTGCAGTTTCATATCAAAACGCAGGTCAGGCTTATCATTACCATAGTGCCACATGGCATCTTCCCATGTCATACGGGGAAAAGCCCCGTTCATCTCCACACCTTTCACATCTTTGAACACAGCCTTGAACATACCCTCAAAAGTTTGCAGTATGTCCTCTTGCTCTACAAAGCTCATTTCGCAGTCTATCTGTGTAAATTCGGGCTGCCTGTCAGCACGCAGATCCTCATCGCGAAAGCATTTTACGATCTGGTAATAACGGTCGTAACCGCTGACCATAAGCAGCTGCTTAAAGGTTTGCGGGCTTTGAGGCAATGCATAAAACTGCCCCGGGTTCATCCTCGAGGGCACGACAAAATCTCTTGCTCCTTCCGGGGTCGATTTTATCAGGTAGGGGGTTTCTATATCCCAGAACCCCTGTGTATCCAGGTAGTTGCGTACCGAGCGATTCACCTTATAGCGTAACTCAAGATTGCGCTTCAGCGTAGGTCTGCGCAGGTCGAGGTATCGGTATTTCATACGCAGGTCCTCGCCACCATCCGTATCTTCTTCTATGGTAAAGGGAGGCGTACTGGCAATATTCATAATGGCAAATTCGCTCACCTCGATCTCTATATCTCCTGTGGGTATCTTCGGGTTCTTGTTGGTACGCTCTATTACCTTACCCTTTACCTGCAATACGTATTCCCGGCCAATAGGTGTCTCATCAAGACGAGGATTAAGCGCCTCGTTGAAATACAATTGCGTGATGCCATAACGGTCGCGCAGGTCGGTGAATGTGATGCTGCCAAATTTGCGAATGGTTTGTACCCAGCCGGCCAGGGTTACCTCTGTGCCCGCATGCTCTAAACGCAATTCGCCGCAGGTATGTGTACGATACATAAAAATCTCTTTGAAAACGGCTGCAAGATAAGGCGATTTATTGAAGCATGACCTATGCTATGGCGATCATATTAACCTCAAAACCATAAAGATGTTCCTATATGGCACGATTTTACAAATAACTAAATATGGCGCATACAAAAAAGCATAAGGCATTGCGTATTACCCTTGTGGTACTGCTCGTCCTGCTATTGGCAGGGGCGGGCTTCGCCATATGGTTTTCGAAGCACTATGTGGGCATCCTGCGTAAAAATATACCAGTATGGGTCTATAATGCTACCGATGGGGTGTACCGCACATCTGTTCAGGATATTTACATCAACCTGCTTACGCATCGGGTAACAGTGACCGGTATCCGACTACAGGCCGATACCAACAGGATAAATGAGCTTAAGAGATATGGCAAAGCGCCAGCAACCTTCTTCGACATAAGCATACCGCGCGTGCAGGTGTGGGGCCTTCTATGGGAAGATATGGTAGCCAATAAACAGCTGAGTTGTAAGACCATCAAAATATGGCAGCCTGATGTAAAAGTGACCTACAAACAAGCACTGGCTGACAGCAGTGCAAAACTATCCGCAGATACCGCTGCTGACACAAGTAAACACAAGACGGTAGAAGCCATGAGTGCAGGCCGGATCATCATTACCCAACCACACCTGAGCTACCAACACAGCGACAGCACAGGAACAATGCAACTGGACGTAGACCGCGGCAACATAGTACTCAACGACTGGAAATACGATATTGAAAAGCCAAGGGACAGCAGCCGATTCTTCTATGCAAAGAGCGCCCGTATAGACCTCGACAGTATCAGATATACCAGGGAGCATTTCCTGTACAACATAAGCGCTACGAACATCCACTTCGTTACGGACAGCAATGCACTTTCGTTGAATAATTTCTTGCTGGAACCTAATGTCAGCAAAACAAAGTTTTACAAGATCATGGGCATGCAGCATGACCTATTCCACCTCTCGTTCCCTGCGATAAAAATTGACAGCCTGGATTGGAAGGGCTTTGTAAACAACAAAGTGCTGGCAGCGGGATCGGTGGAGCTCAAGGGGCCCGTACTCGAGGACTACTTCACCCGGCTGGCGCCACCGAATACCCAAAGCAAACTGGGCAAATACCCCAACCAGTTATTGGAAAACATGGAGCTGAAACTCGACATCCGCACCATCGGAATAAAGAACGGGCATGTGCAATATACCGAGGTGAACGAGAAGAGCAAGCTGGCCGGGGTGCTGCACTTCGACGGAATAGACGGGAGCGTGAACAACGTCAGCAACCTGCCGGAGCGTGTTGCCGCCGATGGCCACTGTACCGTGAAGCTCAAAGGACAATTTATGAAGAGCAGCCCGATATCAGCCACATTCAACTTCTCGCTTACCGACCCTGCGGGGGCCTTTACTGTTGAGGGGGAACTCAAGGACCTGGACGCGGCACAGATAAACCCGGTGGCCAAAGCGCTGGCCCTTACGGAAATAAAATCGGTGCAACTAAGTAAGCTGGACCTGCATGTGAGCGGTAATGAAGACCATGGCACCGGCACAATCACTATGCGCTACCACAACCTGAAAGTTGCCCCCCAAAGCGTGGATGATCCCAAACAGCTAAGCGATAAGCCTCTACTCTCTTTCCTGACCAATAACCTGGTGATCTACACAGACAACCCGATGGAGGGAGAACCGGTGCGCACCGAGAGCGACTACGTGAAGCGCGACATCCATAAATCCTACTTCAACCTGGTATGGAAGTGCATCTTTAACCCGGTGCAGAAGACGGCAGTGCGCAGCGACAACATAGAACAGACGCTTGAAGACAAGCAGAACAAGAAGAACGCAACCAAAGGTTTCTTCCGGCGGCTGTTCGGGGGAAAGAAAAAGAAGTAGTTCCTTTTATTTCTTCACCGCGTAGTCCAGCCCCATGTTCCAGAGCATGAAAGCCCATTTATCGGCCTGCTCCCTGATGAGCATGTCCGTAGGCTTGCCTGCGCCATGACCTGCATTGTGTGCTATGTTTATCAATACAGGGTGCTTACAGCTTTGGGCTGCCTGCAACTCTGCGGCAAACTTAAAGGAGTGTGCCGGCACTACCCTATCATCATGATCGGCAGTGGCGACCATGGTAGCCGGGTAGCAGGTACCTTTGTGCACATTATGATCGGGGGAGTATTTGTATAGATAGTTGAACATCTCTTTGCTATCATCGGCAGTACCATAATCGTAAGCCCAGCCTGCGCCGGCGGTGAACTTATGATAGCGCAGCATATCGAGCACGCCTACTGAGGGGAAGCATACTTTGTACAGATCCGGGCGTTGGGTCATGCAGGCGCCTACGAGCAAGCCACCATTAGAAGCACCGGATATTGCGAGGTAGTCCTTAGAGGTGTAATCGTTCTTTATCAAATACTCAGCAGCGGCTATGAAATCATCAAAAACGTTCTGTTTTTTCATCTTGATACCCGCATTGTGCCACTCGTCGCCATACTCACCACCACCGCGGATATTAGGTACGGCATAGATGCCGCCGTTCTCCATGAACACCAGGTTGCTGATGCTGAATGAAGGCGTAAGGCTGATATTGAAACCGCCATAACCGTACAACATGAGGGGATTCTTTCCATCCAGCTTCGTGCCCTTCTTCATGGTGATGATCATGGGTATCTTAGTACCATCCTTTGAAATGTAGAATACCTGTTTGCTGTCATAATCGGCCGGATCGAAATTCACCTCGGGCTTCTTATACAATGATGACTTGCCGGTAGCGATATCGTATTTAAATATGGTAGGCGGGTACACATAAGAAGTAAAGGTATAGTAGGTCTCTTTCTCCGTACGTTTACCATCGAAACCTGAGGCAGTGCCAAGGCCCGGCAATTCGATGACCGCTTCCTTCTCGCCTTTTAAGTTATACTGATATACTTTAGATACGGCATCCTTCAGGTAATGGGCAAAGAACTTGCGGCCACAGGTGCTGATGGTAAGCGGGTATTTCTTTTCGGGGATGAGGTCTTCCCAGTTCTCCGGGCGCGGATCTTCAGCATCGACTACCACCAACTTACGATTGGGTGCATCCATATTGGTAGATATGTAGAGCCTGCCCTTCTCGGCATACACCACTTCCTGCTCTGTCTTAAAGCCTTTTACAATGGGCCTGATGGGTGCATCGGGGTTAGAGAGATCTTTTATATACAATTCGTTGCCGTAAGTAGCATTGGCCGCAGTAATGATGAGGTAATGCTGGTCTTCGGTAACATAGCCGCCGATATAACGACGCGGTGTGCGCTCGCCGCCAAACACCAGTACGTCCTCGCTTTGCTTAGTACCCATGCGGTGGTAGTACAGCTTATGGTGATCGGTCATGCCGGAAAGCTGGCTGCCGCTCTTAGGCTTATCGTAACTGGAATAATAAAATCCTTTATCGTGAAACCATGAGGCGCCGCTGAACTTAACATCGAGTATGGTATCGCCCACGAGCGCTTTGGTAGCGGTATTGAGTATGAATATCTTGCTCCAGTCGGAACCGCCCTGTGATAGCTGACAGGCAACGAGGGAACCATCTTTTGTGAACTCTGCACCAGTGAGGGAGGTTGTGCCATCCTTCGAGAACTTGTTGGGGTCGATGAAGACCTCGGGTTTACCATCGCCCTTCTGCCTGTAGAGCACAGACTGGTTTTGCAGGCCATCGTTCTTATAGAAATAGGTATAATCACCTTCTTTAAAAGGCGCAGAATATTTTTCGTAGTTCCACAACTGCGAAAGGCGCTTTTGGATCGCGGTACGGAAAGGTATTTTGGCCAGGTACTGCTGCGTGACCTTGTTCTCTGCTTTTACCCAGGCTTTTGTATCGGCAGCGTTATCGTTCTCGAGCCAGCGGTATGGATCGGCGACCCTGGTACCGAAGAAATCATCTTCCTGTTTAACGGTTTTGGTATGGGGATACTTGCCGGTGAAGTCGGCCTTATTTTGTGCAAAGCCCATAATGCTAACGAGTAATAATGTTCCTGTGCAGAGAACTTTCATATTTAAATTTTTGAATAAAATAAGAATGAACAAACATAGCGCAAGATTTTTTTATTTCCCATGGTTTGATTGATAATGAATGAGTTAGCTTGTAAAAATTTCCCATTTTTTTCCCAATTTTTTCCCATTTCTTTCTCACAATAGTAAAAAAGCGGGGCGTAGCCGGTTGTCGTTTGCCTGGTGTTTGATAAAGGTCCATAGTGCATTGCCTTCACCTTTTGGTGCGGCTGGCGACAAAGTTACGAGCGGGATGCAACAAAGATGGTTTTGGGGATAAGTTGTAATAGAATAGAAATTGTGAATATAGAAAGTGGAGCATCCTTGCATTGCAAACGCTGAACCGTTCCATCCTCTTTGCAAACGAGGACGAGTTGAGTGGCATTGGGCGAACGACACCACAAGGGAGAGCGGAGTGCGGGTGCGAGTGCGCGACCGACATCCCCCTAAATCCCCCTTCGGCCATACGCAGAGGCGTCCGCACAAGGGGGAAGAAAGAGTGCGGGTGCGGGTGCGAAGGGTTGTCCTGCGCGAACGACATCCCCCTAAATCCCCCTTCGGCCATACACAGGGGCGTCCGCACAAGGGGGAAGAAAGAGTGCGAAGTGCGGGAGCGAAGTGCGGGAGCGAAGTGCGAAGGGTTGTCCTGCGCGAACGACACCACAAGGGAGAGCGGAGTGTGAGAGCGGAGTGCGAAAGTGGTACTAAGGCTATGCCAGCCGTTTTGCTTTTATCTTCCATTTATCTTATTTTTATATACCAATACCTGCCTGTATGAAAAAACCTGTTTTACTTATCGCTCTTTTACTTGCCTGCATTTCATCTGTATATGCGCAGCACAGCTTCAGCCGCAACAAAAGCGCCGTAAAATACCGTAATGACTATGTGCGCATCAACTGTGCAAGAAGTAGCGTATTTGAAATCCGTAATGGCAGACTCTATGGATGGGGGGCCAATGTGCTGGGTGAATTGGGCATCGGCAATTTTATTAATCAATATTGGCCGATCCAAATAGGACAAGATAGTAACTGGACCAATGTATCTATGAGTACCTGGGAACATACGCTGGCCCTTCGCTCCGACGGTAGCCTTTGGGCATGGGGTTATAACGACTGCGGGCAACTGGGCATCGGTAACACTACCACGCAAACCCTGCCCGTGCAGGTAGGCAACGACCACAACTGGGTAAAGATATCCGCAGGAGGCAAATCGTCGCTGGGGCTGAAAGCCGATGGCAGCCTCTGGGCATGGGGCAAGAACCAATGGGGCGAACTGGGCCTGGGCGATACCGTGAACCGGCATGTGCCCACACAGGTGGGCAATGAGCACAACTGGGTGGCCATTGGCTCTGCCTTGTATTGCAGCTGGGCGCTGAAGGCCGATGGCAGCCTATGGGCATGGGGGGAAAATGTGAACGGTGTGCTGGGACTGGGCGATACCCTGGAGCGGCATATACCCACCCAGGTGGGCAGCAGCTACCGATGGATGCAGCTAACGTCTCCCAGTGATGGCTCAACCTTACTTGGCCTGCAGGCCGATGGCAGCCTATGGGCATGGGGTGATAATCATTTGGGAGGGCTGGGACTTGGCGATACGGCCCGGCGCCTAAGCCCTGTAGCTGTTGGCAATGAGCACGACTGGGTATGGATAGAATGTGGCAACAACAGCGTGGCCCTGAAAGATAAGGGGAACCTATGGGGATGGGGGGCAGATGATGGTGCGCTAGGGATCGGTAATGATGACAGCGGCTACCGGGTGAACCGGGTACTGGTGGACAGCAGCAATGACTGGGTGAGCATCAGCGCCAATTTTAAAACCTATGCCATAAAGACCGGGGGTAACCTCTGGGCAACAGGCCTGAACGACTATGGCCAGATGGGCCTGGGCTATGCCAACTGGAACGGGCTGGACACCTTCACGGCTACCAGCACGCCTGCCCGGGAGTGGATCAGCGGGGCCACAGGCGGCAGCCATACACTTGCCCTCTACAGCGATGGTACGCTGTGGGTATCGGGCGCCAACGACCACGGACAACTGGGGCTGGGCACTACCACCGAGCAGCACCAGCTGGGGCAGATGGGCAGCGATACTGCATGGGTGGCCGTGATGGCCGGAACAGCACACAGCCTGGCCATGAAGAGCGATGGCAGCATATGGGCATGGGGCAGCAACAGTAGCGGGCAACTGGGCACCGGCAACAATACAGAGCAACACAGCCCGGTGCAGGTAGCGGGCACCTGGGCCAGCATAGCCGCAGGCGATGCACACAGCATGGCCCTGAAGGCCGACGGCACCTTATGGACATGGGGCAATAACAATACCGGCCAGCTGGGCACGGGCAACTATACCAACCAAAACGCTCCCACCCAGGTGGGACAGGACAGCACCTGGATCGCCATAGCCGCCGGTGAAGGGCATAGCCTGGGCCTGAAGGCCGATGGCACCCTATGGGCATGGGGGCTGAACATATACGGGCAACTGGGCACCGGCAACAATACCCTGCAGGATGCACCCGTGCAAATAGGCAACGACCACGACTGGACGGCCATAAGCGCAGGGGCCAACCACAGCATGGCCCTGAAGGCCGACGGCAGCCTGTGGGCATGGGGACAGAACACCGCAGGACAGCTGGGCCTGGGCAATAACAGCAACTACAACACACCGCAGCAGGTAAGCGGCAGCAACTGGGTGGCCATCAATACAGGGGCAGAGCACAGCATTGCCTACCGCGCCGATGGCAGCATATGGAGCTGGGGCGACAATGGCTACGGGCAGCTGGGACTGGGCAATAACACCAATTACAACACCCCACAACAGGTGAGCCAGCCCGCCATCGTACACATCTTCAGCGGGCCGGAGGCCTATCATACGGGCATTATCAAAGACACCCGCAGCCTGATATGCCTGGCCGGAAGGAATGACCACGGCCAACTGGGCGATGGTTCCACCCTTGACAAGAATACGTTCAATTGCATCAATGACTGCGTGACACCGGGCATCACCATCACGGTAAGCCCCAACGACAGTGTGTGCAGCAATGAAGCCCTGACCTTTACGGCCACCATCACCAATGGCGGGCCTACACCGGGCTACCAGTGGTTCAAAAACAATGTGGCCGTGGGCAGCAACAGCGATACCTGGGTGGTGGCTGCAGGCGGCCTGGGTACAGGCGATGAGATAAAGTGTGTGCTGACCGGCAGCGCTGCCTGCAATGTGTACCCCACCGATACCAGCAATGTCATCACCATGTACGTGACCGATACGGTGACCCCCACCATAAGCATAGCCTCGGACCTGGGCGATACCATATGCCAGGAACTGGTGGCCACCTATACGGCCACCATCAGCAATGGCGGGCCCAACCCGGTGTACCACTGGTATGAGAACAACCTGCCCGTGGGCAGCAACAGCCCAACCTATGTGCCGCAGCAGGTGAGCGGGCATACCATAAAATGCGTGCTGGTCAGCAGCGCAGTATGTGCCAGTCCCGACAGTGTAACAAGCGCTACGCATACGCTGACCATACTGCCGGTGACGATACCGCAGGTAACGATAACGGCCAATCCCGGCACAGCGATCGCACAGAACCAAAGCGTGACCTTCACGGCTACGGTCACCAATGCCACCA